>NZ_FNSK01000001.1:2211250-2820000 GCF_900105075.1 Rhodobacter sp. 24-YEA-8
TTGATGTGGCGATCCTCCTCGCCTCGCTGATGGTGGGCGCGGTGCCGATCCTGCTCGCAGCCCTTGGCGAGACGGTGGTGGAGCGCTCGGGTGTGCTGAACCTCGGCGTCGAGGGAATGATGATCATCGGCGCGGTCAGCGGCTTTATCGCCGCCGTCACCTTGCAAAGCCCGGTCGCGGGCTTTGCCATCGGTGCCGCCTCTGGCGCGGCCTTCTCGCTGATCTTCGCGCTTTTGACACTGGTGTTCCAGGCCAATCAGGTTGCCACCGGCCTTGCGCTGACCCTTTTCGGGATCGGGGTCTCGTCGCTGGCGGGCCAGGGCTATAACGGCATCAAGCCGCCGGTCACCACGCCTGTGGACCTCGGGCCCCTGCGCGATATTCCCTTTCTCGGGCCGATGCTGTTCCGCCACGACTGGGTGGTTTATTTCTCGCTGCTGATGGTGCTGGTCACCTGGGTGCTGCTGAACCGGACCCGCGCCGGGCTGATCATCCGCGCCGTGGGCGAGAGCCATGAGGCGGCCCATGCGCTTGGCTATAAGGTCAACCGGATCCGGCTTCTGTGCATCCTGTTCGGAGGCGCCATGGCCGGGATGGGCGGCGCCTATGTCAGCCTGGTGCGGGTGCCGCAATGGACCGACCGGATGACCAATGGCGTCGGCTGGATCGCCCTGGCGATTGTGGTCTTCGCCTCATGGCGGCCCGGGCGCGTGCTGTTTGGTGCCTGGCTTTTCGGCGGGCTGATGGTGCTGGGGCCGAACCTCCAGGCCGCCGGCTATGCCATTCCGGTCGAATATCTTGCGATGGCGCCTTACGTCATCACGATCATCGTACTTGTCATCATGTCCTCGGGTCGCGGTCGCAGCTTTGGCGCGCCGGCCTCTCTGGGGCAGAATTTCCACGCCTCACGCTGAGGCATCTATTGCCGGGGCCTGCCGCCCCGGCCCGAACGGGGAGACTACCCATGCAACGCAGAAACCTGCTGGCAACTGCCGCCATCACCCTCGGCCTCGCGCTGTCAGGCGGCGCCGCCATGGCCCAGGGCCTGGAAAAGGTGAAGGCCTGCTTCATCTATGTCGGCCCGATCGGCGATGGCGGCTGGACCTATCAGCACCATCAGGGCGCACTGGCCCTGGTCGAGGAATATGGCGACAAGGTCGAGATCGCCTGGCAGGAATCGGTCCCCGAAGGCGCTGATGCCGAACGCGCGATCACCCAGTTCGCGCTGGATGGCTGCAATATCATCTTCACCACCTCTTTCGGCTTCATGGATGCGACCCAGGCCGTCGCGGCCCAGTTTCCCGATATCAAATTCGAACATGCCACCGGCTTCAAACGCGACCAGCCGAATGTCTCGACCTATGACGCACGCTTCTATGAAGGTCGCGCCGTCATGGGCACCATCGCCGGCCATATGACCAAGTCGAACAAGATCGGCTATATCGGATCCTTCCCGATCCCCGAAGTCATCCAGGGCATCAATGCCTCATTCATCCACGCCAAGAAGGTGAACCCCGATGTCAACATGTCGATCGTCTGGGCCTATACTTGGTTCGATCCGGCAAAAGAGGCCGATGCCGCCAAGGCGCTGATCGACCAGGGCGTCGATGTGATCCTGCAGCACACCGATTCCACCGCACCGCTGGCAGAAGCCGCCAAGGTTCCGGGCGTGATCGGCTTTGGTCAGGCCTCGGATATGTCGGCCTACAAGCCCTCGCCCCGCGTCTCGGCGATCATCGACAACTGGGCGCCCTATTACATCAAGCGCGTCGGCGCTCTGATGGATGGCACCTATGAGCAATCGGCGGCCTGGGAAGGCATCGCGGGCGGCGAAGTCGAGATCGGCGAGATCACCGAAGCCGTCCCGGCCGAGGTGAAAGCCGCTGCCGAAAAGGTTCGTGACGAAATCGCCGCCGGCACCTGGCACCCCTTCACCGGCCCGCTGAACAAGCAGGATGGCTCGGCCTGGCTGGCAGAAGGCGAAGTCGCTGATGACGGCGTGCTCGCCACGATGAACTTCTATGTCGAAGGCATCACCGGCGACATCCCGAACCAGAACTGATCGGGCTCACCCCTGAGGCCCGCCGCACTGGCGGGCCTTTTCATTTGCCCGCCGGCTGGCGCTGCGGTTTGTGCAGCGGGCAACATGGCGGGGCCGGGCTTGACTTCTTCTCATGAGGCGCGTTTTACCGGGGCCTGGAAAAACACCTCGGAAAGGGGACTGATGATGCACGCCTATCGCAGCCATACCTGTGCGGGCCTCGCACGCGCCAATGTCGGCGAAAATGTGCGTCTCTCGGGCTGGGTGCACCGGGTGCGCGATCATGGCGGCGTGTTGTTCATCGACCTGCGCGACCATTACGGTATCACCCAGGTGCTGGCCGACAGCGACAGCCCGGCCTTTGCCGAGCTGAACAAGGTGCGCTCGGAATGGGTGATCCGCATCGACGGCCGTGTGAAAGCGCGAGACGAAAGCCTTGTGAACGCAAAGATCCCGACCGGCGAGATCGAGGTCTATGCGACCGGCGTCGAGGTGCTCGGCCCGGTTGACGGCGACCTGCCGCTGCCGGTTTTCGGCGAAACCGAATACCCTGAGGAAACCCGCCTCACCTACCGCTTCCTCGATCTGCGTCGCGAGACGATGCATAAGAACATGATCCTGCGCTCGAATGTCGTGCGCTGGCTGCGCAATTCCATGTGGGATCAGGGGTTCAACGAATTCCAGACCCCGATCATCACGGCATCCAGCCCCGAAGGCGCGCGCGACTTCCTCGTGCCCTCGCGCCTGCATCCCGGCAAGTTCTATGCGCTCCCCCAGGCACCGCAGCAGTTCAAACAGCTGATCCAGGTCGCAGGCTTTGACCGCTATTTCCAGATCGCGCCCTGCTTCCGTGATGAAGACCCGCGCGCCGACCGCTCGCCCACCGATTTCTACCAGCTCGATATCGAGATGTCTTTCGTCACCCAGGAAGACGTTTTCGCGACCGTCCAGCCGGTGCTGCAGGGCCTGTTCGAAGAGTTCGGGGGGGCCGCAAGGTCTATGCCGACTGGCCGCTGATTTCCTATCGCGACAGCCTGAAATGGTATGGTTCGGACAAGCCGGATCTGCGCAACCCGATCAGAATGGTCGATGTGTCCGAGCATTTCCGGGGTTCGGGCTTCGCGATCTTCGCGAACCTCCTGGAGAATGAGGGCACCGAGATCCGCGCCATTCCCGCGCCGACCGGCGGCTCGCGCAAATTCGCCGATCGCATGAATGCGTTTGCCCAGAAAGAGGGCCTGCCGGGCATGGGCTATATCTTCTGGCGCAAGGCCGAAGATGGCTCGACCGAGGCTGCCGGCCCCATCGCCAAAGCCATCGGTGCAGAGCGGACCGAAGCCATCCGCAACTCACTGGGTCTCGATGTCGGCGACGCCGTCTTCTTCCTCGGCGGCAAGCCCGATGTGTTTGAATCGGTCGCAGGCCGCGCCAGGAACGAGATCGGCCGCGAGCTGAAGCTGACCGAAGAAAACAGCTTCCGCTTTGCCTGGATCGTCGATTTCCCGATGTATGAGAAGACCGACGAGGGCAAGATCGACTTCTCCCACAACCCCTTCTCGATGCCGCAGGGCGGGCTTGAGGCGCTGTCGGGCGATCCGCTGAATGTCTATGCCTATCAGTATGATCTGGCCTGCAATGGCTATGAGATCATCTCGGGCGGCATCCGCAACCATAAGCCGGAAATCATGTATAAGGCGTTTGAACTCGCTGGTTACCCGAATTCCGAGGTCGACAAGCGGTTCGGCGGCATGGTCAAGGCGTTCAAATATGGCGCGCCGCCCCATGGTGGCTGTGCGGCAGGGATCGACCGGCTGGTGATGCTGCTGGCCGATACCACCAATATCCGCGAGGTTATCATGTTCCCGATGAACCAGCGCGCCGAAGACCTGCTGATGAACGCGCCTTCTGATCCGACGAATGATCAGCTGCGCGAATTGCGCCTCAGGGTGATCCCGAAGGACGCATGATGTATCAGACCACGGTCCCCGTCTTTCGCCATTCCCTTTCGCGCATTGCGGATATGGTGGCGATTGCGGGGCCCGAGGCGCTGGATCAGCCCTTCCAGGACATGACGGCCCGCCAGCGATTTTCCATCGCGGCGGGCCTTTCCATTGAGATCTGCTTCCCATTGGCAGGGCGAGAGCTGCCGGATTTGCCAGAGGCGCTCGGGCCGCGTCTTGCAGTGGCGCGGGCCTTGCTGGGCGGCATGAAGCCAACCGAGTTTGACCCCGACCCGTCTCGCAGGATCCGGCGGCAGATCAACGGGATTCCCCTGGATCTTTCCGCCGGAAACTTCCTGCACCTCTTTGGCATGCCCTCGTTTTACTTCCAGATGGCGCTTGGCTATGCCGGGCTGCGGGCGGCGGGTGTCACCCTGAGCGAGGCGGATTTCAACGGGTTCGGCGCTCCATCACCCTAAGGCCAGTCATGCTCTGAAAATCAGTCCAGATCCCGTGACTTCTTGCCCGCGGCAAGGACGCTGCCTAGCCTCGCTCCGGACAGTCAGCGGAGGGCGGGCAATGCAGAATGATCAGACCAAACCGGGGCCGGTCTGGGGCGAAGCCCTGCCCGACTGGACGCCGCCGCCATCGCCTGCGAGTCTCGCACTCGAAGGGCGCAATGTGCGGCTCGAGCCGCTTTCGGCCTGGCAACATGCGGCCGAGCTTCATGACAGTTTCGCCGGCCATGACCGGCTCTGGGACTATATGGGCTACGGGCCTTTCGCCACGGCTGCGGATTATCACCGCTGGACCGAAGCCTCTGAGGGCGACAGGGATCCGTATTTCCTTGTGCTGCGCGATCTGGAAACCGGGCGGGCCAGTGGGGTCGCCTCTTTCCTGCGGATCGCACCGGATAGCGGGTCGGTCGAGGTGGGCCATATCTGCATTTCACCCGTTTTGCAGCGCAAGGTGGCGGTGACCGAAGCGATGCATCTGATGATGGGCTGGGCCTTTGCCGCCGGGTATCGTCGCTATGAGTGGAAATGTAACGCGCTGAACCTGCCCTCGCGCAGCGCGGCGCAGCGGCTGGGCTTCAGCTTTGAAGGGGTCTTCCGCCAGCATATGATTGTAAAGGGTCACAGCCGCGATACGGCCTGGTTCTCAGTAATCGACAAGGAATGGCCAGCGCTGGAGGCAGCGCATAAGGCCTGGCTTGATCCGTCAAATTTCGACATCGAAGACCGGCAGAAGACCCGCCTCTCGGATCTGACACGCCCTTTGCTGGCGGTCCGGGATCCCGGGCTTTTGTGAACCGGGACGGATCTGAACGAGGGAACGAAACGCAAGAGCGGGTATCGGAAGGGCCCGAGCCCGGACCGGCCTGAGCCTTTGCCAATGCCAGGTCGCATGCGCGTTTGCGCCTGGTGCTTTCCTGCGGACGGTTATAACACTCGCTCGTCTTTTAAGCGGCTGCCCTGTGGTAGAAGTCTTGCACGGACCGGCGTAACCCATTGCAAAATATTCGTTTTCTAAGAACATCAGCGTCAATCTCATGTAACCGGTGCCCTCCCTCATCTCCATGCGATTTTTGCAGCCGCCTTCCCGGGCCAGCAGCCGGAGAAACCATCCACCCGGCTCTCGCGGAAGACGGCCCCTCATGCCCGGCCCCCTCAGACCCAGCCCTGCCGCGTGCTGCCGGAGCTTTTACCAGGTGGCAGGAAAGCCGGCATCTGCCGGATCTTTTCGCTGAGGATCGCCCGGATAGGACCGGGATCGCCATTGCGGCTGACCGCTTCGGCCGCGGATTTCAGCGCCTCATCGCCACTTTGCAGCGCGAGGCCGGCCAGAAATCCGCGCAGCCAGTCGCGGGTGGCCTGTGCTGTGGGGGCATGCTGCAATCTGGCCTCGGCAAGCCGCAGATCATCGCGCAGCGCCATCGGATCGGGTTCCACAGCAGCGGGGTCGCCCCCACCGCCAGGCGCGCCGCGCAGATGCCGGTCGCACAGATGCGCCAGAACTGCCGCCTGAAACCCGGCAAGATCGGGCAGCGGCTTGCCGAGATAGCCCGCGGCCCCCGCCCGCATCGCCCGCGTCATCCCGTCGCTGTCGGCGCTGGTTCCCAGCACCACCGGCCCGCCTGTCCCGCTCAGGCCGCTGATCAGATCTTCGCCCCGCCCATCGGGCAGACCCAGATCGACAATCATCAGATCCGGCCGGTAGATCCCCAGATGTGAGGCCGCAGCCGCCAGGCTTTCCGCCCGCCTGAGACGCGCGCCCGAGCGCTGGTACATCAGCCGCAACGCCTCGCTGGCAAAGCGGCTGTCTTCCACCGCAAGCACCGTCAGCCCCCGCAGGGGCAGCGACAGGGCGACAGGCAGAAGACCGGGCAATACAACCGGACTGGCGGGAAGACGGCTGGCCATAGGGCTGATCCTTTCGCGGCGGCGGTCGGGGTGATTCTCTCCCTCCAGCCTCGCAGATCTCTGATGAAGCCTGCGTTAACAGAGGCCTCTCTCCCCCTTGCCCCGCCCTGCCCCGGCGCGCATAAGTCCAGGAGACCCTACATGAAGCAGGAGAAGCCGATGATCGGACGTCTGAACCATGTCGCCATTGCCGTGCCCGATCTTGAAGCCGCCGCGCGCCAGTATCGCGACACGCTTGGCGCAAAAGTCGGCGCCCCTCAGGATGAACCCGATCATGGCGTGACGGTGATCTTCATCGAATTGCCGAATACCAAGATCGAACTGCTGTATCCGCTGGGCGAAAACTCTCCGATCAATGGCTTTCTGGAAAAGAACCCTTCGGGCGGCATTCACCATATCTGCTATGAGGTCGAGGATATAATCGCGGCCCGTGACCGGCTGAAGGCGCAGGGTGCGCGGGTGCTGGGCAATGGCGAGCCGAAGATTGGCGCCCATGGCAAACCCGTCCTTTTCCTGCATCCCAAGGATTTCAACGGCTGTCTTGTGGAGCTTGAACAGGTATGAACCTCACCTCTGGCGTCGTCCTCTTCGCGGTCACCTGGTTTCTGACCTTCTACATCGTGCTGATGCTGCGCACCCGCACCCAGGCCGAGGCGGGCGATATCGTTCCGGGCACCCCCGCCGGGGCGCCGGCCGAAGAAAATATCGGCCGCTCGGCCCTGATCGCCACGGGCTTTGCACTGGTGATCTGGGGGGCGATGGCGGCGGTGATCCTCTGGGGCGGCATCACCATCGAAGACCTTGATTTCCGGGGTATTCTGGAGCCGAAAGACAGCGTGCAAACGCCGGCATCCTGACAGGCCCACACCGCGCCCAAGCGGTGGAAAGCAGAAGTGTTCCAGGCCATTCCCATGAAGGGCGCGGCCTGGATCAGCGCAGACAGGACAAAAATCAGCGCGGCCGGCAGCGCCTGAGGGGGATCAGGCCGGCCCGAGCCCCCATTGCACCACCCGCGCAGGATCCGGGCGCGGCCGGTCGGGAAACGCATGCGCGGCTGTGCCGATATGGATGATGCCCGCCACGGTCTCGGCGCCCTGGCAGCCAAAGGCCCGCGCCCGGAACACCGCATCATGTGCCGGCCAGCCGCTGAGCCAGTTCGCCCCCCAGCCCGAGGCCGTCGCCACCGACAAAAGCGACATGCACAGCGCGCCCGCAGACAGCACCTGCTCTTCCACAGGGATCTTATCCGAGGCTTTCGGCGCGGAAATCACCACCACCGCCAGATGGCCGCGATCATACTGGCCGCGCCCCTTTTCAAGTTTTTCCGCATCCGCTCCCATCTCTTTCGCCCGTGCCTCGGCCAGATCGGCGAGGCGGGTGAAATCGGGTTTTTCCAGCACGATCAGGCGCCAGGGCTCCAGCTTGCCATGATCGGGCACCCGGAGCGCCAGCTGCAGCATCGCGGTCAGCTCGTCCCGCGACGGCACCGGCGGGTTAAACATCCTGGCCGGCTGCGACAGGCGGGTGGCCAGGAAATCCAGCGCGGCGGTGTTTTTGTTGGTCATCATGCTCTCCTTTGCGGTGCAGCCCCCTGTCACGGCCAGCCGGAAAGCGCGGACGGTCGGGGGAATCTGACCGGCGGACCTTGCCGTCATTTGCCGATGAGGTGAAGCCTTGCTGTGACATCACCCCGGCGCGGCAAAGCGCGCCTCGTGATCGAGCAGCCATCGCTTGCGTTCCAGCCCGCCAGCATAGCCCGTCAATGCGCCATCCGCACCGACAAGCCGGTGGCAGGGCAGGATCAGGTTGAACGGGTTGCTGCCATTCGCACGCCCCACTGCCCGCGCCGCGCCCGGCCTGCCGATCCGGAGCGCCTGTTCGCCATAGGTCACCGGTCTGCCGGGCGGGATGCGGCGCAAGGCCGCCCAGGCGAGGTTCTGGAACGGGCTGCCCGTCAGACAGACCGCGATCCCGTCTGTCGCCGCCAGATCGCCCGCGAAATAGGCCTCCACCGCCGCAGCCACCCGGCGCGGGATCGCCCCGGGTCGCAGATTGACCGGCCCGATGCGGCGCGAGAGCAGCCGGTGCAGCCGGTCCTCATGGTCCGCATATTCCGATGCCATCAGCCCGCCCGTCGCATCTGTGACCATGATCAGCGCACCCAGCGGGGTCGCGATGCTGCCGATGGTCAGCGCAGCGGCAGACTTACCGGTCAGGTCAGTGGTCGGATCTCCGGTCTGATCATCGGGCGTCATGGAAGATGATCCCAAGTGTATGCCTTTGCCCGGAGCGAATGCGGCTGACGCCATGACGAAGGTTGACACGGTAGCTGCCTCTTGTGCCCTCGACCGGCCGGTTATGCACCGCAAATGCGACCGCGTCACCCTGCGCCAGTGGCACCACCTCGGCCCGGCTCTGCATCCGGGGGCGTTGCTCGGTCAGCACAAACTCGCCGCCGGTAAAATCGCGCCCCGGCTCGGACAGAAGGAAGGCCACCTGGATCGGGAAGGCCAGATCGCCATAGAGATCCTGATGCAGGCAATTGAAATCGCCCGGCCCATATTGCAGGAGGAGCGGTGTCGGACGTGTCTGGCCGGCCTCATGGCAGTCGCGCAGGAAATCCTGATGGCGATCCGGATAGACCCGCCCTGCCCCCAGACGCGCGCTCCAGTCATTCGCAAGCCCGGCGAGATGCGGATAAAGCGCGCTCCGCAGCCCCGCGATCAGATCCGGCAGCGGATAGCGGTAATACTTGTATTCGCCCCGGCCAAAGCCATGCCGTGCCATGTGGATATGGCTGCGAAACGGCGCCTCTGCACCATAATCCCCGGCAAGATCCGCGCATTCCCCGGGTGAAAGAAGCCCTGGCAGAACCGCGCAGCCAAAACTGTCCATCCCGGCGGCAAAGGCGGCCCAGTCATATTGGCGCAGCCTGTCCACAGCGCCGGATGCGACATCAGGCGCGGGAACGGGCGAAGTGCTGACCTCAGACAGACCGCTCACAATCCACCCTCCTTTTCCAGCAGCGCGCGTTTGCGGGCAATGCCCCAGCGATAGCCCGACAGCGCGCCATCATTGCGGATCACGCGATGACAGGGGATAGCGAGCGCGATCCGGTTGGCGCCGCAGGCCTGGGCGACCGCACGCACCGCTTTTGGCGCGCCGATGCGGCGGGCGATATCGGCGTAAGAGGCGGTCTCTCCCGGCGGGATCTGCCGCAACGCCTGCCAGACCCGTTCCTGAAACGCGGTGCCCCGAATATCGAGAGGCAGATCAAACCCGGTCTGCGGCGCCTCAACCAGGCCCGCAACCCGGGCCACCAGCGCCTCGAATTCCGGGTCATCACCGATCAGCCTGGCGCGGGGAAAGCTGTCCTGCAGATCCCGGACCAGCGCCTCGGGGTCATCGCCCAGGGTAATGGCGCAGATGCCCCGGTCACTTTGCGCAACCAGGATCGCGCCAAGGCTGCTCGCCCCGACCGCAAACCGGATCTCGGCATCCTTGCCGCCATTGCGAAAAGCCGTCGGGGTCATGCCAAGCGCCGCGTCCGAGCCTTCGTAAAACCGGCTGCCAGAGCCAAAGCCCGCGCCATAGATCGCGCCGGTCACGCTGCTGCCCTTGTCGGCCAGCTCGGCCCGGACCTTGCGCCGGCGATGCGCGCTGGCCCATTGCGCCGGGGTCAGCCCGGTCACTGCCCGGAACTGCCGGTGGAACCACCAGGGGCTCATGCCGATCTTTGCTGCCAGATCCTGCAGCTTCGGCACCTCTTCGGAGGCCTCGATCAGCCGGCAGGCGGCGGCGACCAGCGCGGCATTCGCCTCGGTCACCGAGGGCCCACGCGGCGCGCAGCGCTGACAGGGGCGGTAGCCCGCCGCCTCCGCCTCATCCGGAAGATCGAAAAAGCGCACATTTTGCGGCTTCGCCCTGCGCGAGGGGCAAGAGGGGCGGCAATAGACGCCCGTGGTCTTTACCGCATAGACAAAGCGGCCATCAGCCGCCGCCTCGCGTGCCACCACGCTCTGCCAGCGCGGATCCTGTTCGGTCGCAGACGTGGTTGCGACAGCTGAATTACGGGTCGTCATCATGATGCCCCTCATGGTCCTGCTCATTACAGGATCAGATTAACCCCGTCATCCGGCATCCCCACTCCGATCCTTGCGGTCAAATTCGCGAGGTCTGACCCGGTCGGAAAATGCGAAGGATGCTGGCCTCAGAGCATAGCACAGGATCCGAACCGGAATGTACCTCCGGATCTGTGTCGCAGCCCGTATTGCGGTCTTCACCCTTGCCCGCTGCAGCGGTCAGGGGCTGACTGGCCGGAAGAGGCCGTGCGGCTGGCGCGGATCGCGGGATCCCGGCAAGGGCCGCTGGTGGTGGCCGGAGATGAGGTGTGGTCAGGGTTTCGGGCGGATCAGGTCGCTGACCTCAGGTAGCTGGCAGAACGAATCCCGTACATCGTGCAAGAGATTTGTACGAGCGCTTCGCAAATACGGTCATTTCGGTCGCGTAGTTTCCTGCATCGTCCGGCATCATCTCTTTGACGCAAAATGCCAAGATGCTGATATACAGGTATAAAATGGTGATCCCGACAGGACTTGAACCTGTAACCTGCCCCTTAGGAGGGGGCTGCTCTATCCAGTTGAGCCACGGGACCGTCCGCGCCTTCAATGCACAAAATCCCACGTCATGGCAACCTCCCGGGCTGACCAGGACGTGGGTTTTCTGCGGCAATGTGCCTTTGAGGGGTCAGACCGGCTCGAGAAGCCCTCTGCCCTTCAAAAGCGCCTCCACCCCCGGCATGGCGCCGCGGAACTTCAGATAAAGCTGTTCCGGGTCTTCCGAGCCACCGGCCGAGAGGATGTAGCGTTCAAGCTTTGCCGCCATTTCCGGATCAAAGGCATTGCCGGTCTCTTCAAAGGCAGCAAAGGCATCGGCATCCATCACTTCCGACCACATATAGCTGTAATACCCCGAGGAATATCCATCGCCGGAAAACACATGTGCAAATTGCGGCGTGGCATGGCGCATCGGGATCGCATGGGGCAAGCCGATTGCGGCAAGCACCTCGGCCTGTTTCTGCATCGGATCCTGGGGCGCGGGGCCGGAATGGAATTCCAGATCGACCAGAGCCGAGGCGAGGAACTCGACCGTGGCAAAGCCCTGATCCCAGGTCGAGGCCCCTAACAGCCGGTCGCGCAGATCTGCGGGCATCGCTTCGCCGGTCTGGTAATGGCGGGCATATTCCTCCAGCACTTCCGGCACTTCCAGCCAATGCTCGTAAAGCTGGCTCGGCAGTTCGACGAAATCGCGCGCCACGCTGGTCCCCGAGATGAAGCCATAGGTCACATCCGACAGCATCTGGTGCAGCGCATGGCCGAATTCATGGAACAGGGTCCGCGCATCGTCATAAGACAAGAGGCACGGATCTCCCTTGGCAAAGTTGCAGACATTGACCACGACGGGGCGCTGATCACCGCCAAGCCTGCGCTGCGACCGGATCGCCGAACACCAGGCCCCCGACCGTTTCGAACCCCGCGCGAAGTAATCGCCAAGGAAAACCGCGATATGGCGGCCGTCACGGGTCACTTCCCAGCCGCGCACATCCGGGTGGTAGAACGGCCCGGAGATCTCGCGGAATTCCAGACCGAAAAGCCGGGTGGCACAGCCGAACATCGCCGCCAGCATCGCATCAAGCGAGAGATAGGGCTTGATCACCGCCTCATCGAGATCATGTTCCGCAAGGCGCCGCTTCTCGGAGTAATAGCGCCAGTCCCAGGGTTCCAGCGGCCCGTCAATGCCATCCGCATGCAGCATCGCCTCCAGTATCTGGCCATCCGCCAGCGCCTTTTTGCGCGCAGGCGCCCAGACCCGCATCAACAGATCCCTGACTGCCTCGGGCGTTTTCGCCATTTCCGGTTCCAGCTTGAAATGCGCGAAATCCGGATAGCCGAGCAGCTTTGCCCGTTCTTCGCGCAAGGCGAGCGTCTCGGCGGCAATGCCACGGTTGTCGGTCGCCCCGCCATTGGCGCCGCGTTGCCCCCAGGCCTCCCATGCCTTTTGCCGCAGGGCGCGCCGGGGCGAGAATTGCAAAAACGGCACGATCAGCGAACGGGAAAGCGTCACCACCGGGCCAAGCCCGCGCTCCGCCCCCGCCGCGCGCGCGGCTTCGACAACAAAACCCGGCAGGCCTTCGAGGTCATCTTCGGCCAGCTCCATGAACCAGCTGCGCTCATCGGCCAGCAGATTCTGGCTGAAGCTGGTGCCAAGGCTCGCCAGCCGCGACTTCACGGCGGTCAGACGTTCCGCCGCCGCGCCATCAAGCCCCGCGCCCGATCTGACAAACATCTGCCGGTAGAGGTCCAGCACCCGCAGTTGCTCTGCGGTCAGTCCCAGATCCGCGCGCGCCTGCCAAAGCGCTTCGATCTTCGCAAACAGGCCCTTGTTATTGGTCACTTCCGAAGAAAATGCGCTCAGCTTCGGCGCCAGATCGCGCTGCAAGGCCTCGCGCGCCTCGTTGGAATCCGCACCGGCGAGATTGTAGAACACCCCCGCCACCTGATCGAGCTCACGCTCTGCCAGTTCCAGCGCCTCGATCACGCCGGCAAAATCCTGCGCCTCGCCGGCGCTGATCGCGCCAATACGGTCCCGCGCCGCCGCCAGTGCCGCATCGAAAGCCGGCGCGAAATCCTCATCCCGGATCTGTTCAAAGGGCGGCAGCCCGAAAGGGGTGTCCCATTTCTCAAGGAGAACATTCATCGCGACACCTCTTTCTTCAGATCCATTCTCTGTCTTTAAATATCCCGCGACAGGCGCCCCGCAAGGGGGGCCGGGGGCGGAGCCCTCTTTCCGGCGGATCCCCCTTTTCACCTGCGGCTGGCAGAGCCCCCCGGCTCAGGCCGCACTGCCAGCCGACGCTCGATCCAGCGCAGCACCAGCGACAGGCCCAGCGTCATCACCAGATACAGCATCGCCGCCACATTATAGGTTTCCATATAGCGGAAATTGGTCGAGGAGGCGACCTTGGCCAATTGCGCGATATCGGTCACCCCCAGCACCGCCACCAGCGAGCTGTCCTTGACCATCGCAATGAAATCATTGCCCAAAGGTGGCAGGATCAGCCGGAAGGCCTGGGGGAAGACCACCAGGCGAAAGCGTTGCCAGCGGCTCAGGCCAAGTGCATCGGCGGCCTCGACCTGGCCCTGATTGACGGCACCGATGCCGGCGCGGAAAATCTCGGCCAGAAAGGCGCTGTAGGCCAGCACCAGCGCAAGGACCGCACGCCACAAAAGCGGGAAGTCACGGGTGGTCAGGGGGTCGGCTCCGAAGAGGCCACCCACGCGGTTCACACCCAGGATCAGCAAAGGCGCCAGCGCGAAGGCCACATATAAAAGCAGGACCATCATCGGAATGCCGCGCATCAGCTCGACATAGAACCTTGCGATCTGCCTGAGCCAGATCCGCTGCGACAGGGCCATCATCGCCAGCACGAGGCCCAGAAGACAGGCACCCGCAAAAGCGGTCAGCGAGACCAGAACGGTGATCCGGATGCCTTCGGACAGCATCACCAGCGCGGCGCGGTAATGTTCATCCGAGAGGATTTCCGCGAAAAGCCACAACAAAAGCCCGCCAAGCGCCAGCAGCCACCAGGGAAAATCCGGCCCGGCTTCCTGCCTGCGACGCCCGCTCACCGGGCCTGGTCCGGCCGCTCTCAGCCGCCATCCCTGGTGTCAAAGAACCATTTGCGGTTCAGCGCCTCAAGGCTGCCATCCGCCTCCATCGCGCTGATCGCCGCATCGAAGGGCTGAACCAGATCCGAGCCTTTCGGAAAGATGAACCCGAATTCCTCTGCCCCCAGCGGCGCACCGATGATCTTCAGCGCCCCGCCCGAGGTATCGACATAGCCATGCGCTGCGGTGCTGTCCGAGAGAACCAGATCGACATCGCCGGCCTGCAGCGCCTGAAGGCCCGCGCCGAAGGTCTCGAATTTCACGATACGCGGGTTTTTCTCGTCGCCATCCAGCACGTCATAGACGCCCACATAAAAGGGCGTCGTGCCGGGCTGCGCCGCCATCAGCAAATCGCTGTCCGCTGCGAATGATGCCGCATCGGTAAAGCGGCTTTCATCGCCCCGGACAACCATCAGCATCTGCGACAGCATATAGGGCTGAGAGAAATCAACCGCTTCCAGCCGTTCCTCCTTGATGGTGATACCGTTCATCGCGACATCATACTGGCCCGCCGAAATCGCCGGGATCATCGCATCCCAGCTCGTATTCTCGTATTTCACCGTCAGGTTCAGCCGTCTGGCGATCTCGGTGACCGCATCATATTCCCAGCCGACAGGTTTGCCCTCGGGCCCGATATATTGCAGCGGCGGATAGGTGTTCTCGGTCGCAACCACGACCTCGCGACCGGCAAGATCCGGCAGCGTCTCGGCCATGGCCATCGGCGCCAGCGCCATCCCGGTCAGAAAAAAAGCAGCGCTTGCCATTCTGAATGTCTGGGAGGGGGTCATGACTCATCTCCTGCAGCTGGTTTGCGGGACTATGACGACGGGGCTGCGCGCTGACAAGCCCGGGCCAGCGGCGAAAAATGGCGCAAAGGCGTGTAAAAGCCGCGCAAATGGCACGCAGATCCGGTCAGGATCCGGCATGCTGGACCTGGCACCAGGTGACCTGGCCGTGGGGGAATGCGATGACAGAGATCCGGCCCGAAGACGACCTGCCCGCCTGGCGGCGGCAAAAGCGCGCAGAGCGGCTTGCGGCCCGCGACCTGATGTCTGCGGCGGAGCGCCGGGAGGTGGCGGCGGCGCTGGCGGTCCATCTCGACCGCCAGCTGGTGGAACGTGGCCTGCTCAGGCCTGGCATGATCCTCTCGGGCTATTGGCCGATAAGGGCCGAGCCTGACCTGCGGCCCTGGATGCTGTCGCTTGAGGCCCATGGATTGAACCTTGCACTGCCGGTGGTCGAGACCCGAGCCGCGCCGCTGGCCTTCCGGCGCTGGACACAGGGTGCCGCGATGGAGCGCGGGCACTGGAACATCCTCGTCCCCGCTGCGCCCGAACATGTCCGGCCCGATATCAGCCTCGCGCCGTTGGTCGGCTGGGACCGGAAGGGCTACCGGCTCGGCTATGGCGGGGGCTATTTCGACCGCACGCTCGCGGCGCTGACCCCGCGTCCCTTCACGATCGGCGTGGGTTTTCACGGCGCGGAACTGGCGAGCATCTTCCCGCAGCCGCATGATATCGGCCTTGACGCCATCATCACCGAAAAGGGCCTTCAGGTCTGAGCCGTCTCAGGCGCTGCAGCCGGCACAGCCCTTGCGCTTTTTCACCCGGATCATCCGGGTCTCGGCATAAAGCGCATCATGGATCATCAGCCGCCCCTTCAGCCCCTCACCCGCGCCGGTGATGTGTTTCACCGCCTCCAGCGCCATCATCGCGCCGATCACACCCGGCAGCGGCGCCACCACCCCCGCCTCGGCACAGGAGGCGACCATTCCTGGCGCCGGCCGTTCGGGAAAGACGCATTCAAAACACGGGCCGCCCTGCGCCGGATCCCAGAGCGAGAGCTGCCCCTCCCATTGCGTCATCGCGCCGGTGATCAGCGGTTTTCCCAGCCGCGCGCAGGTCTGGTTCACAAGGTAGCGCGTGTCGAAATTATCGGTGCCGTCCAGCACCAGGTCGTAATCGGCGATCAGCGCCTCGGCCACGGCGGCATCAAGCCGGCGGTGATAGGGCCTCACCTCAATAAACGGGTTCAGCGCCTTCATCGCGGCTTCTGCGGAAAACACTTTGGGCATTCCGATCCGCGCGTCAGAATGGATGATCTGGCGTTGCAGATTGCTGAGTTCGACGACATCATCATCGATCACCGCGATCTCGCCCACCCCTGCCCCGGCAAGGTACAGGAGCACCGGCGCGCCAAGCCCGCCTGCCCCCACAACCAGAACTTTCGCGGCTTTCAGGCGCTGCTGCCCCTGGCCGCCGATCTCCCGCAGAAAGATGTGGCGGGCATAACGGCTGACCTCGGTGGGCGTGAACGGCCCTTCTTCGCGAGGCGGCTCCTGCGGGGCGGTCTTGCCCGCCTCGTTGCGCAAATACCGCAGGAGGTGGCGATAGCACTGCACCAGCACCACCACCGATCCCAGCACGAGGAAATAGCGGCTGTCCCAGCCAAGCTGGATATTGACGCGCTCGACCCCGTACCAGCCGATCCCGGGCTGGAGCGCGGCCCAGAACAGGGCAATCCCGATGGTCGCGCCCCGCCCGAGCCCGGTCCCGAGCAGAATGGCCAGAAGCAAGAACACCGTCGGATTGTCGAACATCTGCTGCCTCCAGGGCCTGAACTGCGCCTAGGCCTCAGGGGCCTCAGCCTCGGATGCCTCAGCCTCCGGTGGAGCCAAACCCGCCGGCACCGCGCGCGGTCTCGTTTGAAAATGCCTCGACCACCCGGAAATCAGGGCGCAGAACGGGCACGAAGATCATCTGCGCGATGCGTTCGCCGGGGGTGATCTCAATCGGGTCCGAACCCGCCGGATTGCGGTTCCAGACCGAGACCATGATCTCGCCGGTATAATCGGGGTCGATCAGCCCGGTGCCATTGCCCATGACAAGGCCCTTCTTATGCCCCAGCCCCGAACGCGGCAGCACCAGAGCCGCCAGCGACATATCACCGAAATTCAGCGCGATCCCCGATTTGACCAGCACCGCCGGCGCCTGGGGCGCGATCAGGAGCGGCTCATCGATACAGGCCATCAGATCGACCGCAGCGGCACCTGCGCTCTGATAGCGGGGCAGGCCCCAGTCATTCAGGCGGGGATCGAGAATCCTGACTTCCACTTCCGGGCTCCTTTGCGGGGGATGTTCCCTCATAGCAATCGCTCCAGGGGCATACAACATCGGGAAAGCGGGCTTGCCTGCGGCCCCGGGGCGGGCCAGGTTGCGGGGGAAGCAACCCCGACCGGAAGCATGATGGCGCTGGAACCCCTGCGAAAACTGATCGCCGGCAATATCTTACGGATGACCGGCAGCGGTCAGATCCGGTTTGACGCACCTTTGGGGGATCCCGGGCTCTTCGGGCCGGAAGCGGTCTGCTGGCGGGTCCATGCCGATTTCGTGCCGATGGTGGTGGGCGGCGTCTCGGCGCTGATGCTGCAAATGCTGCACCCCCTCGCGATTGCCGGTGTCTGGGACCATTCGAATTTCCGCGATGATGTTCTGGGGCGGCTGGCGCGCACGTCCCAGTTCATCGCCGGCACCACCTATGCCGCGCGCGCCGAGGCCGAGGCGCTGATCGCGCGCGTCCGCCGCATCCATGAACGGGTCGCGGGCCAGGATGCCTCGGGCCGCCCCTATCGCGCCTCGGATCCGGATCTGCTGACCTGGGTGCATGTGGCGGAAGTGTCGGGCTTCCTCGCCGCACATCTGCGCTTTACCGAGCCGGATATGCCCGTGGCCGACCAGGATCGCTATTTCTCGGAAATGGCGCTGGTGGCGCGGATGCTGGGCGCGCGCGATGTGCCGGTGACGGCGACCTCGGTGCAGGACTATCTGACCGGCATGGTGCCTCAGCTGCGGTTTGACGACCGCGTGGCCGAGGTTTTGCAGGTGATCTCGACCGCGCCGGTCAGACCTGCCGTGCTGGGGCTGTTTCGCAAAATGGTGACACGGTCGGGCTTCGGGATCCTGCCCGCTTCCATTCAGGCGCTTTACCCTGCCGCGGCACGGCCGCGGTTTCCGGCGGCGCCGCAGCTCATTGGCATGGCGGCCCCGGTGGGCCGCTGGGCTATGCAGGGCGGCGTCGCCCGCCGTTCGCGGATCAGAGCAGCAGCGGCAGGCTGAGCCCGCCGCTCCGGCACAGGATCAGGCGTTGAAGAGGAAGTGGAGCACGTCGCCGTCCTTCACCTCATAGGTCTTGCCCTCGACGCGGAACTTGCCGGCCTCTTTCGCACCCGCCTCGCCCTTGCCGGCGATATAATCATCGTAGCCGACCGTTTCCGCCCGGATGAAGCCCTTCTCGAAATCTCCATGGATCACACCGGCGGCCTGGGGTGCCAGCATGCCTTTGGTGATCGTCCAGGCGCGGGCCTCTTTCGGGCCGACGGTGAAATAGGTCTGCAGACCCAGAAGCGCATAACCCGCGCGGATCAGCCGGTCGAGGCCGGCCTCTTCCAGGCCCATCTCGGCAAGGAAGATACCCGCATCCTCTTCGGGAAGCTGCGCCAGCTCTTCCTCGATCCGGGCCGAGATCACCACCGTGCCCGCACCCTGCGCCTTCGCCATCTCTGCCACACGGGCCGACTGGCTGTTGCCGGCGCCTGCCGAAGCCTCTTCGACATTGCAGACGTAAAGCACCGGTTTCGCGGTCAGAAGCTGCAAAAGCTTCCACTGTTTCTGGTCATCCTCATGCACTTTGACCGTGCGCGCGGGCTGCCCCGCCTCCAGCGCGGCCTGGGCCTGGGCCAGCAGGCGATCCTGATCTGCGGCCTCTTTGTCGCCGGATTTGATCTTGCGGGCGAGATTCGCGCGGCGGCGCTCGAGGCTTTCAAGATCGGCGAGCATCAGCTCGGTCTCGATGGTCTCGGCATCGGCGACCGGGTCAATGCGGCCTTCGACATGGGTGATGTCGCCATCTTCAAAGCAGCGCAGCACATGGGCAATGGCATCGCATTCGCGGATATTGGCGAGGAACTGGTTGCCAAGACCTTCGCCTTTCGACGCGCCGCGCACGAGGCCCGCGATATCGACAAAGGTCATCCGCGCCGGGATGATCTGTTTCGAGCCGGCAATCGCCGCCAGTTTGTCGATCCGCGCATCCGGCACCGCGACCTCGCCGACATTCGGCTCGATGGTGCAGAAGGGGAAATTCGCGGCCTGGGCCGCAGCGGTTCTGGTCAGCGCGTTGAAGAGGGTCGACTTCCCCACATTCGGCAGGCCGACAATACCCATCTTAAAGCCCATTTCCGGCCCTCCATAGCTGATGGGGCCAGTTAGACGAGAGCGGGCGCGGGATCAAGGAAGATGCGGGTGAAATCGCCGCGAGAGCCGCCGGCCCGGGCATCTGCGCGCGCAGAACGCCTGAAAACCTGCGGTGAAGCATTGCCTTTCTGCCGGGCTTTCGGCAAATCATGGCCAAAAGCCCGGGCTTCGGGCCCGGTTTCGGGAGAGCTGCAGATGACCAGGATCGACGACACATTCGCCAGGCTGCGCGCTGAGGGCAAAAAGGCATTCGTCTCCTATATCATGGCAGGCGATCCCGATGAGGCGACCTCGCTTGCGCTCTTGCGCGGCCTGCCGGGCGCCGGGGTCGACATCATCGAACTTGGCATGCCCTTTACCGATCCGATGGCCGACGGGCCGACCATCCAGGCCGCCGGCCAGCGCGCGCTGGAAGCCGGGATGACCCTGACGAAAGTGCTGGATATGGTGCGCGCCTTCCGCGAGGGCGACACGACCACGCCCGTCGTGATGATGGGCTATTACAACCCGATCTATTCGCATGGCGTCGACCGTTTTGTCGCCGAGGCGAAGGCGGCCGGGATCGACGGGCTGATCGTGGTCGATCTGCCGCCGGAAGAGGATGAGGAACTCTGCCTGCCCGCCCAGGCGGCCGGGATCAATTTCATCCGCCTCGCCACACCGACCACCGATGCGAAACGGCTGCCGAAAGTGCTGCAAAACACCTCGGGCTTTGTCTATTACGTCTCGATCACCGGGATCACCGGATCGGCCGTGCCGCAGGCCAGCGACATCGCGCCGGATATCGCGCGGATCAAGGCGTCGACCGATCTGCCGGTGGTGGTGGGCTTTGGCATCAATACGCCCGAGATGGCGAAATCCATGGCGGCGATCGCCGATGGCAGCGTTGTCGGCTCGGCGATTGTGAAAAGCGTGGGCGAGAAACGCCCGGTAGCGGATATCCTCGCCCAGGTCGCGGCGCTGGCCGCAGGCGCTCATTCCGCCTGAGGGCGGTCAGGGGGGCAGCCAATCGCATCTCCGGCCCGTCGGGCCGGGGCTGGCCAGGGCGCAGGCCGTCGATCAGAAGGCCCGGGATAAGCCCCGCAAGCGCAGTCAGCCCCACAAGCAGAGCAGGCATCAGCAAAAACGCCATCGCCCTGGTCGCGCCCTGCCCCTCCGGCCAGAAGACGAGCGCCAGCAACTCCGGGTCTGGCTGGTAAAGAGAAGGTAAGACACAGGCGCAGAGATCGCGCGACTGTTACCGGCAAAAACGGACCTTTCAGGATCTGTCCGCAACTGCCCTTTTGTCTTGCGAAATTTGGGCCCTCCCGGCGCCCCGGCTCAGCCCTGTGGCGTCATCGCCTTGCGCTGGCGGGCGCGCTCCAGTCCCAGGCGACGCTCGCGCCAGATAATCATGATCCCGGCCACGATGATCAGCACCGCCCCGGTCAGCATGGTCGAGGTCGGCATTTCCTGGAATACGAACCAGCCGATCGCCAGCGCGAAGATCATCGAGGCATAGTCGAAAGGGGCGACCAGCGAGGCATCGGCCTCGCGGTAAGCCGAGGTCAGAAGGATCTGCCCGACCCCTCCCATCAGGCCGGCGGCGATCAGGGTGATGGCCTCGCGCGGGGTCGGCCAGACCCAGCCGAAGGGGATGGTAAACAGGGACAGGCAGGTTGCGGTAACCGAGAACCAGAAGACGATGGTCGCGGTCTTTTCGGTCGCGACCAGCTTGCGGATGAAAACCTGGGCCAGGGCGGCAAAAACCGCGCCGGTC
The DNA here is from genome assembly GCF_900105075.1 of Rhodobacter sp. 24-YEA-8. Lineage (NCBI taxonomy): Bacteria > Pseudomonadati > Pseudomonadota > Alphaproteobacteria > Rhodobacterales > Rhodobacter > Rhodobacter sp. 24-YEA-8. The sequence goes on from NZ_FNSK01000001.1 coordinate 2,232,393, forward strand.
AGCACGATGACCGCGCCGAAAGCCTCGGCATGGCTGCCCTCACCGGGCACGCCGCCTTGCAGGATGGTCAGACGCGGCCAGATGACGATCAGGACGCCCACAAGCCCCATCAGCACCATCGAGATCCGGAACAGCCGCACATTCTCGCCCAGAAACATCGCGGCAAAGACCACTGTCAGCAGGGGCGCCGCATAGCCGATGGCGGTCACTTCGGGAAACGGCAGATAGGCAAGACCGGCAAAGCCCAGCCCCATCGCCATCGTACCGGCAAAGCCGCGCCAGACATGGCCCATCGGATTGGCGGTGTAGAACCCGGTCCGTAATTCGCCCCGCAGCGCCAGCCAGGCCACGATCACCGGGATCGCAAAGAAGGACCGGAAGAAGACCGCCTCGCCGCCTGGCACCCTGTCGGAAGTGGTTTTCACCAGCGCCGACATCAGAATGAAAATCAGGACCGATCCCAGTTTAAAGGCGATACCGCGCAACGGGCGCATGGGCTTTCCTCTCGCTACACCATGTTCTGACCATGGCATGACGCGGGAGGCAAGTCCGAAGGCCGCCCGGGCGCTCTGGACCTTGGGCCCGGGATCGGCTTTCCTGCGCGCCGGAGGTGCCGTCATGTCAGAAGTTAAGACCGGTCATCGGACAGAAGACAGGATCGACCAGGGGCGCGGGCTTGTGCCAGCCGATCTGGTGCTGAAGGGCGCACGGTTCTTTGACCTGATCACCGGCGATCTGGTGGAAAGCGATGTGGCGATCTGCGGCGATACCATCGTGGGCACGTTCGGCACCTATCATGGAAGACGCGAGATTGATCTTGCCGGCCAGATCCTCGTGCCGGGGTTTATCGACACTCATCTCCATATCGAAAGCTCTCTGGTCACGCCGTCTGAATTCGACCGCTGTGTCGGCCCGCATGGGGTGACAACCGCGATCTGCGACCCGCATGAGATCGCCAATGTCTGCGGCATCGAAGGCATCCGCTATTTCCTTGATGCGTCAGCGCAAACCCTGATGGATATTCGCGTGCAGCTTTCCTCCTGCGTGCCCTCGACCCATATGGAGACGGCAGGCGCGAAGCTTGAGGCAAAAGACCTGATCCCGCTGATGGATCATCCGCGCGTGATCGGGCTGGCGGAATTCATGAATTTCCCCGGCGTGCTGATGAAAGAGCCGGGCTGTATGGCCAAGCTGAAGGCCTTCCAGGGCCGCCATATCGACGGCCATGCGCCATTGTTGCGCGGCAATGACCTGAACGGCTATATCGCCGCCGGCATCCGCACCGAACATGAGGCGACCACGGCGGAAGAGGCGCTGGAGAAGCTGCGCAAGGGGATGCGGGTGCTGATCCGCGAGGGTTCGGTATCAAAGGATCTTCATGCGCTGGCAGAGATCCTGACCGAGCGGCATTCGCCTTATCTGTGTCTCTGCACCGATGACCGCAACCCGCTGGATATCGCCGAACATGGTCATCTGGATTACCTGATCCGTACCGCGATCAGCCTTGGCTGCCCGCCGCTTGCGGTCTACCGCGCGGCGAGCCTCTCGGCAGCGGAAGCCTTCGGGCTGAAGGATCGCGGACTGATCGCGCCCGGCAAACGCGCCGATATCGCGGTGATCGACGGGCTCGAGACCTGCCGCGTCGCCCGGGTCTTCGCCGGCGGGGTGGAATTGTCAGAGGCGGCCTTTGCCGCGAGGGAGACCACGCCCCCGGTCGCGCGCCATTCGGTCAAGGCGCCACGCGTCTCACCCGCCGATTTCCGCTGTTCGGGAAACCGGGTCGAGACCCCGGTGATCGGCATTCTGCCCGGCAAGATCATCACCGAATTCCTGAAATACGATATCGCCCCGGAAGATGGCGACAAGCGCCCCGATCTCAGCCGCGACCTGATCCGCATCGCGGTGATCGAACGCCATGGCAGGAACGGCAACCGCGCCACCGGCTTTGTCAAAGGCTTTGGATTGCAACGCGGCGCGATTGCCTCGACCGTCTGTCATGACCATCACAATATCGCGGTGGTCGGCGCCGATTACGCCGATATGGCCCTGGCGGCGAACCGGCTGTCTGAGATCGAGGGCGGGTTCGTGGTGGTCGAGGGCGGCCAGGTTCTGGCCGAGCTGGCGCTGCCGGTCGCGGGGCTGATGAGCCTTGAGCCTTTCGAGGTGGTGCGCGACGCGCTGGTGCGGCTGCGCGCGGCGGCGAAAAGCCTCGGCGTGGTGCTGGAAGAGCCGTTTTTGCAGCTCGCGTTCCTCGCGCTGCCGGTGATCCCGCATCTGAAAATCACCGATCACGGTATGATCGATGTCGACCGGTTCGAGGTGATCCCGTGAAAAGCCCCGTCAGCACGATTTACCACAACCCCGCCTGCGGCACCTCGCGCAATGTGCTCGCGATCCTGCGCGCGGCGGGAGAAGAGCCGGAAGTCGTTGAATACCTGAAAACCGGCTGGACAGAGTCACAGTTGCGCAGGCTTTTCACGGCCGCCGGGATCAGCGCGCGCGAGGCCTTGCGCGACAAGGGCACGCCTGCTTCCGATCTGGGACTGACCGCGCCGGATGTCAGTGAAGACGCTGTAATCGCCGCGATGATCGCAGATCCGGTCCTTGTGAACCGCCCCTTCGTGGTCACATCAAAGGGCACCAGGCTCTGCCGCCCGTCGGTTGCAGTGGCCGCGATTCTGCTGCGCCTGCCTGCGGCGCCGGTGGTTGCGGCGGATGGCAGGGTGATATTCGATCCTGCAAATACAGAGGTGAGCGAATGACAAAGACCCTGCTGCTTTACGGCGATTCGAACACCCATGGCACAATGCCGATGCCGGAGCCGGGCGCGATGGGGCGTTTCGCGCATCGCCATCGCTGGACGAGCCTGCTCGCCGCGGATCTGGACGGCTGGGAGGTGATCCCCGAGGGCCATCCGGGGCGCACCACGCTGCATGACGACCCGATTGAGGGCGCGCATCGCAACGGGCTGACGGTGCTGCCGTCGATCCTCGAAAGCCACAGGCCAATTGATGTCGTGCTGCTGATGCTCGGGACCAATGATCTGAAACAGCGGTTTTCGGTCAATGCCGGCGATATCGCGCTGTCGCTGGAGCGGCTGGTGCGGGTGATCCGCGCGAGCGGCGCCGGGCCGATGGGCGGTGCGCCTGGCGTGGTGCTGGTCGCGCCACCGCCCATTCGCGAGACCGGTGCGCTGGCGCAGATCTTTGCCGGGGGCGAGGCGAAATCGCAGCATCTGGGCCGCGAAATCGGGGCTGTCGCGGCACGAAACGGGCTGCCATTCGTTGATCTGGCGGGCAAGATCGAGGTCTCTGCCGTGGATGGAATCCATTACGAGGCCGAGGCGGCGTCCGTGATCGCGAAGCTGTTCGCGGATGTGATCCGGGCGCATTTCTGAGAGGGTCTGCCTGTGGCTGGCGCCGAAATCGAGGATTTGGATCAAGGGAAAAGGGGCAGCGCCCGCTCTCTGATGATCCTTGCGCATGGTCAGCCCTCTGATCCTTTGCCGGCAGCGGCAGAGGTCGGGGCGCTGGCAGCCCGTGTGGCGGCGCATCTGCCGGGCTGGCGGGTTTCGGCGGCAACGCTTGCAGAGCCGGGCGCATTGGAGCGGCTGACAGGGGAGGTTCCGGGGCTGGTCTTTCCGCTTTTCATGGCGGCGGGCTGGTTCACGAAAGTCGCGGTGCCCGCGCGCCTTGAGGCCGCCGGAGTGTCCGGCTGGCAGCAGATGGCGCCAATGGGAACGATGCCGGACGTGCAGGATCTCGCGGTCCGGATCGCGGCGGAAAGCGGCGCGACAGAGGTTCTGGTGGCGGCGCATGGCTCGGGGCGTTCCCCCGCACCGGCGGAGGTGGCGCGCCAGGTGGCAGCACGGATCGCGGGGATAAGCGGCGCGCGGCGGGTGGAATGCGGCTTTATCGAAGAGGCGCCCTTTCTGCGCGATGTCACGGGCTGGAGCGCAGAGGCCATCTGCCTGCCGTTTTTCGCGATGGCGGGCGGCCATGTCGTGCATGATCTGCCCGGGGCACTGGCGCAGGCGGGCTTTCCCGGACAGATTTTGCCGGCGCTTGGTCTGCATGCGGAAATCCCGGCCCTGATCGCCCGCGCCGCGATTGAGGCGGCAGAACCGGCCACGTCAGGCCAGACCATAATGCGATGAAGGAACCCGCCATGCCGGTCATCACCTGTATCGAGGATCTCAGACGCCTGCATCAGGCCCGGGTGCCGCGCATGTTCTGGGAGTATTGCGAAAGCGGCAGTTATACCGAGCAGACCTTCCACGACAATTCCGCCGATTTCGCGCAGATCCGGCTCAGACAACGGGTGGCGCGCGATCTGTCCGACCGCCGGCTGGGCGGCGAGATGATCGGGCAGCAGGTGTCGATGCCTCTGGCGATTTCCCCCACCGGATCGGCCGGGATGCAATGGGCGGATGGCGAGATTCTGGGTGCGCGCGCGGCGCAGCGCTTCGGGGTGCCATTCACGCTGTCGACCATGTCGATCTGTTCCATCGAAGACCTCAGCGAGGCGGGTGTGGGGCCGTTCTGGTTCCAGCTTTACGTCATGCGCGATGAGGATTTCGTGGATGGCATCATCGAACGGGCCAGGGTGGCCGGGTGCCCCGCCCTGGTGGTCACGCTGGATCTGCAGGTCATCGGGCAGCGCCACAAAGATCTGAAAAACGGGCTGACCGCCCCGCCCCGGCTGACTTTGCCCAATATTCTGAATATGATGACCCGCCCGGCCTGGTGCCTGGCGATGGCACGCACAAAGCGCCGCACCTTCCGTAACATCATGGGCCATGTGAAAGGCGTCGATGATCTCGCCAACCTCAACGCCTGGACCTGGGAACAGTTCGAGCCGCGGCTCGACTGGTCGATGGTGCAGCGGATCCGTGACCAGTGGCAGGGGAAGTTTATCCTCAAGGGCATTCTCGACGCCGAGGATGCCCGGATGGCGGTGGATGTGGGCGCGGATGCGATCGTGGTCTCGAACCATGGCGGGCGGCAGCTGGACGGCGCGCTGTCTTCGATCCGGATGCTGCCTTCGATTGTGCGGGCGGTCGGGGATCGCTGCGAGGTCTGGATCGATTCCGGCATCCGTTCGGGCCAGGATCTGCTGAAAGCGCTGGCATTGGGGGCGACCGGCGGCATGATCGGGCGGCCCTGGCTTTACGGGCTGGGCGCGATGGGCGAAGCGGGCGTGACAAAAGCGCTTGAGGTGATCCGGGACGAGCTGGATATCACCATGGCGCTTTGTGGCGAGCGGGATGTGGCGGATCTGGGCCGTCACAACTTGCTGGTGCCCGAGGATTTCGAAGGCGCCTGGGGCTGAGCCCGCGCGGCCCTCTTGCTTTTTGATCAAATTCCGCGTGATAACGGAACCGGATCAGGAGTGCGCCGATATGCCGAAAACCAAAGCCGATGCGGGACAGATTGCCGGGGTCGATGCCGGGATTTTGAAACGCTTTGCCACCCGTGAGGCGAAGGCTTACGCAAAGGCGCATCCGAAGTCGAAGGCGCGAATGGGGGCTGCGGCAAGGCATTATCTTTCCGGCGTGCCGATGCATTGGATGACCGACTGGCCGATGCCGCATCTCGCGGTGATCGCGAAAGCCAGCGGCGCGCAGATCATCGATATCGACGGGCATCAGATTGACGATTTCTGCCTGGGCGATACCGGCTCGATGTTTGGCCACTCCCCTGCCCCGGTGGCGCGTGCGATCCGCGCCCAGGCCACGCGCGGGCTGACCTATATGCTGCCCTCGGATGCCGTGGCCGAGGCGGGGCGCCTGCTCTCGGACCGCTTTGGCGAGATGCAGTGGCAGATCGCGACAACCGCGACCGATGCCAATCGGTTTGCCATCAAAGTGGCGCGGGCGGTGACCGGGCGGCCGAAGATCCTTGTGTTCAACGGTTGTTACCATGGCACCGTTGATGATGTCATGGTTGAGCTGGTCAATGGGGTCACGCAAAACCGCCAGGGGCTTCTGGGCCAGATCGCCGATCTGACGCCTGGTGCGATAGCGGTCGAATTCAACGATCTGGCAGCCGTCGAGGCGGCGCTGGCGCAAGGTGATGTCGCGGCCATCCTGACCGAGCCGGTGATGACCAATTCCTGCATGGTGCTGCCCGCGCCGGGCTTTCACGACGGGCTGCGCCGGCTGGCCTCGCAATATGACGCGCTTCTGATGATCGACGAGACGCATACGCTCTCTTCGGGTCTGGGCGGCTATACCGGCGTGCACGGGCTGTCGCCCGATATGTTCATTGTCGGAAAATGCGTGGCGGGGGGGATGCCGACGGCGGTCTGGGGCATGAGCGACCAGGTCGCGAAACGCTACGCCACCGCCAATGCCGCCCGCGCGCCCGGCCATTCCGGCATGGGAACAACGCTTTCGGCCAATCCGATGCAATTCGCCTGTCTGGTGGCGACCCTTTCAGAGGTGATGACGGCCAAAGCCTATGCCAGGATGGAAAAAGGCGCGGCGCGGCTGGCTAAGGGGCTGACCAAGGCGATCCGCAAGGCGCAGGCCCCCTGGCATGTCGCGCGTGTCGGCGCCCGGGTCGAATTCATCTGCGCGCCCGAACCCCTGAAAAACGGCACCGAGGCCGGTCTCGCCCATCACCATGCCGTCGAGGCAGCGGTACATCTGGGCCTTCTGAACCGGGGCAGCCTGATCGCCCCCTTCCACAATATGATGCTCGTGAGCCCGGTGACGACGAAAGGGCAGATCGATCGCCTGATCGCGCATTTCGCCGCCGTCCTGGCCGAGCTTTTCCCTGCCCCCAGAAAACCGGCGTGAAAGAAAACTGAGATGACCGAGACCAGCCCCTCCGGCTCCACCCTGGCCGAGGCCGAAACCTTCCTCGCCGCCCATCCCGAAATCGAGGCCTTTGACATCATCCTGCATGACGCCAATGGCATCGGGCGGGGCAAGATCATCCGGCGACACGAGCTGGAGGGTCTGTACAAATCCGGCCGCCATCTGCCGATCTCGATCCTCGGCCTCGATATCTGCGGCGAGGATGTGCATGAGACCGGGCTGATCTGGGATCAGGGCGATGGCGATCTGCGCGCCTGGCCGATCCCCGGCACGCTGGTGGCCCTGCACGGGACCACCCCGCCCCGCGGCGAGGTCTTCATGTCGATGTATACGCTGGACGGCGCGCCGATGACCTCCGACCCGCGCCATGCGCTGGCAGCCCAGGTCGGGGCGCTTGCCGCAGAGGGTCTTTACCCCGCCGGAGCCTTCGAGCTGGAATTCTTCCTGCTCGAGAACACGCGCGACCAATATGGCAAGATGCAGCCCGCCCGCGATGTGCTGGACGGTCGCGCATCGCGGAAGACCGAGGTCTATTCCGTCGACCACCTCCATGGTATGCTGCCTCTGTTTTCCGATATTTACGCAGGCGCGAAGGCGGCAGGGATCAATGCCGAGACGATGATCTCGGAATATGCGCCCGGCCAATATGAGCTGACGCTGCATTACCGCGAGAATGTCATGCAGGCGGCCGATGACGTGGTGCGGCTGAAGCGGATCGTGCGCGCCCAGGCCCGCGCCCATGGCGTGACCGCCTGCTTCATGGCCAAACCGAACGAGAATTACGCCGGGTCGGGGATGCATTTCCACGTCTCGATGCAGGACGCCTCGGGCAAGAATATCTTCCGTGAAGAGGTCGAGGGCCAGTGGAATGAGGCCATCCGCCACGCGCTTGGCGGGCTGAAAGAAACGATGGCGGAATCGATGCTGGTCTTCGCGCCACATGCCAATTCCTGGCGCCGCTTTGCCTCGCAATCTTATGCGCCGGTCTCGCCGACCTGGGGAGTGAACAACCGTTCGGTCGCGCTCCGGATCCCGGCAGGTGACATCCGTGCGCGCCGGATCGAGCATCGCCCCTCTGGCGTTGACGCGAGCCCCTATCTGGTCGGCGCCACCGTGCTGGCGGGGATCCGGCACGGGATGAAAAATCAGATCGACCCAGGCCCGGAAACCACCGGAAATGGCTATGAAGAGGCTGGCACCAGCGCGATCCCCTCTGACTGGAAATCGGCCATCGATGCGGCGAAGCAGTCGGACTTCCTGAAGGAGGCACTCGGGGAAGACATGCACCGCACCTTTACCGCGATCAAGGCGGCGGAATATGGCCGGGTGATGCGGACGGTCTCCGAAGTCGATTTCGATCTCTATCTGCATACGGTGTGACGGCCGCATCCGGGCAAGGGGGCGCTGCCCCCGTCCCGTTCCGGGCCTCCCCCGGGATATTTTGAGACAGATGAAATCAGCCGAGGTTTTCATCTGTCCTTAAATATCCCCGCCGGAGGCTCCCGCAATCAGCCAGAGACGCAGTGGCGGAACAGGGGAGTTGGTCCTCAGACCGGCCGCGCGCCCCAGAGGATGACTGCGGCACCGGCCAAAGCAAGGGCGGCTCCAATCAGGTCGGTCGCGCGTGGCGCCTCGCCCTCGGCGAACCAGAGCCAGGCGAGCGAGGCACAGATATAGATGCCGCCATAGGCTGCGTAAGAGCGGCCCGCATGTTCGGGCGGTGTCAGGGCCAGAAACCAGGCGAAACCAATCAGCGCCAGCGTGCCTGGGATCAGCCAGAGCACTGCCGCGCCCTGTTTCCACCAGGCCCAGAAGGCAAAGCAGCCGGCGATTTCAGCGATTGCTGCCCCGATGTAAAGCGCGCCTGTCATGCGCCGGAGCTGTCGCGCCAGCGGTTCACCATCGGATAGCGGCGGTCGAGCCAGAAGGCTTTCTGGGTCAACCGCACGCCGGGCGCTGCCTGGAACCGCTTCCACTCAGAGATGCAGACGAGGTGTTCGACCCGCTTCACCGTCTCGCGTGCGAAGCCTTTCGCGACCAGATCTGCGACCGAAAGGTCATTCTCGATCAGCCCTTCGAGGATCGCATCCAGCACCTCATAAGGCGGCAGGCTGTCATCATCGCGCTGATCGGGGCGCAGCTCGGCGGATGGCGGTTTCGTGATCACACGTTCCGGCATGACCGGGCCGGACGGGCCTTTCATCCAGGGCCGGTGGTTCTCATTCCTCCACCGCGCCGTCAGGAAGACCCGCGTCTTATACATGTCCTTGATCGGGTTATAGCCGCCATTCATATCGCCATAAATGGTGCAATAGCCGACCGCGACTTCGGATTTATTCCCTGTGGTCAGCAGCATCGCGCCGAATTTGTTCGATATTCCCATCAGCATCAGCCCGCGCAGGCGGGACTGGATGTTTTCCTCGGTCACGTCCGGCCCGGTGCCAGCAAAGACATGCGCCAATGCCTCTCCCACCGCTCCGCGCGCGCCCACGATGGACACGGTGTCGAGTTTCGCCCCCAAAAGCCGCGCGACCTCAGCCGCGTCCTCCAGCGAATGCGCGCTGGTATATTCCGAAGGCAGCATCACGCAATGCACGTTTGCAGGCCCGAGCGCATCGGCGGCAATCGCCGCAACAATTGCGGAATCGATACCACCCGACAGGCCCAGCACCGCTTTGGAAAAGCCGGATTTGCGCATGTAATCGCCAAGACCCATGACGCAGGCGCGGTAATCGGCCTCACCGATCGGGGGAATGCTGGCGATCTCGCCCGGATCGGCCTCCCAGCCTTCCGCGCCACGGCGGAAGGTCACCAGCGTGCTGACCTCGTCGAATTGCGGCATCTGCACCGCGAGCCGCCCGCCCCGGTTGAGAACCATCGACGAGCCGTCAAACACCTGATCATCCTGGCCGCCAACCATATTCAGATAGATCAGCGGCAGCCCGGTCTCGACCACGCGCTCGACCATGAGATTGAGCCGCAGATTGGGCTTGCCGCGATGATAAGGCGAGCCATTCGGGATCAGCAGGATCTCGGCCCCGGTCTCGGCCAGCGTCTCGGCGACATCGGGGTGCCAGGCATCTTCGCAGATCGGCGTACCGATACGGACGCCTTTCACCACATAGGGGCCAGTGACATCGGCGGCGGAAAACAGCCGCTTCTCATCGAAAACCGCGTCATTCGGCAGATGGTGCTTGAGCACCCGGGCAGAGATTTTACCGCCTTCAAGGATGTAATAGCCGTTGAAAAGCTGACCATTCGCCAGAACCGGCCCGCCTATCCCAAGCGCGGGGCCGTCGGCGCAGTCGCCTGCCAGCGCCTCGATGGCGCGGATGGCGTCCTGGTGAAAGGCTGGCTTCAGGATCAGATCCTGGGTCTGATAGCCAGTGATGAACATTTCGGTCAGCGCAACCAGATCGGCGCCGGCGGCCTTGCCCTCCTCCCAGAAAGCGCGGGCCTTTGCGGCATTGCCGGCGATATCGCCTAAGACCGGATTGGCCTGCACCAGGAGGAACCGGAATGTATCGGTCATCATCATGTCCTTATCGCGCCTCTCGCCCCACCGCTTCTAGCAGATCGGGACGGGCAGGAAAGCCTCACGCAGATGCGCGGCCTGATGTCTGGACATGGGCGGCTTCCCCTGCTTAGGCTGCGGGCGCAAACGACACCGGAGACATCCTGCAATGCGCAAATTCACGGCATCCCTTTACGCCGCCACACTTGCCGCGCCGCTCGCCACCTGTCTGGCCCTGTCCTCCGGCCCTGCCCTCGCCCAGTCTGATGGCGAGGTCATTACCAAGCAATATGACAACGGATCGGTTTATGAAGGCACCTTCAGAAACGGCCGTCAGCATGGCAAGGGAACCTACCGCCTCCCCAACGGATATGAATATTCCGGCGACTGGGTCGATGGCGAGATCAGGGGCCAGGGCCGGGCACGCTATCCGAACGGATCGGTCTATGAGGGCGCCTTTGAGAAAGGCCAGCCTCAGGGGCGCGGCAAGATCACCTTTGCCGATGGCGGCACCTATGACGGTGACTGGATTGAAGGCAAGATGACCGGCGAGGGCACGGCCACATATCCCAATAACGCGACCTATACCGGCGCTTTCCTGAACGGGCAGCGAAACGGCAAGGGCATTTTGCAAAATGAGGGCGGCTACCGCTATGAGGGCGACTGGGTGAATGGCGTCAAGGAGGGGAGCGGCAAGCTCACCTATTCCGACGGCACCGTTTACGAGGGCGCGATGCGGGCGGATGAGCGCTCGGGCCTGGGCACGCTGACCATGCCGAACGGGCTGGTCTATGCCGGTGGCTGGGCGCAGGGCCAGATCAATGGCGAAGGCAAGCTGACCCAGCCCAATGGCGATGTCTATGAGGGCGCCTTCGTCAACGGCAAACGCGAAGGAAAAGGCATAGCCACCCATAAGGCGGGCGATGTCTATGAGGGCGATTTCAAAGCTGACAAGCGCGATGGCCAGGGCAAATTCTCGACGCCTGACGGCTTCCGCTATGAGGGATCCTGGGTCGCCGGCAAGATGGAGGGGACCGGCTCGGTCACCTATCCCGATGGCTCGGTCTATGTCGGCGCAATGAAGGCGGATCAGTCGCATGGTGAAGGCGCGATCACCTATCCCGACAAATCCACCTATCAGGGCGACTGGGTGAATGGGGTGATCGCGGGCAAGGGCCGCGCGGCTTACGCCAATGGCCAGGTCTATGAAGGCAATTTCGTCAAGGCCCGCCCCGATGGCCAGGGCGTGATGACCCGCCCCGATGGCTACCGCTATGAAGGATCGTGGAAAGCGGGCCTGCGCGATGGAAACGGCACCGCGACCTTCGCCAATGGCACCGTCTACAAGGGTGACTTCAAAGCCGATAAGCGCGATGGCAAGGGCGAGCTCTCCACAACCGAGGGCTACCGCTATATCGGTGACTGGGTGAACAACCAGAGCGAAGGCGAGGGTGTCGCCACCTATGCCACCGGTGATGTCTATGAGGGCGCCTTCAAAGCCGACAAGCGGCATGGACAGGGTAAGATGACCTATAAAACCGGCCAGATCGCGGAAGGCATCTGGCAGGATGGCATCCTGACAGATCCCGCACCTGCCGCCGCGCCCTGAACTGGGCCGGGCAGAGGGGGCGCTGCCCCCTCACCGCTGCGCGGCTCACCCCCGGGATATTTAGAGACAGATGAAATCAGCGAAGGTTCTTCATCTGTCCTTAAATATCCCCGCCGGAGGCTTCCGCAATCAGCCAGAGACCCGACGAAAAATTGAGGCGCGGGTCAGAAAAATGCGCTCTGGCCCTTTTCAGGACGCGTATCTTGCGTATAGTCCCGAACCATGGACACGGGATCGCATCAGATACTCCTGCCGCAGCCGGGCTCCTGCCCGCTCCTGCCGCATGGAACAGCCCCCGGTCTCCTTCTTCTCAGCCTCGTCTGAGCGGGCCTCCGGGCGCGACCGCTCGGATGTGACCAAGCGCCCGGCCTGAGAACCGGCCCGATCCTGCATTTCGGGCCATGGCTGAGACGACAAGACCAAGGACTACCCCCATGGCACAGACTGCTGACACATCCGCCCAACAACCCCGCGTCATGATTTTCGACACCACATTGCGGGATGGCGAGCAATCGCCCGGCGCCACCATGACCCATGCCGAAAAGCTGGAGATTGCGACCCTGCTCGACGAGATGGGCGTCGATATCATCGAGGCGGGTTTCCCGATTGCCTCGGAGGGCGATTTCGCCGCGGTTTCCGAGATCGCGAAAAATGCGAAGACCTCGACCATCTGCGGCCTCGCCCGCGCCAATTTCAAAGATATCGACCGCGCCTGGGAGGCGGTGAAACACGCGAAATCGCCGCGCATTCACACCTTTATCGGCACCTCGCCGCTGCACCGCGCCATTCCCAATCTGGATATGGACCAGATGGCAGAGCGCATCCACCAGACCGTGACCCATGCGCGCAATCTGTGCGACAATATCCAGTGGTCACCGATGGATGCGACCCGGACCGAGGCAGATTATCTCTGCCGCGTGGTCGAAATCGCGATCAAAGCCGGGGCAACCACGATCAATATTCCCGACACCGTCGGCTATACCTATCCGATGGAATCGGCCAAGATCATCCGGATGCTGCTGGAACGTGTGCCCGGCGCCGATGAGATCATTTTCGCGACCCATTGCCATAATGATCTGGGCATGGCGACCGCGAACTCTCTCGCCGCAGTCGAGGCCGGCGCGCGCCAGATCGAATGCACGATCAATGGCCTGGGCGAGCGTGCCGGCAATACCGCGCTGGAAGAGGTGGTGATGGCACTCCGGGTCCGGAACGACATCCTGCCCTACCGGACCGCGATCGACACCACGAAGATCATGCATCTGTCGCGCCGCGTCGCCACCGTTTCGGGCTTTGTGGTGCAGCCGAACAAGGCCATCGTCGGCAAAAACGCTTTCCTGCATGAAAGCGGCATCCACCAGGACGGCGTGCTGAAAAACGTCGAGACCTTCGAGATCATGCGCCCCGAGGATATCGGGCTGAATGCCAAGAACATCGTCATGGGCAAGCATTCGGGCCGCGCCGCTTTGCGCTCGAAACTGGCGGAACTGGGCTATGATCTGGCCGACAACCAGCTGAATGATGTCTTTGTGCGGTTCAAGGCGCTGGCCGACCGCAAGAAAGAGGTCTTTGACGAGGATATCCTGGCCCTGGTCGCCGATGAGCAGACCCTGGACGCGCATGATACGCTGGTTCTGAAGAAGCTGCGGGTGGTCTGCGGCACCGACGGGCCGCAAGAGGCGGATATGGTGCTCTCGGTCGATGGGGTGGATCACCATGTCGATGCGACCGGCGATGGCCCGGTCGATGCGGCCTTTAACTGTGTGAAACAGCTCTTTCCGCATAAGGCGCGGCTGCAGGTCTATCAGGTGGCGGCCGTGACGGCGGGCACCGATGCCCAGGCCACGGTTTCGGTCAGGCTGGAAGAAGACGGGCGGATCGTCACCGGCATGTCGGCCGATACCGACACCATCGTCGCCAGCGTGAAGGCCTATATCAATGCGCTGAACCGTCTGATCGTACGCCGCACCAAATCGGCGCCGAATGACGATCTGAAATCGGTCTCCTACAGCGACGCGCCGTAACGGTTCCGAACCGGACAGGGGCAGGGCAAGGTGGCACATCCCACCTTGCCCTGCCCGCTTCCCCTGCCTCATCCATATTCCCGCTGCCCGATTCCCGAAAGCGGCTTCCGGGCACCATTGCCGGTGGCTGCCGTAACCGCGCGCCCGGCCCTTTAGCCGGAGTCGGGGTGCGTCTCTGGCCGAATGTCGTAAAATGTAAAATTTACTGGCAGAATTTACCTGTTTTGACGTGTAGAATATCGCAAAACTGCAAGCCGGTTTTATGCACGCAGATGTGTGCCGGAACCGTCCCCACGGGCTTTCACAAAACTCTGTGTCTCTTTATATGTAGGCGCCCGCCGGAGTTCTCTGAGTCGCGGGTGCAACAGGTCGTTTTCCCGCCATCTGCCCGGCGCGGGACGCGATCCACAGGACACGAAGGACGCTGCCCGCATGGCGCTTATCCCCGGAATCTTCTCGTCGGACATGGCGATCGACCTCGGCACGGCGAACACGCTTGTCTATATCCGTGGCAAGGGCATCGTCCTGAACGAGCCATCAGTGGTAGCCTATCACACCAAGGACGGCAAAAAGCAGGTCCTCGCGGTCGGCGAAGATGCGAAACTGATGCTGGGCCGGACGCCAGGCTCCATCGAGGCGATCCGCCCGATGCGCGACGGCGTTATCGCCGATTTCGAAGCCGCCGAAGAGATGATCAAGCATTTCATCCGCAAAGTCATTCGTCGTGGCACCTGGACCCGGCTGAAAATCATCGTCTGTGTGCCGCATGGCGCAACCCCCGTGGAAAAACGCGCCATCCGCCAGTCGGTGATCTCGGCAGGTGCGAAACGCGCGGGGCTTTTGTCGGAACCGATTGCCGCGGCCATCGGCGCCGGCATGCCGATCACCGAACCCACCGGCAATATGGTGGTCGATATCGGCGGCGGCACCACCGAGGTCGCGGTGCTTTCGCTGGGCGATATCGTCTATGCGCGTTCGGTCCGTGTCGGCGGTGATCGCATGGATGATGCCATCGTCTCTTACCTGCGCCGCCACCAGAATCTGCTGATCGGCGATTCGACGGCCGAGCGTATCAAGACGTCGATCGGCACGGCCCGGATGCCCGATGACGGGCGCGGCGCGGTCATGCAGATCCGGGGCCGTGACCTCCTGAACGGTGTGCCGAAGGAAACCGAGATCAGCCAGGCTCAGGTCGCCGAGGCGCTGGCCGAACCGGTGCAGCAGATCTGTGACGCGGTGATGCAGGCGCTGGAGGCAACGCCGCCGGACCTGGCCGCTGATATCGTTGACCGTGGCGTCATGCTGACCGGCGGCGGCGCGCTTCTGGGAGATCTCGATCTGGCGCTGCGCGAACAGACCGGGCTGTCGATCTCGGTCGCGAATGAATCGCTGAATTGTGTTGCTCTTGGCACCGGCAAAGCGCTGGAATATGAAAAGCAACTCCGGCATGTGATCGAATACGATATCTGAGCCGGCCCAGTTGAATCAGCCCGGGGTCATCCAGGCCCCGTTTCCACTGGCAAACCCATTTCAAGCACCACCGGGGCGCGCGCGTGTCGAGAAGCCGTAGCGGATCAGAAGAGTTTTCCCGCCCCGTGCGGCGGCTGCTGGTCGGGCTGCTGGTGGCGGCACTTCTGGGGATCTTTATCCTCTGGCGCATCGACAGCCCGAGGGTGGAGCGCTTCCGCGCGGCGCTGGTCGATGCGGTGATCCCCAATATGGAATGGGCACTGGCGCCGGTGACACGCGCCATGACCATGATCGAGGACTTTCAGTCCTACACCCGCATCTATGAACAAAACCAGGAACTGAAGCGCGAATTGCAGCAGATGAAGGCGTGGAAGGAGGCCGCCCTTCAGCTGGAGCAGAAGAATGCGCGGCTTCTGGATCTGAACCATGTGCGGCTCGACCCGAAACTGACGCATGTGACCGGTGTGGTGCTGGCGGACAGTGGCAGCCCGTTTCGCCAGTCGGTGTTGCTGAATGTCGGCGAGCGCGATGGCATCCGCGACGGCTGGGCCACGATGGATGGCATCGGCCTGGTTGGCCGCATCTCGGGCGTTGGCGCCCGCACGAGCCGGGTGATCCTGATCACCGACACCTCAAGCCGCATTCCGGTGACCATTCAGCCTTCGGGACAAAAGGCGCTTTTGTCGGGCGATAACAGCCCCCTGCCGCTTCTCGATTTCATCGAGACCACCGATGAGGTCCGTCCGGGCGACCGGGTCGTGACCTCCGGGGATGGTGGTGTCTTTCCCGCCGGCCTGCTGGTCGGCCAGGTGGCGATGGGCTCGGACCGCCGGCTGCGGGTGGTGCTCGCCGCCGATTACCAGCGTCTTGAGTTCCTGCGCGTGCTTCGCAGCCATGAACTGGAGCCGATCCTTGATCCGGGCCAGCTGATCGCGCCGCCGCTGCCCTCTGTCCCCGTGGCCACGGTTGATGGCGAACGCGAGGCCGCCGCCCAGCCCGCCACGGGCACTGGTGAAATCGGCGAAACCGGATCCGGCTATGCCGAGGGCGGCGATGCAGCTGTCCGGGGGGCTGCCGAATGATCGGCCGGATGCAGATGGATCCCTGGGGATACCGGCTGCTTTTCCTGGCGCTGGCGGGGCTGTTTCTCTTTGTGCGGCTTTTGCCGCTCAGCACGGCAGTGGGCCGGTTTCCCGGGCCGGATCTGCTGTTATGCCTGATCATTGCCTGGATGATGCGCCGTCCCGATTTCCTGCCGGTCTGGCTGATCGCGCCGGTCCTGCTGATCGAGGATCTGTTGCTGCTGCGCCCGCCGGGGCTCTGGACGGCGCTGGTCGTGCTCGCGTCAGAATTCCTGCGCGGCCGCCATGCGCTGACGCGTGAGATGAATTTCGCCGTCGAATGGCTGCTGGCCTCGGGGCTGATGATCGCGATGTTGCTGGCGCAGCGGCTGGCGCTTACGCTGACCCTTGTTGATCTGCCGCCTTTCGGATTCGCCGTGGTCCAGGTGCTGTGGTCGATCCTCGCCTATCCGCTGGTGGTGGGCCTGTCGCGCCTGGCTTTTGATCTGAGAAAACCCGCCACCGGTGAGGTGGATGATTTCGGCAGACGGTTGTGAACGGGTGACCTGATGAGACGCACGCAAAAAGACGCGGAAGACAGCGCCCGCAGCATCACGCGGCGGGGCCTTTTGCTGGGCGGCGGCATGACGGCGATGGTTGCAGCGCTTGGCGTGCGGATGCGCTATCTCCAGGTCGACCAGGCCGAGGAATTCAAGCTTCTGGCCGAAGAAAACCGCATCTCGATCGAACTGATCCCGCCGGGGCGCGGCCTGATCCAGGACCGCAATGGCAAGCTGATCGCCGGGAATGAACAGAATTACCGCGTGGTGATCACGCGCGAGGATGCGGGCGATGTGGATCGGGTGATGCACCGCCTTGCCGGGCTGATCCCCATGACCTCCGAAGAGCTGGACCAGACGCTGGCCGATGTGAAGAAGAACGCGGCGCATGTGAAGGTCGTGGTGAAAGACCGGCTCGACTGGGATGATTTCTCGAAAGTTGCGATCAATGCGCCGGCGCTGCCGGGGGTGATCCCCGAGGTCGGCCTGTCGCGGATCTATCCGCGCGGCTATGATTTCGCCCATGTCGTCGGCTATGTCGGCGCGGTGTCGCAAAAGGATCTCGACGAGCAGGAGGATCCCGACCCGATCCTCAGACTGCCGAAGTTCCAGATCGGCAAGATCGGGACCGAGCGCTGGATGGAGAAGGTGCTGCGCGGTCGTGCCGGCACCCGCCAGGTGGAAAAGAACGCCTTTGGCCGGGTGATGCGCGAGCTGGGCCGCGAGGAAGGTGTCGCCGGCGGCGATATCCGCCTGACCATCGACGCCGATCTGCAGAACTTCGCCCAGGCCCGCCTCGGCAGTGAAAGCGCCGCCGTGGTGGTGATGGACGTCCGGAACGGTGATCTCTTGTGCTGTGCCTCGGCGCCCTCGTTCAACCCGAACCTTTTTGTGCGCGGCATCAGCCATACCGATTATGCCAGCCTGACCGAAAACGACCACCGGCCATTGGCGAATAAGGCGGTCTCGGGCGCCTATCCGCCCGGATCGACCTTCAAGATGGTCACCGCGCTGGCGGCGCTTGATTCAGGTGCGATTGAGCTGGGCCATAAGGTGCGCTGCCCGGGTTATCTGGAATTCGGCGGCCGCCGCTTCCACTGCTGGAGCCGGGGCGGCCATGGCACCCTGTCTCTGACCCAGAGCCTGCAGAAAAGCTGCGACGTCTATTATTACGACATCGCGCAAAAGGTCGGCATCGATAAGATGGCCGAAATGGGTCGCCGTCTCGGGCTTGGCAACCGCCATGACCTGCCGATGTCGGCGATTGTGCCGGGCACCATGCCCGACCGCGCCTGGAAACAGGAAAGCTACGGCCAGGACTGGCGGATCGGCGACACGATCAACGCTTCGATCGGTCAGGGCTATGTGCTGGCCTCGCCTTTGCAACTGGCGGTGATGACGGCGCGGATCGCCTCGGGCCGCGCGGTAGAGCCGCGCCTGGTGCGGATGATCGACGGGAAAGAGATTGCCGCGCCTGAACCGGCCTCGCTCGGGATTGAAGAACGCCACCTTGCGGCGATGCGCCAGGGGATGTGGGATGTGGTCAACAGCCAGGCGGGCACCGCACGCTCGGCCCGGATCGTCGACCCGACCATGATCCTTGCCGGCAAAACCGGCACCAGCCAGGTCCGGAACATCAGCGCGGCCGAACGCAGCCAGGGTGTGATCCGCAACGAACAACTGCCCTGGCGGCGGCGCGACCATGCGCTTTACGTGGGCTATGCGCCCTATGACAATCCGCGCTATGCGGTGGCGGTGATCATCGAACATGGCGGCGGTGGCTCGACCGTCGCGGCGCCGGTTGCGCGCGATGTGATCCTTTCGGCCCTTGCCGGAGGCCGCCCTCCCCTCGCCGCCTACCCTTCCGACCAGCGCGGCCGGATCGAATCGATGCTGAAAGACCTGCCGCTGCGCGACCCCGAGACCGGCGCCCTCACCACTTCCGATCAGGCCTGAGCCAATGGCATTTTTCGAGAACCGCCTGAAACAGGCCCCGACCGGCATCCGCAAGGTGCTTTACCTGAACTGGCAGGTGATCGTGCTGGTCTCCGCGGTCTCGGCGGTGGGTATCCTCATGCTCTGGTCGGTGGCGGGCGGAGATTTCAATCTCTGGGCCCGGCGTCAGGCCCAGGTGTTCGCCGTGGGCATGGTATTGATGTTCATGGTCGCCATGGTGCCGGTCTGGTTCTGGCGCTCGATGGCGGGGATCGCCTATCTGACCTCTTTCGTGCTTTTGATCATCGTCGATCTTTACGGCGTGATCGGGATGGGTGCGCAACGCTGGATCGATATCGGGCCGTTGCGGCTCCAGCCCTCCGAGATGATGAAGTTCAGCCTCGTTCTGATGCTGGCGGCCTATTATGACTGGCTCGATATCCGCAAAGTGTCCCGGCCGCTCTGGGTGCTGTTCCCCGTGCTGCTGACCTGCGCGCCGACGGTGCTGGTGCTGATGCAGCCAAACCTTGGCACCTCGCTGATGCTTCTGATGGCGGGGGCGGCGGTGATGTTCGCGGCAGGCGTCAGCTACTGGTATTTCGCCGCCGTGATCGCGATGGTCGTCGGTGCAGTGGCCGCGATCTTCCAGAGCCGCGGCACCGACTGGCAACTCCTGCATGATTATCAGTTCCGCCGGATCGACACTTTCCTCGACCCTTCCGCCGATCCGCTGGGAGCGGGCTATAATATCATGCAGGCCAAGATCTCGCTGGGCTCCGGTGGCTGGTCGGGCAAAGGGTTCATGCAGGGAACCCAGTCGCGGCTGAACTACCTGCCCGAAAAGCAGACCGACTTCATCTTCGCGCCGCTGGCCGAAGAATTCGGCTTTGTCGGGGCCTTCTCGCTCCTGGTGCTTTATGCGCTGATCATCGGGTTCTGCATGATCTCGGCGCTGCAAAACCGCGACCGGTTCTCGTCCTTGCTGATCATCGGGGTCGCCGCCAACTTCTTCTTCTATATCGCGGTGAATCTGTCGATGGTGATGGGAATGGCGCCGGTGGTCGGCGTGCCGCTGCCGCTGATGTCCTATGGCGGCTCGGCCATGCTGGTGATCCTTGTGGGCTTTGGGTTGATGCAAAGCGCCCATGTCCACCGGCCGCGCTGAAGGGCAGCCAGACCTCAGGTATCCGGATCAGGGAGAAACCGGCTTTTCCCTGACGTGAATACGCGCCGCGCGGCACGCGCAAAGCGCCCCGAAGGGGCGCCCCCTCTGGACAAATCGGGCAGCGCGACGCAGGCTCGCGGCCATGACACAGATCTTCTTTTCCGCTCCCGGCTGGGATGAATATGAACCCTTCCTGCCCGCAGCACTTGAGGCGGCCGGTATCAGCGCCGATATCGTCACCGAGGCGCCCGCCCCTGCAGCGATCGACTATATCCTTTATGCGCCCACCTCGCCTTTGCAGGATTTCGCGCCCTTCACCCGCGCTAAAGCGGTCATGTCGCTCTGGGCCGGGGTCGAGCGCATCGTGGGCAATCAAAGTCTCACACAGCCGCTGACCCGGATGGTCGATCCGGGCCTGACCGAGAGCATGGTGGAATATGTCACCGGCCATGTGTTGCGTCATCATCTCGGCATGGACCGACATATCATCAATCCCGGCCATATCTGGGATCACGCCTGCCCGCCCATCGCCCGCCAGCGCCCGGTCACCTTCCTTGGCCTGGGCGAACTGGGCCTTGCATGTGCCCGCGCGCTTCAGGCGCTGAATTTCCCGGTCAAAGGCTGGAGCCGCAGCCCGAAATCCATCCCGGGCCTCGCAACCTTTCATGGTGAGGCCGGCTTGCAGGAGGCGTTGCGCGATGCGCAGATCGTCATCACCCTGCTGCCCAACACGCCGGACACGCAGAATATCCTCAATGCAGACACGCTTGCGATGACGGCCCCGGGCGCCGTGGTGATCAATCCCGGCCGTGGCCCGCTGATTGACGATGCCGCGCTGATCGCGGCGCTTGATGGCGGCCAGATCTCGCATGCCACGCTGGATGTCTTCCGGATCGAACCCCTGCCGCAGGACCACCCGTTCTGGGCGCATCCAAAGGTCACCATCACCCCTCATGTCGCCGCCGATACGCGCGCGGTGACCGCCTCACAGGTGATTGCCGAAAACATCCGCCGCGCGGAAACGGGCGAGCCCCTCCTCCATCTGGTGGACCGAACCCGGGGCTACTGAGGCCCTGCGACAGTTTCTCCCTTGAACAAAGAGGGGGAAATCTGCCACCTGAGCCGATGGACTGGATCAAAATCATTCACATTCTGGCCGTGATGGGCTGGATGACCTCGATCTTCGCGGTGCCGCGCGCATTGATCTACTGGAAGCGCGAATGGGCCAGCCTTGGCGCTTTCGGACCGCTCGGGGATCTGACCCTGCGGCTCTATCGGTTTTCGGCCGGGCTGATGGTGATCGCCATTGCGACCGGGCTCTGGCTGGCTTTCGGCTGGTGGGGGTTTGACCCCTGGCTGCATCTGAAGCTGAGCCTCGTCGCGCTTCTGGTGATCCATTACATCTGGACCGGCCGCATGGTCTGGCGCGCGCGGCGCGGCGAATTCCGCGAGAGCGACCTGTTCCTGCGGATCTTTAACGAAATCAGCGTCTTTGCCGTAATCGCCATCCTCTGGGCCGTGGTGGTAAAGCCCTTCTGACCCAGGGCCCATTGGCCCATGTCACGCCGGCCAGGGGAAATGGCAGGGAACAGGACAGCCAGCGCGTCCGCAACAGGCGGAAGAGGCCGCTCTGAGACCCGCCAATCCCGGTCATAGGAAAGACCGGCCCCGCAAGGCAGGGAACTGTCGCTGCTTTCCGGCTCAACTGTCGGGTTTGACGGGTCAGAGGATGAATGGACAATATCGCACCACCGGCGACCTCTGGCTGCGCGGATACCCTTGCCCCCGATGCCCCTGGTGGCGCCCTGCCCGATCCTGCCTTTGATCTCGGCGTCACCACGCAGTGACGGGCCAACGGCCCAGGCGCCTCGTCCATGCGCTGGCCGCCCAGGCGGGGGCGGCGGTCCATGTCGCGCTCCCCTGTCCGGGCCGCAGTCCTGCCCTTCGCGTCTGCTTTGCCTTTACAAACGTTCGGCTGTTTCCCGGTCTGACGGCGGCGCAAAACGTCGCGCTGGTGCTGCCCGGGCGCGCGCGACGCCACCCGACCGCCTGCAGCCGGGTCCGCCCGCCTCGGGGCCCGAAGAGAAAGGCAGAGGCCTCGTCACAGCACTGATCGCAGGGCAGCGCGCCAGGACCCGCTTTGCCCTGGTTGTGATCAGCCATGAGCGGAAGCACTTTTTGCCCTAGTTTCGCGCACAGTCCCGCCCTCAGCCGGGCGACGGAGCGCGGGCCGCAGCCTGAAACGCATCACATTCCGGGCCCCCGATCAATTTCGACATAATTTGCCGCAGACAGGACAGTTTTTCACATAGCGCCTGCTCTGATCGCCTCAGATCAGGGTGCCACCATATCGGGAGGTATGAAGGAGAATTGGGAAGCCGGGCCGATGCCGGCGCTGCCCCCGCAACGGGTGCGGCGCTTCGCTGCATGACGGGACCCACTGGCTGGAGGAGCAGCCGGGAAGGTGCCATTTCTGTTCGCGAAAGGGGACAGGCCTGATGTCCGGAAACCAGCCCTGAGGCGGAAATCAGCGTGGCTGCGGCGGGCAGTCAGGAGCGCTTTGGCAGGTCCGCACCGGACCGGAGCCCGGCGTCTCCGGTCACCCGGGGCAGCAAACAAACCAGCAGGAGGCCAGATTGGGCGCGCTTCACGACGATAGTTTTTCCACCCCGGACCAAAGGCCCGACGCCATTTCGCGGCTGATCGCGGATCACCGCCCGGGCCATGGCCTCGTGCGGGATTTCTACATGGATCCGACTGTCTTTGCCCGCGATATGGAGCGGGTGTTCCGCCGCCACTGGCACTGCCTGGCCCATGAAAGCGTGATCCCGAATCCCGGCGATTTCGAGCTGTTCCGACTTGGCGATGAACAGGTCATCCTGACACGCGACATGCAGGGCGAGGTGCATGGGCTCCTGAATTCCTGCCGCCATCGCGGCGCCGAGGTCTGCACCAAAGACAAGGGCAATGCGAAGATGTTCGTCTGCCCCTATCACGCCTGGACCTATACGCTGGACGGCGCGTTGCGCGCGGCCCGGCTGATGCCGAAGGATTTCGACCGCGCCGCCCATGCGCTGAAAAAAGTGCATGTGAAGGTGGTCGAGGGGCTGGTCTTCATCTCCTTCGCGAAAGACCCGCTGGATTTCACGCAAGTGGAGCAATCCCTGCACGCCAGTATCGGCCAATATGGCTGGGGCGCGGCAAAGGTCGCCCATCGCGAGACCTATCCGATTGCCGCGAACTGGAAGCTCGCGGTCGAGAATTATGTCGAATGCTATCACTGCGGCCCGGCGCATCCGGAATATTCGCAGACCCATGCGCTGGAACAGCCGCCCGAAGTGATCGCCGGTCTCAATGCCGCGATGGAGGAAAAGAGCTGTGCACTCGGGCTCTCCGTACTGTCGGGCAATCATTGGCAGAATTCATCCCGGGGTGGCGAAGCGGTCGATGTCTTCCGCTATGCGCTTTACGAGGGCGCCTCGACCGGGTCCGAGGATGGCTCCCCCCTCGCACCTTTGATGGGGCGTTTCACCGATTATGATGGCGGCGTGACCTCGATCCATCTCGGCGGCACAACTTTCCTCGTCTGCTATCCCGATCACGGCATGATCTACCGCTTCATCCCCAAAACGCATGACAGCTGCGAGATGGAGCTGATCTGGCTGGTGAAGGAAGGCGCCGAGGAAGGCGTCGATTACGATCTGGATCGCCTCACCTGGCTGTGGAAAGTCACCACCGAGGAAGACAAGAAGATCATCGAACACACTGCGCGCGGCGTGAAATCGCATTATTTCGAGCCTGGTCCCATCGCACCGATGGAATATAACGAACTGCGCTATATCACCTGGTATCTCGACGAGATCAGCCGCGCCTGACACCTGACAAAACGAGGCCCCGGCTCTGCTTGGGCCTCGTTCTGCTTGCCAGAAACGGGCCACCGCCTCCCCGGCAGCAAACAGGGGGAAAGGGTATCCAGCAGCCCGCCCCCCCTCAGCGTTTCGCGCCCCGGCGGCCCTCGATGAGCCAGGCAGCGATGGCCAGCCCGGCGGTCAGCACAAGCCAGGCCCAGCCCGGCAGCAAGACCGCCAGCCGCACCTCATTGGTCATCCAGGCCTCGCGCGGGGTGATACCGATCCAGCCGCGCCCCGTCACCGGCCGCCCCTCGGCCACCTGACGCAGGTCCGGCAGTCCGGGTTCCAGCCGGGTCACCGATCCATAGGCCGCCGCGCCGGAGACCTTCGGTGCAACCACCGCATCGCCCGAGGCAATGGTCTCGACGAATTCACGCGGGCTGGCCGGGCCGACGCCGATCACCCGTGTCAGATCGCCCTGTTCCAGCCGGTAAAGCCCGGCCTCGGGCGCCTGCCAGACCACCTGATACTTGCCCGGTGCCACCCGGATCATATCGAGGAGCACCGGATTCGCGGCCTCTCCCTCCTCTGCGCTGTCCTGCGCGGTGACAATCAGCGGCCCTGGCGGATCCTCGGACACCGTGCGCCGCGTGATGGTCAGTTCATTGCCTTTGGCGGTCGCCGTCAGCGCCTCTTCTTCAAGATCCGGCTCTTTCAGCATCCAATGCGCCAGCCGGCGCAACAGTTCCAGCTGCGGCCCGCCGCCCTCATAACCGCGGCCCCAGAGCCAGGCATGATCCGAGGTCAGGACCGCGATCCGCCCATCACCCACCCGGTCCAGCACCAGCAAAGGCGCGCCATCCGGCCCCTCCATCACGGTCTGGCCGGAAAGCTTCTCGACCTCCATCACCCGGAACCAGCGGCCCCAGCCCGGCTCGCCATTTTCTCCCTCAGGCGCAAAACGGTCGAGCCCTTCGGTCACCGGATGACGCTGCCCGAGTTCGGTGATTTTCGGGCGGAACCCGCCTTCGATAACCTGAGCAGTCGGCGCCACCGGCAGCACTTCGGCCAGGGGCGAGCGGTACAGGCTGTCGACCGCACCGAATTCCGGCCCCGAGGCCACCAGCACCGTGCCGCCCTCGCGGATATAACGGACGACATTGTCGATGTAGGACATCGGAAGAATGCCGCGCATCCGGTAGCGGTCAAAGATGATCAGGTCAAATTCATCAATCTTTTCAATAAACAACTCGCGCGTCGGAAAGGCGATCAGCGAAAGCTCATCCACCGGAACGCCATCCTGTTTCTCTGGCGGGCGCAGAATGGTGAAATGAACGAGATCGACGCTCGCATCCGATTTCAGCAAATTGCGCCAGACGCGTTCCCCGGCATGTGGCTCGCCCGAAACAAGCAATACGCGCAGCCGGTCGCGCACGCCATTGATCTGCACCACGGCGGTATTGTTGCGCTCGGTCAGCTCGCCCGGAGTCGGGTCGATGGCGAATTGCAGCACATTCAGCCCGCCATGCGGCAGCACCACCGGCAGTTCCAGATCTTCGCCCACCGGCACCGAATAGGTCTGCGGCGCATCGGCATCGACCGCGATGGTCAGATCGGCGAATTGCGGCACATCCGGCGGCACAAGACCCTGATCCTCGACCCTGAGCTTCAGCTTGAATTCCTCGCC
The DNA here is from genome assembly GCF_900105075.1 of Rhodobacter sp. 24-YEA-8. Classification (NCBI taxonomy): domain Bacteria; kingdom Pseudomonadati; phylum Pseudomonadota; class Alphaproteobacteria; order Rhodobacterales; genus Rhodobacter; species Rhodobacter sp. 24-YEA-8. The sequence continues at coordinate 2,258,092 of NZ_FNSK01000001.1, forward strand.
GATGATCGCGAAGGCCGGCGCATTCTGCACCACAAGGCGGCGGTCCCAGTCAGCCGCTTCGCCGGTCAGCAGCAGATGGAACGGTGCGGGCAGATCTGGGCGCATCTCAAGGTCATGCACGCGCCCGTCCGAGATCAGGATCACCGCCGCCACCCGGGCGCGGGGTTCCTCGGCCAGAGCGGCCGACATAGCGGTCATCGCCAGGGTCCCGGTATTGTCGGCGCCATCGGTGATGTGTTTCACCCGCAGCTCGGTATTGTCCAGCGCCGCGACCTGGGCCTCCACCCGCGTCAGCGCGCGCCGCGTCTGATCGGCCCGCGCCCCAAGGCTCTGGCTCGCGCTGTCATCGACCAGAACGATCACGATATCGGAAAGGTTCTGCCGGTCCTCGCTTTGCAGCCCCGGCCCGGCCAGCGCCGCCAGAAGCGCAGCCAGCCCAAGCCCGCGCAGGAACCAGCCCGGAAGCCCGCGCCAGAGCGCCAGCGCCAGCATCAGAAGCGTCACCCCCCCGAGCGCCCACAGAAGCGGCCAGGGCACCAGCGGATCGAATACCAGATGCGCCGTCATCGCGCCGTTCATTGGCCCAGCCTTTCAAGAAGCGCAGGCACATGGACCTGGTCGGATTTATAATTGCCGGTCAGCACATGCATGATCAGATTGACGCCGAACCGCCAGGCCAGCTCGCGCTGTTGTTCGCCCGCCGCCCCCCGGCCCACCGGCAAAAGCGGCACGCCGTTTTCATCGGTGGCCCAGGCGGCCGCCCAGTCATTGCCGCCGATCACCACCGGCGTCACCCCGTCATTGAGGTTGCGAAACGGCACGCCCTCTTCCTGACCGGCGTCAGCGGGGGCCGCCTCGACCCAGATCGTGCCCTCGGCCCAGCGACCGGGAAAGCTTTGCAACAGATAGAATGTGCGGGTCAGAACATGGTCTTCCGGCACGGGCTCCAGCGCCGGGATATCCAGACCGGCCGCGATCCGTTGCAGCGCCTGGCCCTCCGGTGTGCCGCCACCAAAGGCCGCGATATTGGCGTCGCGCGTGTCGAAAAGGATCATGCCACCGGTGCGCAGAAACTGGTTCAGTTTCGCATAGGCCGCGTCCGACGGCGTCGGCGCATTTGCGGTGACCGGCCAGTAAAGGAAGGGGAAGAACGCAAGCTCATCAGCCTCAAGATCAATCCCGGTCGGATATTCCGGCTCGATCGAGGTGCGTTCCCACAGCCGGTCGCCAAGCCCGACAAGGCCGAATTCCGAGGTCTCATCGATCTGAGAATCGCCGGTCTTCACATAGGCCAGAGAGACGCCCGACGTGGAGCGGATCGCGAAGTCATCGCCGGGCTGCGGCATATCAGGCAGCGCGCTATCGGCAGACTGCGCGACCTCGGGCGGCGCAGGCGGCGTCTCGCCGTTGTTCTGAGCCTGGGCCTGTGGCGCGCTCAGCCCGGCCAAAAGCGCCACCGCGAGAACTGCAACCCCGCGCCGCAAGCCGCCTAGCCGCCCCCCCAGCCAGAGCGAGGCAAGGATATCGGCCAGCAGCACCACCAGCCCCGCCGACAAAAGCCAGCCCTTGAGCGATTGTTCGGGCGGGGTCGCAAGACCTTCGACCCGCGCCGAAGCCGGCCAGTCCGCCGCCACCAGCCTCGTCTCCGGGCTGACGACATTCAGCGCGACGCGGCGGTCGGCACCGGCGTAAAGCCCGGGCGGATGAGCGGGGCCAGGGCCTGCCACCATCGCAACCGCCAGATCCTCTCCGGCCACACCTGCGACCTCGCCCGCGTCACGTTCCTCGCCCCAGGCGTTCAGCATCACCTCGGGCACCCAGATCTGCCCGGCGAGTTCGCGCGCGCCCGGCAAAGACGGGCGGGTCGAGATCGCCAGCCGCTCAAGCATCTGCACGAAAAGCCCGGACAGCGGCAAAGTCGACCATTCCGCATTGGCGGTGACATGCACCAGCACGACCTGGCCGTCGCCCAGGAATTTGCGCGTGACCAGCGGCGTGCCATCATCCAGTGCGGCGATGGTGCGTTCGGCCAGTTCGGGATCGGGCTGGGCCAGAACCTGTTCGGCCACCTGGACATCGCCGGGCAATGCGAGGCCGAAAAAGGGGCTGCCCTCGGGGAAAGGCGCCAGTTCTTTCGCATCGCCCCAGCTCATCGCGCCGCCAAGCGAGCGGCCCCCTTCGCGCAACCGCACCGGCATCAGCGGGTCTTCCTCAAAACGGCTCACATCTGATGCCGCAAGGCGCGGGCCGGCAAAGCGCAACAACAACCCGCCCTTTTCGACCCATTCCACCAGCGCCGCCTCCTCACCTGCCGTCAGTCGCGCCACATCGGCAAGGATCACGGCATCGGGGTTGGCGGGCAGCGCCGTCGTCACAGGCGCCTCGATCAGATCAGCCACCGGCGCCAGCGCCTGGCGCAGGTAATGCAAGGGCGACAAAAGCTGCAGCCCCTCGGCCTGGGGGCCAGCGGTAATCAGCGCCACCTTGCGCCGCTTGAGACTGTCATCGGTCAGGCTCACCGCACCGGCAGACCGGACGCCCGCGATCTCGAAGCGCGTGACGCGGTTTCTGAGTTCGGGCGGCAGGTCAAGTTTCACCTCGGCCCGGGGCTCACCGGCGGCAAAGCTGATCGTGGCCCGCGCCAGTTCGCGCTCTACCCCCGAAGGGTCCGGGCCGCGCCCGGTAACCTCGATCTCGGCCGCGCCGCCCGCATCAAGCCGCGAGGCGGAAAGCAGCACCGCCCCTTCGGCAAAGCCCGCCGGATGCAGCGCCAGAACCGGGCCATCGCCGGTCAGCACCGTCAGCTGCCCCTTATCGGCGAACAATCCCGCCAGCATGGCGCGCCCTTCGTGATCCAGCCCGTCCGAAAGCCACAATGTGTCGAAACTTCCGGCCGGGAAATGGCTGATCCAGGCGTCCGGATCCTGCGGCAGCCAGGGCGAGGGTTCCATCACCGCAAGCCGGCCCTTCCAGTCGTCAGCAGTGCGGAAGGTCACCTCCTGCGGCGCATCGGTCAGGCGGATCACCGCGACCGTGCGGCCGTCGCGACCGGCCTCGTCCAGCACAAGCCCTGCGCGTTCGATCCGGCGCGCCCAGTCGCGCGCCTCGGCCCAGCCGCCATCGAACACCACCAGCAATGGCGCCGTACCGCTTTGTTTTTGTTCAGGGTTCAGGACCGGCCCGGCAAAGCCGATGATTGCCGCCGCCACTGCCAGCATCCTGAGAAGAAGCAGCCACCAGGGCGTGCGATCGGTCTCGGCATCCTCATCCTGCAACCCCAGAAGCAGCGCGACACCCGGAAACCGGCGACGGATCGGAGCCGGCGGCACCGCACGCAGCAAAAACCACAACACCGGAAGTGCTGCGAGCCCCCAGAGAATCCAGGGCGTCAGAAACCCGACCGGACCAATCATGAACATCAGCGCCCGCCCTCCAGCGCGCGATAGAGCCACAAAAGCGCGGATTGCGCCGGGGCTCCGGTATGGAATGTGGAAAACTGCCAGCCAACCGCGCGGGCAAGCTCGCTCAACCGGTCCTTGCGCTCGGCCAGGCGGGCAAGATAGCGGCTGCGCAATTCGCCGGCCTGCTGCGTTTCATGACGCATGGATCCCGACATCGATTCGAAAATCACGCGGCCATCAAAAGGGAATTCTTCCTCTGCCGGATCGAGGATCTGGCACAGCGCGCCGCGCACCCCGCGATCTGCCGCGCGGGAAAGCGCCGCCTCGACCGGCTCGATGGGCCCGAGGAAATCCGAGACGAACACCGCGCGACCATGGCCGACCATGCCTGCCGTTTCAGGCGCGCCGTAATCCCCGGCTTCGGGTTCGCCAGCCAGCCGCGCCGCGAGCCGCACAATCTGGCTGCGACCCGAACGCGGCTGCGCCAGCCCCGCCAGCCCGACCCGTTCGCCGCCGCGCAGCAATAGCACAGCCAGCGCCAGCGCCAGCAGACGCGCGCGATCGCCCTTTGGGGGGCGCTCCCTGCCCCCGGAAAAGGCCATGCTTTTGGCCGGATCGACCCAGAGCGTCACCGATTGCGCCGCCTGCCATTCACGTTCGCGGATGAAATGCCCGTCAGACCGCGCCGAGCGCCGCCAGTCGATGGCCCGCGCCGGGTCGCCCTGATGCGCGGCACGATATTGCCAGAACTCATCGCCGGATCCGGCGCGCCTGCGGCCATGCTCGCCCAGCATCAGGGTGGCGGCCAGCATCTCGGCCTCAGCCAGCAGCGGCGGCAGCGACTGGCCCAGCGCCTCCGCCCGGCTCTGAAGGGCCTCGTTCTGCAGCGTCGGGCTCACGCAGCCGCCTCAAGCCCGAGGATACGGGTGGTGGTGCGAGAGATCACCGCAGGCAGGGTCTCGCCCCGCGCGCGGGCAGCGAAGGACAAAGCCATCCGATGCGTCAGCGTGGCCTGGGCCAGAGCCGCCACATCGTCAATCGACGGCGCGAGCCGGCCATTCAGAAGCGCCCGCGCCCGCACGGTCAGCATCAAAGCCTGCGCCGCACGCGGCCCCGGCCCCCAGGCAAGACTGTCTTTCAGATCGCGCCCCTCGGGCTCCCCGGGACGGCAGCCACGCACGAGGTCAAGGATTGCCTCGACCACCTTATCCCCGACCGGCATGCGGCGAATGACCGATTGCGCCCGGATCAGCTGATCGGTGTCGAAAACCTGTGTGGCATCGGCCTCGCTCGCACCGGTGGTGGCCAGAAGAATCTCACGCTCGACAGCCCGGGTCGGGTAATCGACATCGACCTGGACAAGGAAGCGGTCCAGCTGCGCCTCGGGGAGCGGATAGGTCCCCTCCTGTTCAATCGGGTTCTGGGTCGCGAGCACATGGAACGGCCGGCCGAGCGGGCGGTGCTGACCGGCGATGGTGACCTCTTTCTCCTGCATCGCCTGCAAGAGCGCGGATTGCGTTCTCGGGCTGGCGCGGTTGATCTCATCAGCAAGCAGAAGCTGGCAGAAGACCGGCCCTTCGAGAAAGCGGAAGGCGCGGCTGCCATCGGTCGCGGTCTCGAGCACTTCGGAGCCGAGAATATCCGCCGGCATCAGGTCGGGCGTGAACTGGATGCGGTTGGCGTTCAGCCCCATGACGGTGCCGAGCGTGTCGACCAGGCGGGTCTTCCCGAGCCCCGGCAGCCCGACCAGCAAGGCATGACCGCCGCAGAGCATGGCCGAAAGGACCAGCTCCACCACCTTTTCCTGTCCGATAAAGCGGCGCTCGATCGAAGCACGTGCCTCGCCGAGCTTTGCACCCAGAGCCTCGATCTCGGTCACCAGCGCGACATCTCCTGCGGGGGCTGCGGTCATTCAGAGGCTCCATCTGTGTTGCTCGTCGGTCTCAGCGGAGACATTAGACCGAAATCGCCGCCGGACCACAAATGCCAAAAGGCGACTTGACACAAATGATCGTGACAGACGCGCGATGTTTCGCCTGTGACGGCTGTCGCCGGGGGCGCTGCCCCCACGCGCTGCGCGCTCCCCCGGGATATTTAAGGACAGATGAAAAGGAGAAGGTGATTTCATCTGTCCTTAAATATCCCCGCCGGAGGCTATCTGCATGCGATATTAAGGCATTGAAATCATTGCATCTTGATGGCGCGACAAATACCTGCTGTGCTACAGCTTTGTGTTACAAGTGATACACACGGATTCTGCCTCATGGAAAAAGGTTTGCCAAGGTCCTGCCGAGGACATTTCCAAAGATGAGTTGAGGCTGAACGGCGACATCAAACGCCGCGCTGAATTCGCCACAGCGTCCCCCAGTGGCCGTCATCCGCGTGGTCCGCGGGCTGCCCCTCGAACAGAACGGTGAATGGGCTGCTTCGCGTGCCCGTGTATACGGCGCTGGGAGACATCGCTCCGGTGGGAAGTGATGCAGTGACCAGCTGACCCGTCGTGGTATGCCAGACGGATCACGCTATGGCGTGGATCGGCACGGTCGGCGTCGGCAAGACCACGGCGCTGTCTAACCTCACCAACCTGATGATTCCCGGAAAGAACGGCATCCCGCAGCCGGTCTTTCCAGCGACCGGAGGCCGCACCACGACCAGCGAGGTCGTCATTCGGATCGCTCCTGCCTACGGTATCGCGGTCGAACCGAAGAACGAGGATGAAATACGTCTGCTCGTGGCGGAGATGGTGCGCGCGACTGCCGAGAATAAGGGCGGTATCTCGACCGAGCTCGATCGCGCGGTCCGCAAAATGGCAGACCTCAAGAAAAAGAAGAATCCGGAAGACATCCGCAACCAGATCGATCCGATCAGCGCGATGATCGCATTGGCCGGCGGCACTCAGGATGATGTCGTCGAAGAGATCATCAATCGCATGCGGCTCGACGAGCGCACCGAGACCCAGTTGATCCTGTCGGAGACCAACGAGGACGGCCTGAACTGGCTGTCCAAGAACATTACCGCGATCAATTATGGGCAGGATTCTCGTTTCTCAGTTCCTCAGCGCGTCACCGTCTTCGTGCCCGAATCGGCAGTTCGACGCTCGCCGTATGAACTCAGCATCATCGACACCAAGGGCATGCACGTAACGACCGAGCGTTCTGATCTTCAGGCGCTCATGAACGACCAGCGCACGCTCACTGTGCTGTGCTGCGGGTTCAATGATGCCCCCGGCGCCGATCCGATGAAGCTCATGAAGCAAATCTCGGAACTGGGTTCGGACGCAATCGAGCGCCGGCGAGTGGTCCTGCTGGTGCTACCGCAAGGCGATCAGGCGATGAAAATCATCGACGATTCCGGGGACCCGCCGGAATCGGTGGAGCATGGTTACGCTATCCGCGCGGCGCAGGTCGAGGATAGTCTGGTTGAGGCGGGCATCGGCCGGCTGCCGGTTCTGTTCTTCAATGCCATTGAGGATTCTGCGCCCAAGGTCTGGGACCAGCTCAACGATCATGTCGGCATCATTAGGCAGTATCAGGTCGAGCGACTCGCGCGTTTCGTCGGCTTGTCCGAGGATTTGGTCACCAATGCAGACGCCGCGCGCATCCAGCAGGCGCGAGCGGCGATCGCGGCAGAGGCGCTGGCGATGGCGAAGGCCTATGGCCCTTTGCCGAGTAGCGCGCGTCCGGCGCACCAGACTTTGATCAACGAGATCAAGTCGGGCCATGCGAGCTCGATCGCGGCATCGATCGCGCGACGCGGTGCCTGGGATAATTTCGAAATCTTCCACATGATCGGCACGGGAGTGCGAACCGATGCCAATCGGCGCAGCAACGATCACATGCTCAAGATCACTGGCCGCCTCGAGGCGCTGGAGGAAAAATTCTCCGCGCTTCCCGAGGTGAAGGGCCTGATCGAGACGCTGCAGGAGGATATTGCCGACTGGCGGCAGGAGTTCCTCTCGCGCGCGCTCAGTGTCGGGCGCAACACGTTCAAGCCCTATCTCGACGGCTCGATCGAATTCTGGTCGGATCTGCGTGCCCGTTACGGCGGCGGTGGCGGTTATCGCGACGATATCGCCGATATGGTGGCGACCTGGTTCGAGGAAACCCCTGCCCTAGATGAGGCACGCAAGCGCGTCGATGTGCGCCTCGGCGATGCTTGGAACGAGTTGGTTATAGACCGGCTGATCGAGGCAACCGAACTTGGCGAGGAAGGCTGAGATGGACCGGTTCGCAATGGCTGAGGTGCTGGTTTCACGCGCGTGCAAAGATGCCGCCTTGGAGGCTCGTTGTCAGCGGCGCGCGAACGTTGCGAGTCCAAACGCCGACTTTACGACACCCGAATTTCTGCGTCACATGTCGAACGACCGTTATAGGGAACGCTGCCGCGCAGCACTTTCACTCGGCGAACGGCAACTCAGGGCCGACTTCACCTAGCTTGGGGTGGGTCCGCTGCGCGGGCCGAAGCAGTTGTGCTGCGTCGCGGCATGTTGATCGGAGCACATTGCTGCCGTTGCCCGGGCCGAACCTGCCGCAGGTCATGAATGCCTGTGATCTGACGGAACAGCCGTGCGGTGGCGAGGCGTGATTTCTCCATGTCATTGGCCACAGGTTCCGGCGTGCCATCGGCCAGCACCTTGTGTTTGCGCTCCTGCCGCCGCTGTTCATACCGCGCGAGATTCAACCGCTCGGTGGTCGCCATGATCGATGGATCGAAGTCCGGCATCGGAGCAGCGCGGGGCGCTGTCGGCGGAATGACTTCGCCTATGGCATCCAGAGCGGGCGGCTCGCCAACCGCACCGACAAGAGCAGGCGCAGTCAGAGACGCGGGACACAGTGGAGCCTCCAAACCTGCCACGATCTGCGCGGCGAGGTCATCGGCTGTCCGGGTTTCAATTCCCCGCGCCGCATCCCCCTGCCGATGCGCGGCCGCGCACCCCTCGATCAGCAGGCGGCGCAACTCCAGCAGTTCGAGAGCGCTCAAGGTCTGGCTCTGGCCGGTCACCGCCTGGAAACCAGAACGGATCCGGTTCATGCGCGGCTCGGAAACCATATCCCGTGCCAGCATCGAAAGCGTGAGTTCCAGGACAGAGAGATCCGCGTCATCTGCCCCGGCGGCCCGCAACCGCGCAGTCACATCCTGTGAGAGTTCCGCGCGCGGCCCGAATTCCGCCATCAGCTTCCATGCCGTAGCCGTCGCCCAATCCGCGCGGGCATCCGAGGCGGCATCCCGTTGCGGGTCCATCTTCGTGACCAGTTGCACCCGACGGATGCGGGCCAGTTCCTCGGTGATGACATGCGACATCCAACGCCGCATGTCGTCGGACGAGATAAGATTACGGGTCAGGTCATCGAACATGCGATCACTCTCGGAGGTCAGTTTCCGAGAGATGATATAGGCTTCCGAACGAACCTCGGTGCGCAAAGACAGCTGGATGCTGTCGAATTCGGTGGAAAACCCCGGTATCCGCCGCCGCCAGTAGTAAATCCGTCCGCGCTGGAACAGATGAAGTTGCTTTCCCATTTCGCCCCCGGTCAGGAGCAGGTAAAGGTCACGCCCGGATCATGTGTGACACATCTGTGGATCACCTCGCGGCGATTCGGTGGGTCAACATGCTGATACCAAAAACTAAAACCTCGCCACAGCCTCCAAATATCCCCGCCGGAGGCATCCTGAATCAGCCATTTGCGGCATGGTCTTGTGATCCGGGCCCGGGCAACCGACATTGGAGGGGCAACCCGGTGAGGACCATGCAGGATCAGAATAACAACCAGCCCTCGGCCGATGGCCTGGCGGCTGCGGCCACAGCGGCCACAAAGAAGGGCGGATTGCCGCCGGTTCATCTGTGGAACCCGCCCTTTTGCGGCGATCTCGACATGCGGATCGCGCGGGATGGCACATGGTTCTATCTGGGCACCCCCATCGGGCGCGAGGCTCTGGTGCGATTGTTCTCGTCGATACTGAAGCGCGAGGACGGCAGATATTACCTTGTCACGCCGGTCGAGAAGGTCGGGATCACTGTCGAAGATGCGCCGCTTTTCGCCGTTGATATCGAGGCGGAAGGCGCCGGGCGCGACCAGGTGCTGCGCTTTACCACGAAGACCGGGGACCTGGCCCTGGCCTCCTGCACCCATCCGCTGAAGGTCAGACGCGATTCCGTTTCCGGCGAACCCTCTCCCTATATCCTGATCCGGGGTGAGGGTGAGGCGGCGCTCTGGGCGCGGATTGACCGGAAAAGCTTTCTCCGGATGGTGGATTTCGGTTGCCATGAGACTTATGACGGGGATAGCTGGTTTGGCCTCTGGTCTTCGGGGGAGTTCTTTCCCGTCATCAGATCCTCAGAACTGGCCTGATACCGCTACATGTCCCGATTTGCCGCCAATCTGACTTATCTCTTCACCGAGGTTCCCATGCTGGACCGTCCCGACTGGGCGCGGCGCACCGGCTTTGACGGGGTCGAGGTGCTGTTCCCCTATGATCACCCGGTCGCTGAATGGGAGCGCGCGCTTGGCGACATCCCACTCGTGCTGATCAACACCCCCCCTGGCGACTGGGCCTCGGGAGATCGCGGCTTTGCCGCAAGGCCCGGCGATGAGCAGACCTTTCGCGACGGGTTCCTCCATGCTGCCGATTACGCAACGCGGCTGAATGTGCCTGCGGTGCATGTTATGGCCGGTGTCGCGCGCGGGCCGCAGGCCGAGGCGGTGTTTACCGCCAATCTCTCCTGGGCCGCCGAACAGGCGCCGGATCTGACGCTCGTGATGGAGCCCCTGAACCCCGACGACATGCCAGGCTACTTTCTCAATGATTTCGACCAGGCGGCGCGGATCATCGATGATATCGCCAATCCGAAAATCGGGCTGCAATTCGACATCTGGCATGCGGCAAAGCTGCATGGCGATGCGGCCAGCGTCTGGGCCGATCATCGCGACCGGATCCGCCATGTGCAGATCGCGGGCTTTCCCGCCCGCAATGAGCCGGGCGGCGGCGGCTTTTCGCTGCCTGATCTCTGCGATGCGGTGGCAGAGCTGGAAAATGTCTGGATCAGCGCGGAATACCGGCCGGCACGCGGCACGGCCCAGGGCTTGTTCTGGCTGAATGCGCTGAAGTCGCGTGGCGCGCTGATCGGCGGCTGACCGGCGCCCACTTCCGCAGCCGCCCGGGGCGCGCAGATGCCGTTACTTGCGACGCAGGCGGATCACCACGTCGACACGGCTGATTTCGGTGCCGGCGGGCGGTTCGGGGATACGGGCAAGCTCGAGCTCTTCCTTCGGCGCATCGGTCAGGATTGCGCTGTCTTCCCAGTAGAAATGCGGGTGATCGTCGATCCGCGTGTCGAAATAGCTGCGGGCGCCATCGACCACGATCTCATTCACGAGGCCGGCATCGCAAAACGCACGCAGGGTGTTGTAGACGGTCGCAAGACTGACTTTCTCCTGCGCGCAGCCAGCCATCTCGAAGAGGCTTTCGGCCGTGACATGGCGGTCCTCGCCATCGCCGACCAGCAGGCTGGCCAGGGCAAGGCGTTGCCGCGTCGGGCGCAGGCCCCCGCGTTGCAGCCAGTCAGAGGCCCTTTCCTGAGCCCTGATCTCTGCCTGAGCCCTTACATCGTGAGCTTCGCTCGCCTGTGCCATATCCATCCTGCTCCTGCCCTTTTGCCGCAGCATCACGGCATCGCGTTCCGTCTCCGGGCCGTTCGCTCCTGTAAAATGCAGGGAGGCAGCACCGGCCGGACGCGACACCGCCGGCTGTCATACGGGCGTTGCTGGAAGGATTATAAGGTGTTGCGGCCCGGGGATTCAATTGAAAACCGCCAAAATGCCCTGCGGCCCCTCGCAAGCGCTGCACCCTTGCCCTATGTTTGTCGCCTCTGTTAGAGGAAAGTTGTGAAACTAAAGACAGAACGGGGAGATTATGGGGCGTTATCCGAACAAATTCGACCGGGATGACCTGCTCGCCTGCGCAAGGGGTGAGCTGTTTGGCCCCGGCAACGCCCAGCTGCCCGAGCCGCCGATGCTGATGATGGACCGCATCACCGAGATCTCGGAAGATGGTGGCGAACATGGCAAGGGCCATGTCGTTGCCGAATTCGACATCACGCCGGACCTGTGGTTCTTCGCCTGCCATTTCCCCGGCAATCCGATCATGCCGGGCTGTCTTGGCCTTGACGGGCTCTGGCAGCTGACTGGCTTTAACCTCGGCTGGCGGGGCTGGGAAGGCCGCGGCTATGCGCTTGGCGTGGGCGAGGTCAAACTCACCGGCATGGTGCGCCCCGAGCGTAAGATGCTGCGCTATTTCGTCGATTTCACCAAGGCCGTGCAGACCCGCCGCCTGACCATGGGTGTGGCAGACGGGCGCGTGGAAGCGGATGGCGAGACCATCTACCTCGTGAAAGATATGAAGGTGGCCCTCTCGGCCTCCTGACCTCAAGGCAAGGACTGTACCCCTATGCGTCGCGTCGTCATCACCGGTCTCGGCATCGTCTCTCCCATCGGCAATGATGTGGCCGAGGTCGAAGCCAGCCTGCGCGCCGGGAAATCCGGCATCGTTTTCGCCTCTGACTATGCCGAGCGCGGCTTCCGCTCGCGCGTGCATGGCCAGCCGAACATCACCTTTGAGGACCATATCGACAAGCGCGACCTGCGCTTCATGGGTGATGGTGCGGCCTATAATTTCATCGCCATGCAACAGGCGATCAAAGATTCGGGCCTTGAGGAAAGCGATATCTCGAATGAGCGCACCGGCATCATCGTCGGATCGGGCGGCCCTTCGACCAAATCGTTCTTCAAGGCGCATAACATCGTCGCGGAAACGGGCTCGCCCAAGCGGATCGGCCCGTTCGGCGTGACCAAGGGCATGTCCTCGACGACCTCGGCCTGCCTTGCGACGCCCTTTAAAATCAAGGGTGTGAACTATTCGATCACCTCGGCCTGCTCGACCTCGGCACATTGCATCGGCAATGGCGCCGAACTGATCCAGATGGGCAAGCAGGATATCGTCTTCGCCGGCGGCGGCGAGGAACTCGACTGGACGCTTTCCTGCCTCTTCGACGCGATGGGCGCGATGTCGTCGAAATACAATGACACGCCGGAACGCGCCTCGCGCACCTATGACGCGAACCGCGATGGATTCGTGATCGCAGGCGGCGGCGGTCTTGTTGTGCTGGAAGAGCTGAACCATGCGCTGGCGCGTGGCGCAAAGATCTATGGCGAAGTCACCGGCTACGGCGCCACCTCGGACGGCTATGACATGGTCGCGCCCTCGGGTGAAGGCGGCGAGCGGTCGATGAAACTGGCGCTGTCCACCCTGCCCCAGGGCCGCCGGATCGACTATCTCAACAGCCACGGCACCTCGACCGGCGTGGGCGACATCACCGAGATCAAGGCGATCCGCCGGGTCTTTGGCGAGGGGAAAACCCCGCCGGTGGCCTCGACCAAATCTCTGACCGGCCACTCGCTCGGCGCGACCGGGGTGCATGAGGCAATCTATTCGCTGATCATGATGAACAAGGGGTTCATCGCGGCTTCGGCCAATGTCGAAACCCCCGACCCGGAACTGCTGCCGGGCGAGATCGTGACCAGCCTTCGCGAGAATGTCGAAATTGACGGTGTATTGTCGAACAGTTTCGGGTTCGGCGGCACCAATGCCACTTTGGTTATGAGTAAATATCTCGGGTAAGAATAAAGCGGGGGAACCGGGCAATGGCCGGACTGATGCAGGGTAAACGCGGCCTCGTCATGGGGGTTGCGAATGACCGTTCCATTGCCTGGGGCATTGCCTCGGCGCTGGCGGCCGAAGGGGCAGAGCTGGCTTTCTCCTATCAGGGCGAGGCATTTGGCAAGCGGTTGCAGCCGCTTGCCGCTTCGGTCGGATCGGATATCCTTGTTGATGTCGATGTGACCAACGAGGCCTCGCTGGACACCTGTTTCGCGACGCTGAAAGACCGTTGGGGCAGCCTGGATTTCGTGGTCCATGCCATCGCCTATTCCGACAAGACTGAGCTGACCGGGCGCTTTACCAATACGAGCCGCGCGAATTTTCTCAATTCGATGAATATCTCGTGTTTCAGCTTTATCGACGTGGCCCGCCGCGCTGCCGAACTGATGCCGGACGGTGGCAGTCTTGTCACCCTGACCTTCCAGGGTTCGACCAGAATCGCGCCGAATTACAATGTGATGGGGGTGGCCAAGGCCGCGCTCGAATCAGCGACGCGCTATCTGGCAAATGACCTCGGACCGCAGGGCGTGCGGGTGAATGCGATCTCACCCGGGCCGATGAAGACGCTGGCCGGCTCGGCGATCGGCGGCGCACGGGCGACCTTCCGCCACACCGAAGAAAACGCGCCCTTGCGGGCGAATGCCACGCTGGAAACCATCGGCGGCACCGCGGTCTGGCTGTGCTCGGATTACGGCCGCGCCACGACGGGCGAGACGATCCATGTCGATGGCGGCTTCCATATCCTCGGTTTCCCGCAATCCGAAAACCTCTGAACGGCACCGGAATGCGGGGGTAACTGCCCCCTCGTTCCGGCTCATCAAAGCATGTCAGGCGGGCTGAGCCAGCCCGTCGCCCATCGGTGGCCCAGGTCATCGAGCGTTGCCGTGGCGCCGCCGCAACCAGGCTGGCCGATCATCCGACCCCGCCAGCAGATCCAGCGCCAATGCCGCCGCAGGGTCAAGCCCCGAGGGTCGATCAACAAAACACCCGGCCGCATCGCAAGCGCGCATGCCATCGCGAAGGCCAGCTGTCCGGCGGCATCAAGCCCGGCCTAAATCCTGATCTACCAGCGCAAGCGGGCCCATTTTCGCCAGCGCCAGCGAGATATCCTGCCTGGGGCGTGGCCCCGGCGTCGCACGCCTCCGCACTTTTACGCAGTATGCGGTCGCAGGTGGAGGCATGCCCAGCGTTCTGATCCCAGAGATTGATCCGCACCGGAACCCCGCGGCGATCGTCAACGCCGAGAACTACGAGGAAGGCCGCGCGATGCGCGGCACCGGTTTCTTTGGCCGGGAGGCGCGGTCATCACCATTTTCAATGTCTCGAAGATCAGCTCAACCGCAGCCCCGGATCAAGCGCCTGCAGGAATATGTCGGCGAAAGCCATTCCCGACTATCTCGGGATCGACGCGATCGAGACGGAACTTGGGGGGCAGCCCGACGATGTGGTCGATGCGGTCCGCCGCCGGATGACCGATCTACATGAGAGATGCCGCAGATGGTCTGACGGTCAGGCCACAGACATCCTCAGCCGGATCGCCGTGGTGTTCGACAGCAGGCCCGCCTGAATGCGGGTTCCGAACCGGAACCTGATGCGGAATGTGTGATTGAATTTCAGACAGAAATCCTCATATAGTGCAAAGAAATAAAGGAAATTATTGACTAGCCATGCCATCAGGAATGCGGCACATAAAGCGGAACTTTGTCCGGAACGGAAGATGCTGACGTGACACCGATACGTGACGATCACGAGACCCCCGATCAGATGGAGCCCCTCATCCCTGAGGAGGCCTCGCGTCACCGGCCGGAACTCAACGATCTGGCGCTGGAACTGGCCACAGCATCCACCGAACTGACCGCTTCGCTGCCCGAAGCGGTGCGGACACCGCTGGCTGGCCTCGTGCGTTCGATGAATTGCTATTACTCGAACCTTATCGAGGGGCATGACACGCATCCGATCGATATCGAACGGGCCATGCGTCATGACTTCAGCGCCGACCCGGTTCAGCGCAATCTGCAGCTTGAGGCCGTGGCGCATATCGAGGTCCAGAAATGGATCGATGGGGGTGGACTGACCGGCCATTCGCTGGATCCAGACAATCTGCGCGAGATCCATCGCCGGTTCTGTCATGGTCTGCCCGAGGCGCTTTTGATCCAGAAGGGCCCGGATGGGGAGGAGGTCCGGGTTCTGCCCGGCGCGTTCCGCCAAGGGTATGTCAAGGTCGGCGCCCATGTGCCGCCCAGCCCGGGCGCGGTGCCACGCCTGCTCGCCCATATGCACAGGATGTATCGGATGCAGGGTCGGATCGGCAGCGTGGTCGCCGTTGGCTGCGCCCATCACCGGCTGGTCTGGGTCCACCCCTTCGCCGACATGAATGGCCGCGTGTCGCGGATGGTGGCGCATGCCATGCTGCGCGATACCGTGAAATCCGAAGGCCTGTGGTCGGCCTCGCGAGGCCTTGCCCGAAACGTCGAGGACTACAAGGCCCGCCTTGCCGCCGCCGATGCGAGGCGTCCCGGCGGTGCGGACGGTCGTGGTGCGCTGTCGGAAGCGCGGCTGGCCGAGTTCGCGCGGTTCTTCCTGCGATGCTGCATCGATCAGGTTTCCTTCATGTCAGGCCTGATGCGCCCAGCCGATCTGCGCGGCCGGATCATCGACTGGGCGCAGCGCGAGGAAAAGCGCGGGAACGTCATCAAGGGCAGCGACAGGGTGATGCGCGCGATCCTGACGGAAGGTGAGGTCGAGCGGGGTGCCATCCCGGAAATGCTCGGCGTCAGTGACCGCCAGGCCCGGAAGGTCACGGCGAGGTTGCTGGAATTAGAAGCCTTGTCCTCGGCGAGCCCGAAGGCGCCGCTCCGCCTGCATTTTCCCGCAACGCTGGCAGCAGTCTGGATGCCGAACCTCTTCCCGGACCAATGAAGGGGGTAGTCAAGGCAACGTCGCAACTGGGGTGAGCATACCTCTCATGCCGGCACAACCATGAGAATGCCCGATTTTTCCCACAAGATGGCCCAGCAAGGCCTAACTTTGTTGCTGAACACAAGCTGAGCGGGCTATCCCTGTCGCAAGAGCAGATCCGAGGATACATTTCATGAAGGCCTTTGAATTCGATCAGGATCTGATTGACAGCTATTCGCGGTTCTCGCGTTCTTTCATTTCCATTCGGGCTTCTGACCTTCGTGAGAAGGTGGAGGCAGAGTATGAAGCTGGCCGCTTTTGGCCGGAAAGCCTACTGTCGCTGAACCCACGCTACCGGCAGGGTCGTACCGTTGACGAGTTGGTGTCCTCCGGTGATCTTGATCCAGCTACGGGACAGATCTTCCGCATTGACGGCAAGCCAATCCGGCTCCACAGGCATCAAGCGCAATCGATCTCGAAAGCGCAAATGGAGCAGAGTTTCGTCGTCACGACCGGGACAGGTTCGGGGAAATCACTGTGCTTCTTTGTTCCCGTGGTCGATGCAATTGTGCGGGCGCTGAAGTCTGGCCAGCCACGGCGCACGCGTGCGATCATCGTCTATCCAATGAACGCCCTTGCAAATAGCCAGATCAAGGAGATCGAGAAGTTCATCTCGCAGTCTGGATTGCCTGAAGCCCACAGGCCAATTGTGAAGCGCTATACCGGACAGGAAAGCCGCGAGGAACGCCAACGCATCGCCGACAATCCCCCGGATATCTTACTGACCAACTTCATGATGGCGGAACTGCTGCTGACTCGTCAGGAGGAGTTGGACGCCAGGGTTGTCGGGAATGCATCTGGCCTGGAGTTTATCGTCCTTGACGAACTTCACACCTACCGTGGAAGGCAAGGGGCGGATGTGGCGATTCTTGTTCGGCGCCTACGGAACCGCTGCGCGCCTCTGAAAGCGCCGATTTGTATAGGCACTTCGGCGACAATGGCGAGCGAAGGCTCGGGCGAAAGCCGCGCTCAAGCCGTAGCGGCAGTTGCGACAAGGCTGTTCGGCGCGACGATCGGTCCGGACGCCGTCATAGATGAAACACTGCAGAGGGCAACAGATGATGGGCTGACCCTCGATATGGTGCGCCCACGCCTCGCATCCGTTTTGACCGCGCCGCTACCAGACGTTCTGACAGATAACGATCTGCGGTCGAATCCCCTCGCCGTTTGGGCCGAGCTCGAAATCGGACTGGAAGATGGCCAGGAACTTACCCGAAAAAAACCCACACCGTTTGGCGCTGCGGTGGCCAAATTGTCAGAGGCCAGCGGTGTTTCGCCAGAGGTTTGTCGGGATGCGTTTTCGACATTCCTGACACGGGTGAGCCTCCCCGAGGCTGACCGTGGCGGGGCAGCATCAGGCGCTTTCCTGGCATTCAAGCTTCATCGGTTCATTTCTGGCGCGGGGGAGATTCACACCACGCTGACCGAGGCTCATCGAACTGTCATGTTCGAGGGACAACTCGAGGACCCGGATGCTCCAGGAAATCGCCTGTATCCAACCAGGTTCTGCCGCGATTGCGGACACGAGGTCCATGTCGTCACCAAATCCGAAGATGCTGAAGGGCTTCGGTTCCTCGCTAGAAACATCGATGACACACCGATCGAGACAGACGATGGCGATATCGCAGGCTATCTGACACCTGTTTCGAGCTCCGATGGCGACTACGTTTTCACCGGGGACATCGAAACCTATCCCGAAGACTGGCGCGAAGAGAAGAATGGCATCGAGCGGCTAAAGGGACCTTATAAGAAGCGTATGCCCGAAAGAGTCTCTCTCTCTCCGGATGGGCGCTACAGTGCGGATGGCGAGAGCTACTGGTTCATTCCTGGGAAATTTGGCTTTTGTCCCGCATGCCAATCGTTGCCGCAACCGCGTATGCGTGAACGTGGAAAACTTCCTGGTCTTTCTGGCGAGGGGCGTAGCTCGGCGACAACTATTCTCGTTTCTACCGCTCTCCAGTGGATGAACAGAGATGGTAGCGGTGTGCCGGTTGAAAAGCGCAAGCTTCTGGGCTTCACCGATAACCGGCAGGACGCGGCGCTCCAGGCCGGGCACTTCAATGACTTCCTCTTCGTGGGGCTTTTGCGCGGTGCAATCCTGCGGGCTGCTATCGATGCCGGCAATGATGGCCTTGCAGAAGATGATTTCGGCTTGAAGGTGGTAAAGGCACTGGGCTTCATCGCCGCCAACAAGGAGGCTCGGGTCCACTGGATGCTAGAGCCCGAGGCTGGTGGCGTCGTGCGCGAAGATGCGCAACGTGCCCTTGCAAAAGTCCTGTCTCACAGGGTTTGGACCGATCTCCGGCGTGGCTGGCGCTATACCAATCCCAGTCTCGCAGAGCTTGGCCTCGTTACCGCCGAGTTTGTCGGTCTCGATGATATTTTGGATGATACTGCGGCTCTTTCAGCGATTTTACCCACCCTTGCCGATCTGGAGCGCGATCAGCGACGTGAGTTTTTCTACGACCTGTTGCGCTTCTTCCTTGAAGGGCTTGCCATTCATACCGAGGCACTCGATCGGACCGAACTTGACGGGGTCAGCCTGAAATCGAGGAACCTCTTGCGCTCGCCCTGGGCCATGGATCCGAAGGAGCCGCTGCGCGGTAGAACAACACTTTTGCTGCAGGCGCCAGGCAAGGACAAGGTCGGGCTGCGAGAGGAACAAACCATCTTGCGCGCCGGAGCAACCTCTCGGCTGGGGCGGCAAATCAACCGAATCTCGAAAATCGGGGTAAAGCTCAAGCGCGACGAATATCTCCCGGCGATGACCGGGGTGATGGAGCTTCTCGCACGCGAAGGCCTGGTGGTGCCTGTCGAGGTCGAGGCCGACCTGCATGGGTGGAGGCTCTCGCCCTCAGCCGTCCGGATCAAAGCCGGCCCTGCGGCACTGGGGCAGACGGCAAAGGGAAATCGGTATTTCCTCGATCTATACACTTCAATTTCCGAGGACCTGAAAGATGGGCACAGCAGCTATTGGGGACTTGAGGGGCGTGAACACACCGCTCAGGTTTCGCAGAAACAGCGCGAATGGCGCGAATGGCGGTTCCGCTTTGAAGCTGATGACCGTCAGCTCCTGAAGGAAAATGCCTCAGATCTGAAGCAGGTCGGCGAGGGCGATCAATTCCTGCCCGCAATGTTTTGCTCCCCAACTATGGAGCTGGGCGTCGATATCTCGGCGCTTAACGCCGTATACCTGCGGAATGTGCCTCCGACCCCCGCCAACTACGCACAACGTGCCGGACGCGCCGGCAGGTCGGGCCAAGCTGCAGTTATCGTCACATATTGCGCAGCCCAATCCCCACATGACCAATATTTCTTCAATCGCCGTAATGAGATGGTGTCGGGTCAGGTTCGCCCGCCTGCGCTTGACATCACAAATGAGGAGTTGGTTCGCTCTCATATGCATGCTGTTTGGCTCGCAGAGGCAAAGTGTTGATTTGCACTCGGAACTGACCCGGGTTTTCCATCGAGAAGTGACCCACCTCTCAGTTATGCGAACCAGGTTATTGCTGGGTCAAGGCATGTGCGATTTCCTTCTTCTTTCGGGTTGCGGCAGCGGTGCTGGCTTTGAAGCGGAAGCTATCGTTTCCGGTCTCCAGAATGTGGCATCGGTGGGTAAGGCGATCGAGCAGCGCAGTGGTCATCTTGGCATCACCGAAGACGCTGGCCCATTCGCTGAAGCTGAGGTTGGTGGTGATCACAACGCTGGTGCGTTCGTAGAGCTTACTCAGCAGATGGAAGAGCAGCGCACCGCCTGAAGAGCTGAACGGCAGGTAGCCCAACTCGTCCAGTATCACGAGGTCGAGGCGTGCGAGGTTTTCGGCCGTCTGCCCGGCCTTGCCCTTGGCTTTCTCCTGTTCGAGCGTATTGACGAGTTCGATGGTGGAGAAGAAGCGGACCTTGCGGCGATGATGCTCGACGGCCTGTGTGCCGATGGCGGTCGCGACATGGGTCTTGCCAGTGCCCGGCCCGCCGATCATCACGACATTCTGCGCACCATCGATGAACTCGCAGCGATGCAGCTGGCGCACGGTGGCTTCGTTCATCTCGCTGGCCGCGAAGTCGAAGCCCGTCAGATCCTTATAGGCCGGGAAGCGTGCCGACTTCATATGATAGGCGATGGAGCGCACCTCTCGCTCCGCAACCTCTGCCTTCAGCAGCTGGGTCAGGATCGGCACAGCTGCATCGAAGGCGGGCGCGCCCTGTTCGATCAGGTCCGTCACGGCCTGGGCCATGCCATACATCTTGAGGCTTCGCAGCATGATGACGATGGCCCCACTGGCGGGATCATGACGCATGGCGGCCTCCGGTGCTGCGGGCGCGCAGATTGTCATAGCGTCCGACATCGGCCTTGGGTTCGTGGCGCAGGAGCAGCGCCTGCGGGGCGTCGACGGTCGGGCCGTTGATCGCCTTGCCATCGATCAGCCGGTGCAGGGTGTTGAGAACATGGGTCTTGGTGGCGATGCCCTCCGACAAAGCAAGCTCGACTGCGGTCAGCACCACCTGCTCATCGTGATGCAGGACGAGGGCGAGGATATCGACCATCTCCCGGTCCCCGCCGGGGCGCTTCAGCATCTGCTCCTGCAACTGCCGGAAGGCGGGCGGCAGCTCGACGAATGGTGCGCCGTTGCGCAGCGCCCCGGGTTTGCGCTGGATCACCGTCAGGTAGTGGCGCCAGTCATAGATCGTGCGCGGCGGCAGATGATGGGACCGATCAATCCGCCGCACATGTTCGCACAGGATCTGCCCCTCGGCGACGACCACGAGCCGCTCCGGATAGACGCGCAGGCTCACCCGACGGTTCGCAAAAGATGCAGGGACGCTGTAGCGGTTGCGCTCGAAGTTGATCAGGCAGGTCGGGGAGACCCTATTGCTCTGTTCGACGAAGCCATCGAAGGGAGCCGGCACGGGCATCAGCGCGTGCTGCTCGTCGCTCCAGACATCGGCGACGCTGCCGACCAGATGGCCGTGCGGGATCTCGCGCCATTGCTCGACACATCGCTGCTCCAGCCAGGCGTTGAGGGCGGCCAGATCGGGGAAGTTCGGTATCGGTTGCCAGAACCGTGGCCGGGCATCCTGCACGTTCTTCTCGACCTGACCCTTCTCCCAACCCGCAGCCGGATTGCAGAAGTCAGGTTCGAAGACGTAGTGGTTGGCCATGGCGAGGAAGCGCAGATTGACCTGCCGTTCCTTGCCACGGCCAATCTGACCGACCGCAGTCTTCATGTTGTCGTAGATCCCCCGCTCAGGCACGCCGCCAAAGACGCGGAAGGCATGCCAGTGGGCGTCGAACAGCATCTCATGGGTCTGGAGCAGATACGCGCGCACCACGAAAGCGCGGCTGTGCGACAGCTTCGTATGCGCCACCTGCAGCTTGGTCCGCTCACCGCCAAGCACGGCAAAGTCTTCGCTCCAATCGAACTGGAAGGCCTCGCCGGGGCGGAAGGCCAGAGGCACGAAGGTGCCCCGATCAGCCGTTTGCCGCGCCGTGCGCCATTCCCGCGCGAAGGCCGCGACCCGGTTGTAGGAGCCTGTAAACCCCAGTGCGACAAGATCGGTATGCAATCGCGTCAGCGGCCGGCGCTGCTTGCGCGACTTCGTGCTGTCGGTCTTCAGCCAGGCCGACAGCTTGTCCGCGAATGGATCGAGCTTGCTCGGTCGCTCTGGCACCGAGAACTTCGGCTCGATCGCGCCCGACTTCAGATACTTCTTGATCGTGTTCCGAGAGAGCCCAGTCCGCCGCGCGATCTCACGGATCGGCAGCTTCTCTCGCAGCGCAAGACGACGAATGACGTTCAAAAGTCCCATGTGGATCACTCCAATGCCCCCCGTCGCTCACAGTGCTCAGGGGAAGGGTCACATGGGTCAAATCACGGTGGAAGTTATACGCCTGCCCGGGTCAGTTCCGAGTGCAAATCAACAGCGAAGCAAGCATTCCACAATTTATGCTACAAAAATAGTGGAAGCTGGACACCTCAAAGCTGAGGCTGAAGTTGCCGTTTTAAATGCCGAGAATCAGCATGTGATGTGCCCAATGTGCCGCGTTCCAATCAACGAGATCAAGGCTAAAGGGTGCGGCATATCTGTCAATCCATGCAATATGGAAGAGATTGAGAAACAGAACGCCAAGAAGATAGTCGAAGCGAAGGAACTGGAGAAACAGGCCAATATATCCTCCCAGGAAGTCAAAGCGATCAACGCAAAAATAGATCAGCTCGATGACGTTATTCGCAGCCTGACGAAGCAGATACGAGCAGCAAGTAAAATCGCCACAGACAACGCCGAGATGGCCCGAGAAATTCAGGAAGGGGTTCTTGAGAAGCGAATGTTGCTCGATACGGCTCGCAAGCTATCCAAAAAACGATCAGACATCACGAACTCCGGCGTTGCTCAGAACCGGCTCGATGAAGAACGAGAGAAAATGAGATCTGGCAGGCAAAGATCTCTCCCAAAAATTGGTCAGATCTCAGATGTTTATCGTGGGATACTCAGCACCTGTTTTCCAGGTGGCATGGACGGCTCCATAGAGCTGGATGGGAATGGCCTGAAAGTCGACGCGTATTTCTCAGGTCGCAGTGATGTCTCGACCGCAGCACTAGAATCTCTGAAAATCGTCGCCTTCGATCTTTCTGCGATGCATCGAGCCTCCGAAGGCAAAACGGATTTGCCGGCATTCTTGCTCCATGATAGTCCACGAGAGGCTGATTTGGATAGCGCGCTATATGCGGCGATATTCACTCTCGCGGCGGAATGGGAGTTTGGTTCAGGGGTGTGCAGTTTTCAATATATTGTTACCACAACAACAGCGCCCCCCGAACGTCTTCAAGGCGATGAGTTCGTTAAACTGAAAATGAGCTCAACTCCGCCCAACGACAGATTGTTCAGGACCGACCTGTGAAAGTAGTATCCCCCCAAACATTCGTTATTCGGGAGGAATGCGAGAAAGCCGCTTTCCAGCACGGCTTTCGCCGCTCCATAGGCGAGAAGAATGGGTGGGCTTGCTATCGCTCCACAACTGCTCAGGGCAATATATGGTTGGCGGCGGAAGGAAGCTCTGGCCCTTGGTATTTGGCGCTGGATCACGCCGGCGTGGCCGAAGAGTTGAATATTCCGACCGTAAGCATAAACGGACCCGGAGTTGCTTGCTATGCTTTCCGCAGTCTTAGCTCCCTCTATGAAGCTCTTCCACGGCTGTATGAATTGGCGGTCAGCCTGCCAGATGCTCCGCTAACAATGTTCGAGGCAGAAACCGCTGGTTTGCCACGGAACACCGAGGCCGAGCGACTGGTCGTTCAACGTATCGGTCAAAATGTCTTCCGTAGTGGTCTCTTGGAATATTGGCGAGGAAGATGCCCGTTGACCGGCATTTCCGAACCTGCGCTGCTGCGAGCATCACACATCACCCCGTGGGCTGATTGCGAGAGTGATGCGGAGCGATTGGATGTCCGTAATGGGCTTCTATTGTCGGCCCTATGGGATGCCGCCTTCGACCGAGCACTGGTGAGCTTTGCGGATGATGGGATTCCGCTGATCTCGCCGAAACTTGGGCACGAGGCGCGCGCAGCTTTGATGTGGTCAGAACCGCTCGCCCTTACTCCGCAACACCTCATCAGGATTAAACTGCACCGGGAACGTTTCTACATATTGGCTGAGATGAAGTCGTGATGAATGAATAGTCCGCATGCTTTTCTTGGGTGTAGCCTCCTGACAAAGCAGTTTCCCGTATCTGGCATTGCACCACCCGAAACTGTGGTCGGGCTGTTCGCGATTTTCTTGAACTCGTGCCGACCCAGTATTTACAGGCGGAACCCTTGATCGCGAAACCACCAAGAACGAAGATCTGGATCTGAATTGACCTACCCCCTCCCGTTGCGCCCCTTGCCAGTTCCCCGCGAGACGCTGCCCTCATTTTTGTCGCGTTTCGCGGCTATGAACGGATCAACGCTTGCGAACTTCTCGAGCGACCTGGGATATGATCATAGGCGCTTTTTGAATTTCGACGGCGAACCTATTGACATGCTCATGAAAGCCGCTGGCTTATCGTTAAGCCAAGTAGAAGACATGATTTCTTGGACAGGAAGGGCGGTCGGGGATGTCTGAGCTACTCCCCGGAAATCGGACAGTGACGGAAGCTACGATCTGACGTTTGCTGGTCTCCACGGACGAGGAGATCAGGCATGCGAAAACGCAGGAACCATGACGCGGGCTTCAAGGCGCGCGTGGCACTTGAGGCCATCAAGGGCGAGCGCACTGTGTCGGAGTTGGCGGCCGAATACGGCGTGCATCCGACGATGATCCATCAATGGAAGAAATCGCTGCTCGACGGGGCTGCGGACATCTTCGAGCGCGGCGGCAAGAAGCCCGCGACGGAGGTGGATGAAGAGACGGTCCGGTCATTGCACGCCAAGATCGGGGAGCTGGCTGTCGCCAACGATTTTTTGTCACGAAAGCTCAAGCCGTGGAGCGGAAAGTGAGGCGTGGGATGATCGAACGGGACCACCCTGCACTGTCGATCGGGGCGCAGTGCCGCCTGCTGTCGATCTCGCGCTCGTCGTTCTGCCACGAGCCGGCTGGAGAGACTGATCAGAACCTCGGCCTGATGCAGCTGATCGACCGGCAGTTCATGGATACGCCCTTCTACGGCGTCCGGCAGATGACCTGGCATCTGCAAAACGAGGGGCACGGCGTGAACCAGAAGCGCATCCGGCGGCTGATGCGGCTCATGCGTTTGATGCCGATTTACCAGAAGCCCAACACCAGCAAGCCGAGAAAGGGCCACAAGACCTATCCCTACCTGCTGGGCGGGCTGCGGGTCGATCGCCCCGGTCAGGTCTGGTGCGCCGACATTACCTATCTCCCGATGCGGCGGGGGTTTCTGTATCTGGTCGCCATCATGGACTGGTTCACGCGCAAAGTTCTGGCCTGGCGCATATCGAACACCCTGGAAGCGGACTTCTGCGTCGAGGCGTTGAACGAGGCCATCCACCGGTTCGGCGCGCCCACAATCATGAACACTGACCAAGGCAGCCAGTTCACGTCCTTCGCTTGGACAGATCGGCTGAAACGCGTCGGAACCCGCATCTCGATGGACGGCAAGGGGCGGTGCATCGACAATGTCTTCATCGAGCGCCTGTGGCGGTCCCTGAAATACGAATGCGTCTATCTGCATGCCTGGGAGACCGGGTCTCAGGCAAAGGCCGCAATCGGATCCTGGGTCAGCTTCTATAACCATCGGCGGCCACACACTGCCCATGGCGGGTTGCCCCCCGCCGTGGTCTACTTCAACAGCATCGAAACCGACCGGCAGGCACAGGCGGTAGCTTAAACATCCTCGAAAACTGTCCAAGCATCGGGGAGTAGCTCAGCCTTCCGTGCTTGCCTTGACGATCTCGCCCTTCGGGCTGAGGGCGCACTTGCAGAACCACTGCGTGCGTTTGGCCGTCTCTATGCAAGAATGGCTCACGAGTTTCGTGCCGATCCCGACTTCACCGAATTCCGATCGGAGCTTCGCGAGTGCATTCTGTCAAATTGGCCCTATGCGGCAGGTGAGGTGTTGCTTGGGGAGCCGGTGACCGAGCGCCGAGTCTATTCTGTTTTAGAGGCCGCACATGACATCGGCATGGCGGCCAAAACGCTGGACGGCATCCTCATTGATGCTGCGGCATTCGCTCCAGCTGATCCTCGTCCGCATAGCCGCAAGATCTTCTGCGCGGTAACCTTCGCTCCTCTTCTCGCTGAAATCCCGACCTGGGTAGGACCCGGCGAAATGATGGAAGCGATAGGGGTCACGAAGCGCACACTGGCCATTCTGCAAGAAGACGGCATTCTCGCCCCACGCACACGAGCGCCAAAGGTGATTGCCCGCTGGAGCTTGTCTGATGGGCTGGCTCTGATTGAGGAGCTGGCCTCCCTGGCAACGGAGCTGGACATCTCCGCGAGAGGTTGGCTGGGGTTGCAAGAGGCTAAGAAGAGAAAGGGCGTCGCGGTCCGGGATATGATCAACCAGGTCCGGGCCGGTAAGATGCGGCTCAGACGATCGAGGGAAATCCCAGGATACAACGCGTTCCAGGTCTCCGTGGCCGAGGTTAACGCCCTGGCTGCCCTCCTTGATCAATCTCGGCCACAGGACCCGGCGTTCACGGGGACCGTATCCGCTGCGGCCTTTGGGCGTAAGGTGGGCATGCGGGATGGTGGCCACTTCATCGCGCTGATCCAGGCTGGCCATGTAACCGCACAGGCTGTCTTAAACCCAAAGACTCATTTGACCCAGTTCCGGATGTCGGATGAGGACATCGCCGCGTTTCACAAGAAATTCCTGACGACCACGACGATCGAGGAGGAGTTCGGCCTGCATCGCAACAGGATTCTCGCCATCCTAAGATCCGCAGGTGCTCGACAGTTCATGTTGGAGGAGCGGTCAATCGGCCCCATCTGGCTACGCACCAACGTCGAGGGCATCTTGGTCGCAAACGATGGAAGACGCACACTGCCAACTTCGGGCGGTCACTGATTTCGATCGACCTTTAAGAAATTCTCTTATTTTACAGAATTATACACCCCAGCTGAATTCACATCACATGATTTCCCTTGACAGGGGTGTGCATGGCCAAGCCCAAAACGTGCAGACTTATGCCTCATCGGCAAGCATAAAAGGTAATAAATGGCGACCCCGGGAGGAATCGAACCCCCAACCCCAGACTTAGAAGGTCCGTGCTCTATCCAGTTGAGCTACGGGGCCGACAAGACTTGATACTTGTTCCTGAGTTGGTTCGCAACGGTTTGACTGAGACCGGAAGCAGCTGATTTTGTTGCTTCTTCCATGGGCCTGCCGGGTCGCGTGATCTGGGCAGGCGCCGCGCTTACCTCAGAACTCGCGGCGCCTGCCCGGATCACACGCATTTGCATCCACTGAAGTTTAGAACAAAGTAGTTTAAACAATGAGATATCTCACATGAATCTGTATCTGTATCTGGTTCTGTATCTGGTTCTGGTTCTGGTTCTGATAGGGTTCGCATCCAGCCACGCGCTCCGTCAGCGCCGAATCATTCAGATCGGCCAAGCCGGCTTCGCCTGGAATACCCCCACTGAGTGGTCCGGTTTGAATGTTAGTGCATTGTCGGCCTGTGGTCCATTTGCACGAAGGTCTCTGGGGCCGGTGGCCGGTAGTTCAGAGCGCTGTGGGGCCTGACGGTGTTGTAGTGCCGTCGCCACCTTTCGATCAGGATCTGTGCCTCGTGCAGGGTGTGGAAGACTTCGCCGTTGAGCATTTCGTCCCGGAACCGGGCGTTGAAACTCTCGCAGTAGCCGTTCTCCCACGGTGATCCTGGCGCAATGAATGCCGTTTTGGCACCCACCGCCCCGATCCATGCCTGCACCTTTTTGGCAATGAATTCGGCGCCATTGTCGGACCTTATGAACTCGGGCGGGCCGCGCAGGATGAACAGATCAGTCAGGGCGTCGACAACGTCGGTCGAGTTTAGCTTGCGCTTGACGCGGATCACCAGTGCTTCCTTCGTGAACTCGTCGATGATGTTGAGCGTGCGGAAGATCCGCCCATCCCGGGTCCGGTCCTGGACGAAATCACAGGACCAGACGTGATTGGGGCGCTCCGGCCTCAGCCGAACGCAAGAGCCATCGTTCAGCCAAAGCCGCCCCTTCCTGGCCTGCTTTTGCGGGACTTTCAGCCCTTCCCGCCGCCAGATCCGTTCGACCCGTTTACGCTCGCCATCGGCGGCGGACAGGATCTCGCACGTATCAGCCAGCCCCTCGGACAGCCGGTCGATCCAGATGCGCCCGTCTGAGTTCAGCATGACCTCGATGACGGACGGGTCTTGCAGCAGGGTTGAGATGGCAGGCCCGAGCGCCGTTCGGAGCATACGCGCGCCACGGTCCACCGCTGCCTGTTTGTGGTTGAAGCCTGCCATCTCGTCCCCGTTCCACCGGGGAAGCGAGATATGGTCCCCGGATGGGGATGACTACAAGAGACCCGAAACGGGTCGTTTCAACAAGTTTCGTCCGTCGTAGTAGTATGGCGTGCAAATACAGGAGAACGGCGGTGGCAATATCTCGTGCGTAGCGTGAACAAGAGGTGGATGAGTGATCACAGAGTGATTCGGCCCAATGGTGGCCTACTCAGGGAGCGCCTCAGCGCTGGCTGCAACTGGTCAGAATAGCCCCGCCGGGACTTCGCTGTTTGAATGCCCCCAAGATTGCGACCGTCCACTGTGATTGGTAAGGTCATTCAATCGCCTTGATGAATGACGACCCAAGATGACCCAAGACAGCTGCGCGACCCCGAAGCAAGATATTTTCCTGAGCCTAGCCGAGCTTGCGCAGGCGATCGGGCATGTGAACCGGCTGGAACTGCTGGAGCATCTGGCACAGGGGCCGCGCTCGGTCGAGGAACTGAGCACACGGTCGGGCATGGCCTTCGCGAATACCTCGCGCCATCTGCAAGTCCTGCGGCGGGCGGGGATCGCCAGGACGGAGCGGCAGGGCAAGAAGGTGGTCTACAGCCTGACCGGCCCGACCGAGGTGGTGCTGCTGATCAAGGCCCTCGGCCAAATGGGCGAGGTGCATGTCGCCACGGTCGGACAGCGCTTGAACGCCTCGTATCGCATCCACGACAACATGCCCCCGGTCACCCGGGACGAACTGGCCGTGCAACTCGGCTTGGAAACAGTGCTGGTCGTGGATGTGCGGGCCGAGGATGAGTTCGAGCTGGGCCATATCCCGAGCTCGGTCAACATCCCGATGCTCGATCTGCACCAGAACCTCGCCAGACTCCCAAAGGATCGCATGATCGTCGTCTATTGCCGGGGGCCGTATTGCGTCCAGGCATACGAGGCGGCGGGCCTCCTGCGCTCGCAGGGGCTCAAGGCGCGACGACTCGAGGACGGCTTTCCCGAATGGCGGGCGCTCGGCTTTCCTATCGAAATCTCCAACGTCAGCGACGCGGTGGAACCATGAAGGCGATCCAGGACCACTATCTGGCGGAGTTCGCGCATTGCTACGGCTGCGGCCCGGCGAACCCGCATGGCTTGCATCTGAAAAGCCACCTCGACGGCGAGGGAACCGTCGCCCGGATCACGCCCGATCCGATGTTCAGCGGCGGGGTGCCGGGCAATCTCTACGGCGGGATGATCGCCTCGCTGCTGGATTGCCACGGCACCGCCTCGGCGGCGGCCTTCGCCTGGCGGGAGCGTGGCCACGCGATGGGTGACGGCGGCGATCCGATCCGCTTCGTCACCGCCTCGCTGAAGGTCGATTACCTCCGCCCGACGCCGATCGGCGTCGAGCTGGCGATCCGGGGCGAACTACTGACGCTGAGAGGCCGCAAGGCGATCATCGCCCTGACCCTGCACGCCGGCGACGATCTCTGTGCGACTGGCGAAATGTGAGCTACTCCCTGGAAATCGGACAGTGACGGAAGCTACGATCTGACGTTTGCTGGTCTCCACGGACGAGGAGATCAGGCATGCGAAAACGCAGGAACCATGACGCGGGCTTCAAGGCGCGCGTGGCACTTGAGGCCATCAAGGGCGAGCGCACTGTGTCGGAGTTGGCGGCCGAATACGGCGTGCATCCGACGATGATCCATCAATGGAAGAAATCGCTGCTCGACGGGGCTGCGGACATCTTCGAGCGCGGCGGCAAGAAGCCCGCGACGGAGGTGGATGAAGAGACGGTCCGGTCATTGCACGCCAAGATCGGGGAGCTGGCTGTCGCCAACGATTTTTTGTCACGAAAGCTCAAGCCGTGGAGCGGAAAGTGAGGCGTGGGATGATCGAACGGGACCACCCTGCACTGTCGATCGGGGCGCAGTGCCGCCTGCTGTCGATCTCGCGCTCGTCGTTCTGCCACGAGCCGGCTGGAGAGACTGATCAGAACCTCGGCCTGATGCAGCTGATCGACCGGCAGTTCATGGATACGCCCTTCTACGGCGTCCGGCAGATGACCTGGCATCTGCAAAACGAGGGGCACGGCGTGAACCAGAAGCGCATCCGGCGGCTGATGCGGCTCATGCGTTTGATGCCGATTTACCAGAAGCCCAACACCAGCAAGCCGAGAAAGGGCCACAAGACCTATCCCTACCTGCTGGGCGGGCTGCGGGTCGATCGCCCCGGTCAGGTCTGGTGCGCCGACATTACCTATCTCCCGATGCGGCGGGGGTTTCTGTATCTGGTCGCCATCATGGACTGGTTCACGCGCAAAGTTCTGGCCTGGCGCATATCGAACACCCTGGAAGCGGACTTCTGCGTCGAGGCGTTGAACGAGGCCATCCACCGGTTCGGCGCGCCCACAATGCGATGTGGCAGGAGTGGAGTCCTCAGTGGCCGCTCGCTCCGGAGCCTTGCACCGAGAGGGGGCTGGGATGGGAAGAGAGTTGCGAGCGGGACCTTGCCGGTGTGGCGATTGTCCGACCGGGTCAGGACAGGGCGCTTTGCGTGATGTCCTTGAGCCATATGGAATGGCGCAGAGATAATCTGCTCAGGCTGATGGCAAAGGATGCTGGCCGAAAGCGGAAATCATCCCTCAAGACGGTGTCGCACTGGCAGGCCGAGGTGAGGCGGATGGAACTCGGTATCGAGCTGCTGCCCGGCTATCTCGCGGAATGTGACCGCGTGAAGCGCGGCTCAAACTATAGGGCGGTCAACGCTGCCCGCACGCGCGCCGCAGATCGGATGTTCGAGTTTGCCAGAGAGGTCCTGGCGGCGCCTTCGGTCACGCTGGACGGTGTCGCGATCAAGGCGCGGGCGGTGGCCGCTCTGAGGCTTCTGCGGTCCTACGAGCGCAGGTGGTCGAACATTGCTGACATCGGGCTGCACGAGCAGAACATGGCCGCGCTGCTCGGGCAGGCGCTGGTTGACGTGCTGACAACAAAGCACCTCGATTGAGGTGCAATATTGACCACGAGATCAGGCTGGGATAACTTCACTTCAATCGAAGTGTAAATCTCAGATTTGGCGGAACCCCATGAAGCGCAAAGACCTGCTCAAAATCACCGGCTGCGACGCGAAGCGGTTCGAAAACTACCACTGGCGCGATCAGCTTCCCTTCGTTGCTGCTCCGGAAGCGGGGATCGAAAAGGACCCGGATTACCAGATCGAGCACCGCCGCGCGGAATACTCGATCAGCGATGCGTTCCAGCTGCGTGTCTTCATGGATGCATCGGAAAACAACGGTCTTTCCATTGAGGCCGCGAAATACATTGCTGGAAACTGCATCCGCCATCTGCAGAATGCGGAAGAAACGGTCGCCCCGGACGCAGGCGATATGTGGATCTTCTACGCTCAGGGATATCGGCAGGTTTTCCCTGATACCGGTGAGGGCTGGACACCCCGCTACCTGAAGGCGGGATGCCTGCAAGATCTTTCTACCTTTATCGGACAAGAGGTTGCGGGTGAGGAAGTTCAGTTCGTCGCGTTGATCAATGCGACTTCGGCTTCCGCACGGGTGCTCGCGGCGGCGTTTGAGCGGAAGGTTATTATTCCTGATGCTGAGCCGCTTAAGCATATCTGGCAGCGCGAATACCATACCGTTGGCACCGGCAACGGGGGCTGAAGTGATGTGGCATCAGAAATACGCCGCGCCCGCTCCCTTCCATCAGATCGAGCTGTTCTCGCTGGTGGAGCCTGTTGCCGAAAGCGAGGGCGAAATCACCTTCGCACATCGCCTGTATATGGTCGCCCCTTTCGCGGAGAGCGGACGGCTGCTGCTGCGCCAGCTTCCGGCCCACACGTTGCAAAAGGCGCTATTGCTGGCCGGGCCCGGAAAGGTGGCCTGATCATGTCGGCGCGGTTCCAATTATCAGGTGACATCGAAAGCGGCGTCTCTGACCGCCTCGCGGCGTTTCTCTCGGCCAATTCAGGGAATGTGACCCTGTTCATCAATTCCCCGGGCGGTGATGCTCTGGAAGGGGCTGCGATGATGGCCGAGGTTGAGCGGCACGGGGCGGTGTCGGTTCATGTTCAGGGTATTGCTGCGTCGGCGGCCACTCTGCCGATGGTCGCCGCCCGCGAGGTGATCATGCACCCGGCTGCAATGGTCATGACCCACGAGCCATCTGCCTGGGGCGGCGGCACGGCGGATGAGCTGCGCGACACTGCGGCGGCTCTCGACAAGATGACCGCGACATATGCGGAAGCCTATGCCCGACACACTGGTCACCCGGTTGCACGGATTGCTGCCTGGATGAAGGCCGAAACCTGGCTGACCGCCGACGAGGCCGTCGAGCTGCGTTTTGCCGACCGGGTCGAACGGGCGCAACCGCCCCAAATGGTTGCGGCTTACGAGTACTCGAAATTCCGCCAGCCGCCCGAGGGGCTAATCCGGCTGGCGCAGAAAAACGGCTGGGTGACCGGATCGCCCGATCCCACATCACAGGAGAATAAGAATGCCGCTTGATTTCAGAATGAAACACGAGGGCGAACCGCCTGCTCGCCTGATTGCGCAGCTCCGCTTGCGCCTGAAAGAGGCGAACCATCCGCCGATGCTCGCCGAGATCCTCGCGCCCTTGATGGAATCCGAGGATGAACTCGATCAGGAGGTCATGAACCAGATCACCGCATTGGTGAACGTGCTGGAAAACAACAAGGTGCCTGGCGCGGAGGCGATGGCCGCAATCCGCGAAGTGGTCGACGAGTTGATCGCCGCTTCGGATGCTGAAGGTGAAGACGACGAAGATTTTGCGGCGTTCTATAAGAACAAACCCGTTGCAAAGAAGCCGAACCTGACCGCGCTTGTGTATAGCAAGATCAAGGGAAATCGCCCGAAGGTCCGCATCGACGGGCGCGGTCCCGGCTCCGGCACGGCGCAGAACACGAGCCGTGCGGCCTTGTCGGACGCTTTGCTTGCGCGCATGGACCGGCGCCACACTCCGACGATCGGGCGTGAGTTCGTCGGCCTCTCTCTGGGTGAAATGGCAATGCATGTTGTCCGCGCCAGCGGCCATCGCCCCATGGGCATGCGCGAAGCCATCAGGATGGCGACCCATAGCACGAGCGATTTCCCGTTGGTGCTCGAGGACGCACTGAACAAGTCCATCGGTCGCCAGATGGAGCAGATCACGCCTGCATTGGCTCGCGCCGCGCATGAAATCTCGGCCGAGGATTATCGTCCTGGCAACCTGCTTTCGCTCTCTGCGTCCGGGATGCCGGGGGAAATCGCCGAGGGCGGCGAAATCAATCATGTCACGATCCACGAGGGCGGGGAGCGCAAGCCCGCGCCGCGGGATTTCGGCGCGCTGTTCAGCCTGTCCAACAAGGCGATCTATAACGACGATCTGGCCATGTTTGATGAGATCGGCCGGAAGATGGTTGCGGGCGCGACCGAGCGCTTCCGGCAGGTCCTGCTGGAACCTTTGCTCGCGAACGCCGGTCTGGGCCACAATATGCGCGATGGCAAGGCGGTGTTCCATGCGGACCACAAGAACCTCGCGGCGGCCGGCGCCGCTCTGAACGTGACCAGCCTTTCAGAAGCGCGGCTCGCATTGCGCAGCCAGCGCGGCCAGTCGGGCGAGTATTACGCCATTGAGCCCTGGGCGCTTGTGGTGCCGCCGCAGCTCGAAACCGTGGCACAGCAGGTTCTGGCCGAGATCAATGCGACCAAAACGGCGGATGTGAACCCGTTCTCCGGCGCACTGGAGCTGATCGTGGAAGTTGGTCTGACCAGCCCGACGGCGTGGTATCTGATCGGTAATCCCGCCAGCAGTGACGGTCTCGCCTATTCCTATCTCGATGGTCAGGCCGGGCCGCGCGTCGAATCCAAGCCCGGCTGGGAAACCCTCGGAACCGAGTTCCGGCTGGTCTGGGCGCTGGACGCCCGCTTCGTCTCTTACGCATCGTGGTTCAGGAACCCCGGCGCGTAATCGTTAGGGGGTGGGTTTGTTTCCTCCTTTCCCACCCTTGGGGCTCCGGGAAGCCCATAAGCGCCAGCTCAGCTTCGGGACGGGCTGGCGCGTCCCTCTTTCAAAACATGTGGATAACCGGTTGGCAAACTTCCGATCCGCCGTAAATCGCAATCAGACACGATCTTCTCACCGACGCTAACCAGGCCGAACCAGATGACCAAATTTACACCTCTTTTCGCGAAGGCGCGCACTGCCGCGCAGCTCTTCGACATGAGTGAAGATGAGTTTGTTCGCTTGGTGGAGAATGGCCACTTGCCGCCTGCGGCCGATATTGGCGGCGGGATCAGGCGGTGGGATGTCGACCGGCTGCGGAAGATCGCGGTGGGTGAGGCGGCAGATGAAGGGCCGATGGAATGGTGAAGAAGAAATACCTTTTCTCTCCGAAGCCGGGCTTTCTCTATGTCCGCAAGGGCGGGCGCTACCTTGGCCGAATTACGGCGGATGAGGGCACCGAAGAGTTTGATCGCCAATATTGGCAGATCCTCACGGGCAAGGTCTTCGCGGCGAAGCGGTCGTGGAAGGCGCTGATTGCAAGCTACCGTCGCTCGGATCGCTGGGTAAATCTGAAGTCCACGACCCGCGCCTTCTATGAGCCTGTTATGACCTATGTCCTCGAGAAGAACGGGGATAAGGATATGACGAAAATGCAGCGCAAGGATGTGCTGGCAGCGATGCAGGCCAATACCCACCGCGCGCGGTTCGCCAATGCAATCCCTTCGGTCCTTTCTGTTATCTGCGAGCATGCGATTGATCTGGGCTGGATCAAGGAAAACCCCGCGAAGGGTATTCGCAAGATCAAGATCCCGAAGGAGAAGCAGCGTCCGCATATCGTTCCGACCGATGCGGATGTGAAGGCTTTCCGGGCGCGGGCCTCAGAGCGTGCGCTCCTGATCTTTGAAATCGGGGTTGGCACGGTGCAGCGCCCGGGCGACTGGGTCGGGTTCACCTGGGGCGACTATGATGGCTCGACCCTGAAGCTGCGCCAGAACAAGACCGATGTCCCCCTGAAGCTGCCCTGCACCCCGCTTCTCAAAGCAGCGCTGGACAGGGCAAAAGCATCGCTCGGGGCCGAACCCCATCCCGCACGGACCATTCTGACAACGGTCAGGGGCGAGCGTCTGACCTACAACGGCCTGTTGCAGATCATGCGGAAGGAGCGCGCCCGCCTCGGCATGGCCAAGGCCTTCGACCAGCATGGCCTGCGCTATCGCGGCGTCATGGAACTGGCCTGGGCTGGTTGTGATGATGACGAGATCGCCAGCTTCAGCGGGCACACCACCAAGGCGATGATCATCAAATATGCCGGTGAGGCTCGGCAGATCATGCGGGCCATACAGGCGGCGAGTAAGCGGCAGTGAACAGAACGGGACCAGAACAGGAAACTGATAACATGAGTGATAACCGCTTGACGCCCCCCGGCAAAAAACCTAATGAAACCGCATCAAAGGGGTATAGCTCAGCTGGTAGAGCGACGGTCTCCAAAACCGTAGGTCGCGGGTTCGAACCCTGCTGCCCCTGCCAATAGAACCAAAGAGTTAGTGGTTCGACTCGCCGACATCCATGACCACTTGGTAGTTTAGTCGGGAACACTTGCCGCGAATCCCCCACGTAAAAGCCACCGGCCTTAGACCGAGGACTTCGCAATCCAGACGCCTGCGGTGATCAGTCTGCTCAGAGCCTGGAACGGACAGAGCGCAGCCCGGGGATGGCGCGGATCATGTCGCCCATCCAAAGCTCCGGACCAGCGCACAGGCCCCTTCGGTTATGGCCCCGATCAGGATGGCGAGATCCGGTTCAGGCGCCCGGGCGTCGCGCTGCTCGAGCAACCCATAGATCACCAGTGCCCGGGCGAGATAGCGCGCGATAACCCGAGCGCGCGATCTGCGCGCTGATAGTTCTCGCGCCAGATGAGCTGGAAACAGCCCCGGCCATAGCCCGCCTTGCCGGCTTGGTCGACTGTGCCGTATTTCCTGCACTTGCCGCGCCCATATTCCCGGATCGGCTGCGCGGTCTGCGCCGTGTCGTGGTAAGCCGTCGCGAGAATACAGACGCGGAAGCTGCGCGGCAGGGTCTTGGCGGCGGCAAGGACCGCGTTCACGCCATCCACCTGCGCCTGTTTCAGGCTGCCGCCAAACAGCGGTCGGATCGCGACAAAGAGTGCCTCGGTCATGGCGATCTCCATGATGGGAAAAGCCCGGCGCGGCGGTCGGCGGGATACAGGCAAAATTACCTACGCAATCTCGCCGTCTATCGTCGCGGCGGCGTTGCAGCTATCAAGGCCACATAGTGAGTAACCGATTGTAATCTTGTTGTTTAATCAGTTGGCGGCATTACCCGCACGTTGCGTAAATAGTTGTGTCATTGAGATTTTACGAGTTAAGCGGAATTAACCGCTGAAGCCCGTCGGTGCGAGAGCCCGTCGGGCTTTCGTATTTTTGCCGTGCGGACGCGCCCGCCATGCAGAAACGGCCACACAGGTTCCGGATCCAAACTTCCGGTTTTCGCCATGTTTTTCGGTGCACCCGTTACCTTTACCTTTCGCTGTCAATGCCCTGCCAGCGATCACGGCTCACCCCGCCCCCACCAGAGCGGGGGTGGGATATCACGGTCTCGGCTGCAATTTCTCCAGCTGCGCCCGCTGATCACCCGTTCCGGCTGGCCCATGTCCGCGCCGAGCGCATTCCCCGCGATGGCCATGCCAACAGCGGTCGGGATTTCCCAGATCAGGTCACAGGGCCTGATCGGCCGGCGCCGGGCCCGGACTTTGCCCGCGTGATACATCGCGCGACCGGAGAACGCGGCCAGCAGCGCGGTCGCAGCCCCGCCGATGAATTGGTTGATGGTTGCAATCAGGCCGGGACCGGGCGGAGATCGCGCAGCGGGATGTCGTTCAAAAGCGCCTCCTGCGCGTCAGAGCATTGCGGCGATCACGGTCGCCCGTCAGCGCGATATCCGGTGATGAGGGTCACCACCAGGTTCTCTGGCGAGTGATATCCCGCATATTCCTGACTGTTCTGGGGCCCTACGAGCGGAAATCCTGTTCCCGAGCAGCCGGAAGTCGGTCCGAAACGTGGCGCAAATGAACATGACACCGCCGATTTCCAGCACTCTCTTCTGCGCCCGGTTCTTCCCTGCATCTTCAACCAGTCCGCAAAGCACATCGTCGCCATCGATGCGGAAGTGATAATAGTCATGAATGTCGGGGAGAACGTAAACCATTTCAGATACGATCAAATTCGAAATCCGCGAGAGCAGATCAGGCCAACGCAGTTGTCGGTTGTTGGCGAGGCCGCCGGCAAGGATCAGCGCATCCACGGCTTCCGACGCCCGCCCAGGAGACGGTCATTTTTCCATGTTGCGCGGCTCATGCACTGGCGGGCCCCGGTCTCCCTGCGGTTCCGCTCAAAAATCGGGCGCGGGCGGGTGACCTGAGCCAGGACGAAAACCGCAGGCCTGGCGGATTGACGCCGCTTTGTCCCGGCCACCCCCGGCAAAGACGGAACCGGACTACATCTTTCACGTTCCTCTCAGGATGCGGCACCCGATCCCCTGCCGCCTCATCAGCTTGTATTCAATCGCCTGCACAGGCGCTTTCGGGAGGGACGTTGATGAACAGCATCATCTATCTGGTAGGCCTTGTGGTCGTGGTTCTGGCGATCTTGTCTTTTCTTGGCCTGCGCTGAGGAGGGGCCGGAATGGAACGTACAGAAACCATGACATCCGCTGCGGCACCGCGCCGCGACGTCACAGGCTCCTACATAGACTGGGCTGCCATTCTCGGCGGCACGGTGGTTGCAGCCGCGATCGGCGGGCTTTTCACCACCTTTGGCGCTGCTTTGGGTCTGTCAACGATCTCGGCCGAGCCCGGCGAAGGATCTCTCAATCTCTGGCTGGTCGTCACAGCCATCTGGCTCGTGATCTCGCTGGTCGTAAGCTATCTGGCCGGCGGCTATATCGCGGGCCGGATGCGGCGGCGGGTCGATGACGCAACCGCCGATGAGGTGTCGGCACGCGACGGCATCAATGGCCTCGTCGTCTGGGGTCTGGGAATGCTGGTCACGACCTGGATTGCCGCAGGTGCCATCAGCGGCGCCGCTTCGGGGGTCGGGACGGCTGCGACGGCTGCCGGATCGGCAGTGGGCGGTGTGGTCCAGGGCGCAGGAGCGGTTGCAGGAGGCGCGATCCAGGGCGTCACCCAGGCTGTGGGCGCAACTTTGCCCGACGATGCCGATGAAGGGCTGATGGATTACATAAACAGCACCCTTATGCGCCCCGGGGTCGACGGCATTCGTCAGGGCGTGCAGCAGGCCGACGGCACCACCTCGTCCGGAACGCCATCGATGGATGACGCGGAACTCGCACGGCAAAGCGGCGTGGTTCTGGGCAATGTGATGCGGACGGGCGCGATTTCCGACGGTGATCGTGCCTTCCTGATCGCCGCCGTCGCGCGTCGTACCGGACAAACCGAGGCCGAGGTTGAGGCCCGCGTGGATCAGGCCGTAACGGCGGTCCAGGAGGCACGCTCGAAAGCAGAGGCCGCCGTCGCGGAGGCGCGCGCCGAGGCCGGGCGTCTGGCCAAAGAGGCGGAAGAGACCGCCATCGCCGCAGCCGAGACCGCACGTAAAAGCGCGATCCTGACCGCCTTCCTGCTGACCGCCGCCGCATTGGTGGCCGGTGCCGCCGCCGTCGCCGGCGCGGTACGCGGGGGCCGTCATCGCGACGAGAACCGCATCTGGGGCGGGTTCAGCTACCGGATCTGATCGGCATAAGACAGACCCGGGGCGCGTCTGAATGGCGTGCCCCGATAAACCGCAGAGGAACGACGCGGTAATGAGGCGCCCCACCCAGGTGAAAGAGACGGCGCCACGGGCCTCTGACGTCACTGCCCGGCGCCACACTTTCCCACCTTTGAAAGGCAGGACAGATGGCACGCAAATCCTATGACACAGCCACCGGAAATTCCGGAGAGACACAGCAGCGCGGCGGCGAGGCTCTCACGACGAATCATGGCATTCCGGTTTCTGACAACCAGAACTCGCTGCGCGCGGGTGCCCGGGGGCCGACGCTTCTCGAAGATTTCCTGCTGCGCGAGAAGATCTTCCATTTCGACCATGAACGCATCCCCGAGCGTATCGTTCATGCCCGTGGCTCGGCCGCGCATGGGGTGTTCACCTGCACCGATCCGATCCCGGACCTCAGCCGCGCCAGCCTGTTTGCAGAGAAAGGCAAGGAAACGCCGGTCTTCGCACGGTTCTCCACGGTCGCGGGCGG
Source organism: Rhodobacter sp. 24-YEA-8 (assembly GCF_900105075.1). Lineage (NCBI taxonomy): Bacteria > Pseudomonadati > Pseudomonadota > Alphaproteobacteria > Rhodobacterales > Rhodobacter > Rhodobacter sp. 24-YEA-8. The sequence continues at coordinate 2,297,347 of NZ_FNSK01000001.1, forward strand.
GGCCGGATCGGTCGATACGCCGCGCGATGTGCGGGGCTTTGCGGTCAAATTCTATACCGATCAGGGCAACTGGGATCTGGTCGGCAACAATATCCCGGTCTTCTTCATACAGGACGCGATCAAGTTTCCGGACCTGATCCATTCGGTGAAGATGGAGGCCGACAAGGGCTATCCGCAGGCGGCTTCGGCGCATGATACCTTCTGGGATTTCATCTCGCTGATGCCCGAAAGCCTGCATACGGTGATCTGGGCGATGTCTGACCGCGCCATTCCGCGCAGCCTGCGGATGATGGAGGGCTTCGGCGTTCACACCTTCAAACTGGTGAATGCCCAAAGCGAGGTGCGTTTCGTCAAGTTCCACTGGCGCCCGGTTCTGGGCACTCAGTCGCTGATCTGGGACGAAAGCGCGAAACTCCAGGGCGCCGACAATGACTATCACCGCCGCGACCTCTATGAGGCGATTGCGGCAGGCGATTTCCCCGAATGGGATTTCGCGGTGCAGGTCTTCGATCAGACCCTGGCTGACAGCCTGCCCTATGACGTGCTCGACCCCACAAAGATCATCCCCGAAGAGGTGGTGCCGCTGCGCGTGATCGGCCGCATGACCCTGAACCGCAACCCCGACAACCATTTCGCCGAGACAGAACAGGCGGCCTTCCTGCCTTCGAACATCGTGCCGGGGATCGATTTCAGCGATGATCCGCTGCTGCAGGGGCGGCTGTTCTCTTATCTCGACACGCAGAAATCGCGGCTGGGCACGACGAATTTTCACCAGATCCCGGTGAATGCGCCGAAATGCCCCTATGCCAATATGATGCGCGACGGGCTGATGCAGACCGCCGTGCCGCAGGGCCGTGCGAATTACGAGCCGAACAGCCTCGATCAGGCCGGCGAGAACCCAGGTCCGCGCGCCGGCACTGCGGGTTTTGTCACCGCCCCGCAGGAGGTTGCGGGTGAAAAGCTACGGATCCGCGCCGAGAGCTTTGGTGATCATTACAGCCAGCCGCGGATGTATTGGCGCTCGATGACGGAAAATGAACAGGCGCATATCGCCTCGGCCTTCGTCTTCGAACTGTCGAAGGTGGGGCTTGGCCATGTACGCGCGCGGATTCTGTCGCATCTGCGGGTGATCGACGAAGATCTCGGCACGCGCGTGGCGGACGGGCTGGGGATCGGGCTGCCAGAGCCTGCCAGACCCTTCCGCGCGCCGCTGGATCTTGATCCTTCGGACGCGCTGTCGATCCAGAAAAACTGGAACGAGACGCTGAAGGGCCGCAAGATCGGCCTTCTGATCGCCGAAGGGTCGGACAAGGAGGGCATCGACAAACTGACCAGGGCCATCGAGGCCGAAGGCGGCACGGTCTTTACCGTCGCGCCGAAGGTCGGCCCGCTGAAGCTCAAAGGCGGCAGCATCACCCCGGACGGCCAGCTTGCAGGCAGCCCATCGGTGCTGTTCGATGCCATCGCCATGATCCTGATGCCCGATCAGGCAGAAAAGCTGGCGAAAGACAGCGCTGCCATCGGCTTTGTGATGGATGCTTTCGCCCATCTCAAAGCCATCGGCCATTGCAAGGGTTCGGCGGTGATCCTGACCCGCGCCGGGATCAAGGACGGCGCGGGCATCGGCCCGTGGGAGGATCTGCCCGACACCGCAAAGCGCCGTTACTGGGCGCGCGAGGCGGGGCTGCGTGATCTTGCATGACTGGCAGGGCCATGACGCCGAGGGCGGAGGAGATCGTCTGTCCCACCGATGCGGGTCTTTATTGCGCGCCGGGGATTTCTACATCGCCCCCTCCGCCCAGCGCCGCGCGCGCTGGTGACCCATGGCCATTCCGACCCTGCAAGGCGCCACCATGATCCGGACCACTTCCTGTTGCAGGTCACGCGGGACGAGGCCTGGCGCGGGCGCATCGGTGACATGCTGGCGCGCAATCCCCATATCGAGCTGCGCGCGCTGCCTCGCGTCGCGCCAATGGCGGCGCCCCTGTTGCCGGAGATGGGCAGCCTCCGGTGCCCCGCCGCGCGAGGGTGCGGTCAGCCTGCGCCATATGGCAGCCGGCGGGCGCGACATTGCCGATCCGGCCTATGAACCACTGGCAGCGGGCGGTATCGAGCTTGCCTGTTCGGCGAGGATCTTCGCGCTGCCCGTTCCGGGGCGTGGCAGGCGGGACCGGTGAAAGACGCGGTACATCCGGGGCAACAGCTGAAGGACGGCGCATCATGGCAAAGCACAAGGCGAAGACCCGCAAGGATGATCTGCGGACCGGCACGCCCTTCTGGGTGAAGACGCCGCATTCGACGGTTGCGGCACAGGCGGACCTGACCCGTGACCGTTTCGACGTGATTGTGGTCGGGGCGGGCATCTCGGGCGCGCTGGTTGCCGAGGCGCTGACAAAAGCCGGGAAATCGGTGCTGATCCTGGACCGGCGGCCACCGGTGCGCGGCTCCACCCCGGCCTCCACGGCGATGATCCAGCATGAAATCGACGTGCCGCTGACGCGGCTGCGCAAGAAGATCGGCAAAGATCATGCCGACCGGGCCTGGCTGCGGTCGGTCCGCGCGGTTGCCGATCTGGTCACGCTGGCCGGAGAGCTGAAGCTTGACTGCCAGATGCGCGCCAAGCCCGCGCTTTATCTGGCGGGCAATGATCTGGGCGCAAGAGCGCTGTCGAATGAGGCAAAGGCACGCGCAGAGATCGGCATCCGCGCCGAATACCTCAGACGCGCCGATCTGATGGAGCGCTATGGCATCGACCGCCCTGCGGCGATCTGGTCCGATGCCTCGGCCTCGGCCAATCCGGCCCAGCTGACGGCGGGGCTTTTGCAGGTGACCCTGTCGCGCAAGGCCCAGATCGTCTCGCCGGTCGAGATCACCGATATTGCGGAACTGCCCGGCGGTATCGCGCTGGCAACACGGGCGGGCGAGGTTCTGGTGGCCGGCCATGCGGTGTTCTGCACCGGCTATGAATACCTGCCGCAGATGAAGACGAAATCGCATCATGTCACCTCGACCTGGGCACTGGCCTCTGCGCCGCTCAGCTCCCTGCCCGGCTGGATGCGCGACACCATCGTCTGGGAGGCCGCCGAGCCGTATCTCTATTTCCGCACCGATGAGGCCGGGCGCGTGATCGCGGGCGGCGAGGATGAAGATGCATGCGACGCCAATGCCGATCCGAAGAAGCTGGCGAAAAAGGCAAAGATCATCGCGAAGAAGCTGCGCGATCTGACCGGGGTGAAGATCGGCAGGCCGGCCTGTACCTGGTCGGCGCCGTTCAGTGTCACCGAGGACGGGCTGCCGATCATCGACCGGGTGCCGGGGTTCGAGCGCGCCTTTGCGGTTATGGGGTTTGGCGGCAATGGCATCACTTTTTCGGTCATCGGAGCGCAGATCATCGCCGCCGCTATTGCCGGCACGCTCGATCCCGATGCCGGGATCTTCCGCTATCGCTGATCCAGCCTAAGGCGGCGAATGCGGCTTTGCAGCCGCTCTTGCCCCTTGAAAATGCCACCAATGGCGGATCGCCCGGGGATTTCGCGAGGCAAGCCGATACCTCTGGGAACCCGACGGGCGCCAATGCGTTTCCGGAAAAGCCGCCCTGTCTGGAACACCCCCCCCCTGGGCGTCGCGGCACCAGTCCAACAGGAGAGACGAATGGACAATGAAAGCATCGGCTGGATCGCAGCCATCATCATCGGTGGCCTCGCCGGCTGGATCGCATCGGGTTTCATGAAATCCGATACCGGGATTTTCGCAAATGTGCTGCTCGGCATCGTCGGGGCCGCAATCGCAAGGTTCCTCTTTGGCCTGCTGGGCGTCTCTTTCGGGGGCTGGCTTGGCTATCTGGTTGCCGGCGCCGTGGGGGCCTGCATTCTGATCTGGGGCTCGCGCGCGGTCCGGCGCTGACCGGAAAAGGCCGGCCCGGATATGACCGGGCCGCCCTGCGCAGGATCACTTCTGCTTCTTGCCCGCCTCGTTCACGGCCATCACCGCAAGCGCGTTGAGACGTGCATTGGCGGCCTTTTCCTCATCGAGGATGGAACTGAGCAGGGTATGGGCCTCGTCATGGCCCAGCACTTTCGCCCATTCCCGCAAGGTCCCGTAGCGGGCAATCTCGTAATGCTCGACGGCCTGGGCCGCACCGATCAGCGCCACATCCAGCGCATGGCCCCCGGCCTCTGCGATCAGCCCGTCTGTCTCTTTCAACAGCCCGGCCATGGCATCGCATTTCTCGCCGGCGGCCTTTTGCCCGATGGATTTGAACACCTTGTCCAGCGTGGCAATATGGCCTTTCGTGTCGGCAAGGTGATCGTCGAAGGCGCGCTTCAACTCGGCATTGTTCACCGATTTTGCAACTTTCGGCAGCGCCTTGAGCAAAGCGGTCTCGGCCCAGTAGATATCCTGCAACGTATGCTCAAAGGCTTCCTGAAGCGTTTTCATGGGGTTCTCCCTATGTGAAGCCGCCCGCCCTGCCCGGGCGGACGGCAGCCATTTCCAGGCGATCAGTGGCGATGCTCCGGCAGGGCCTTCAGCTCGTCCTTGGTCCAGCGGGTCACTGCATGGACGGCATTGCTCTCGTCACGCATGAAATCGAGGTCACGCGCCGGAACAGCGACCGGCTTGGCGCCGATACCAAGGAAGCCGCCGACATCGACGATGATCTGCGCCCCGGCACCCTGGCCATGCACTTCAGAAACATGGCCGATCTTCTCGTCGCCGGGGCCATAGATGGTAGCCCCGTTCAGCACGGCCTCTGTCAGTTCCGTGTCGTTCAGGCGGATATGTCTGGTATGGTCCATGGTATTCTCTCCTTTTACGCAAAACACTCGTGCAGAGGTAACATCTCCTCCGGATCAAGGTTCCGGACAGGTCACTGGCAACGGCGGGTCTTTGCCACGGATGATCAGAATGCCCCTGTCGCGGCTCTGCCTGTCGGAACCTGTCTCGCCCGCAGGCGTTCATCCTGCCTCAAGTGAGGAGTATGAATGTGCTTATCCGGTTGGGTTACGAGATCGAGATCACCTGCGATCAGCCGACAGAGGTGATCGCGCTGCTGGATCCACATCCGGATTTCGCCGGGAGCATCATCAGAACCAGCGGGCTGCAGGTTTCACGCTCTGTCCCCAACCGGACCTATGCCGACCCCTATGGCAATTCCTGTCTGCGACTGACAGCACCCGCCGGTGCCATGCGCCTGTCACGCGACAGCCTGGTCGAGGTGGACGGCCGGCCGGACCACTGGGATGAGACGGCACGGGAATGCCCGCTCAGCGCCTTGCCAGACGAGGTGCTTGGTCATCTCCTGGCCAGCCGCTACTGTGAGACAGATCTCATGATGGCACAGGCCTGGGAGTTGTTCGGCAATGTGGCGCCGGGCTGGACGCGGGTGCGGGCGATCTTTGACCATGTGAACCGGCACCTCACTTTCGGATATGAGCATGCGCGCGCCACCCGCACCGCCTCGGAGGCCTGGCAGGAACGGGTCGGTGTCTGCCGTGATTTTGCGCATCTCGCCATCACGCTCTGCCGCTGCATGAATATCCCGGCACGCTACGCCAATGGCTATCTCGGCGATATCGGTGTGCCGGACAATCCGGCGCCGATGGATTTCAACGCCTGGTGCGAGGTCTGGCTGGAGGATCGCTGGTTCACCCTCGACGCCCGCCATAACGAACCCCGCATCGGACGGGTGGTGATTGCGCGCGGCCGGGACGCGACCGATATCCCGCTGATCCATTCTTTCGGCCCGCATCTGCTGACCAGGTTCAGGGTCTGGACCGAAGAAGCACAGGAAACGGTAGCCCGATAGCCCCAGGAGTTGCAGACACCTTGCCCGGAAATTTCGGAAGCAAGGCGGACAGGATCCCGGGAGCGGGATTCACAGACGAGTTCAGGCGCGATGAGGCGCAAGGCTGACGGTCATGCTGCCGCGACCGGCGCGACTTTCTGCCTGACCATCAGGGCCGGCCTGATCTTGCACCGCATCTGGGAGACCCGCCGTCAGCCCGATACCACCATCTTCCGGGTCACCAATGGCTGCTTTACCCCACGCCGCCAGCCTTCGGCCCTGACAGGCAAAAGCCCCCTGGCGTTCAGACGCCAGGGGGCCCAATTCAGCGACAGGCCGGAACACTTACGTGACAGCTCCGGCACCGCCGGGATCGAAAGCGTGGCATGACCCCAAATGAGAAAGGGGAACATCAGGCTAATGCCCGTCTGATGCGGCCATTTTTTACCGCCTGCGCGGTGTGGTCGCTCAGCTTTTGATTTTCGCACCGCCGGGATCATACCAGGGACCGAACTGTACCCGTGCCGGATAGCGCTTCATTGCCACCTCGACCTCCCAGGTGCCTGTCTCAAGCCATTCCCGTTTGACGCCCTCGGGATGCGACACATAGGCGAGGCCAAGCGAGGCGCCGACACGGTGACCGTAAGCCCCCGACATCACCGATCCGACCAGTTCCCCGTCGCGGGTCAACGGCTCGTAATGGAAGAGCATCGGCGCATCGGCACCGCCTTCCAGCTGAACCTGTACGAGGCGACGGCGTACGGTGCCTTCGGCCTTTTGCGCCAGCAGCGCATCGCGGCCGATAAAGCCACCTTCCTTCTCCAGCGCCACAGCAAAGCCGAGACCGCCGTTATAGGGCGTGTCTTCTTCACCGATGTCATGGCCCCAGTGCCGGTAGCCCTTTTCCATCCTGAGCGAGTTCAGCGCGAAGTAGCCGGCGGGTTTCAGCCCGAGATCCTTGCCGGCTTCCGCCAGCACCTCCCAGACATGGCCTGCGAATTCCGCATCGATCAGCAGTTCAAAGCCAAGTTCACCAACAAAGGTCAGGCGGCTTGCGCGCACCCTTGCATAGCCAAGATCGATCTCGCGCGAGGTGCCGAAGGGGAAACCTTCGTTCGAGAAGTCATCGGGCGAGATCCGCGTGAGCAACTCGCGCGATTTCGGTCCCATCACTGCCAGCATCGGCGTGGCCGAGGTAATGTCGCTGATATGGACGCGTGCACCTTCGGGCAGATTGCGGCGGAACCAGCTGATGTCGCGGCGCTGCGAGACTGCCACCGTGATCACAAGGAACTCGGTTTCAGAGACACGGATCACCGTAACATCGGCCTCGATCCCGCCCCGCGGGTTCAGCCATTGGGTATAGACGATCTTGCCGGCCTCGACATCGCAGTTTCCGGCGCAGATCTGGTTCAGCGCTGACAGCGCATCCGGCCCTTCGACACGGTATTTCACGAAGCAGCTATAGTCGAAGACCGAGACATTCTCGGCTGTATTGCGGCATTCTGCGGCGACATTCGGGAACCAGCTGGGCTGGTGGTAGGAATAGTCGATATTCGCGAGTTCCTCAGGCGTGCCGAAGAAGCCGGGCCGTTCCCAACCTGCCAGCTCGGTCATGAAGGCGCCCGCCTCCAGCATCCGGTCATGGAAGGGAGAGCGCCGCACGCCCCGCGCGGTTTCAAACTGCTTGCCCGGCCAGTGCATGTCGAAAAGCGTGCCGATGGTCTCGACAGAGCGGTCTTCGAGATATTTGCGGTTGCGCTGGAATTTCTGCGTCCGGCGCACATCGACATCGATCAGCTCAACCGGCGGATGGCCATCGGCGATCCAGGAGGCCATCGATTTGCCGACCCCGCCCGAGGACAGAATGCCGATCGAGTTGAAGCCGGTGGCCGAAAACAGCCCGCTGATCTCGGCGGTCTCGCCGAGGTGATAGCGGTTGTCGGGCGTAAAGGCTTCCGGGCCGTTGAAGAACAGCTGGATCCCGGTCTTTTGCAGCACCGGCACCCGTTCCATCGCCATTTCAAGATAGGGCGAGATATGTTCGATATCTTCGGGGATCGCATCGAAGCAGAAGCTTTCCGCGATGCCTTTCTGACCCCAGGGTTTGGCGCCCGGCTCGAAAAAGCCGACCAGCAGCTTGCCGGCGTCTTCTTTGTAATAGCTCCACTCATCAGCCATGAACATGACCGGCAGATCGCGCTTGAGCTCGGGGATTGCCTCGGTCACGACATAGAAATGCTCGGCCGCATGCAATGGCAGGGTGACACCGATATCTGCGGCCAGATCGCGCGACCACATACCGCCGGTAATCACCACCTTCGAGGCGGCGATCGGGCCGAATTCGGTCATCACGCCAGAGGCGCGGCCATTCTCCTGCAGAATTCTGGTGACGGTGACCCCTTCAAGGATCTTGGCGCCGCCCATCCTTGCACCTTTGGCATAGGCCATGGTCACATCGGCGGGGTTCACCTGGCCGTCATCGGGGAACCAGAAGCCGCCGACCAGACCTTCGGTCGAGATCGGGTCCCAGCGTTCCTTTACGGCTTCGGGTGTCAGCGCCTCGACCGGCAGGCCGAAGTTGCGTCCCATCGAAGCGCCGCGCGCCAGCTCTTCATAGCGCGCATGGGTTTTTGCCAGACGCAGCGACCCATTGCGCTTGAATCCGGTGGCCTGACCGGTTTCTTCTTCCAGCCGGCCAAACAGCTCGCCGGTATATTGCGCCAGCTCGGTCATCCGCTGCGACGCGCGCAGCTGCGTCACCAGCCCGGCAGCATGCCAGGTGGTGCCGCAGGTCAGCTGTTTGCGCTCGAGCAACACCACGTCGGTGATGCCAAGCTTCGTCAGGTGATAAGCGATTGAACAGCCGGCAATACCGCCGCCAATGATGACGACCTCTGCCTTCGATGGGATATGCATGCCAGGTCTCAGCGGTTGGTGTGGATATAGTCGGCCATCAGCGAGAGCATCTCGAACATGACGACCATGGCATTCTGCGCGGTGATCTTGTTCGGGTTGTCCTTGGTCGGGATCAGGCAGACCACGTCACCACCGACCACATTCAGACCGCGGAGGCCCTGGAGCATACGGACGGCCTCGCCGATGCGGATGCCGGGATAGCCCGGCTCCAGGTTCGAGGCCCCGGGCGCGTCGCAGGGGTCGAGGCTATCCAGATCGAAGGTGATGTAAACCGGGGTATCGCCGATCCGCTCACGCAGGATCTCGACCACGCCTTTCCAGCCGATTTCCTCAACCTCATCCATGCCGACGATCCGGTAGCCCAGTTCGTCCGAAGTGTTCAGCGAGCCGGCGGTTCCGACATTCGCGCGGATGCCGATCTGGGTCGATTTGGAGGCGTCGACATGGCCTTCCTCGACCAGATAAGCGCCCCAATGCGCCGCCGAGCGCTTATTGCCCAGCCAGTGCGGCAGATGCATCAGCGTGTCGGTATGGCTGTCAAAATGCACCAGCGCGACCTTTTGCCCCCCGGTCAGCGAGGAATGCGCGCCGGCGCAGGCCTTGACCAGCGGTCCGGTGATCGAGTGATCGCCACCCATGGCGACAACGCGGGTGCCGGCTTTCTCGAACTGCGCGGCATAGGCCTCGATATGCTCAACCGAGACGTCATTGTTCATCGCTTCGGGCAGCGGCGTGTCACCGGCATCATTGATGGTGACGAGATCCCAGGGCGTGATCCCAAAGCGGCCATGGCTGCGGCGATAAAGGGCCGAGATATTCCTGACCGCGCGCGGCCCAAGATGCTGGTCACGCTCGGTCGAGCCATTGCCGGAACTGTGCGGCACGCCGATCAGGGCGATATCGGCCGCAGCGGGATCTTCGTTCCAGTCGCAGCGGAAGAAGGTCGGGATACCATGCCAGTACCAGCGGCCCACATCCTTTTTGGCCTGTTCGATGTCGAAATCAGCCATGTCATTCTCCTTGGGGTATTAAGCATTGCCGGGAGCGCGCGGCCCCTGCCAGTCAATCTGACGGTCAATGCGAGATCTGTGAGAGGAAGGCGCGCGCGCGATCCGATTTCGGCGTGGCGAAGAACTCTTCGGGCGGGGCCACTTCGATGATGCGTCCGGCATCCATGAAGACAACGCGGTCCGCGACCTTGCGGGCAAATGCCATCTCATGGGTGACGCAGATCATGGTCATGCCTTCGGCCGCCAGCTCGCCCATCACATCCAGCACTTCGCCGACCATTTCCGGGTCAAGCGCCGATGTCGGCTCGTCAAACAGCATGACCTTCGGCTTCATGCAAAGCGCCCGCGCGATGGCGACCCGCTGCTGCTGGCCGCCCGAGAGCTGGATCGGATATTTCCAGGCCTGATCCAGGATATGGACCCGGGCGAGGTATTCCTCTGCCATCTTCCGCGCCTCGCGGTCGCTCACCCCGCTGGCGAGCTTTGGTGCGAGGATGCAGTTTTCCAGCACGGTGAGATGCGGGAAAAGATTGAAATTCTGGAACACCATGCCCGCAGTCCGCCGGACCTTCAGCACATCTTTTGGTGCCCCCACCTCCAGCCCATCAAGCCGGATTTCGCCGCTGTCATGCGGTTCAAGATGGTTCACGCAACGGATCAGCGTGGATTTCCCTGACCCCGACGGGCCGCAGATCACCACCTTCTCACCCTGGGCGATATCAAGGCTGACATCTTTCAGCGCATGGAAGGCGCCGTAGTTCTTATTGACGTTTTTCAGGCTGATCATTTCTTACCACCCCCTGCTGCGGCGGGTTTCGGCCAGCACGGCGGCCTCGGTGCGGCTTGACCAGCGGAAGCGGCGCTCGACCAGTTTCTGCAGCCCCATCAGGCAATAGACCATGACCAGATACCAGGTCAGCGCCACAGCGTAATATTCCGAGAACTGGAAGGTCCGGGCGACATTGATCTGGGTGACGGTCATCAGCTCCTGGAGCGAGATGATCGAGGCCAGCGAGGTCAGCTTCAGCAGCGTGATGAATTCGTTCATCGTCGGCGGCAGTGCCACCCGCAGCGCCTGAGGCATCATGATATAGCGGTAGATATGCGATTTCTTCAGGCCGATGGCCTGGCCCGCCGCCATCTGCCCGTTATCCACTGCCGAAAGCGCAGATCGGTTGATCTCGACCTGATAGGCCGATTCATTCAGCGAAAGCGCAATCCATGCCGCAAGGAAAGGCGTGAACCATTCCTCACGAAAAATCGGGAAGATCTGCGGCAGGGCGTTCCAGACGAACAGCAACTGCAGCAGTGTCGGAACTGCCCGGAAAAAACCGACATAGGCCGTGATCAGTTTGCGCAGGATTGAGGGTGGTCCGTTAAGGACCACCGCCAGGGGCAGCGCGATCAGGATCGCGGTCATATGCGCAGCAACCGTCAACCCGAGGGTCAGCAACGCGCCGCGCAGGAAGGGCCATGAAAACAGGGCCTCCCAAAAGGTTGAAACATCAAAACTCATGGTAGCCCTGTCAGTATATTACTCGCCGATGCCGTTGAGCTGCGAGGGCGAGAGGTTCCACTTTTCGACGATCTTCAGCAGCTCGCCATTCTCAACCAGAGCCTTCACCGCCTCACCGGTTTTCGCCGTTTCGGCGTCATCCTTGCGCAGATAGACCGAGAAAGGCTCGAAAACGGCGGCGGGCATGGTGAAGACCACATCGAACTTGCCGGGATCTTCCAGCTCGCGGAAGGCGATCTCGGTATCCTGGGTCACGACATAGGCGGCACGCCCGACCAGCAGCTGCTGGATCGCATCGCTTTGTTTGGGATATTGCTGGATTTTGGTCGGAGCGAGGCCCGCAGCTTCCAGCTCGGCATTCAGCGCTTCCACCCGGCCGGGATATGAGGTTCCCGATTGCACCGCGACGGTTTTGCCCGCCAGTTCGGCAATATCAGAGACGGCAGGCGCCCCTTTGCCGGCGATCAGCACGGTGGATGTGTCAAGATAGGGCACGGCGTTGAAGGTCTTCAGGCGATCCTCGCGCAGCACAGTGCCGGAAATCACCGCGTCGCAGCGCCCTGCCTCGAGGCTGGGCAGGAGGCCCGCGAAATCCATGCTGACAAAGCTGACGGCAACGCCCCAATGCGCAGCCAGCGCACGCGCAACATCAATATCAACGCCGCTCGGCTCTTTGTCGGCAGCATTCGCCATGTATTCCATTGGCGGGAACGTCGGGTCAACGCAGACCGAGAAGCCGTCTGCCGCAAAATCCGGCACGCTCTGGGCGGCAAGGGGCGACGCGGCGGCGACGATCACCGCTGCCAGTGTCGCTTTGCCCGGAATCATACATCTGCTGAGGCGGGTATTCATGAAATTGCTCCCTGTACTGTTTTTACAGAACGTGAAGCTGTTCGGCGATCTCGTCAATAACAATTTCGCAAATACCGAACTTTGTTCTTCATAAGCGTAAAAAAATGATCAGGCCGGGGGCGGAGTCATGATGAATACGGCAATCGTGGGCAGCAAAGACGAGGGGTTACGAAAGCTGTGCAGGCGCCGGGGATCAAAGCTGATCGAATCTCCGGGGTGAAGAATCGTCTCCTCACCCTCGATGTTCAGGGCAAGATCGCCACTTATGACCAGAACCAGCTCCTCCTCGGAACGCAGCGCATAAAGTTGATCACCTGCGGTTCCCCCCGGTGCGATTTCCGACCAGATCGCTTGCATCTTTACCCCGTGGCTGGGGGTGAGAAGATGATCGGACACACCGATTCCGCCGAATTTGATCGGCTGGCGCGCCTCGGCCCGCACCAGAACATTCGGCGAAGGCGCAAAAAGATCACCTACCGGCAGGCTCAGCGCATCGCAAAGGCTGACAAGCGAAGCAACCGAGGGCGAAGTCTTGTCGCGCTCGATGTCGCTGAGAAACCCTTTGGCGAGACCGGTCTTTTGCGAAACGTCGTTCAGGGTGAGATCCAGCGCCCGTCGACGGGCGCGCAGGATCGCGCCGAACTGATGTGCATCCCGCCGGGCAGAGCTCTCCGTATCGTCCGATTCGGCTTCTTCTCGCACAATGGGATCTCTGGCCATAGGGGAGACGCTCCTTGGGAATTTCGCTGACAACGAACAGGTGTCGACCCAAATTCCCGCAACTGCAAGCCCTGCCGGTCAGGAAAAACGACGGGAAGCACCATCTTCCCTCCCGGGCGACGGGGCGTCAGTTCCGCTTCACCGGCCTCCAGCCGCAAGAAGCATGATGCCCATCAGGCCGGCCATCAGATCGATCAGCCACCTGCAAGCTTCTTTTGTCTTGCATAGAAGAAGGTGTACCCTGGTCGGGTGGTGCGGGGCGCCCATGTCTTATCTGCCGCATCCTGGCACTCGAATGGCCCGAAGAATCCAGTTTCCGAACTTTCAGTGTTTCTCGAAATCTGCAGTCATCAGGCCCTCAGCAGTCGCATGTCGCGGATGAAGGATTCCAGCGTTTGCAGGTGAGGCTGAACTGATCCGGGGAACTTCTCGATTATCGGCTTGGGCACGACAAGCGTTACCTTTGCTTCAACCATCTCTTTGAACTGGGCTTCTGAGATCCCTTCCTGCAATGTCAGCAGGTGCTTGTGTTCCACACGATTGGCCTCATTCAGAATCTGGCGCCAACGGTCTTTCATCGTGGTCTTCACCGCCAGCATCCGCAGCTTCTCCGCCGGAAAATGAGTATCTTTGTAGGCCGCTTCTGACGGGAACAGAAAATCCGGTGACTTCCCCGGTTCAGATTCGGGCTGGTGCGAGAAGTCGATCCCCTCAACGAGCTTCTCTTCTAAAAAGATCTCACGGGCATGGAGTTCGAGTGACCGGCCGGCGCGCGACTTCCGGCGCTGGAGAATGGTCTGCGCGCGGGAAACGAACCCGTCAATATCCGTGAAGCCCTTTTTGATAAGCGGCAGCTCAACAGCTTCCTCAACGCTGCGGAATATTTCATACTCACAGGCACGCCGTTTCATGAGGCGCAGATCGGGCATCAGGCTGCCATGGGACTGAAGCCCGGCCGCCCTGGCGATGATCTCGGTTCCGCTGGGGAATTTCGAAAGCCATGCAGCAGGAATCTCGGCTGGCGTCAGCCAGCAACTGGCACGGACGGAGGCACTTGTCGAGAAAAGGTCGCCCTGGATCACGCCGCCTACCGGTTGGATGAATGCTTTGCCAGGCTCGACGGGACCGATGCGATCCTCGACCAGATATTCCTCAGGTTCATGGCGGCATACCCAGATGTGACAATTTGGCCCCGCTTCCTGACCAAGGGCAAATGCGAATATGGTCAGCGCGCCGGTATTTTCAGGGTCGAGCAGTGCAGATTCAGAGCCGCCCCAATTCGTAAGCCGGGTTTCGTCGCGCCCGTTCCTCTGCTGCTTGTACCGTTTTGAATTGTAGTAGAATGCGCGGATCTGGCGGTAGTCGGCATGGCTGTCGATGTAGACGTCGAACCAGGCGGTCGGATTTTCGACGTCAACCCGACCGAGCGCGGGCAAGACGTCGAACAGTAAGTTCTTGGGAATATAGGGACCGGCCTGATGCGTTTTGTTGGCAAGCGTGTCATTGCCGCTCAGTCGTTTGACATACCATGTGTAATTCGGCCCACTGTATTCGTTGAGCCAGTCTCCCAGGTCCATCATCTGCCGCGCCCCCCGCATCTCGCACCTGACCGCTGCTCCGCGGAGCCACGCAGCCATCCGCCCCCGGGTCTCTTCCGGTCCAACGCGCCCCGGTGCCCGAAACGCGCATTCCCAGATCTCCGGACGACATACACCAGCCTCGGCGCGCAAAACACTGACACGTACATCTCTTGTCCAATGCGTGGCGATTTTGACTTCCTGGAAATCCTGCATGGCGCTGGCATCTTGGTAAGAGAGCAGTCATGCCCGCACCAGAAACAACCATGACTAAAATTGGCAGCGCGGTATCTTGGAAGGCACGGATCGGGCTTGCCCGATATTTCCTTTTGACGCAGCCAGCAGCGCAAGCAGAGCGCCTGAAGACCTGATCGTACAGCTATTTGATTCTTGGTATTTTTGCCTCTGATTCCGGACATCATCCGGTGACGGGTTCCAGTCCCAGACGCCGGCATCGGCATCGGCATCGGCATCGGATGCGCCGAAGGCCGTTTCCATCGCATCGCGCAAGGTGAGGAAATAGCCCGGCACGAAATGCACGCCTGCTTCCTCGTACCCAGACTTGCGCCCGGCATCGACCGGTTCGAAGGCCGGATCTGGAAACTTGCTGTCGGGATGTGGCACAAAATGAGGCACCAAAAGATCACGTCTGGCCGATCCTGATGGCAGGAATTGCCGCCAAAATACCTCACAAGCCATTGATGCATGTGCGTATCTTGTGTTGTTGGATCAATGGAAACTGGAGCGGGCGGCGGGAATCGAACCCGCGTCTCCTGCTTGGAAGGCAGGGGTCTTACCATTACACAACGCCCGCATCTGCTGCCTCACCCTTACGGGGCGGCGACAGTTTTCTTCAGATAGCGGGCTTCGCGCGCTTGTGCAAGCGCGGCAAGGTGGTTTCTGCACATCCTTGGCCCTGAACCCCGGTTTTTTTGCCGGTTTTCATTTGACGCAGCCGCCCTTCGGGTGCAGGAAGCGCGCCATGCTCATCCTCAAGATATTCCGCCGCCCCGAATGGGATGCTTTCCGTGCCGCCGGCGAAACCGCCGGTGCGCCGGTTGATCTCGCCGATGGCTATATCCATTTCTCGACGCCCTCGCAGGCGGCGGAAACAGCGGCGAAGCATTTCAGCGAGGAAAGCGACCTTGTGCTGGTGGCCTGCAATGCCGAGCGCCTTGCCCCCGATCTGAAATGGGAGGAATCGCGGGGCGGCGCGCTCTTCCCACATCTCTACCGCAATTTGCGGCTGGCAGATGTGGTCTGGGACAAATCGCTGCCCCTGGGTGCGACCGGCCATATCTTCCCCGAAGGCCTGATCTGAGGAAAACACCATGAGCATGATCGAACGCGCCGGTCTTTGCCTTTTGCACCGGTTCGATCCCGAACGCGCCCATGGGCTGTCGCTTTCGGCGCTGCGTGCCGGGCTGGCCCCATTGCCCGGACTGGTGACCTCGGCGCGGCTCTCGACCGATCTGGCGGGGCTTATGCTGTCCAATCCGATTGGCCTCGCGGCAGGCTATGACAAGAACGCAGTGGCGATCCAGGCGCTCTCGCGGGCGGGGTTCGGCTTTGTCGAAGTCGGCGCCGCAACGCCGCGCCCGCAGATGGGCAACCCGCAGCCGCGCCTCTTTCGCCTGACCGAAGACCGTGCCGCGATCAACCGTTTCGGGTTCAACAATGAGGGGATGGAGGCGATTGCCGCCCGGCTGAAGGCGCGCCGCCCCGGGCCGGTGCCGGTGGGGCTGAACCTTGGCGCCAATAAGGATTCCGCCGATCGCGCGCAGGATTTCGCGAAAGTCCTGGCGACCTGCGGGCCTTTCGTCGATTTCGCCACCGTCAATGTCTCGTCGCCCAACACCGAAAAGCTGCGCGATCTGCAGGGGCCGGCAGCGCTGCGGGCCCTGCTCGCAGGCGTGATGGAGACCCGCGCCGCCCTGCCCCGCCCGATCCCGGTCTTTCTGAAAATCGCCCCCGATCTGACCGGCGAAGACCTCGCCGCGATTGCCGAAGTGGCGGTGAGCTCGGGCCTGTCGGGGATCATCGCGACCAATACCACGCTGTCGCGCGACGGGCTTGTAAGCGCCCATAAGACCGAGACCGGCGGATTGTCGGGCGCGCCTTTGTTCGAGCGCTCCACCCGGGTTCTGGCGCAACTGTCGCAGCTGACCGATGGCCGGATCCCGCTGGTCGGGGTCGGCGGTGTCGGCTCGGCCGAACAGGCCTGGGAGAAGATCCGCGCCGGCGCCTCGGCGGTGCAGGTCTATACGGCGATGGTCTATGACGGGATCTCGCTGATCGGCCGGATCGCGACCGGGCTTGATGCGATCCTTGCACGTGAGGGCTTTGCCTCGGTCAAGGATGCGGTCGGCAGCGGTCGGGGAAGCTGGCTCTAGGCCTGCAGCGCGCCCGCCGCTGAAACGCCCGTCACTGATGCCTGCGTCATTACCGCACGGCCATCAGCGTCCGGGCATCAGCGTCCGGTCAGGCTGTAGGCCAGCAGCCCGACATATTCCTTTGCCGCGACAGACAGCTGCCGGAGGTTATAGGCGAAATTCCAGCCGACACCCCAGCGGAAGGGCCGCGCCCGGAAATCCACCGGCCAGGGCAGGATTTCCGTCCAGCCTGCGGCGCGGAACGTGCGGACCGAACGTTCCATATGGAAGGCCGAGGTCACGAGGATCCAGGTCTCGCCAGGGCGCGGCTGCATTGTCTCATAGCTGAGACGGGCATTTTCCGCTGTATTGCGCGATGCCGATTCGATCACCAGCTGCGCCGGCGGAATGCCCTGTTCCAGAAAGAAGACGCTCGCGGTGGTCCGCTCCGGCGGCACCCGGATCGCCTCAATATTGCCGATCGAGCCCATCCCGCCCGTAAAGAGAAGCTTTGCCTCGGGGTAAAGTTTCGCAAGTCGCAGTCCTTCGGTGAACCGTTCGGCGGCGTCGTTAAAACGCACCTGCGGCCCCTGGACGGTCCAGGTCCCGTCCTCTGCACCGCCGAGCACGATAATTCCGGTGACCTCAGGCGGCAGGTCCGGGATCGGGTAGCGTTCTTCCAGCGGCCGCAGCGCCATATCGCCGACCGGCAGAATCGCGACGCTCAGGGCAAAACCCAGCGTCAGGCCCAGAGACCAGCCCGCCAGGCGGCGCCTGCCGAAGAGAAGGCCGAATACGGCCAGAACCAGCCCGATGAAAAACCAGCTCTCGGGGCCGATCAGACCCCAAATGAGTTTCGAAGCGACGAAGAAAAGTGTATCCATAGATGTCTTCTGCCCCGGCAAGGGGGCATGGGCAAGCCTCAGCCGGGCGGCGAGAACCCGTGACGGGCATGAAACCGCGCCAGTTCCTGCGGATCGGGGCGCGGACCGCCAGAGAAGATCGCGACATAATCGGGAATGCGCAGCATCCTTTCGGCAAGGCTCTCGCTGACCTGCATCGAGATATATCCGATCTGCGTCAGATAGATGGCACGGGCGCGCACGTCGGCCTCATGGGGCGCGTGGCCCCAGCGGATCAGCATGGCGCAAAGCGCATCGAGGCGTTGCTGATCGGCCTCGCGGATGCGCCCGGCGATATCGGAATCCTGCAACCCCCAGCCCCGCACCGCGAATTCCAGCCGGTCATCAAACACCGCGCGGTCAAGAAAAAGCGAGATCACATTCAGATGCGCCTCGGCCTCCGACGCTGCGTAAGCATCACAGGCCGCCAGCAGCGGACCGGTGGTGCGCGCCTCCCAGCGCTTTGCCAGGGCGGTCAGCAGCGCCTGGCGATCCTTGAAATGCCAGTAGAAGCTGGTCCGCGCGAGGCCCAGCTGCACTGCCAGCGGCAGGATTCTGACCTGATCAATGCCGCCCTCGATCAGCGCCGCATAGGCCGCTTCGAGCCAGATTTCCGGCGAGCCGCGCCAGCCGGTTTCGGGAATATCGCCTGTCTCCATGGCCAGATCCTAGCCGTTGCGCCCCTCTGGCGCAACGCAATGTTCACCCATGCCCTTAAACTTGACACGTGTGAACATTTCTTTCATCCTCGCCATCAACAGGTCCAGCAGGTTTGCCCGATATGTCGAATGACCCCCTCCTCCAGCCCTTTCAGCTGAAACATCTGACCCTGAGAAACCGGATCATGATCACCAGCCATGAACCGGCCTATCCCGAGGACGGGATGCCGAAAGGCCGCTACCGCGCCTATCATGTCGAACGCGCCAAAGCGGGGGTCGCGCTGACGATGACCGCAGGTTCGGCCAGTGTCGCGCGCGACAGCCCGCCGGTGTTCAACAATATCCTCGCCTGGAAAGATGAGGTGGTCGGCTGGATGAAGCAGATGGTCGATGAATGTCACGACCATGGCGCAGCGGTGATGATCCAGCTGACGCATCTCGGCCGTCGCACCCGCTGGGACAAGGGCGACTGGCTGCCGGTTCTGGCGCCCTCGCATGAACGCGAGGCCGCGCATCGCGCCTTCCCCAAGCGCATGGAAGACTGGGACATCGCCCGCGTGATCCGTGATTTCACCGACGCGGCCGAGCGGATGAAGGCGGCGGGCGTCGACGGGATCGAACTGGAAGCTTACGGCCATTTGCTGGAACAGTTCTGGTCGCCCCTGACCAACGATCTCGACGCGCCCTGGGGCGGCGATCTCGACAACCGGCTGCGCTTCACCTTTGACGTGCTGCGCGCCATTCGCGACCGCTGCGGGCCGGATTTCATCGTCGGACTGCGCTATACCGGCGACCAGGATCTGAAAGGCGGCATGGGGCCGGCCGAGGGGATGGAGGTCTCGCGGCGCCTGCGCGACAGCGGGCTGGTCGATTTCCTGAATGTGGTGAAGGGTCATATCGACACCGATCCGGGCCTTACCGATCTGATCCCGGTCCAGGGCATGCCCTCGGCCCCGCATCTTGATTTTGCGGGCGAGATCCGGGCCGCAACCGGGTTTCCGACCTTCCACGCCGCCCGCATCCCCGACATCCCGACCGCCCGCCATGCAATTGCCTCTGGCAAGCTGGATATGGTCGGCATGACCCGCGCGCATCTCGCCGACCCGCATCTGGTCAGGAAGCTGCGCGAAGGGCGCGAGGACGATATCCGCCCCTGTGTCGGCGCGAATTACTGTCTTGATCGCATCTATCAGGGCGGCATGGCGTTCTGCCTGCACAATGCCGCCTCGGGCCGCGAAGAAACGATGCCGCATGACATCCCCGCCGCACCGGCGCAAAAACGGGTGACGATCATAGGTGCCGGCCCCGGGGGGATGGAGGCAGCACGGGTGGCTGCTGCCCGCGGTCATGCCGTCACAGTGCTTGAGGCTGCAGACCGCGCCGGTGGCCAGATCCGCCTGACTGCACAGGATGCCCGGCGGCGCGAGATGATCTCGATCATCGACTGGCGCATGGCGCAATGCGAGGCGAAGGGGGTAACGTTCCGCTTTAACACTTTTGCCGATCCGGAAACGGTGCTGACGACCCGGCCCGATGAGGTGATCATCGCCACCGGCGGCCTGCCCCACACCGAAGTGCTGGAGGCCGGGAATGACCTGGTGGTCTCGACCTGGGATATACTCGCGGGCGATGTGAAGCCGGAGGCGAGCGCGCTGGTCTATGACGATGCCGGCGACCATGCGGCACTGCAGGCCGCAGATCTGATCTCGGCCACCGGGGCAAGCGTCGAGATCGTGACACCGGATCGCAGCTTCTCGCCCGAGGTTATGGCGATGAATCTCGTGCCCTATATGCGCAATCTGCAAAAGCGTGACACGACCTTTACCGTGACCTGGCGCCTGATGTCGGTCGCACGCGAAGGCAACCGGCTGCGTGCTGTTTTAGGCAGTGATTACGGCGACTTCCGGCGCGAACGCCTGGTGGATCAGGTGGTGGTGAACCATGGCACAAGGCCGCTTGACGATCTTTATTTCGCGCTGAAACCGCTGTCCTCGAACCTGGGCGAGGTGGATTACGAGGCGCTCTCGACCGGCGGGTTTCAGACGTTGCGGCCGAACCCGGAAAGCGCCTTCCGCCTGTTCCGGATCGGCGATGCGGTGGCCGCGCGCAACACCCATGCGGCGATTTATGACGCGCTCAGACTGGTTAAGGATCTGTAACCGCTGCCATGACTTCAGCGGTCAGACAGACCCGGAATCGCGTCAGCGACGGATAGTCGGGCGAGGCCGCCGGTCGTATGATGCGGCGGCATGCTCCTGCCCTTCGCCTGTTCTTCTGAGGATCCGATCTCGGAGGGCCGGCATAAGGAGCCTGGATCGCGCGCGCTTTCATTCCGCCGCAGACCTCGACCATCGCAAACCATCTGCCAAAGGCAATGGGGGCAGCCTGACTGCCGAAAGCCAAGGTTGGGACCGAGGAGGTGAATGACCGATTGTTGCATTCTGTACGGTTGCGGTTGGCATCGGGCGCAGCAATATCGGTAGAATTGTTGGATATCTGTACCTATTTCGTGACTTAGGTCACGGCAATGGCGCAGAAGGCGATCACCCGTCCACATCTTTTAACCACCGACGATGTCATGGCGGCGGTGCCCCCCTGCGCAACTGCCGATCAGTCTCGGGGACGGCAGCGATCTGAAGGCGATGGCAGAACCCCGGATCATGTCGCCTCTGATCGGCGTGGCGCTTTCAGACCTGACGCTGGAACATGACCGCGGCCCGGAAGGTGCTGGTACGCTAGAACGCGCGGAAGGTCATGGTTGTCAGGGTGCGCTGGATGCCGGGAATGTCGAAAAGCTTTGACGACAGGTAATGGCCGGTATCTTCCCCTTCGGGGATGTAGACCTTGGCGATAATGTCAAAATCGCCGCTGGTTGAGTAAAGCTCGCTGACGACTTCCCGGTCCCAGATTGCATCTGCGACCTCGTAAGTGCGGCCCGGTGTGCAGCGTATCTGAACGAAAACCAGTGACATGGGAGCACCCTCTCTTTTTTCGCCGCAGCCTAGCGCCGCGCTGGCCAAAGGGAAATCCCCCCGCAACCGCGAAACGATTTCTTACAAGAAATCGTGCCGGAGTTTTTGAAAAAACTCCGGGCCGCCCGCGTCATGCGCCTGCGTCGGCCCTGTCGTCTTCGGATTTCAGTTCCAGCTTTGGCGCCGCCTTCAGGTCGGAGATTCCCAATATCTGTTTTGGCCGCGCGAGCCGGTTTCTGACCACCCAGTGCAACCGCGTCTCGGCCCGCGTGATCGCCACATAGGCGAGGCGCTTCCACAAGGGTACGCCCGCTTCTGTCCGGTTCGCCCAGGCTGCCGCCGCGAGATCGGGCGCAAACACCTGCACTTCGGGCCATTGCGAGCCCTGCGCCTTATGGATCGTGACCGCCGCCCCATGCAAGAACGCCGCCCCCATCGTATGGGCATGGGGAATAAAGGGTTCCTCCTCCTCCGGCCGTTCGATCTTGATGATCGAGGCGACCGAAAGCTGCGGATCTTCCGCCCCCAGCACATGCAGTTTCGCAAAGCCCGAGCGGTTGCCCGGCCCCAGATAGATCACCTGCGCGCCCTTGATCAGACCGCGCGCCTCCAGATCCACCCGTTTCTTGCGGTGTTTGAGCGGCAACTCAATGCCGTCGCAGATCAGCGGCTCGCCGGGCATCAGATCATCGGCGGGGGCGTCATGGCCGAGGCGAAAGGCGGTGATCAGTTTCACCCGTGTGGCATTGCGCCACACCAGAACCGGCGAGCGCGCCATCAGATCCGCATCGACCCGTTCCGACCACATGACACGGTCATCCTGGCCCGCCTTTTCGCGCACCAGCCGCTCAAAGTCGTCAAAGCCGATGCTGTCATCGGCCAGCGCATGGGCGAGATCGAGGATCGGATTGTCCTGGGTCTGACGGTGGATCCGGTGCAGATTCAGCCGCTGTTTCGGCTCCAGCCCCTCGAACACCATCTTGCCTGACTGCCCCACCGGCGCCAGCTGCGCCGGATCGCCGAACAGCACGAGACGCGGGAAAATCTCCTGCAAATCGTTGAACTGGCGTTCATCCAGCATCGAGGCCTCATCAACAAAGCCGATATCCAGCGGATCTTCCCGCCGTTTCCAGCCTTGGATGAAATCAGACCCTTTCAGCCCCGCTGCCGCAAGCGCGCCGGGGATCGACGCAACCTGTTGATAAAAAGCATGGGCGCGGTCCAGCGCTTCTTCGGTCAGCCCCTCGACCTTTGGCCGTTCTGCCTGGCCCGCGAGCCATTCGGCGATCCGCTCATATTGCGGATCATAGAGCGGCGTATACAAAATGCGGTGGATAGTGGTTGCCGGCACGCCGCGCTGGCGCAGAACCGAGGCCGCCTTATTGGTTGGCGCAAGGATCGCGAGGCTGCGGCGCTCCTTGCGGCGCTTGCCTTCCCAGTCGCCTGAGACGATCTCGACCCCGACGCCTTTCAGCGCCTTGTAGAGTTCGGCAAGCAGGAGCGTTTTCCCCGACCCCGCCTTGCCGATCACCGCCATGACAGAGGCACGCCCCTCGCCCGGCGGCAGCAATATGCCATTGTCGATATCAACCCCCTGAGATTTCAATCCGGAGGAAATACGGTCCCAGGCCTCGGCCTGATCGTCGGAAAAAGTGGGGGCCAGTGCCTGCATGGCGCGCAGACTATCCTTTGCCGCAAGCAAGCGCCAGCGGCGCCAGGCTCTTCAAAGGTGCAGCGCGGACCAGATCGCGATGCACTGAAACCTCATGCACAAGAACAGCCGGCATCGCTAAGATCAGTGTGGCAGCCCTTTGGGTTTCGGGCGCTTGCCGTCCTTCGCCCCAGGCGTTCCGATCTCCATCTCTGCGGCGCGCAAAGCCTCTTCGACCTTCTGCGCCAGCGCCGGAAGGTCGTTCGTCAGCGCATAAGCCCGCAAGTCCTTCAGGACATCGAAAACCCAGTCGTGCCCCATACTGTCACCTGAAACAGGGAAACCCGAACATTCCTAACATTCCTCCCAGGGATGAGAGTACCCGCCACTTCCTGAACAAACTGTTGCCATAACCATAAATCCCGCAACCAAAGATGAACAGCGCCGCATCCTCTGCGGATACGGCGCTGTTCATCTGGTCTGATCGGTGACAAGCCTGATCAGCGATTGCGGCTGGCTTCCAGCGTATCCTCAAAAGTCCTGAGCCCGGTACGCGGCGCCTGGACCAGCACGGCCATATTGCCGGGCTTATGCTGGTTCTTCCACATCAGCGTATGCGCGCGCGGAATCTCGGCCCAGGGAAAGACCTCGGACATGCAGGGATCAAGGCGCCGCTCGCACATCAGCTTATTGGCGGCAGAAGCCTGTTTCAGATGCGCGAAATGGCTGCCCTGAAGACGCTTTTGATGCATCCACATGTAACGGACGTCAAAGGTGCAGTTGAAGCCGGAGGTGCCGGCGCAGATCACCACCATACCGCCTTTTTTACACACCAGCGACGAGACCGGGAAAGTCTGCTCGCCCGGATGTTCGAACACGATATCCGGGCTGACGCCTTTGCCGAAAATGTCCCAGATCGCCTTGCCGAATTTGCGCGCCTCTTTCAGCCAGACATTGTATTCGTCCGAGTTCACCTTCGGCAGCTGCCCCCAGCATTTGAACTCATTGCGGTTGATCACGCCTTTCGCACCCAGTGACATGACGAAATCGCGCTTGCTCTCATCCGAGATCACGCCGATCGCATTGGCACCCGCCGTATTTGCCAGCTGGATCGCGTAGGATCCGAGGCCACCGCTCGCCCCCCAGACCAGCACATTCTGCCCCGGTTTCAGGTCATGCGGCGCGTGGCCGAAGAGCATCCGGTAAGCGGTCGCCAGCGTCAGCGTGTAGCAGGCGGCTTCTTCCCAGGTCAGGTGCTTCGGGCGCTCCATCAGCTGCTGCGCCTGAACCTTGGTGAATTGCGAGAATGAGCCGTCATGGGTCTCATATCCCCAGATCCGCTGGGTCGGCGAGAACATCGGGTCGCCGCCGTTGCATTCCTCGTCGTCGCCATCATCCTGGTTGCAATGGATCACAACCTCATCGCCGACCTTCCAGCGCTTCACCTTGTCACCCACCGCCCAGACGATGCCCGAAGCATCCGAACCCGCGATGTGATAGGGTTGTTTATGCACGTCAAACGGTGAGATCGGCACGCCAAGACCGGCCCAGACGCCATTATAGTTCACCCCGGCCGCCATCACGAGCACCAGCACCTCATTGCTGTCGAGCTTCCAGGTGTCGACCACCTCAAGCTGCATCGCGCTTTCCGGCTCGCCATGACGCTCGCGGCGGATCGCCCAGGCATACATCTTCTCAGGAACATGACCGAGCGGCGGCATCTCGCCAATCTCGTAGAGATCTTTCTTGGGGGCATCATAGGTCATGATCGGTGCCTGCCTGTCCAGTGCCATGGGCGAACTCCTGATTTCGTGCCGCGCTGCAGAATCAGCGGGCCGTTGTCAGGAGGTTTAAAATCCACGACGCAACAATGCAACCTCATTTGGATATTTTGGGTAATTTTATGTCCGCCGCGTTGCGGCGCCATTTGCAGACTGGCCAGGGCAGCGCCGCTGCCCGTCCCGCAGTCACCCCGGCGCAGAAAAAAGCGCGCCCACAATCCGGGACGATGCAGAGAAAGCAGCGAAAAAGAAAAAGGCGCCCTGCGCATATCGCGCGGGCGCCAGGTGCGGAACGAGGGACAGTGCAAACAAGGTACGGGGGTTCCAGATCCCGTGCCTCATGACTGTGACTTAGAAACATTACTGCTGCATTAAAGAGGCGTTCGCATCTTTGTGATCAAACCGCACCTCCGCAGATGCCTCTCCCTTAACGGATCGAGGCCGCGTAAAGCGCCACCGCCGCCGCATTCGAGACATTGAGACTGCCAAAGCCGCCCGCCGCCGGAATACGTGCAATCAGATCACAGGTTTCGCGGGTTTTTTCACGCAGGCCGGGGCCTTCAGCGCCCATCACCAGCCCGACCGGCCGCGTTCCGGCCTGGCTCAGCGCATCCGACAGCGTCAGATCGGCCTCGCCGGCAAGGCCAATCAGCAAAAAGCCCATATCGCGCAGTTCATTCATCGCATCGGCAAGATTGGTGACTCTGAGATAGGGCTGCCGCTCCAGCGAGCCAGAGGCGGTTTTCGCCAGCGCCCCGGTCTCCGGCGCCGAATGATGGCGCGGCGCGATCACGGCACGCGCTCCGAACACCTCGGCCGAACGCAGCACCGCACCGGCATTATGCGGATCGGTCACCCGGTCCAGCAGCACCACGAGCGGCGCGCCCTCGCCCGAGACCGCGACCTCCTCAAGGCTGCCCCAGTTGAGTGGCTTCACCTCCATCGCGGCGCCCTGATGCACAGAACCCGGATCAATCGGCACATCAAAAGACCGCGCGTCAACCAGTTCCGGCTCAAGCCTCGAGGCGAGGATCGCATCTTCCAGCTTGTCGAATGCGTTCTTGGTCACCACGAGGCGCAGTTTCTCACGTTTCGGGTTCAACAGCGCGTCACGCACGGCATGCAGACCGAAGAGCCAGACGGTCTCTTTCGCCTCTGCCCGCTTTGCACGTTCCTTATCGACCACCCAGGCTGGTTTTTTCATCGCATTATCCCCGTCTGGCTCCAGATCACGCATCATAGATTTCCGGGGACAAAAGGCCGAATCCAGCGAAAAGCGCAAGGCAAAAGCGGATCATCTGCCAGGCCTTGCACCGGTCGTGCGAAAGATCGTCACAAAAGCGGTGATAGGGCATTGACGGGGCAGAGAGGAGAATCTAGTAAGCCCGCACTGTGGGCGACGTGCTGCAAGGTGCGGCAGCGGACTGTAACTCCGCCGAGGCGACTCATGCCTGGTTCGATTCCAGGGTCGCCCACCATAACAAAATCAATAACTTACGAGATTTTGTTATGGTGGGTCCACTGGGGTAGCCCAAAATCTGCTAACCTTTTTGCTAATCTTTCTGCTAACCCGTCACTTCCCCCGAATCTTGGTTCCAGGGGGTGTTCGGAGGCATGAAGATGATTCCCCTGATGTTCCGCGCCGGCAGCTTCGTCATGGTGCGCAAGGTTCCAAAACGCTACGCAGCCGTCGAGCCGCGTAAACAAATTTGGCTGTCCTTGGGCACAGATGTTCACGTCGAAGCGGTCACTAAGGCGACAGCCGCCTGGGATGCCCTAATCGCATCATGGGAACTCAGGCTGGCAGGTGAGTCAGATGAGGCAATGAAGCGTTACGATGCGGTACGCGAGATCGCAGCACGCAAGAACATCACATACATTCCCCAATCCGAATGTTGATTTGCACTCGGAACTGACCCGGGCAGGCGTATAACTTCCACCGTGATTTGACCCATGTGACCCTTCCCCTGAGCACTGTGAGCGACGGGGGGCATTGGAGTGATCCACATGGGACTTTTGAACGTCATTCGTCGTCTTGCGCTGCGAGAGAAGCTGCCGATCCGTGAGATCGCGCGGCGGACTGGGCTCTCTCGGAACACGATCAAGAAGTATCTGAAGTCGGGCGCGATCGAGCCGAAGTTCTCGGTGCCAGAGCGACCGAGCAAGCTCGATCCATTCGCGGACAAGCTGTCGGCCTGGCTGAAGACCGACAGCACGAAGTCGCGCAAGCAGCGCCGGCCGCTGACGCGATTGCATACCGATCTTGTCGCACTGGGGTTTACAGGCTCCTACAACCGGGTCGCGGCCTTCGCGCGGGAATGGCGCACGGCGCGGCAAACGGCTGATCGGGGCACCTTCGTGCCTCTGGCCTTCCGCCCCGGCGAGGCCTTCCAGTTCGATTGGAGCGAAGACTTTGCCGTGCTTGGCGGTGAGCGGACCAAGCTGCAGGTGGCGCATACGAAGCTGTCGCACAGCCGCGCTTTCGTGGTGCGCGCGTATCTGCTCCAGACCCATGAGATGCTGTTCGACGCCCACTGGCATGCCTTCCGCGTCTTTGGCGGCGTGCCTGAGCGGGGGATCTACGACAACATGAAGACTGCGGTCGGTCAGATTGGCCGTGGCAAGGAACGGCAGGTCAATCTGCGCTTCCTCGCCATGGCCAACCACTACGTCTTCGAACCTGACTTCTGCAATCCGGCTGCGGGTTGGGAGAAGGGTCAGGTCGAGAAGAACGTGCAGGATGCCCGGCCACGGTTCTGGCAACCGATACCGAACTTCCCCGATCTGGCCGCCCTCAACGCCTGGCTGGAGCAGCGATGTGTCGAGCAATGGCGCGAGATCCCGCACGGCCATCTGGTCGGCAGCGTCGCCGATGTCTGGAGCGACGAGCAGCACGCGCTGATGCCCGTGCCGGCTCCCTTCGATGGCTTCGTCGAACAGAGCAATAGGGTCTCCCCGACCTGCCTGATCAACTTCGAGCGCAACCGCTACAGCGTCCCTGCATCTTTTGCGAACCGTCGGGTGAGCCTGCGCGTCTATCCGGAGCGGCTCGTGGTCGTCGCCGAGGGGCAGATCCTGTGCGAACATGTGCGGCGGATTGATCGGTCCCATCATCTGCCGCCGCGCACGATCTATGACTGGCGCCACTACCTGACGGTGATCCAGCGCAAACCCGGGGCGCTGCGCAACGGCGCACCATTCGTCGAGCTGCCGCCCGCCTTCCGGCAGTTGCAGGAGCAGATGCTGAAGCGCCCCGGCGGGGACCGGGAGATGGTCGATATCCTCGCCCTCGTCCTGCATCACGATGAGCAGGTGGTGCTGACCGCAGTCGAGCTTGCTTTGTCGGAGGGCATCGCCACCAAGACCCATGTTCTCAACACCCTGCACCGGCTGATCGATGGCAAGGCGATCAACGGCCCGACCGTCGACGCCCCGCAGGCGCTGCTCCTGCGCCACGAACCCAAGGCCGATGTCGGACGCTATGACAATCTGCGCGCCCGCAGCACCGGAGGCCGCCATGCGTCATGATCCCGCCAGTGGGGCCATCGTCATCATGCTGCGAAGCCTCAAGATGTATGGCATGGCCCAGGCCGTGACGGACCTGATCGAACAGGGCGCGCCCGCCTTCGATGCAGCTGTGCCGATCCTGACCCAGCTGCTGAAGGCAGAGGTTGCGGAGCGAGAGGTGCGCTCCATCGCCTATCATATGAAGTCGGCACGCTTCCCGGCCTATAAGGATCTGACGGGCTTCGACTTCGCGGCCAGCGAGATGAACGAAGCCACCGTGCGCCAGCTGCATCGCTGCGAGTTCATCGATGGTGCGCAGAATGTCGTGATGATCGGCGGGCCGGGCACTGGCAAGACCCATGTCGCGACCGCCATCGGCACACAGGCCGTCGAGCATCATCGCCGCAAGGTCCGCTTCTTCTCCACCATCGAACTCGTCAATACGCTCGAACAGGAGAAAGCCAAGGGCAAGGCCGGGCAGACGGCCGAAAACCTCGCACGCCTCGACCTCGTGATACTGGACGAGTTGGGCTACCTGCCGTTCAGCTCTTCAGGCGGTGCGCTGCTCTTCCATCTGCTGAGTAAGCTCTACGAACGCACCAGCGTTGTGATCACCACCAACCTCAGCTTCAGCGAATGGGCCAGCGTCTTCGGTGATGCCAAGATGACCACTGCGCTGCTCGATCGCCTTACCCACCGATGCCACATTCTGGAGACCGGAAACGATAGCTTCCGCTTCAAAGCCAGCACCGCTGCCGCAACCCGAAAGAAGAAGGAAATCGCACATGCCTTGACCCAGCAATAACCTGGTTCGCATAACTGAGAGGTGGGTCACTTCTCGATGGAAAACCCGGGTCAGTTCCGAGTGCAAATCAACACATATGCCTTGGACAGCCCTGAAATAGCTGCTGGCAGATCAGACGGATCGATTGCTTGCTCTACAATAGAGAGCGTTTCGCCTTCAATATCTGGCCTGGCACTATGCCATTGCTTGAGAGTTCCCTGCGGATCGTAATCAATCAGAGCGACTCTACGGCCTTCTTTTGCCGCCGCTACTGCCAAGTTTAATGCAGTAGTAGACTTACCGCTTCCACCTTTCGAGTTGCTAATAACCAGTGTCTCCATGCTGTTTCCCCTTGTTGCCGGATACCTAGCATATGTTATCTGATTATTAAAGAATGATTTAAGTTTGTAAGTATTTAAGTTTGTACGTGACTACTTATTTACTTAGAAAATCCGGCCTTCTAAGCCAGCTTGCTGCGAACAAGATAAGTTACGAAACATGTTGACATGGAACTATGTTTCCGGGCTTGTAGGTATAGTTACTCCGCCGAAATGGCTAAATCTTGTATACCATTTTGTATGCCAAATCGTGAGCCATCGTCCGCACGGAATATCGAAAAATGATGCAATATCATGAACTTATACTGACAAAGAAAACCGATATACGGACTGCAACTCCGCCGAGGAGACTCATGCCTGGTTCGATTCCAGGGTCGCCCACCACTTCAAAATCAATGGCTTACATGATTTTGAGGTGTTGGAGCCACTTGGGAAGACGAAAAAACGTCTGTCCTTTTATCTGTACACGCCCCCTTGCCGGATCAACGAACAGCGCCTCAAGCAGGTTCTTGAAGACAAGTTCAAACTTTTCACCAGGATTGACGGCAGCCGCCTGCCTCAAGGCTGCATCAGAGATCGCTGCTTCTACAATCTGGTCAAAGAAGAGCTGATCCGCCTGATTGAACTCTGTGCCGAACCTGTCTTGACGACGTCGATCATCCGCCAGGCCCCTTGCGGCCCATCGGCGTCGCACAATCGACCGGGAACACCGGCCTGAGCCAGCCGGCAGAAGTCGATGAAGCGCGCCGGGGAGGCAGAGCCCCCTCCGGCGCGGCCCGAGAGCAGGATCAGAGGATTTTCTGGCCGGTTTTGGCCCAGTCTTTCGCAAACTGCTCCAGGCCCTTATCGGTCAGGACATGGTTCGCCATCGCCTTGATCACCGAAGGCGGCGCGGTGATCACGTCAGCCCCGATCAGTGCGCAGTCTTTCGCGTGGTTCACGGTGCGGACCGAGGCCGCGAGGATCTGGGTCTCAAACCCGTAATTGTCATAGATGGTGCGGATATCCTGGATCAGATCCAGCCCGTCGAGGTTGATATCATCCAGACGGCCAACGAAGGGCGAGATGAAGGTCGCACCGGCTTTCGCCGCCAGCAGCGCCTGGTTGGCCGAGAAGCACAGCGTCACATTGACCATCCTGCCCTCATCCGTCAGCACTTTACAGGCTTTCAGACCATCCCAGGTCAGCGGCACTTTGACGGTGATGTTCGACGCAATCTCGGCCAGTTTGCGGCCCTCGGCGATCATGTCATCGGCCTTCTCGGCGACGACCTCGGCCGAAACCGGGCCAGCGACGATCGAGCAGATCTCTTTGGTGACTTCCAGGATGTCACGTCCGGATTTCAGGATGATCGAAGGGTTGGTGGTCACACCATCCACCATCCCGAAATCGTTCAGCTCACGGATGGCATCCACATCAGCGGTATCGACAAAGAATTTCATGGCGTCATGCTCCCATTGGGCGGCCAGGTGGGTGGAGAAAGGGGGTCGGGAGAGCTATTACCGCAAAGCGGCCCTGGACGAAAGAGGGTCCGGCCCCGGAAATGTGAGCGCTAACGGAAATGATGGCAGAACGGGTTTTCGAGGCGGGCGAGACGGTGACGGTGCTGACCACCGAGCCGCTCGGGCCGTTTCTGGATTACCGCGCGCCGGAGGGCGGCTGCGGCACCGGCGATTTCGTCGAGGTGCCGCTGGGCCCACGCCGGGTGCTGGGCGTGGTCTGGGGGCCGGGGCTTGGCGATTTCGACCGCGCCAAGCTGCGCGATATCCGGCAGGTTCTTGATGTGCCGCCAATGCGGGCCGAACTGCGCCAGTTCCTGACACGATCCGCCGACTATACCATGACCTGGCTGCCCTCGATGCTCAGGCTTGCGACGCGCGCGCCGGGGCTGACGGACCCGCCCTCGATGCGCAAGGTGTTGCGGTTGAGCGGGCCGGTGCCGAACCAGCTGACCGATGCGCGCCACCGCGTGATCGAAGCGCTGCGCCAGTTCGGCGGCGCCTCGGTTCTGCCAGGCGAGCTGGCAGAAGCCGCCTCGGTCTCGGCCTCGGTCGTCAAGGGGCTGGTGAAGCTCGGGGTGATTTCCGAGGAAGAGGCACCGCGCGATCTGCCCTATCCGAAGCTGGATGCGCTGCGGCCCGGGCGGCTTTCAGGCGACCAGATCGCCGCCGGCGAGGCGCTGCGCGAGATGGTCGGCAAGGATGATTTCCAGCCGGTCCTGCTGAAAGGCGTCACCGGGTCCGGCAAAACCGAAGTCTATCTCGAAGCCGTGGCCGAGGCCTTGCGCCGGGGCCGCCAGGCGCTGGTTCTTCTCCCCGAAATTGCGCTGACCGCCGATTTTCTGGCCCGCGTCGAGGCCCGTTTCGGCGCCCGCCCCGGAGAATGGCATTCCGGCGTGACGCAAACCGAGCGCCGCCGCCTGTGGAAAATGGCCGGCACCGGCGATGTCGGGCTGGTGGTGGGCGCGCGCTCGGCGCTGTTCCTGCCCTTTCAGGATCTGGCGCTGATCG
Organism: Rhodobacter sp. 24-YEA-8; assembly: GCF_900105075.1. NCBI lineage: Bacteria > Pseudomonadati > Pseudomonadota > Alphaproteobacteria > Rhodobacterales > Rhodobacter > Rhodobacter sp. 24-YEA-8. The sequence goes on from NZ_FNSK01000001.1 coordinate 2,329,202, forward strand.
TGGTCGATGAAGAACATGACAGTTCCTACAAACAGGAAGAGGGCGCGCTATATAATGCCCGCGACATGGCGGTTCTCAGGGCCTCGATCACCCATTGCCCGGTGGTGCTGGCCTCTGCGACGCCCTCGCTCGAAAGCTGGGTCAATGCCGACCAGGGCCGCTACCTGCGGCTGGATCTGACCTCGCGCTTCGGGGCGGCCGAGATGCCCGCGATGCGCGCCATCGACATGCGAAGCGAGAAACTGCCGGCGGATCGCTGGATGTCGGAGGCGCTGGCAAAGGGTGTCGAGGCGCGGGTCAAGGCGGGCGAACAGGCGCTCTTATTCATCAACCGGCGGGGATTTGCGCCGGTGACGCTCTGCCGCGCCTGTGGCCAGCAGGTCGGCTGCGACCAGTGTGACGCGCGAATGGTCGAGCACCGTTTCCTCAAACGCCTCGTCTGCCATCAATGCGGCGCGACCAGACCGGTGCCGGAAAGTTGCCCGTCCTGCGGCGTCGAAGGCCGGATGGCGGCAATAGGCCCCGGTGTAGAGAGGCTGGCCGAAGAGGTCATCGCGCGCTTCTCCGAAGCACGGGTGGCGGTCTTGTCTTCGGACCTTTTCGGCTCGGCCCGGGCGCTGAAGGCTCAGATCGAAGAGATCGCGGCGGGCGGCGCCGATATCATCATCGGCACGCAGATCGTGGCAAAGGGGCATAATTTCCCGCATCTGACGCTTGTTGGGGTGATCGACGCCGATCTCGGGCTGCAAGGGTCCGATCTGCGCGCGGCCGAACGCACTTTCCAGCTGATGCGCCAGGTGGCGGGGCGCGCGGGACGCGCCGAGAAACCGGGTGAGGCCTGGCTGCAGACCCATCAGCCCGAACATCCGGTGATCCGCGCCATTCTCGGCGGCGATGAAGAATCCTTCTGGCGGGCCGAGGCCGATGAGCGCCGTCAGGCAAACGCGCCGCCCTTCGGCCGCTTTGCCGGCATCATCCTCTCCGGCCCCGATCTGCAGCCGCTCTTTGATTTCGGTGCCGATCTCGCCCGCGCCGACGGCCCGATCCGCCAGGTGGGGGGCGAAGTGCTCGGCCCGGCCCCCGCCCCCATTGCCCGCGTCCGCGGCCGCCACCGTGTCCGCCTGCTGATCCGCGCCCCGAAAAGCGCAGCGCTGCAAAATGCGATTGCGGCCTGGCTCAGACAGACCCGGCAGCCGAAGGGCATCCGCCTCGCCATCGACATCGACCCGCAGAGCTTTCTGTAACCCTGCGAAGGCGGCGCTGTTCAAACTGCTTCGAGGGGGATTGCCGGAGGCAGATATGCCACGCGCAGGGCGGTATGCGCCGGGGTGAAAGGAAATACTTCCTCAGCCTTTCCCTTTTTTGCTATATTTGGCCCCGAACAACGAAAAAAACACCGAGCAGCTTTCAATGATCGAACCTGACTTGCGCGACCGCATCCTTGCGGAGCCGGAAAATCTGCTGGATGACCGCGACCTCATGAATGCCCTGGTCGCGGCAAATGAGCGGGCGATGGGCTCCAATGTTATTGACCTGCGCGGCATTGCCATGCAGCGTCTGGAGACAAGGCTGGAGCGGCTGGAAGACACCCATCGCTCAGTGATTTCCGCCGCGTATGAGAACCTTGCCGGCACCAATCAGATCCACCGCGCCATTCTGCAGATGCTCGATCCGCCGGATTTCGCCGGGTTTCTCGCCGGTCTCTCGGGGGAGGTCGCGGCGACTTTGCGCGTCGACCGGGTGCGGCTGGTGCTGGAAAGTGCAGGCGGCGGCGAACAGGCCGAAGATCAGGCACTGTCCCGGCTGGAAAATGTGCTGCTGATTGCCGAGCCCGGCTTTACCGGCGGCTATATCGCCGCAGGCCGCAAGACCGCCTCGCGCAGTGTGACGCTGCGCCCCGTGTCCGCCCAGGTACAGGCCGGGTGCGACCGCATCTATGGCGGCCACGGCTTTATCCGTTCCGAGGCGCTCTTGCAGCTCGATTTCGGCCAGGGCCGGCTGCCGGGGATGCTGGCGCTTGGCGCAGAAGACCCGCATCAGTTCCGCCCGACCCAGGGCACCGATCTCCTGGCCTTCTTCGCGGGGGTTTTCGAGCGCTCCATGCGCCGGTTCCTGTCATGAACGATCTCACCGCGCTGACACCACAGATGCGGGCAGCGCTGAGCGACTGGCTGGCCGGGCTCTCGGCACTGGGCAATGCCTCCGGTCACACGATCATCGCCTATCGCCATGATGTGGTGAACTGGATGGGCTTTCTCGCCGCGCATCACGGCGAGCCGGCCGGGCCGGCAACCATTGCCGGCATGAGCCAGTCCGACCTGAGGGCCTGGATGGCCCATGAGCGCGGACGCGGGCTCTCGGCGCGCTCGCTGGCGCGGGCACTGTCTTCGGTGCGCAGCTTCGCGCGCTGGCTGACCGAACGACAGGAGGGGCTGGGCGAGGCAACCGTGATCCTCTCGGCGCGGGGCCCGAAATTCCGCCGCCGCCTGCCGAGACCGCTCAGCGAGGCCCAGGCGCTCGGGATGATCGAAACCGTCTCGTTACAGGCGCGGACCGACTGGCAACAGGCCCGCGATATGGCGGTGGTGACGCTGCTTTACGGCTGCGGCCTCAGGATTTCCGAAGCATTGTCGCTGACAGGCGCCGACCAGCCGCTGCCCGATATGCTCAGGATCACCGGCAAGGGCGGCAAAACGCGGCTTGTGCCGGTGCTTCCGGCAGCGCGGGCGGCGGTGGCCGAATATGTCCGGCTCTGTCCCTTTCAGATCACCGGGGCAGACGCGCTTTTCCGGGGCGCCCGCGGTGGTGCGCTGAACCCGCGGCTGATCCAGAAAGCGATGGAACAGACGCGGCTGCAGCTTGGCCTTCCCGCAACCGCCACGCCCCACGCTATGCGCCACAGCTTCGCCACTCACCTCCTTTCGGCGGGTGGAGACCTGCGTTCGATCCAGGAATTGCTGGGCCATGCCTCGCTTTCGACCACCGAAGCCTATACGGCGGTTGACGCCGCGCGGCTGATGGATGTCTATGCAGCCGCGCATCCCCGTGCGCATTCTTCGCCGCAACGGGGGGTTTCCTGACCCGCCGGAGATTGCATTTTCGGTGCTATTGCTTCATGAGTTTGTGATGTCAGACCGCTATAAAGCCCTTTCCGTTCATCTGCTGACCGCCTCTGGCGCGGTGCTGTCAATGCTGGCAATGCTGGCTGCGGTCGAGGCCAAATGGAGCCTGATGTTCCTCTGGCTCGTCGTCGCTTTGATTGTCGACGGGATCGACGGGCCGCTGGCGCGCAAATTCGATGTGCAGAAAAACTGGCCGACCTATGACGGCGTCCTGATGGATCTGATCGTCGATTATCTGACCTATGTGTTCATCCCGGCCTATGCCCTGTTCAAATCGGGGCTGCTGACCGGCTGGACGGGCTGGATCGCGATCATCGTGATCGTCTTCGGCTCGGTGGTCTATTTCGCCGATACAAGGATGAAGACCCGCGACAAAAGCTTTGCGGGCTTTCCCGCCTGCTGGAATATGGTCGTGCTGGTGCTGTTTGCGGTCGCGCCCTCGCAAGGGGTGATCCTGGCCCTCGTGATCGCGCTGACGGTGACCATGTTCACCAATCTGAAATTCATCCACCCGACCCGGACCAAACGCTGGCGCAATGTCTCGCTGCCGGTCTCGGTCGCGTGGATCGTCTTTGCCGCCTGGGCGGCCTGGATGGATTTCGCGGAAGGCAGCCTCGCCCATTGGGGGCTGATCGTGACCTCGCTCTATCTCGCCCTTGCAGGTATCCTGCAGCAGATCATTCCCGAGGGAATTCGCCGCGTCAGATAGACCGGTCTCTCTCTGGCCTGGCGGTGGGAGCCTCCGGCGGGGATATTTAGAGACAGATGAAATCTGCTTTTCTGATTATTTCATCTGTCCATAAATATCCCGGGGGTAAGGCCCTGCAAGGGCCGGAGGGGGCTGGCCCCCTCCCTTACACCCTTGTCAGGATCACGCCGGCCACAATTACAAGCGCCGCCGCAGCCTTTTCCCGGCTCATCCGCTCGCCAAAGACCAGCCAGCCGATCAGCACCGCGAACAGGATCGAGGTTTCGCGCAGCGCCGCCACCAGCGCGATGGGGGCAATGGTCATGGCCCAGACCGCAATCGCATAGGCGCCGAAGCTCGCGGCGGCACCGATCGTTCCCATCTTCCAGGCCTGAAAGCCCAACGGCACCACTTTGCGGCCGCGCATGGCCAGCATTCCCAGCGAGAAAATCAGCCCATCCGCCACGAAAACCCAGGCGATATAGGACACGGCATTGCCCGAAATCCTCGCGCCCTGGCCGTCGATCAGCGTATAGCAGGCCGTCGCCAGTGCAGAGCCGAGCGCGAAGGGCACAAGCTTGCGGTTCTCGTCGCTTGCGAACACGCCCCGCGCCATCATCAGGATCCCCGCCGCCAGCACCGCAATGGCGAGATACTGACGCGAGCTCATCACATCGGTCAGCAGGAATACCCCCGCCACCGTCACCAGCATCGGCGCCGCGCCGCGCGCAATCGGGTAGACCCGGCTCAGATCCCCGCGCTCATAGGCATAGCTGAGAAAGTACTTATAGGCGAAATGCGTGATCCCCGCAGCGATCACCCAGGGGATTGCCGCCGGGTTGATCGGCCCCATGAAAAAGGCAACGCCAAGGCCGATCGGCACTTCCATCACCGACAGAACCACCATCGCACCGATCTTTGAGGTGCCCAGCTTGATCAGCGCATTCCACAGCGCATGGAGGAAGGCCGCTGCCATGACAGCGAGAAAGACGCCAAAGGTCACGATAAAAAACCGTTACAGTTCCGTTACGCCGATCTCTGGCACGCGGCGGCGGCGGCGGCAAGCGGGCTCATATCAGAAGCCCTGCCGCTCCCTCGAACCGCAACAGTGCCACCTTGGTCTCGACACCGCCCGGGGCGGAAAAGCCTCCCAGCGTCTTTGCGCCCAGCACCCGGTGGCAGGGGATGATGATCGGGATCGGATTGGCGCCGCAGGCCTGGCCCACAGCCTGTGCGGGCGCGCCTGTGAGCTTCGCGATCTCGCCATAGGTGCGGGTCTCGCCCTGCGGGATCGCCACCATCGCGCGGCGGACCTTTTCATGCAGCCCCCTGCCCCAGTCAAGCGGCAGGTCAAACCGCACCAGCCGGCGTTCGAACCAGGCCGAGAGCTGCGCGATCCCCTCGCGTTGCAGCGCGCTTGCCCCGGCCTCGCCCTCGCCCCAGACCAATGCGGTGATCTGCTGGCCATCATCGCGCAAGGAGACCGGCCCAAAGGGAGTTAGGCAAATATTCTTCATTCGAAATTCACCAGGGTGACGGGATTGCTCTCGCCATCATAGCTGGCATCCACCTCATAGCGCACCAGCCGGAAGGCGGCATCCTGCAGCCGCCAGATCCCGGCATCCGAGGCATCCCCGATCCCGCGCCAGAAGGTATGGGAGGAAATCTGCAGCGTTTGAGGATCGAAACCGGCATTGATCGCCAGCAGATCCGCACTCCAGCCATTGATTTCCAAAAGGCTCACCACGCTATCCGCCTCGCCGGGCGCCGCGGCCTCCTCGTCATATTCGATCTTCAGTGTTGGCCGGGTCAGGCCCACTGGAATCGCTCCGCCCTGATCGGAGGAGATCATGAAGACCTGCGAGATATTATAGGCGTAGATATCGCATTGAAACTCCCAGACCACCCTCGGGATCGGATCGCCCCAGCTGCCGGGGCTTTCGACCTCGAACCGCTTCGGGGGCTTGAGCAGCCGGCCATCTTCGGAAAACGCCCCGGTGCATTCTTCGGCGAAGGTCACTGAAAAAGCCGCAATGGCGATGGCATCCTCCGGCAGCGCCGCCTGGGAGAAGGCCGGGCTGGCCGTCGCCAGCAGCAGCGGAAACAGGATCTTTCGCATCAGAGGGTCTCCTTCACATGCGAGACTGGCACGTCGGCCCCCCGCTGCCAAGCGCCGCGCGCTGCCCGATCCGGAGGACGGCTTGGATCAGCAGCGGGGCGCCAGCACGCTGCGCTCCGGCGCGATCTTTTCTTCGGTGCCCGGGGCGCGCGCCATGGCGAGGGGCCGGAACGCCTCGCGCAGGACCGCCGCCATGCCTTCGATCGCCGCCGAGCCGCCCCGTGGATTGCGCCGCAGCAGCACCCGCGCCGAATCAATCGCCGGGAACCCCTCTTCCACCGTCAGTTCGCGGCATCCGACCGGGATCGTCGACCGCGACAGCGGCGAGATCGCCATGCCATTCGTCACCGCATTGCGCATGCCGCTGGCCACATCGCAATACCAGGCCCGCCGCCAGCGCAGCCCCTGGTGGTTCAGCGCCGCTTCGGCAAATTCGCGACACCAGGAGCTTTCGATATAGACCGAGACCGGCAGCGGGCTTCTGAGGTGCTGCATATGGGTCATCGAGGTCACCCAGACCGTCGGGTCGATTGCCAGAAGCTCGCCTTCCTGGAAATAACTGGTGTCATGGATCACCGCGATGTCCAGCCGGTCCTCCTCCAGCGCCTCCAGCTGCTTTTCGGAATGGTCGCACAGGACCGAGACCTGCAGCCCCTCATGGCGTTCGTCAAAGGCGGCAAGCGCGCGCGGCAGGATGGTGCCGGAATATTCATCCGGAATGCCCACCCGGACCGGCCCGGTCAGCGGTTTTTCCCGCAATGCCAGCGTTGCCTCATCCAGCAATGCCACCACACGCTGCGCATAGGGCAAGAGCTGTTCGCCCCGCGCCGTCAGACTGACGCCGCGCGCAAGCCGCTGGAACAAGGGCTGGCCAAGATTGTCCTCCAGCCGCCGGATCAACAGGCTGACGGCCGATTGCGTCCGGCCCAGCCGCGCCGCCGCAAGCGTCACCGAGCCGGCCTCGGCCACGGCGAGAAAGCCGCGCATCAGATCACTTTCAAGATGAGGGTGCGGCATCGCCAGACCTATAAATGAAAATCATGAAACCCATTAAATCTATTCGTTTGTGAAATGTCAAAACCGGAGCGATACAGGTGGGGTAATTCCAAGGAGGCTGAAATGTTCACCCGTCTGAAATCGCAGATGCAGATGCGCCGCTCTACCGCGTTCCTGCTTAATCGCGCGGATGACCGGCTGCTGGACGATATCGGCCTGACCCGTGGCGATCTGATGGCCATGCATGAGGGCCTGGCGCCCGATACCGGCGCCGCCAATGCGCAGGTTCTCCTGCCGCTCTGGCTTGGTGCGAAACGCGCCGCCTGAGTTTTGACCGCAAGCTTTCTGATCGTCTCCTGTCGGTGACGAAAACTCTGACGCCAGCGATTGCCGCTGGCGTCTTTTTCATTCCCTTCCGGCGCTGCGGGAAAGGGGGTGCCGATCAGATATAGCCGGCTTCCGCCGCATTCTGATGCAGCTCTTCCCGGCTGAGGTCGATCATTGTCTCGCCCGCACGGGTCACAGTGGCGCGGTTGCGGTCGATCCGGAACAGATCCTCACCGATCTGAAATTCGATCTCGGGCGACATGGCGAGGAAACCGCGCTTTGCGGTCAGCGTGTAAAGTGAATCGCGCATCCCCTCGACCTGGTCGCGGTAAAACAATGCAATCAGCTGCGGCAGCTGCATGCGGATGGCCTGGGCACCGGCCTTCCTCGCATCCGGCAACGGCACTTTGAACATCCGCGACGGCCCGGTGGCCATCTTAAAGGTGACATCATCGCCGAAGATCTCGCCCTTCACCTTCTGCGTGCTGCGTCTTTGCTGCGGCCTTGAGGGCACTTCCTGATATTCGGCACTGAAGCTTTCGCGCGCGCGGATCGGCTGGCGGTCGGTGACGGATACCACGCGCATCCGGGGCGACTGTTGCCCGGCAATCAGGGCGAGCCCGACCAGCAGCACATCGCCAAAGAACAGCCGCGAAAGGTCGAGAGACTGACGCCCGGCAATATCGCTGACCTGCATATTCATGGGCCTTGCCCCTCTGGCTGTGGAACTGATCCGTTCACAGACACCCTGATCCTGGCCGAAATCGGAACAAACTAAGGTAATCCCGCGACCAAAGACGTCAGGTCGCCCGTCGCGCCCCGGGTTCTTTTTGCTCCTGAACGTTCTGTAGCGGCTGTTCCGACGCCTGTTACCGGACGGGCTGATGGATTTACACTGAGCCGGGCAACTGGCCTTCTTCAGGGATCTGGCCGGATTGTCGGCGGCCACGGCTTTTGCCACCTGGCTCGCCCCATTCCGCTGATCTGCATGGGTGGGGGCCGCCCGAAACAGAGAAAGGCCGCATCCTGCGATGCGGCCTTTCTGGTGCCCGGGGGCTTATGTCAGCCCAGGACGCTGTTACAGCGCGCGCAGGTCTCGGGATGTTTGTGGCTTCCGACATCGGGCAGGATCTGCCAGCAGCGCTGGCATTTCGCGCCTTCCGCCGGGGCAAAGACCACTTTCACCGCCGGTGCATCGGCCAGGGTGAAAGCCCCGTCCGGCGCGGCGGCATCGGTCACGTGGATGCCACTGGTGATGCAGATATCAGCAAAGGCGACCGAATTCAGCGCCGCCAGCATCGCCGTATCCGCGACATGGACCACCGGCTTCGCCTCAAGGCTGGCACCGATCACCTTGGCGGTACGCTCCACTTCCAGCGCACCCGTCACGACGCGGCGGGCAGCGCGGATCCCATCCCATTTCGCGGCGAGGGCATCGTTTTTCCAGCCTGCCGGTGTCTCGAAGAAATCCTCGAGATGGACAGAGCTGTCCTCGCCCGGATGGCGCGCGAGCCAGACATCTTCCATCGTGAAGGGCAGGATCGGCGCGAGCCACGTCGTCAGGCGCTGGAACAAAAGATCCAGCACCGTGCGCGCGGCCCGGCGGCGGATACTGTCGGGCGCGTCGCAATAAAGCGCATCCTTGCGGATGTCGAAATAGAAGGCCGAAAGGTCGACGGTCGCAAAGTTGAAGAGCGTCTGGAACACGCCCGCAAAGTTGAAGGCACGGTATTCGCGCCGCACTTCTGCATCAAGTTCGGCGAGGCGGTGCAGCACCCATTGCTCCAGCTCGGGCATTTCCGCCGCGTCGAGGCGCTCGGTCTCCTGGAAGCCGGACAATGCGCCCAGCATGAAACGCAGGGTATTCCTCAGCCGGCGATAGCTGTCGGCGGTGCCTTTGATGATCTTCGGCCCGATCCGCTGATCCAGCGTGTAATCGGTCTGCGCCACCCAGAGCCGCAGGATATCGGCGCCATATTCGGCGATGATCTCTTGCGGCGCGACCGTGTTGCCGATGGATTTGGACATTTTCATGCCCTTCTCATCCAGCGTGAAGCCATGCGTCACCACATTGCGGTAAGGCGCGCGACCACGCGTGGCCGAGGCCTGCAACAAAGACGAATGGAACCAGCCGCGATGCTGGTCGGTGCCTTCCATATAGACATCGGCGATGCCGTCATCGGTGCCGTCGGCGCGGTCACGCAACACGAAAGCATGGGTCGAGCCAGAATCGAACCAGACATCGAGCACATCAAAGACCTGGTCATAATCCGCCGGATTGACCACGCCTTCGAGGGCTTTTTCTTTGAACCCTTCCACATACCAGACATCGGCGCCGTCTTTCTCAAAGGCGTCGAAGATGCGGCTGTTGACGGTTTCATTGCGCAACAGGAAATCCGGATCGGTCGGTTTCGCGCCTTTCTTGGTGAAACAGGTCAGCGGCACACCCCAGGCGCGCTGACGCGACAGCACCCAGTCCGGACGGTGCTCGATCATCGAATGCAGGCGGTTCTTGCCCGAAACCGGGGTGAACTCCACCAGATCCTCGATCGAGGTCAGGGCGCGTTTGCGGATCGTATCGCCGAACTCGCCAAAGCCGTCATTCAGCTTTTCGTCGATGGCGGCGAACCATTGCGGCGTGTTGCGGAAGATCACCGGCGCTTTGGAGCGCCAGGAATGCGGGTAGGAATGCTTGACCTTGCCCTTGGCCAGCAGCGCGCCCGCATAGGCCATCTGCTTGATATTCGAGACATTGGCCGGGCCTTCCTTGCCATCGGCAAGAATGATGTGCTGGCCCGCGAACAGCGGCAGATCGGCGCGATACGAGCTGTCTTCGGTGACGTTATAGGTCATCGGCAGCCTGAACCTGACGCCCATCTGATAGTCGTCATCGCCATGGCTCGGCGCAGTATGGACAAAGCCGGTGCCCGCATCATCGGTGACATGGTCGCCCGGCAGCATGGGAACGTCATAATCCCATTCGCCATTCGCGCCCTCAACCCCGTGATAGGGGTGGCGCAGGATCACGCCTTCGAATTCCGACGCTTTCACATCGCGCAGACGGGTCCAGGCCTCGACCTTTGCCGCAGCCTTAACGCCTTCGGCCAGCGCATCGGCCAGCACCAGGGTCTCTCCGACCACGGCCGTCGACTTCTCATCTGCGGCATCGACACGGTAAAGCCCGTAAGCGATCTCCGGCCCGTAAGCGACTGCGCGGTTTTGCGGGATCGTCCAGGGCGTGGTGGTCCAGATCACCACCGAGGCATTCAGCAGCTCGGTATTGATGCAGCCATCCAGCTCCGGGAAGCTTGCTGCGGATGCAGGGCGGAACCGCACCCAGACCGTGTGGCTCGTATGGTCGTGATATTCGATCTCAGCCTCGGCCAGAGCGGTTTTCTCGACCGGCGACCACATGACGGGCTTTGACCCCTGATAGAGCGAGCCGTTCATCAAAAGCTTCATGAAATCCTGGGCGATCACCGCCTCGGCATGATAAGCCATTGTAAGATAGGGATCTTCCCAGTTGCCATAGACACCGAGCCGCTTGAATTCCTCGCGCTGGACATCAACCCAGCCCTCGGCAAAGCGGCGGCATTCCTGGCGGAAATCGACGGTGCTCACATCGTCCTTGTTCAGCCCTTTGGCGCGGTATTGCTCTTCGATTTTCCATTCAATCGGCAGACCGTGGCAATCCCAGCCCGGCACATAGCGCGCGTCATGGCCCATCATCTGATGCGAGCGCGTGATGATGTCCTTGATGGTCTTGTTCAGCGCATGGCCGATATGAAGATGGCCATTCGCATAGGGCGGGCCGTCATGCAGCACAAAAGACGGGCGGCCCGGTTTCGCGCGCAGGCGGTTATAGACATCAAGCCGCGCCCAGCGGGCCAGCCATTCGGGCTCGCGCTTCGGCAGGTCGCCGCGCATCGGGAAATCGGTCTCGGGAAGGAATACGGTGTCGCGGTAGTCGACACCCGTTTCAGCGGTGGTTTCGGCGCACATCGGATGCGGTCCTCTGGAATGTTGGCTTTGGGGCGCCCCTTGCCTGCGCGTCACGCAGCAGGATTGGTCCGCGCGAAATCTCCCGGCGTGCTGGTGTTCAGCGCGCCGGGCCGCTAATTCGGACACCCGGGGTCCGGGCGAGGATCGCAAAAGAATACGACATGGGGTCGGCTTATAGTCGCGGGCCGGGACCTGGTCCAGAGCCTGGGTGAGGATGATGACGGGGAAAAGCACGGCAAAAGCGCTTGAGATCGCGGTGGTGGGCGCCGGCATGGGCGGGCTGGCGGCGGCAAGCCTGCTTGCGCGCGACGGCCACCGGGTCACGCTGGTCGAGCGGTTTGCGACGCCACGCCCGCTGGGCTCGGGGCTGGTAGTGCAGCCGGTGGGCCTGGCCGTGCTGGATGAGCTGGGTCAGGGCAATGCGGCCCGAGCCCTCGGGGCGCCGCTCCGGCGGATGCGGGGCTGGTCAGTCGACCAGCTTTCAGGCGCCACGCGCAGCCGCGTCGCGCTTGATGTGCATTACCCGGCGACAGATCCGGCCTGTGCGATGCATCGCGCAAGCCTCTTCCATGTGCTCTGGCAGGCGATGGAGGTCTCTCCTGTCACACTGATCACCGGCGAGACGGTGCGAGAGGCACCGCTGCGCCAGGGCCGGCGGATGCTGGTCTCGGATAGCGGCGAGATCGGCGGTTTTGACCTGGTGATCGATGCCTCCGGCGCGGGTTCGGCGCTGTCGCCTTTAAAGGCGGGGGAGCTTGGCTATGGCGCAATCTGGACGCATGTGCCCTGGCCCGAAGGATCTGATCAGGGCCAGGATCAGCTGCGCCAGCGTTACTTTCGCGCAAGCCGCATGGCCGGTCTGATGCCCATCGGCCGCCTGCCCCGCGAGGCGGGCGCCCGCGCCGCTGTCTTCTGGTCGATGCCGCGTGCGGATCTGGCGGGCTGGGGTGAGGCACGTTTCCAAGCCTGGAAGGCCGAGGCCAGCGCCTTCTGGCCCGAGATGCAGCCCTTCCTGACTGGCCTGGATCATGCCGGCCAGATGACGACAGCGCTCTACAGCCATGGCACGCTGAGCCGGCCTTATGCGCCGGGGCTGGTCTTTATCGGCGACAGTGCGCATCGCGCCAGCCCGCAGCTTGGCCAGGGAGCGAATATGGCGCTGCTCGATGCTCTGGCCCTGCGCGAGGCGCTGCGCGGTGATCTCGATGATGCGCCCGCCGCCTATGCCAGGATGCGGCGCTGGCATGTGCGGATCTACCAGCTGTTCAGCCTGTTCCTGACACCAGCCTATCAGTCGGACAGCCGGCTGCTGCCTCAGATCCGGGACCTGTTTCTGGCCCGGATCTCGCTGGTGCCACCGGTGCCGCAGATATTGACGCGGCTGGTGGCTGGGCATCTCGTACCGCCTCTGGCCTCGAAACGCTGGCCCTGATCTGCCTCCCCTTGACCCGGCCGGGCGCTTTCAGCAGGCTGGGCCGCGAAAGGGAGCATGTGATGAAATACCCGTCGATCAATGTGCTGGGCGGCCCGCTGGAAGTCTGTTCGACCCGCCCGCTCACCGGTTTCTTCCGCGATGGCTGCTGCAATTCCGGGCCGGGCGATCAGGGGCGGCACACGGTCTGCGCCGAGATGACGGCAGAATTCCTTGCTTTGTCGAAATATCTCGGCAATGACCTCTCGACACCCCGCCCGGAATTCGGCTTTCAGGGTTTGAAGCCGGGGGATCAGTGGTGCCTCTGTGCCAGCCGCTTTGCCCAGGCACATGACGAGGGCGCGGCGCCGAAGCTGCGCCTCAAGGCGACGCATCATGCGACACTCGACCTGGTTCCGCTGGAGGTTCTGAAGCTGTATGCGAGTGATGGGGAAGCCTGAGCGCTTTCACTTATCGAACATTTCAGCCCGAAAGCCTGCTCTATGACCCTCGCCCGCTTTCCTATTTCCGACATTGAGCTGCGTGGCGTGGTTCATGACTTCTACCGGGAGGTCCGGGCGCATCCGGTGCTTGGTCCGGTCTTCGGTGCCCATGTAAAAGACTGGCCGGAGCATGAGGAAAAGATCGTCGCCTTCTGGCGCAATGCGATCCTGATGGAGCGGGGCTATGATGGCAATCCGATGGCCGTCCATAAAGCAGCGGGCAATGTCCGTGCCGGCATGTTCATCCCCTGGCTGAAGCTTTTTGACGAGGTACTCGCCCGGCGCCTGCCACAGGAAACCGCCCGCGCCTGGTCGGCGCTTGCGCATCGGATCGGGAGGGGGCTCAGCCTCGGCCTGCAGGAACATGGCGGCATCCCAAAACTGAAATAGAGCGCACGTTCAGAGCGGTCGGTCGATCCCGTCATAGATCGCCTGCAACGCCCCGATGCGTTTGGCATAAGCGGCACGGATACAGGTGATATCGGCCTCACAGGCCATGCGCTGCCGCAACCAGGCCGCCTGATCATCGAGGATCTCGCCCCGATACCCCATGGCAAAAAGCCCGGTCAGAAATTTCAGCAGCGTCGCCATTTCCACATCGGCGTCATTCAGGTCACGATTGTCGCAGATCGCGCGCTCATTCGGGCTGAGTCCTGCGAGGCTACAATCGAAACTGGCCGCCGCCGCCGGGAGCGGCAGCGACAGCAGAATGGCAAGCGACAGCGCGCGCCTCACCCCTGGATCTCGACACCGAGATGGCGGGCGACGGTGAAGATGTCCTTGTCGCCGCGCCCCGAGAGATTGACCACGATGATATGGTCCTTCGGCAGGCCAGGCGCGTATTTCGTCACATGGGCCAGGGCATGGCTGGGCTCGAGCGCCGGGATGATGCCTTCGGTCTGGCACAGAAGCTGGAACGCCGCGAGCGCCTCGTCATCGGTGACCGAGACATATTCGGCGCGACCGACATCGTGGAGCCAGGAATGTTCCGGCCCGATACCGGGATAATCGAGGCCGGCCGAGATCGAGAACCCTTCGAGGATCTGACCGTCCTCATCCTGCAACAGATAGGTGCGGTTGCCATGCAGCACGCCGGGGCGGCCGCCGGTAAGGCTGGCGCAATGCTGCATCCGCTCATCCACGCCCTTGCCGCCGGCTTCGACGCCGATGATCTTCACCGACGGATCGTCGAGGAAAGGATGGAAGAGGCCCATCGCGTTCGAGCCGCCGCCGATGGCCGCGATGACGGTGTCGGGCAGGCGGCCCTCGCCTTCCTGTTCCTGCAACTGCTCGCGGGTTTCTTTGCCGATGATCGACTGGAAATCGCGGACCATGGCCGGATAGGGATGCGGGCCGGCAACCGTGCCGATGCAGTAGAAGGTGTCGCGCACATTGGTGACCCAGTCGCGCAGGGCGTCATTCATCGCGTCTTTCAGCGTGCCGCGACCGGACGTGACCGGGACGACCTCGGCCCCCAGAAGCCGCATGCGGAAGACGTTCGGGGCCTGGCGTTCGACATCATGGGCGCCCATATAGACCACGCATTTCAGGCCGAACCGCGCGCAGACGGTCGCGGTCGCCACGCCATGCTGGCCGGCGCCGGTCTCGGCGATGATGCGCTTTTTGCCCATGCGCCGCGCAAGCAGGATCTGGCCCAGCACATTGTTGATCTTATGCGAGCCGGTATGGTTCAGCTCTTCGCGCTTGAGATAGATTTTCGCGCCGCCGAGATGCTCGGTAAGGCGCGGCGCGTAATAAAGCGGGCTCGGGCGACCGACATAGTATTTCCACAGATCGGCCATCTCGTCCCAGAAGCTCTGGTCGGTTCTCGCGCGTTCATATTCGGCTTCGAGATCGAGGATCAGCGGCATCAAGGTTTCCGAAACGAAACGCCCGCCATGGATGCCGAAGCGGCCGCGCTCGTCCGGGCCGGTCATGAAGCTGTTGATACCGTCATCGGCCATGGTGTTCCCCTCGTGCTGTCTTTGCTGGTGTAGCGCCCTTGGCGCGCGGGGAAAAGGGGGCCCTGCCCCCTCGCCGCGTTGCGGCTCACCCCCGGGATATTTATAGACAGA
This sequence comes from Rhodobacter sp. 24-YEA-8, assembly GCF_900105075.1. Taxonomy (NCBI): domain Bacteria; kingdom Pseudomonadati; phylum Pseudomonadota; class Alphaproteobacteria; order Rhodobacterales; genus Rhodobacter; species Rhodobacter sp. 24-YEA-8. The sequence goes on from NZ_FNSK01000001.1 coordinate 2,344,445, forward strand.
TGAAATTGGCTTCAGGAGCGTCTGGTGATCTTTACAGTGGCAATTGACGGGCCGGCGGCGGCGGGCAAGGGCACGATCAGCCGGGCGGTGGCGGAGCGGTTCGGCTTTGCGCATCTGGATACCGGGGCGCTGTACCGGGCGGTGGGCCTCAGAGGCGGCGATCCGGTGGCGGCGGCGCGGGGGCTGAGCGCGGCGGATCTGGCGCGCGATGATCTGCGCAGCCTTGAAGCGGGTCAGGCGGCGAGTCGGGTCGCAGTTATCCCCGAAGTGCGCGCGGCGCTTCTGGAGTTTCAGCGCGATTTTGCCCGGCGCGAGGGTGGTGCGGTGCTGGACGGGCGCGATATTGGCACGGTGATCTGCCCGGGGGCCGAGGTGAAGCTTTTTGTGACCGCCAGCGCGCAAATCCGGGCGCGGCGGCGCTGGCTTGAGATCGGCGGCGAGGCGGCGGCGAAGAGCCTTGCTGCGGTGCTGGCTGAGGTCGAGGAGCGTGACCTGCGCGACCGGGACCGCGCCGAGGCCCCTTTGCGGCCGGCGGCAGATGCGGTGTTGCTCGATACCGGTTCGCTGACGGTTGACGAGGCCGTGGCCGCGGCGAGCGATCTTGTGGCGGCAGCCCTGACAGTGCGCGGCCTCGGGTAAAAGGGGAGCGGCTGAAAGGCAGGGCAGCTGACCGGCAAGGCGCGTGCGGATCATGCTCCCTGGCAGCCCCTGGATTTCTCCGGATGGGGGAAGATGATTTCCAGAACCGATGCCCCTGTTCCAGAGATCTTCAGGCCGCAATGCCTTTTGTTGTGCGATATTTCCCGGATTCGCGGGCAGAGGTTCGGCATCGCCTTTGGCGGCGAGGCCGCGACTTTGCCGGTTAAATCGGGGCCCGATCTTTAAAGCGATCCCGCCGGGAATCGATACGCGCGGTCATCTCCCGCAATGGGCAGCGACAGAACTGATCGGCATGCGCGATTTCTTCGCCTCGGACCAGGGCGTATTCGGGCGGGTTGCGGAGTATATCAGGCTTTTCGCGATGAAGCTGCCTGAAGAGCGGATGGCCATGATCTCCGGTACCGAAGGCGGTGATGCCCCTCTGTCGGAGCGACGCGATGTGTAAGCGCCTGCTGTCGTTCGGGGACCGGGGATCCTGACCGACATTCTGCCCTTTCCGGTGCTTCTTTCCGACGCGCAGGAGGCAGTGGTGATGACCGCGCTTTTCCGGACCGGCACCCGATCGGCTTGCAATCAGAATCCTGGCCGGAATCGGGGTTAGCGATGCCCGTGGCGCGACCGGGTTGAGCCATATCGGCTCTGGCAACCCGGTTTTCGCCCCCGGCGCTGCCAGCCCGGAGCAATCAGGTCTTGCGCGCCACGCCGTCCGGTCTGACGCTGCTGACCGGCTTTGACGCGCGCGGCCTCGCTTTAGCCCCTTGCCGAAGACGTAAGGGGGACCGACCCCGATATAGAGCATTTCGCGAGCTGGCTGTGACCGGCAGCGATCACAGCCAGCCTGTCAGCGCCAGGAGCGCGCTTGCACGGTCCGCGGCACCCGGCATTCACTGCCGCCGGGGGTCTTTTCCGGTCCGGCGGCCCAGCCTCAATGCGGCACTGGTCATCCTCGCCGCCTGCAGGAACGTCGTGCGCCAACACTATGAGCGCGACGGGGTGGCCGGGCTCAGGGTGACCGATCTGCGTGCAAAGGCGCTAAGGGCATTGGCGATCATTGTCAGGTCAGAAACCGGGTCGCCACCGGGATGATCGCCGCGATGATGCGGCACTGTCCTTTCATGGAAAGCCCCGCCCGGGGCCCTGCACCAGCCCATGCCCGTCAGCCTCACCCGCGGTCACGCGCGGGCCGATCCTTCCCGGTGGGCAATGCTTTCGCGGGCCGGCCTGCGCCGACCGGCTGAAACACGCGGATTTCACGGGGACCTGTCGGGGATTCAGGGCGCTTTTCCTTGCCCCGGCCGCCTATTCCGGCTATAGGGCCGCATCCCGTGAGAAAGTCGTATCGTCCCGGTTTCACCCGGACAGCTGCGCTTTTCCCCACAGGGCCACCAAAGACCGGCGGAGCCAACCGCATGGCCAGAAAACCATCAAAAGGAAACAACAACTTATGTGCGCTAAAAACGCTATGGACGAATTCGAAGCCCTTCTTGCGGAAAGCTTCGAAATTGACACCCCCGACGAGGGTACTGTCGTCAAAGGCAAGGTCATCGCAATCGAAGCGGGCCAGGCCATCATCGATGTCGGCTATAAAATGGAAGGCCGCGTCGATCTGAAAGAATTCGCCAATCCCGGCGAAGCTCCGTCGATCAATGTTGGCGACACCGTCGAAGTCTATCTGGACCGCGTCGAGAATGCCCGTGGCGAAGCTGTCATCTCGCGCGAGAAAGCCCGCCGCGAAGAAGCCTGGGATCGTCTTGAGAAAGCCTATGCTGACGAGATCCGCGTCGAAGGCGCGATCTTCGGTCGCGTCAAAGGCGGCTTCACCGTGGACCTGGGCGGCGCTGTTGCCTTCCTTCCGGGTTCGCAGGTCGACGTGCGCCCGGTGCGCGATGCCGGCCCGCTGATGGGTATGAAGCAGCCGTTCCAGATCCTGAAAATGGATCGTCGTCGTGGCAATATCGTGGTGTCGCGTCGTGCGATCCTCGAAGAGAGCCGTGCCGAACAGCGCGCAGAAGTCATCGGCAACCTGCATGAAGGTCAGGTTGTGGACGGCGTGGTCAAGAACATCACCGAATATGGTGCCTTCGTTGACCTCGGCGGCGTTGACGGCCTGCTGCACGTCACCGACATGGCATGGCGCCGTGTGAACCACCCGTCGGAGATCCTGTCGATCGGCGAGACCATCAAGGTCCAGGTCATCAAGATCAACAAAGAAACCCACCGTATCAGCCTGGGCATGAAGCAGCTCCAGAACGATCCGTGGGATGCGGTGGAAAAAGCCTATCCGATCTCGTCGGTCCACAAAGGCCGCGTCACCAACATCACCGATTACGGCGCCTTCGTGGAGCTGGAAGCCGGTGTCGAGGGTCTCGTTCACGTCTCGGAAATGTCCTGGACCAAAAAGAACGTGCATCCCGGCAAGATCGTTTCGACCTCGCAGGAAGTCGAAGTCATGGTTCTCGAGATCGACTCGGCCAAGCGTCGCGTTTCCCTCGGCCTCAAGCAGACCATGCGCAATCCGTGGGAAGTGTTTGCTGAGACCCACCCGGTTGGCTCGACCATCGAAGGCGAAGTCAAGAACATCACCGAATTCGGTCTGTTCGTTGGCCTCGACAACGACATCGACGGCATGGTTCACCTCTCCGACCTGTCCTGGGACAAGCGCGGCGAAGAGGCTATCCAGGAATACCGCAAGGGCGACATCGTCAAGGCAGCGGTTTCCGAAGTCGACATCGACAAAGAGCGTATCTCGCTCTCGATCAAGGCTCTGGGCGAAGACACCTTCTCGGAAGCTGTTGACGGCGTGAAGCGCGGTTCGATCATCACCGTGACCATCACCGCCATCGAAGAAGGCGGCGTCGAGGTCGATTACAACGGCATGAAGAACTTCATCCGTCGTTCGGACCTTGCACGTGACCGCGCCGACCAGCGCCCCGAGCGCTTCTCGGTGGGCGACAAGGTCGATGTGCGCGTGACCAATGTCGATTCGAAGACCCGCAAGCTGGGCCTGTCGATCAAGGCACGCGAGATCGCCGAAGAGCAGGAAGCTGTTCAGCAATACGGTTCCTCGGATTCGGGCGCTTCGCTCGGCGACATCCTCGGCGCCGCGCTGAAGGGCGACCGCTGAGCCAAAGGTTGAAGCGCCGCCAGAACCAATTGGCGGCGTCACAGCCCTGGACAGAGTAAGACAGGAAAGGCCGGGGAAATCCTCCCCGGCCTTTTTCTTTTGCGCGCCCCTGATTCGCAGGTCAGCGCTGCCACAGACCGGATCCGGGTGCTGCCACGGGTCGACAAAGGGCTCAATCAGACCGTCAAGCGGCTTTTCAGCACCGGGTCACCGGATCTCATCGCGGCCAGGTGCTTGTTTTCATTTGCCTCATCCGGATTTTCTGCTTTTATGATCACAGACGCGCCGGGGCAGACTGCCACATCCTGGCCGAAACAATGTCGCGAAGGGGAGTGACCGGATGATCCGCTCGGAACTGATCCAGAAGATCGCAGACGAGAACCCGCATCTGACCCAACGCCATGTTGAGCGGATCGTGAATACGGTTTTCGAAGAGATCATCGAAGCGCTGTCGCGCGGAGACCGGGTCGAATTGCGCGGCTTCGGTGCCTTCTCGGTCAAAGAGCGGGACGCCCGCACCGGCCGCAACCCGCGCACCGGCGAGGCCGTTGAAGTCGAGGACAAACGCGTCCCCTTCTTCAAGACCGGCAAATTGCTGCGCGACCGGCTCAACGGCCGCTGATCGGCGCAAGCCGGGTTGAACAGCGCTGCGTTAAGCCCGATATTCCGGCCCGAGGGGCAGGTTTTGCCTGCCCGGTTCCTGACTGACGGATAGCGGATCATGCTGCGTTACCTGCGCTTTATCTTCATCGGTTTCACCGGCCTCGTGCTGCTGACGCTTGCCCTGGCCAATCGCGGACAGGTGCAGCTGCGGCTCCTGCCCGAAGGCATCGGCAATATGCTCGGCACCGCGGGCGGCTGGTCGATGCCGCTCTTTGTCGTGATCCTCGGATCGGTGGCCATCGGCATCCTGGTCGGCTTCATCTGGGAATGGATGCGCGAGATGCGGCTGCGCCAGGCGGCAAAGGTCCAGACCAAAACCGTGGCGCGGCTTGAGAAGGAACTCGCCGTCCTGAAAGACAGCAATTCCGTGCCCCCCCGGGACGAGGTTCTTGCAATTCTTGCCGGGGACGGCCGGAAGTGAGCTCTCCCATCAGGGTCAAGATCTGCGGCCTGCGCCATGCAGCCGAGGTCACAGCCGCCGCCGCCGCCGGAGCTGCCTATGTGGGCTTTGTTTTCTTTCCCAGATCGCCGCGCCATGTCTCGCTGGCAGAGGCCCGTGAGGCCGCGCTGAGCGCACCTGAGGGCCTTTGCAAGGTCGCTTTGGTGGTCGATGCCGATGACAGCCTGCTCGACAGCATCCTCGCGGAGGTGCCGCTGGATATGCTGCAGCTCCATGGCAGCGAAACGCCCGAGCGTGTGGCCGAGATCCGGTCGCGGTTCGGCCTGCCGGTGATGAAGGCGGTGGGCGTGGCAGATGAGAGCGATCTGGCCCCGCTGATGGATTATGCGCTGGTGGCCGATCAGTTGCTGATCGATGCCAAGCCCCCGAAAGGTACCGCCCTGCCCGGCGGCAACGGGCTGAGCTTTGACTGGCGGCTGGTGGCGCAGCGGCGCTGGCTGAAGCCCTGGATGCTGGCCGGCGGCCTGACGCCGGAGAATGTCTCCGAGGCGATCCGCCTGACCAATGCGCGCCAGGTCGATGTATCTTCCGGTGTCGAAAGCGCGCCAGGCGTCAAGGATCTCGACAGGATCCGCGCCTTTGCCCGCGCGGCCCTTGGCCCGGCAGAGCCCGCGATCCCGAAACTGCGCTGACCGCCGGCCTGTGGGGCGTTCAGGCAATGAAAAAGCCCCGGAGCTGACGCGCCGGGGCTTTTTCAATTCTGTGTCGCTGATCAGTGCAGCTTGGCGTCAACCTGGGCAATCGCGTCCTCAATCGACGCTGCCGCCCATTCTTCGCTGCTGTTCTTCGCCAGCAGGTCGCCTGCCGCCGCAACCGCAACTGCCACAGCGCGCTCACGCACCTGACGAACAGCGGTCTGCTCTGCCAGAGCGATCTGCTCTTCGGCGGCCTTCAGCCTGCGCTCGATCGAGATGGCCAGATCCGCACGCGCCTTGTCGGCTGCGGCCCGGGCCTCATCCCTGGCCGAAGCCACGATGCGGTCCGACTGTTCGATCACTTCCTTTTGCTTGCGCTCATAGGAAGCGAGGATCGACTTGGCCTCTTCGCGCAGCGCCCTGGCCTCGTCCAGCTCGGCCTTGATCGCGACCGCACGCTTATCGAGAAGCCGCCCGAGCAATCCCGGAACACCTGCATAGATCAGGATGCCGACGAAGATCAGGAAGGCGATCAGGACGATGAAGTCCGTATTGCCCAGCGAGAAGAACGGGCCCGACGCCGCAAGTGCGGGCGTGGCGCTTACAAGGGCTGCGGCAGTGATGAGAAGTTTTTTCATCGCCTTACCCTTTCAGCCGGGCAGCAATCGCCGCCGTTACCGAACGCGCATCGGCGGTACCGCCAAGCGCTGCAACCAGTTCCTTCGCGGTGTCTTTCGCGACGGCCTGAACCGCCTCTTCCGCACCGGCCCGGATCTCTGCAATCTTCGCCTCGGACTCTGCTGCCCGTGCGGTGATCTCGACATCGGCTTTCGCGGTCGCCGCATCCAGGTCTTTCTGGATTTCGGCCTTCGCCGCCGCGACGATCTTTCCAGCCTCGGTGCGGGCCGTTGCCAGCGCCTCGTTATAGGCTTTCTCGGCCTCGATCGCCTTGAGCTTCAGCTCTTCGGCCGCGGCGAGATCATTGGTGATCGTTCCCTTGCGCTCGGCCAGCACCGCGCCGATGCGCGGCAGGGCAATGCGCGAGAGGATCACGAACAACACCACCAGGGCGACCGCAAGCCAGAAGATCTGGTTGGGCATCCAGTCGGTGCAGAGCTGCGGCATCCCTTTGGCGCCGCCCGCGTCATAAAGGCATTCTGCATGCCAGTTAACGCCGTGGGTTTCCGTTGCCATTCTGCTCTCCGTCGATCCCTTCTGAACAGGAAGGGCGCCAGCCGTCTCCGACCCGCGCCGCTTCCCACTTTTACGTCAGAAGCAGATCAGACTGCGAACATCAGCAGCAGAGCGATCAGGAACGAGAAGATCCCGAGAGCTTCTGCGAAAGCGATACCAACGAAGAGGTTGGCGGTCTGGCCCGGAGCGGCCGAGGGGTTGCGCAGAGCGCCGGCGAGGAAGTTGCCAACGATGTTACCCACACCGATGCCAGCACCGCCGAGACCGAAAGCCGCGAGGCCAGCGCCGATGTATTTGCCGAGAGCTGCGATTTCGCCTTCCATGGTCGAATACTCCTGTATTTGGATTTGGCTGAGTTGAGGTTCGGACCGTCAGGGGTGACGCTTAGTGATGCGCGTCGCCCACAGCGTCTTTCAGATAGACGCAGGTCAGAATGGTGAAGACATAGGCCTGAACGAAGGCCACGAGCACCTCGAGCGCATAGATGCCGACAGCACCTGCGATCGCGAGCGGCGAGATGATCGCCATCGAGGCAAAGCCCGCGAAAACTTTGAGAACGGCGTGACCTGCCAGCAGGTTACCTGCAAGACGGATCGAGTGGGACACCGGGCGCATGATGTAGGAGATGATCTCGATCACGGCGAGAACCGGGCGCAGCGCGAGCGGCGCCGAGGAAACCCAGAACATCGAGAAGAAGCCCAGACCCTTGCGTGCGATCCCGATCAGGGTGACGCCGAAGAACACCAGCAGCGCGAGCGTCGCGGTCACGGCGACATGCGAGGTGGTGGTGAAGCTCATCGGCAGGAGGCCAAGGAGGTTCGAAAGCAGGATGAAGAGGAAGAGCGTCATAACATAGGGGAAATACTTCACCCCGTCATGGCCAGCGACTTCTTCAACCATGTTATGGATAAAGCCGTAGAACACTTCGGCGACTGATTGCAGACGGGTCGGGATGATGCCGCGATGACGGGTCGCCAGCACGAACAGCGCGAAGATGCACAGAAGTGCGATCCCCATCCACAGCGTCACATTGGTGACGGTGAACGTGCCCACGGGGCCATCGCCCCAGAGGGGTTTCACAATGAACTGATCCATCGGATGGATCGAAAAACCGCTTCCGCCCTCAGCCGTGCCTTCTGCCGCCACGATCAGTTCCCTTCACCCGATGCGGCGCCGGCCTCTGCCCTTGCCGCCTTGTCATCCCTTGCGGCCTCAGCCGCACGTTTCTCCGCCACTTCCCGCGCGGTGCCCATCATGGTGCGCACCCCCGCAGCGAACCCCAGAAGCGAGAAGATCACCAGGAGGAACGGAAGCGTGCCGAACAGCTTGTCCAACCCATAACCGATCCCGGTCCCGACCATAATGCCGGTTGCAAGTTCGATCACCATTCTCCAGGCAAGCTCGCCATGCGAGAGGCCCTTCGCCACAGAGGTCTTGTCCGACTTCGGCCTGCCCCGCAAATCACCAAGCCGCTTTTCCAGCGCCCTGAGCCTGTCGGGATCGGGTTCCGAAGCCATTTTCGCCACCCCATGACATTTGCGAGGGTTCTATGCGGCGGGGAGAAGGGTGTCAACCTTGCGTGATCGCGGGACAACCATCTGCAACCATTTGAAATTCCAGAAATATGTGATTCGTGTCTTTTCTTTTTTCCGGCCTCCGCCGGCCCGGAATCGCGATTTGCGCCCCATGCCAATATTCAACGAAACGGTTGATTATCGCCGGTTGCGCCCGCCCGCCCTGCCCGCGATACTGCGGCATGCTTTCCGCCTCCGCTCAGCTGGACCTCGTCTTCGCCGCGCTCGCCGATCCGACGCGGCGCGCGATCCTCGCGATGCTGCTCGAAGATGATATGGCGGTGACCGATGTGGCGCATCCGTTCGAGATCAGCCTTGCAGCCGTATCTAAACATCTCGGGGTGCTCGCGGATGCCGGTCTGATCACGCGCGAGCGGCGCGGAAGGGTGATCTGGTGCAAGCTCGAGCCCGACGCCCTGCGCGGCGCCTCGGTCTGGATGCAGGCCTTTGGCCAGTTCGAGCCCCTCGACCTGGATCAGTTCGAACGTTTTCTGGAAAACGAACTCGCCGGAGCTGAAACCGAGCCCCTTCCCCCGGAGGAAGCCTCCGGCGGGGATATCTAAGGACAGAAGTGTCTCAGTGGAGTCGCCGCAGCCGACGGGGGCAGCCCCCCCCCCTGCCCCGGCAGTCAGACGCGCAACCATTCGTTGCAGGCGTCACCATCAGGTCCTTTTGCGCTTGGCCCATGGCGTTGCGCGGCAATCCATCCTCCACCAGGTCAGCTTTTGACTGCCTGCCCCCGGCCACCTGCCCCGAAGGGCCGGAAAGTAACGCGGCTGCAACCGGTTCCGCACCGAGGCACAGCGCCTGCACGGCGAAAGCCGCTTCGCCAGAATAACGATGGGGCAGGCCGATCGGCACCGCCGTCAGTGTGGTCGCCTGCGACAGTATGGATGCTGCCAGTGGCGTCAGCCGCGTCCGGAGCTCACACCGGGCATCAGAGGATTCCTTTGCAACCGGAAACAGTCTGTCCAAAACACCACGGCCAAGGCCCATGTTTCAACCGGAGGCTGCCACAAACCTGCCCCGGTTCGCGGCGATCCTTGGGCTCAGGAAAACGAATGGGCCCATTGCCAGCCGCAAAGCTGGCAGCGGGCCCGGAACTGAAGGAACGCCCTCATGACCAAGGCACTTGAATTTCTGCGCGGCCTGACCGCGAAACGTGCCATCGAGCCCGATGTCGATGCCGCTTTCGACGCCCGGCTGCAAAGGCTCGACGCGGTGCGCCAGGTGTCGGTCTCGCGCGCGGTGCTGTTCAGAACGCAGCCGTCACAGCAGGAAGCCTGAGCGCGTTGATCAGGTCGCGCAGTTCCTGCCGCGCGGCCACGTTGGAGAGGTTCATCTGCTCGACCCCGGTATCCTTAAGGTCAAGCAACGTAAGCCCTCGCGGAAACAATTCGCGAAAGATCACGCGTTCGGAAAATCCGGGCGCCACACGAAAGCCGATGCGGCGGGAGAGATCCTCCAGCGCGGCACCGACTTTCTTCTTGTTATGCATTGCCTGGGCGCCCAGACGGTTGCGCAAAACGATCCAGTCGATCGGCTTCAGCCCGGCCTGCGCCCGCAACTGCCGCGCGCCCCAGACCATCTCGGCATAGATCGAAGGGCCTTTCACCTTACCGGACTCCGGATCGATCCGGGCCAGAAGGTCGAAATCAACGAAAGAATCGTTCAGCGGCGTGATCAGCGTATCGGCCAGCGAATGCGCCACCTGGCTCAGCCGGGTATGGCTTCCGGGGCAGTCGATCACGATGAAATCCTTGACCGGGTCCAGCGCCGAGACCGCCGCCGTCAGACGCTGATCGAACGGGTTTTCCCCATCGACAAGGCTTGGCTCATCGACGTCGGGCAATTCACGGTAATCCGGCGAGGGCAGATCCAGCCCGGCTTTCGCAAGAAAGGCCCGGCGGTTCTCGACATAGCGGCCAAAGCTGCGCTGGCGCAGATCGAGATCCATCGCGCCCACCCGATGCCCCATCCGCGCAAGTGCCGTCGCCACATGCATCGAGGTGGTCGATTTCCCCGAGCCGCCCTTTTCATTTCCGACAACGATAATATGTGCCATGGCAGTGGCTCTCCGCGCTGTTCAGCCTGTCTATTGGCAAGGACGCGCCAAAAGGGAAAGATCTTTTTTCCGATTTTCCGCGTAATCGGGACAGCTCAATTGCCAGTGGCCGGGACACATGGCCGGAAATGCAGAGAGGACAGCTCGCTCTCACCAGGTCGGGAATCGCCAGAGCAGAGATGGCCTTCTTCCGTCAGGCAGAGCCGTATCTGTATAGTGGGTCCTGGTGGTAGTGCTGGAAGCAGGTTGCTGTCGAAAATCAGTCTGTCGCGTTCAAATACCCCATATAGCGAATGATGCGGGATCACCTCGCCCGCCGCCCCCACGCAGCTGCCTGCCTGACGATTTCAGAAAATGCTGCTCTGGCTTCACCAGGAAAGAGGCAGCTTTGCGCAGGCACTGGTCGCGCGTTTCGCCATGCTGGCACCAGATGCCGGCACAGAAGGGCGGCTAATTCACCTGAGCCTGCCAGGCAGCGCTGAGCGCGATGAAAAGCAAAAGGGCGCATCCGGAGATGCGCCCTTTCTTCTGTGATCCGGGCTCAGAAACCAAGGCCGGCATATTTGTTTTTGAACTTCGACACGCGGCCGCCGGTATCCATCAGCTTGGCCGACTGGCCGGTCCAGGCCGGATGCGCCAGCGGGTCGATGTCGAGCGACATGGTGTCGCCCTCTTTGCCCCAGGTCGAACGGGTCTGATAGGTCGAGCCGTCGGTCATTTTCACTTCGATGAAGTGATATTCGGGGTGAATGCCCTCTTTCATCTCGGCTCTCCTTATTCCGATTTGGCTTTATAGGTGCTGTCTTCGGCGATACGGGCCGATTTGCCGCGGCGCGCGCGCAGGTAATACAGCTTGGCGCGACGGACTTTACCGCGGCGGACCACATCGATCGAATCGATATTGGTCGAGTAAAGCGGGAACACACGTTCCACACCTTCGCCGAAGGAAATCTTGCGGACGGTGAACGAGGCCGCGAGGGTCGCGCCGCCTTTGCGGGCGATGCAGACGCCTTCATAGGCCTGCACGCGCGAACGGGTGCCTTCGGTCACTTTATAGCCGACGCGAATGGTATCGCCGGCCTTGAAATCAGGGATCTTTTTATCGAGGGCGGCAATCTGCTCCGCCTCGATCTGAGCGATCAGGTTCATCGCATTTCTCCATATGCCTGCGGTTTTCGTCCGCAGAGGTGATCCTGGCCGAGAGCTCCTGGTCTTCTTTCGGGTCCCTGCATCGCGCGTAACGCGACCGGCCCGCCGGAGATCGGTTCGGTTTACTTTGCTTTTCAGCGTACCGCGCCCTGCCTGCCCCCGCCGAAGAAGACGGTTCGATCAGACATAAGGAATCGGGTCCGACAGGCTTTCACCCCGGACCCGCTGGCTATAGGGCCGGACACTGGTCCGGTCAAGCGTCTCACAGAGAGAAGACCGTTTCCCGGCATCCTGCCGGGAATGCCTCCGGCGGGGATATTTAGAGACAGATGAAAACCCTTCTCCGCATTTCATCTGTCTTTAAATATCCCGGGGGTGAGCGCGGCACGCGCGAGGGGGCTGGCCCCCTTACCGCCCCTTCCGCGCGCGAAACGCATCCCAGAGATCGGGCCGCCGCGCCGCAGTGATTTCCTCAGATTGCGCCTGACGCCATTTGGCGATTTCACGGTGATTGCCCGACATCAGAACCGGCGGGATGACCCGGCCTTCCCACTCTGCCGGTCTGGTATATTGCGGATGTTCCAACAGACCGTCGGAGAAACTCTCCTCCACGGCCGATTCTGCATTGCCCAGCACGCCGGGCAGAAGCCGCAGTGTCGCATCCAGCACCGCCTGGGCCGCAATCTCGCCCCCGGTCATTACGAAATCGCCGAGGCTGACCTCCTCGATCTGCCAATGGTCCAGCAGACGCTGATCGACCCCTTCGAAGCGGCCACAAAGCAGCGTCATCCCCTCACCCGCTGCAAACCTGCGCGCCATTGACTGATCGAACGGCCGGCCTCGCGGCGAGAGGTAGATCAGCGGCCAGGTGGCACGGCTGGCGCGCACGCCATCCATCGCTGCAGACAGCGCACGATGCGTCACATCCGCCCGCAGCACCATCCCCGCGCCACCTCCCGCCGGTGTATCATCGACATTGCGATGCCTGCCTTCGCCAAACTGGCGCAGATCAAAGGTTTGCAGTCGCCAGCGCCCCATCTCCAGCGCTTTGCCGGTCAGCGAGAGACCGAGCGTGCCGGGGAAGGCGTCGGGGAACAGGGTGACGATCCGGGTTTCAAACGCCCCGTGCAGGATACGCGGCTCCTGCATCAGATCACGCGGCTTCAGGGAAGCGCTGATCTTCAGTTTGCCATGGCTGCGGTCGGGGGCAGCCCCGTTCCCCGGACCCTCGGGCCCTCCGCCAGTCGCTTGCTGTTTACCGGGTTCTTCGCTCATGGCCCCGCTCTAGCGCGAAACCTGTCGTCACGAAAGGGTCCTGGGTGAAATCACCAGGGCGGAGCGGCGTTCCGATCCGCCCGCCGCAACTGAGGCAGGGCCTCGCGTCAGGGGCCCCGCGTTTCAGGCCTGCCGGGCACCGGCAACCGTCTGCACAAAGCCAGGGGTGACCGGTCGCGCGGCGGCGGGCCTGCTCCGCGCCGTTTCGCTTGCCTGACCCGATGACTGCGCTGGCGCTCCGGCCGCTGCCAGTGCCGCCGCAAGGTCACGCAAAGCGCGCGCCGCAGCGCTGCCTTCGCAGCCCCCGGCGAGATCCCGGACTACGCCTGCCGGTGGAAAGTAAGGGGCCATCGCCGGGATCCTGTGCAAAAGCGCCCGGCCACGCAACGACAGGAGCGACAGAAGTTCCTCCGAGCATCCGGCCGCGGCAAAGATCATCCGCATCTCACCCGGCACCGTATAATCCGCATCCGGGAAAGGCTCTGTCGCTTTCACGATGACCGCCGTTCTGAGGGCCAGATGCTGGTTCGCGGGGCCGTCATTCAGTGCCGCCGTAAGTGCTGCAAGCCGCGACCAGATATCACCGGTATCGAGGAAATGTTCGAGCTGTTCCAGCATGACCCCGACCTCGGTTTCGCCATCCTCGGCCAGGGCAAACAGGTCAGAGAGCGCAGCCTCGGCCGAAGCCGGAACCGGGCGCGGTGGCCCGGCATCTGCCTCATCGGTCCAGAGCAGCTGATCGATGGTTTTGCCAGTCACCAGTGCCAGTTCTGGCCCCCAAGCCAACCGCAGCAGCGGCAGTGCCACAAGCGACAGCGCCACGGGCAGCAAAGGGTTGAACAGCGGCACAAAGCCAAGCACGCCACCGATGCCGCGCCCGACCCCGAACAGTAAGGCCACGAAAAGGGTCTGCGAACACAGGAGCGTCAGCGCCGCCAGCCCCGCCCCGAGGGTCAGCCACTCGCCAAAGCGTTGCGGCCATTTATGCGGTCGGAGCATCACCAGACAGAGCATGAAGAAGGCCACGAAGGGCGGCAGATAGGCCGCCCCGAGACCGGCCAGTCCGGCCAGCAGCGGCCCCATGTAAAGGAGAACAGTTGTCGCCTGTATCAGCCGCTTCCGATCCGTCACGACGCGTCCCTTTCGCCGATGCGGATTGCGATCCGCCCTGTTGCCATCACGACCCTGCCGCTGATGAGGCATGAGCCGGCCCTGCAGATCACGACCCGCAGCGGACGATTTCAACGAGAGAGACCAGCCAAGGCAAAAACAAGGCCGCACCGTGGCGGGCCCTGGAAAATCCGGGAGGTTTGAGAAAAGCTTCTGCCGGAGACGGTAACAACAGAGGCGCACTGACCGCCGTGTTTCCGGAACCACGGCAGAAGCTGTGGCAGGTCAGAAACTGCCTAAACGCCTGTGGCGCTGGCATGGTTCACAAAAGACAGGAGACAAAAGGCGGGGCCTGATGGCCGGCACATTCTGCCGCGCATAACAGACCTGCTGGCAGGCAGTCAGATCCGGCGTCAGTCCAGACCTTCCGGCAGATCGACGATCAGCACTCCGCGTGCAAGATCAACCGTCGGCACGGTTGCCTGTGTGAAGGGGAGAAGCAGCGGCGCGGCTTTTTCGGCGAGCCGGATCTCGATCAGATCCCCCGCCCCGTGATTATGGACCGCGATCACCGTCCCGAGACTCGCGCCGCCGGTGTCTTTCACCGCAAGCCCGATCAGATCGGTGTGATAGAATTCATCATCCGGCAGGCCAGGCAGACGGTCACGCGCGACATAAAGCTCGGTCCCGCGCAGGGCATCGGCCTCTTCCTTGGTCGAGATACCAGACAGCCGCGCCCCGATGGCCCCTGCGACCGGCCTGGTCAGGGTGACTGCAAAGCTGCGATTGCCGTCTTTGGTGAAAAGCGGGCCATAGGAGGCGATATCGGTCGGCTCAGCACAAAAGCTTTTCAGCCGCACCTCGCCCCGGACCCCCCAGGCACCCGCGATGGAACCGACACAAATCCGGTCGTCAGACATAGCCCGCTCCAGTCCTGGAACGGATGGCCCCGGTGAAAGGGCCATCCGTAGTATGATCACGCTTCGGCAGCAGCCGGAGCTTCCGAACGGGCGGCTTTCTTGGCAGCGCGCTCGGCCATTGCTTTGCCCGGGACAGCCGATTTCGGGTTCGAACGGACGGCTTTCTCTTTCAGGCCAGCCGATTCCAGGAAGCGGGCCACGCGGTCGGTCGCCTGGGCGCCCTGGCTCAGCCAGTACTGGATGCGCTCGACATTCAGCACGACGCGGGCTTCGTTGTCTTTTGCCAGCAGCGGGTTATAGGTGCCCAGCTTTTCGATGAAACGGCCGTCGCGCGGCATGCGCGAATCGGTCGCAACGATTGCGTAGAACGGGCGCTTTTTCGAGCCGCCACGGGCGAGACGGATTTTCATAGACATGGGTATCTCCTTCAGATGTCTGTTTCGCGGGGGTCAAACCCGCTTATTTTTGCAGTTTCTCGTGATGCCTGATGACTTCGGATATGATGAAGGTCAGGAATTTCTTGGCGAATTCCGGGTCGAGACGGGCCTCATCGGCCAGCTTTTCCAGACGTTCGATCTGACGCGCCTCGCGGGCGGGGTCGGATGGGGGAAGGTCATGCGCGGCCTTCAGCCGGCCAACCGATTGCGTATGCTTGAACCTTTCGGCCAGCGTATAGACGAGAATCGCGTCCAGCCGGTCAATCGACTCGCGATGTTCTTTCAGCAGCTCAGCGGCGCGGGCGACGGGATCACTCATCTTGTTTCTCCGGTTGCGGCGCGCGCGGGTGCCGCCAGATCGTCATCGGCTTGCCAAAAATCTCGTCATCCCGCTCGGGAGCCGCACCGAGGCGGCGGGCCAGGGCCATCGAGCGGTGATTGTCGCGCGCGATCATGCTGATCGCCGTGTTCCAGCCAAGCGCGCCGAAAGCGTGGTCACGAATGGCGAAGGCTGCTTCGCTGGCATAGCCATAACCCTCATGCGCCGGATCCCAGAGATTCCAGGCCAGTTCCGGCTCGGGCCAGGCGGGCGGGTTCAGATGGCCGGCAAGGCCGATCGCCTCACCGGTTTCCGTAAGCGTCACGGCAAACAGCCCATAGCCGCGCAGGACCCAATGGCCGATCACGGTCGCGAATGTCTGGAACGCACCCGAAGCCGTGGCCGGGCCGCCGGTGAATACCGCACGGGGGCTTGCCATATAGGCGATGAAGCCCGGCAGATCGCGCTCTTCGGGCGCACGAAGCGTCAGGCGCAGGGTATTCAGCACGGGCGCACCGGAAAGCAGGATCATGCGGTCGCCTCCGCCGTCAGCGGGAAATGCCAGATGCTCGCATCAGCGATATGCGGCGAGGGCTGGTCGGTGGGCGTGCCGCCGATCTTGCGGGCAATCGCCATTGAAGCGTGGTTGTCGCGGTGGATCGAGGTCACCGCCCTGGTGAAACGCGGATCCGCGACCATCCAGGTCTGCACCAGCCGTGCGGCCTCTGAGGCGATGCCCTGCCCTTCGGCCTCGGCGCTCCAGAGCGACCAGGTCAGATCGACCGGCGTGGCGGGGTCGAAATGCAGCGGCCCGGCATGGCCAAGCGCCGCCCCGCTGGCGCGATCGGTGATGGTGAACCGGCCATAGCCGCGCAGATGCCACTGCCCGATCATACCGGCGAATTTTTCGAACGCCTGAGCGGCGGTCTTCGCGCCACCGACAAACCGCGCCCGCGCCGAAGTCGCGAAGGCGACAAAGCGGGCCACATCACCGGCTTCGGGCGCGCGCAGCGCCAGGCGGTCCGAGGTGAGGATCGGAAAGCTCATGCTGCCACCCTCAGATCATGGCGGATCACGACATCACCCGGGTCGATCCCCGGCAATGTCGCATCAATCACGCCGCCGATCCGCAGCCCGAGCGCGATGGAGCGCTGATTGCCCGGATCGATGATATTGGTGATGAAAGGCCAGTCGGTGGCCCCTGCCAGCCAGTCCAGCACTGCCCGCGCGGCCCGGGCCGCAACGCCCCGGCCTTCGGCCTTCGGCACCACGAACCAGCCAAGCTCCGGCGCCGGATATTCGGCAGGGTGATAGATCCCGACCTCGCCCAGATAGGCGCCGCTGTCCCGGTCTTCGACCGTGAAGGGGCCATAGCCCATCAGCGGCCATTGCCCGACCTCAGACGCCCAGAGACGCCAGGCCGCGTTACGCGACAAAGGCCCGCCCTCCCAGACCGAACGGTCCGAGGCATAGAAAGCCGCGCGATATTCAAAATCCGACAATTTCGGCATGCGCAGCCGCAAATCGCCTGTCTCCAGAACAGGCGCTTGCAGATTTGCAACATTTGCCGAAAGAGCGGTCATTTCTTGCGCATCATCCCCGAAAGCCCGGCCGGCAGGGTCACGCCGCGCGGCATCCCCGGGATCGAGCCGCCGCCCAGCCCCGGCAGGCCACCCATGCCGCCCGCGCCCTGCTGCACACCTTTTGCCAGTTCGGCCAGTTGCTCGGGCGACATTTTCGACGGGTCCGGCATGCCACCGCCCTTGCCAAGGAATTGCTTGATCATGTTTTTCATCATGCCCCCCTTGCCCATCTTCTTCATCATATCGGCCATCTGCTTATGCTGTTTCAGCAGACGGTTCAGGTCCTGCACCTCAAGCCCGGCGCCCGATGCGATCCGCTTCTTGCGGCTCGCCTGGAGCATATCGGGATTGGCGCGTTCCTTTTTGGTCATCGAATTGATCAGCGCGATCTGACGCTTCAGCATGGAATCGTTCAGCCCGGCCTCGGCCGCCGCCGCCTGGTGCTTGCCCATCCCGGGCAGCATCCCCATCAGCCCCTGCATGCCGCCCATCTTCAGCATCTGATCAAGCTGCATCTTCAGGTCGTTCATATTGAACATACCCTTGGAGAAGCGCCTCGCCATCCGCTCCGCCTGTTCGGCTTCAAAGGTCTCCTGCGCGCGTTCCACCAGGGCGACAATATCGCCCATGCCAAGGATACGGCCCGCGACACGCTCGGCGTCGAAGGTCTCGATGGCATCCATCTTCTCGCCAAGGCCGACGAAACGGATCGGCTTGCCGGTCACGGCGCGCATCGAAAGTGCTGCGCCGCCGCGCCCGTCGCCATCCATCCGGGTCAGAACAACGCCCGAGATCCCGACCTTGCCGTCAAACTCGGTCGCAACATTGACCGCGTCCTGTCCGGTCAGGCCGTCAACCACCAGCAGCACTTCGCGCGGTTGCGCGATGTCGCGGACCGACTGGACCTCATCCATCAAGACTTCGTCGATATGCAGGCGGCCTGCGGTATCGAGGAAGAGCACATCATAGCCGCCAAGGCTCGCCTGGGTCTTCGCGCGTTTCGCGATCTGAACCGCGCTCTCGCCCTTGACGATTGGCAGGCTGTCGACGCCGATCTGAGTGCCGAGAATTGCCAGCTGTTCCATTGCGGCCGGGCGCTGCGTGTCCAGAGACGCCAGCAGCACGCGCTTGCCATTGCGGTCTTTCAGCCGTTTCGCCAGTTTCGCGGTGGTCGTGGTTTTACCCGAACCCTGCAGACCCACCATCAGGATGGTTGCGGGCGAATTGTCGATCTTCAGCGCATCCGCCGGCCCATCGCCCTGGAGCGTCCGTACCAGTTCGTCATGCACGAATTTGACGACCATCTGGCCGGGGGTAATCGACTTGGTGACCGCCGATCCTGTCGCCTTTTCCTGCACCCGCTTGATGAAGTCGCGGGCAACCGGCAGCGAGACATCCGCCTCAAGCAGCGCGATCCGCACCTCGCGCATCGCCGAGATGACATCGCCCTCAGTCAGCGCGCCCTGTTTCGTCAGGCGATCAAAGACGCCGCCAAGGCGTTCTGAAAGGCTCTCAAACATGCGCGGCTCCTCGCGTGACAGATTTTCCCCGATATGGGGCGGCGACCGGGATGGGACAAAGCGGTTTCGCACCCGTGGGCGCAAACGCGCTGACGGATGGCGATCCCGGGCAATGCCCAAGGGACCGGAAGCTCTTGCCTCCGGGGAATTACCCCCGCGATTAAGCAAAGCGGGGGCGAGAGTCAAGTACAGGCGGGTTGCGCTGCCGTCAGTCGCCCGCTGCGGTCAGCTCAGCAAGCTCGTCAGACGAGAGGCTGAGATCGGCCGCACGGGCGAAACTTGCCACCTGATCAACCGAGGTGGCCGAGGCAATCGGCGCGGTGATGCCGGGCTGCGCCATGACCCAGGCCAGCGCCACTTCGGCCGGTTTCGCGTTATGGGCAGATGCCACATCATCCAGCGCCTCAAGGATCCGCAGCCCCTTTGCGTCAAGATATTTCTCGACCGCATCACCCCGCGCCGATTTGTCGAGATCGGCTTTCGAGCGGTACTTGCCCGACAGGAACCCGGAGGCGAGACTGAAATAGGTCACGACCCCAATGCCTTCGGCCAGGCAAAGATTGCGCAGCGGGCCTTCGAATTCGCCCCGGTCATAGAGATTATATTCCGGCTGGATCACCTGATAGCGCGGCAGCGAACTGCCCGCCGCCTTCAGCGCCGCGCCCAGCAAGGCCGCATCGTAATTCGAGGCGCCGATGGCTTTGATCTTGCCCCCCTTCAGCAGCCTGTCATAGGCGCCAAGCGTATCTTCATGACGCGCCTCTGCATCGGGCCAATGCGAGAAATAGAGATCGATGCTCTCGACCCCGAGCCGCCTGAGCGAGTTTTCGGCCGCCTCGGCGATCCAGCCCGAAGAAAGCCCTTTCTGCCCCGGCTGCCCCAGATCGGAGCCCACCTTGGTAAAGATCTTCACCCGCTGCCGCATCCCGGGCCGTGCTTTCAGCCAGGCGCCGATGATCGTCTCTGATTCGCCACCCTTATTGCCTGGCTTCCACGAGGAATAGACATCCGCCGTGTCGATGGCGTCAAAGCCATGATCGACAAAGGCATCGAGCACCCGGAAGGATTGCGCCTCGTCGATGGTCCAGCCAAAGACATTGCCGCCAAAAACCAGCGGCATGAAGCTCAGCCCGCTTTTGCCTGCATCGCGCCGTTCCATGGCTCTCTCCGTCCTGGTCAGAAATCTGTGACGACCCTGCCCGCCGGCCCGCCCGCATGCAAGCCCCCGGCGGTCACGGATATGCCGTCAGGCCCCGATTTCGCGCGGCACGATGAAATCGACCGTGATACCCTGGCCAAAGCCGACCTCGCCCCAGCTGGCTGCGTCGAAATCAACCACAAGGGTGGCGCCGGTCGGATAGCGGGTGAATTGCGAGGAAATCGGCGTTTTCGACACCAGGCGATGGGCGAATTCGGCAATGCCGGGGTTATGTCCCAGCATCATGACACAGTCAGTCTGCGCCTTGCGCAGCACGGTCAGCATCACATCCGGACCCGCGTGATAAAGCGCCGGTTTCAGCTCCAGCTGCGGTCCTTCGGGCAGTTCTCTGGCAAGGCCCGACCAGGTCTCCCAGGTGCGCAGCGCGTCTGAACAGAGCACCTGCCCCGGAACATAGCCGCGCGAGGCAAGCCATTGTCCGAGATCCGTTGCCGCCACTTTGCCGCGATCATTGAGAGGGCGGTCGTGATCCGCCATGGTCGGTTCGTCCCAGCTGGATTTTGCGTGGCGGATCAGGATCAGGCGCTTCATGTGTGGAACTGTCTCATATGATAGGCTGAATGTTCCGCCAGTCTTGCATAGCGAGAGGACACCGGGCAAGCGCGTCGCGTGATGCAGCCGGAACTGAGACAATCGGCGCCGGCAGGCTGATCCAGAAAGGCGTGGCAGGCGGGAACGTCATAGCCCTGGCCCCCGAGCGCTCCGGCCGGGCAGGCTATCAGGCAAGGGGCGGGACAATCCTCGCAGGGCTTTACACCCGGGCTGAGTTCCAGCCGCTGTTTCAGCGCCAGCGCGCCGCGGAAACTGACCATCAGACCCTGGTCCTGATGGACAAGCAGCCGGACCGGACTGTCCCAAACCCGCCCCGACCGCAAGGCCCAGGCATAGAACGGATGCCAGGGAGGACCGCCGAAGGGAAACAGCGCTTTCGCGCCAATGGCACAGGCCAGGCGCCCGATCACCCGGCGCGACCAGCGATCCACCGGATCGGGCCGCCCGTCCCATTCCGGCTGTGCGGTGAGATGCGGCCAAAACCCCGGCTCCTTCGGCCCGAGGAGCAACAGCGTCTTTGTCCCTTTGGGAAACCCCGCTTCCTGCGGATCAGGGCTGAACCCTCCGAGCAGCGTCAGGAAATGCGGCGCGAGCAGCGCTTCCAGATCCTCAGGATTGTTCAGCGGCGCCACTGCCATGCCGGACCTCTCGCAGGCGGGGCCAGCCCCCGCCCCCCGGGGTATTTATGTCAGGAAGAAACTGGCTTCCTCCTGACTTAAATACGCCCGCCGGAAGCTTCCGCACTTTGCCAGAAGCGACCGCTCAGCCGCGTTTCACGCGCGGTTTCACCCGGGGTTCGGTCGAGCGGATCTGGCTGCCTGCCCCGTGATCGGTAAAGAGTTCCAGGAGCGCCGCATTCGGAATGCGGCCATCGAGGATGGTCACCGCCCGCACCCCTTCTTCGATCGCCTTCAGCGCGGTCTCGGTTTTCGGGATCATGCCGCCTGCGATCACGCCGTCGCTGGTCAGCTGGCGGATCTCTTGCGGGGAAAGCGAGGTCATGACCTCGCCATCCGCCCCTTTCACCCCGGCCACATCGGTCAGAAGAAGCAGCCGGTCGGCCTGCAGCGCGCCGGCAATTGCACCGGCCGCGGTGTCGCCATTCACATTGAAGGTCTCATTGTCATTCATGCCGGTCGCCACCGGCGCCACAACGGGGATGATCCCGGCGAGGTAAAGGTCGCGCAGCACCTGAACATTCATCTCGACCGGGCGGCCGACAAAGCCCAGTTCAGGATCATCGGCCTCGCAGACCATAAGATCGTCATCCTTGCCGGAAATCCCGACCGCGCGCCCGCCTGCATCCATGATCGCCTGCACGATGCGCTTGTTCACAAGGCCCGAGAGGATCATCTCGACCACCTCGACCGTCGCCTTGTCGGTCACCCGTTTGCCGCGCACGAATTCCGATTTGATGCCCAGTTTCGACAGCATCTCATTGATCATCGGCCCGCCGCCATGCACCACGACCGGATGCAGGCCGACCTGCTTCATCAACACGATATCGCGCGCGAATTCGGCCATCGCCCCGTCATCGCCCATCGCATTGCCGCCGAATTTCACGACGACCACCGCATCCTCATATCGCTGCAGATAGGGCAGTGCTTCCGAGAGCATTTTCGCGGTGTTCTGGGCGTCTTGCATGGTCAGGGTCTGCTGCTTCATGATGGCCTCCGGGTTGCCTTTGCCCCATAGGACTTTCACGCCCCCTTGCCAAGCACCGCACAGCCGGCCCGGATGGTTTTGCGCAGGGATCCGGGCGCGGTTTTGACTCAGGGTTCCGCAAAGGCTATGCCCTCCGGCATTGATAAGGTGATTTAAGCGAGCGAAGTCTTGAGTGCAGAAGACAAATCCCGCGCAGCAAAGGCGCCCCGCAAACTGAGCGAGGCGAATATCAACCGTCGCGAAGAGATCCTCGACGCGACCGAGCGGGTGCTGCGCCGGGACGGATATTCCGGCCTTACCGCCCGCAAGGTTGCGGCTGAAGCCGGTTTCTCACTGGGGCATATTACATATAATTTCAGTGGGATGGACGAAGTCCTCTCGGAAACCTATCGCCGCCTTTCGGGGCGCCTGCGCGATAGCACCGCCAATGCCGGTTGCGCAGATGCGCCGCCTCTGGCCCGGCTTGCCGGATTTCTCGACGCGGCTTTCACACCTGAATTTCTTGACGCCGGTCACCTGCGGCTCCGGATTGATCTCTGGTCGGCTGCGCTGACATCCGGGGTGATTGCTGCGACCGAATCCGAACTTTACGGGCATTATCGCAGCGATCTTGAGGGGCTTTTGCTGGCGGTCGCAGGCGACGATCCCGCGCGCCGGGCGCAGGTGCCTTTGCTGACCGACACGCTGATGGCCACGCTGGACGGGCTCTGGCTGGACTGGATGCGCCGGCGTGATGATGCAGGGATCCGCCACGGGCTTAAGGGGTGTATGGCGCTGGTCCACGCGCTTTTGCCCTGATCCGGATCGCACCCTCAGGCGGTACGGCGCGGACGCCGGCTTTCGAGCCAGCCAAAGCCCAGCACGATCACCCCGGCCAGCGCCAGATAGACCGCTGCGACAAAGAACAGCGGCTCATAGGTGATTAACAGATCCTGGCGGACCCGGCTGGAAGCGGCATAGATCTCCAGCACCGTGATCGTCGCGACCAGTGGCGTGGCTTTCAGCTGAAGCACAGTTTCCCCGCCGAGGGTCGGCAAGACGCTTTGCAGCGCCTGGGGGAAGGAAATCCGCGTCAGGATCTTGTGGCGCGGCATCCCCATGGCACGGGCGGCCTCGATCTGGCCACGGGGCACCGAAGCAAAGGCCCCGCGCATCACCTCGCCCTCATAACCCGCGTAAGACAGCGACAAGGCCAGCAGCGCATAGGGCCAAGCCTGGCGCAAAACCGGCCAAAGCTCACTTTCGCGGATCCAGGGGATACCAGGGAAAAGCGAGCCCAGCCCGTAATATAAAAGCCAGATCTGCAACAAAAGCGGCGTACCGCGGATCACGGTACAGAAGGCGCGGGCCGGCATCGCCAGATACCATGGCCCCGAGGCCTGGGCGAGGCCAAGCGGCACCGCAAGAGTGAACCCGATCAGCACTGAAAGCGCCATCAGCCAGATCGTGCGCCAGATGCCCTGCAGGATCAGGGTCTGGTATTTCGGCTCTCCCAGCCAGTCCCAGCGGCCGACAAGGCAGATCCACAGCACGAGACCTGCGGCGATCAGCATCATGATGATGCGATGCGGTTGCAGCAGCGCCTTCATCAGCGACCTCCTGTCTGGCGGGGCGGGTCACCGCGCCGTGCCCAGCGTTCCAGGCGCGCGAAGCCCCAGGTCGAAATCAGAGTAATCACAAGGTAAATCAGACCCGCTGCGATGAAAAAGGTGAAGAAGGCCTTGGTGGTGCTTGCCGCCTGGCGGGTCGCAAGGGTCAGCTCGTTAAAGCCCACAATCGCCATCAATGCCGTGTCCTTGGTCGCGATCAGCCAGAGGTTAGACAGGCCCGGCAGCGCCAGGCCCAGCATGGTCGGCAAGGTGATGCGGCTGGCCACTTTGCGCGCCGGCATCCCCATCGCTTTCGCGGCCTCGATCTGGCCGGGCGGCACCGCAAGAATGGCGCCGCGCAGGATCTCGGTCGCATAGGCGCCCTGCACCACGCCCAGCACGATGATCCCGGCGACAACGCCGGAAATCTGGATCCGGCCGAAATCCAGCGCCATCAGGGCACGGTTCAGCAGATCGGTCAGCCCGAAATACAACAGAAGGATCAGGATCAGCTCGGGCAAAGCCCGCACCATTGTCGTGTAAACGCTGAGGCAATCGCGCAGGACCGGCCCGCCATAGATCTTGCCATAGGCGCCTGCGAGGCCGATCACCAGACCGATGCCAAAGGCGCCGACCGCGATCCGGATTGACGCCCAGAGCGCGATCAGCAGCGTGCCCCCCCATCCGGGAGGGCTGAGGGCCAAAAGGCCGAGTGTGCTTTCCACGGCGTATCGCTCCGGCGATCAGCGCTTATTCGCCATAGATCGACGAGGTGAAATATTTCGCGGTGATGGTGTCATAGCTGCCATCGGCCCGAACCGCCGCGATGCCCTTGTTGAAAGCTTCTTTCAGCTTTTCATCGCCCTTGCGGATCCCGACGCCGACGCCAAGCCCCAGCACCGCCGGATCATCGGCGACAGCGCCCATCGATTCACAGCAGGCCTGACCATCGGGCGAGGCGAGGAAGGCATCAAGGGCGGTCGAATCCGCCTGGATCGCATCGACGCGGCCCGCGACCAGGTCCTGGTTCGCCTCGTCCTGGGTCTGATAGGCTTTGATCTCGGAGGCCACGCCTGCGAAATGCTTCTCGGCATAGGCCTGATGGATGGTCGCAACCTGAACGCCGAGGATCTTACCCGTCAATCCGGCGGGATCCGGCGTGATGCCCGCGCCTTTCGCGGCGACGATCATCGAGGGTGTGTTGTAGTATTTATTCGAAAAATCAATAACTTTCAGACGTTCATCATTGATCGACATCGAATTCATGATCGCATCAATCTGACCTGCGGTCAAAGCGGGGATAATGCCGTCCCAGGCGGTGGGGGTGATGACACAGTCAAGCGCTGCCGCCTTGCAGACCGCCTCCATCATCTCGATTTCCCAGCCGGTCCAGTTCCCAGAGGCATCGACGCTGGCAAAGGGCGGATAGGGTTCAGGCGCCATGCCGACGCGAACGGTCTCGGCAGCGGCCATACCGGTAAAGCCGATGGCAAAAGCGGCGGCGAGTGCGATTCTTTTCATAGTCATCTCCCTGTTTTGTTGGCTGGTCTTCTTACGAGACCGATTTAAGAAACTGTTTAAGCCGGGCCGATTGCGGAGCACCGAAGAGCTGGTCAGGCGGCCCTTCCTCCTCGATCAACCCGTTATAAAGATAGACAATATGGTCTGATACTTCGCGGGCGAATTTCATCTCATGCGTTACCAGCAGCATGGTGCGCCCTTCATCTGCCAGGCTGCGGATGACGGCGAGAACCTCACCGACCAGTTCCGGGTCAAGCGCCGAGGTCGGCTCGTCAAACAACATGGCGCGCGGCTCCATGCACAGCGCACGCGCGATGGCAGCGCGTTGCTGCTGACCGCCCGAGAGAAAGGCAGGATAGGCATCTTCCTTGGCCGAAAGGCCGACCCGGTCCAGCAGTTTACGGGCGGTCACAATGGCCTCGTCCTTTGGCTTTTTCAGCACATGGACCGGCACTTCGATCAGATTCTCCAGCACCGTCTTATGGGTCCAGAGATTGAACTGCTGGAACACCATGCCAAGGCTTTGGCGGATCCGCTCGATCTGGTGGCGGTCGGCCGGGGTGCCGTCGCCGCGGCAGCGCACCTCTTCCCCGCCGATCAGAATCCGCCCCGATGAGGGCGTCTCAAGAAAGTTCACGCAGCGCAAAAGCGTGGATTTCCCCGAGCCGGATCCACCGATCAGCGTGACCACATCGCCCTCTTTTGCCGAGATCGAGACCCCCTTGAGCACCTCATGCGGACCGAAGCTCTTATGCAGATCCTCGACCCGGATTGCCTCGGCTCTGGCTGCGATGCTGGCGGGGGGGCAGTGGTCGCGATGCTCATCAGGTCCGGTTGCCCCTTTTGTTGTTACTCCGCCTGCTCCCGGGCAAGCAGGAACCGGCGCACATGCGGCAGCACCTGTTCGGTCGCCTCAATGAAAATCGCATGTTTCAACTCCGGAAGGATCACCAGTTCCGCCCCGGGCATTGCCCCGGCGATCAGCCCATTGAGACGAGGATTGCAGCCGCCGTCAAGCGCGCCGGTCAGAACCTGGGCAGATGTATGAATTTTATGCAGCCAGGGCGCCATTTCGGTTTCCGCATAAATATCAAACACATTCAGAAAGACTTCCGCCGGGGTATCGACCACCTGCTGCTTGCGCCAGGCGATCACATCCGGGCGGGCGGCCACGAAAGCATCGGTGAACCAGCGCGCGGTCAGCGTATCCAGCACCGGGCCGATGCCCTTTTCGCGCATCGCCTGTACCACCGCCCTGACCTTCGCGCTGTCTTCCTCGCTGCGGAAGGCGGCGGTCGACCAGAGGCCCAGCGAGCGCACCCGATCAGGGTAACGCCGCGTATAGGCCGGGCCGATCATCCCGCCCAGCGAATGGCCGGCGAAATGGGCGCGCTCGATGCCAAGCTTTGCCCGCAACGCCTCGAGATCATCAACAAGGTCATCAAGGCCAAAGCGGCCGGCGGGCTGCGGGCTTTCACCATGGCCCCGCAGATCATAGCTGATACAGGTGAAGCGGTCTTGCAGCCCTTCGACCAGCCGGGCAAAGGTGGCACGGCGCGCACCGATCCCGTGGATGAGGAAAAGCGGCGGGCCCTCGCCCGCCACCGAATAAGCGCAATCGATCGCGGCCATGGCTCACTCCGGTTTCGGGTCGGACCCGAGCCGCCCGCCAAAAGCCCAGTCGTGTTTCGCAACATCTGTAAAGACGATCTGAAGCGCTTCCGGCGTGCCACCGCAGGTTTCGACAAAGGCCTGGGTGAGGGCTTTGGCACAGGCACGCTTTTGTTCGACAGTGCGGCCTTCGAACATTTCGATACGGATCATTGGCATTTTCTGGTCCTTGTTTTCACTTATGCAACTTTTTGGCGCATGGGCCGGATGGAGGGCATGACCTCTGCCGCAAAGCGGCTCATCATCTCCAGCGTGGCCTCCTGGGGCTGGCCGAAATTCGACGAGGCGATCACCTCATCGATCCCAAGTTCAGCATACCCTGCCAGCCTGTCGATCATCTCGGCCCGCGTACAGATGAGCACGTTCTGGCGTAACTCCTCAACCGTCTGACGCCGTGGCAGCGGGCGGATCATGCCATGATCAACCAGGCCCGGTCCGCCAAACACATTGTCAAAGCTCTGGTAATAGTGATGCGCCCGGGCGGTCATCTGCTCCGCCTCTGCCTCATCACACGCAAGCCATAATGTGCGTTGCAGCGAAAGCCGCTGACGATCCGGTCGGCCTGCCCGGGCGCGGCCGGAGTGGAATGCATCCACCTGACTGCGCAGGATCTCATGACTGGCCCCCAGCGGTGTGGTCTGGACAGAATAGCCCGTAGCTGCAGCCGCCTCGATCCCCGGCGGCGCCATGATCGCCAGCGCGAGCGGGACCGGATCTTCGGGGCGCGGCATGACTGTAAGCGCGTCAAAGCGATAGCGTGCCCCCTCCCATGCGACTTCTTCGCGTGTCAGAAGCGCCTCGAGAACGGCAAGGCTTTCTTCAAAAATGGCCCTGGTGTCTTCCATCGGAACGCCGATCCGGCCGGTTTCAAAGCCGAATGCCCCCTTGCCGACCCCAAGCACAAGTCGCCCGTCACAAAGCGCCTGGGCCTGCACGACCTCACCGGCGAAGACACGCATATCTCTGATCGGCAGCTGACAGATCGAGGTCGCAATTTCGAGCTCCCTGGTCACAGACGCGATTCTGACCGCAAGCTGCAGCGGCGAAGGGACCAGCAAAATGTTGATCAGATGGTGTTCCGGAATTGCGACACCGCGATAGCCACAGGTTTCGGCATGAATCGCCTGGTCGGTCATCTCACGGTAGAGCTGCTTGCCCCCGGCCTCCCGGCTCAGGAGATGACTGCTGAGAAAATGTGAAAAATCCAATCGCCGCCCCTCCAATCTGCACGAACGTACAATTGTACATCCGAACAAACCTGTCAACAGGGAAGAACAGTCTGGGAAAACATCCCCAGCCAGTTACAAAACCGAACGAATGGAGGGAAGCCGGCAGCCAGGTGCGTCGGAGTTTTAAGAAAAACTCCGGTCCGGTTTCTGTTCAGAAACCGGCTCCTATTCCAGCGTTGCGATCACGGCGCGCAGGGTCTCGACGCCCTCGCCCTTTTCTGAACTGGTCACGATGATCTCGGGATAAGCGGCCGGATGCTTTTGCAAAGCCTGTTTCACCTGCTCGATATTGGCCTCGCGGGTGGCGAGATTGACCTTATCCGACTTGGTCATCACAACCTGGAAGGTCACCGCCGACCGGTCGAGCAGGCCCATGATCTCGTCATCTACCGCTTTCACGCCATGCCGCGTGTCGATCAGAACAAAAGCACGCCGCAAGGTCTGACGCCCGGCAAGATAGGATTTGAGCAATTCCTGCCATTTGCGCACGATAGCCACCGGGGCTTCGGCGAAACCATAGCCGGGAAGGTCAACCAGATAGCGGCTGTCGCCGAGGGTAAAAAAGTTGATCTCCTGCGTCCGACCCGGGGTATTGGACGCGCGCGCGAGGCTTTTGCGCGTGGTCAGCGCATTGATCAGGCTGGATTTTCCGACATTGGAGCGACCGGCAAAGCAGACCTCCACACGATCAGCCGGTGGCAGCGCCGCCATGGTGGTCACGCCCTTCACGAAATCGACTGGTCCCGCAAAAAGCAGCCGCCCGGTTTCGCGCGCCGCGTCCTCCGGTTCTGCAGCAAGGGTAAACGCCATCGTCATGCCAGTACCTCGACCCTGTCTTGCGGGCGGATCTCACCGCCCTCCAGCACGGTGCCGAACACACCGAAATCCTGCACGCCGACGGTTTCCATCAGCGCATCCAATGTATCCGCATCAACCTGGCCGGTTTCCGGATTCGACATAGTGGCACGGCAGCGCCCCACTCTTTCGCGAATCTCAAGCACGGTGGCGCCAATCCGCAACCGCCGTCCTACCCAGTTCATCTCTTCCCAGGGCGCGAAACCATCAACCCAAAGATTGCCGCGCCAGCGATGGATTGAGAGGTCGCGCTTCATCTTCTGCCCGAGTGCGGCATTTGAGGCGAGGTTTTTGATCGAAACGCTGGCATAGGCCGTGTCTGTCATTGCGCGATCCGGCGCGTGCACCAGCGCGACCGGGCGAAACCGCAGCTGTGGGCTGATCGGCAGCACCCAGTCGATCAGCTTTTCGCCTTCGCTCTCGGGAAAGAAGACCAGGGGCGGCAGTTCCGGATGGGTGAGCCGCATCTCGCCCGACACCTCATCGAACTGTGCCTCGATGGCCATCAGCGTCGGGCTGCGCGCCGCGCGCTGAAAGTTGATGCAGGGCTTCCAGGACGGCGCCGCGGGATCGAATTTCGACAGATCATGCGCGACGGCCCAGTGGCGATCCCAGGGCATCGCCTCGCCTTCCGACAGCCGAACGGACGCGAGTTGCTCGCGTCCGTGGGCCTTAATCGGGTGACGGAAGATTTGCGCGAGGCGCCCTTCACTGGTCATTTCTTTTTCGCACTGCCTTTATCCGCGACCTTGCCGGCGGGCGCTTTATTGGCATTGGCCGCCGCTTCCTTCTTGCGAAAGCCCGAACGGATATTGCCGAAGATATCCGGCTTGTGCCCGTGGCTGCGCATGATGATGAACTGCTGCGAGAAGGTGATGACGTTGTTGGTGATCCAGTAAACCACCAGGCCCGAAGCAAAACCACCAAGCATGAACATGAACACCCAGGGCATCCAGGCGAAGATCGAGGCCTGGACGGGATCGGTGGGCGCCGGGTTCAGCTTTTGCTGCAGCCACATGCTGATGCCGAGGAGGATCGGCAGCACGCCGATAAAGACCAGATGCAGGATCGAGCCGGTCGCCGGTGCATCCCAGGGCAGCGCGCCGAACAGGTTGAAGAGCGATGACGGATCGGGCGCCGAGAGGTCCTGCAGCCAGCCAAAGAAAGGCGCATGCCGCAATTCGATGGTGACGAAGATCACCTTGTAAAGCGAGAAGAAGATCGGAATCTGGATCAGGATTGGCAGGCAGCCTGCCGCCGGATTGACCTTTTTGTCGCGGTAAAGCTGCAGCATTTCCTTTTGCAGGCGCTGCTTGTCTTCGCCGGCCCGTTCCTTGAGCGCCTCCATCTCGGG
Organism: Rhodobacter sp. 24-YEA-8; assembly: GCF_900105075.1. Classification (NCBI taxonomy): domain Bacteria; kingdom Pseudomonadati; phylum Pseudomonadota; class Alphaproteobacteria; order Rhodobacterales; genus Rhodobacter; species Rhodobacter sp. 24-YEA-8. The sequence continues at coordinate 2,374,788 of NZ_FNSK01000001.1, forward strand.
CTGCAGCTCTTTCATCCGCGCCATCGAGACATAGGATTTATAAGCCAATGGCAGCACGATCAGCTTCAGCACGAAGGTCAGTGCGATGATCGCAAGGCCCATATTGCCGATCAGACCATGGATCCAGTGCAGCAGCGCGAAGATCGGCTTGGTCAGGAAGTAGAACCAGCCCCAGTCAATCGAATCGATGAACCCGGGGATCGGTGCGCGAGCCTCATCGACCTTGGCACCGAACAGTTTTGACACGAAGCCTGGCTCGTTCTGATAGTCGCGGATCGCTTCCCATTCCTTGGCACCGACGAAGAAGCGGGTCGAGGTGGTGAGGCTTTGGCCCGGGGGCACGATCACGGTCGGCTGACGCGCCTCGGTCAGGTAGAGGTCATGCGAGGCCACATATTTCGTAACCTGGGTGATCGGCTTGCCCTGTTCAGGCACCAGAAGCGACATCCAATAGTGATCGGTAAAGCCGATCCAGCCGCCATCCGAGGCTTCGACGACACTGGCCGGGGCGGCCTCGCGTTCAACCGGGTCGAGGGCGACGATGTTTTTATAGGTGGTTTCGGTCAGCTTGCCATCGGCGCGGGCAATGGCGCCTTCATGCAGGATGAAGAAGCTCTTCATATTTGCGGGCAGGCCATAGCGCTGGATCTGACCGTAATAGAACATCGAGGCATCGCCGGTGCCGCTGTTCGCAACCGTCTCATTGACGGTGAACATGAACTCTTCATCCACCGAGATCTCGCGGGTGAAGGTCAGGCCCTTGCCATTGTCCCAGGTCAGTTTCGCAGGATTGCCCGGCGACAGCGCGCCGGTGGTCACCGGCGTCCATTCGGTTTGCGCCCCGGGCACATCGCCCTCGGTCAGCGAACCGGCGGGGCGCCAGCCGAAGAGCGCGAACCAGGCGCCCTGCTCGCCTTGCGGCGTCAGCAGACGGACAATCGGCGAGTCATCTTCGATGGTCTCGTGGTAATTTTTCAGACGCAGATCGTCGATACGGCCACCGCGCAGCGAGATCGACCCTTCCAGCTGAGGCGTTTCCACCCGCAGACGCGGCGCTTCGGGAACGGGCTCCGAACCTGCGACAACGCCCGCCTCAGGCAAAGCGGCACCGGGTTGTTCCGTGGTGGCGGTCTCAACCGGAGCCGTCGTTTCCGGCGGAGGGAAGAGCCAGAACCACACCAGGATGACCAGAGCGCTGAGCACCATGGCGAGAATGAGGTTCTTGTTGTTTTTCTCGTCCATATTCTGAACCGCTGCCGCATGTAAGGAAGGATCAGCGGTCTTCAACAGAAGGGGGGGCGAAAGGTCAAGCGGTTTCGCCGGAAAAGCCGGCGAACCGGGCCGGTATCCGGCAGAACAGCGCATTCCGCCTGCAAGGGCACGGTGTTCGAAGGCGCGGGTTTCAGCCGCCCCGCGCGCCAATCCGTGGGATGCGGTCGGGACGGTTCTGGTGTTTGCGGATCCATTCCAGCGTGTCTTCGGGGTTCAGCGGCCGTTCGATTCCATAGCCCTGCACAAAGCGGCACCCAAGCTGCGATAACATGGAATGCTCGTTTGCGGTCTCCACACCTTCGGCCAGCGTCTCCAGCCCAAGCCGATCCGCCAGCGAGATGATCGCCGACACCATGCGCTGCTGATCGCGATCCTGGTCCACCCGGGTGACAAAGCTGCGATCGATCTTCAGCCGGCGCACGGTAAAGCGCCGGATGGTCGAGATCGAAGCATGGCCTGTGCCGAAATCGTCGAGATCGATGCCGCAACCCATCGCGGCAAGTTGCGCGATATTCGACACGATCACGTCATTCTCGGCCTGGGCCACCACGGTTTCAAGGATCTCGACCGTGAGTCGGGCCGGTTTCAGATCGAACCTCTCCAGCTCCCAGCGGATACGGTCTGGCAGGCGCGGATTGCGCAGTTCCGCCGCCGAGAAATTGACCGAGACCGTGGGAACCTGCAACCCCGCCTTATCCCAGTCTTTCAGAGCGACCAGCGCATGGGACAGCATGGTCTCGCTCAGGCGATCACTCAGATCGCTGCTTTCGACCAGCGGCAGGAACTCCGCCGGAGAAAGCACGCCGCGCAGCGGGTGATGCCAGCGTGCCAGCGCCTCGAGGCCGGAAATTTCGCCGGTATCGGTGGAAATCTGCGGCTGAAACCAGGCCCGGATCTCTCCCTTATCGAGCGCCTCTTCGAGATCATCGCGCAATGCAGCGCGCACGACACTGCGTTCGGCCATATCCCGCGAGAAGGCCCGGATCGCGCCCGGCCCATGGCCAAGCGCCTCGTCTGCCGCCGCCTGGGCCGCATCGAGCAGCGACCGCCCCGTCGCCTCGGGTGAGTAGCCCCCGATACAAAAACCGATGGAGCAAGTGATATATAGTCGCGAACCGCCGAGCGAAATCGGTTCCGCCACCGCGTCCTGGAGCCGCGCACAAAGCTGAACCATGCTCTCCAGATCCAGCCGCCTCACCGGCGAGAGCACCACAGCCGCCGAAGCGCCAAGCGGATTGGTCACAAGATCCCCTGCCCTCAGCGCGCCCCGAATGCGGTCTGTCGCGCGTTCCAGCACTTCGGTATGGGCGGCGCGGCCGTGGCGTTCCAGCGTATTGGTCAGGTTGTCGAATTGCACGATCAGACAGGCCGTATTGCGCCCGTTATCCGTGACCAGCGGCAACATCCGGTCCATCGCCCCAATGGCCCGTTGCAGCGATGTCCCTTCGTCCTTGTCCCCCAATGGCATCGGCGCCCGCAAGGGATCCGGCCCGGCGATGGCGATCACCAGCGGCAGGCCAAGCGCGAGAAAGATCAGCGCCCGCTCTCCGCCCAGCCAGAACCCCGCAAGCGTGATCGCGGGCAGGAACAGAAGAAATTCCGGCCGCCGGAAACAGCCCAGGGCTTTCAGATACCTGCGGGTGCGGGCTGTGCTGGGAAGAGCCGACATACTGGAACCCTCTCTGATATGGCGCAGGGCCATCGCAGAGCAGGATTGGCGAAACCAGTATGGGCTTTCTTAATCCGGGAGACGAAGATGTTTCACATTTTCCTCAACTTCTCCGGGTTCTCCGGTCATCAGCCCGAGGAAATCGAAGATGCCGGGGTCGGCAAGATGCGAGGGGCGCACATTCATCAGCGACCGGAACATCACCTGACGGCGGCCCGGCGTGCGCGTTTCCCACTCATCAAGCAGCTTTTTCACCTGGGCCCGTTGCAGCCCTTCCTGGCTGCCACAGAGATCACAGGGGATGATCGGATAATCCATCGCGCGGGCAAAACGGTCGCAATCCGCCTCGGCCACAAAGGCCAAAGGCCGGTAAAGGAACAGATCGCCCTCTTCATTCACGAGCTTCGGCGGCATGCTTGCAAGCCGCCCCCCATGAAAGAGGTTCATGAAAAAAGTCTCGAGAATGTCATCGCGGTGATGCCCGAGCACCACGGCCGAACACCCCTCTTCCCGCGCAATCCGGTAAAGATTTCCACGCCTTAGCCGCGAACAGAGCGAACACATCGTTGCGCCTGGCTTGATCTTAGCGGTCACCACCGAATAAGTGTCCTGATATTCGACCCGGTGCTCGACCCCCATCTTCGCCAGAAATTCCGGCAGCACGGTCGAAGGGAACCCCGGCTGCCCCTGATCGAGATTGCAGGCCAAGAGATCGACCGGCAAAAGCCCGCGCCATTTCAGCTCATGCAAGATGGCAAGCAGCGTGTAGCTGTCCTTGCCGCCCGAAAGGCAGACAAGCCAGCGCGCCCCCGGCTGGATCATGCCATAGGTGTCGATTGCCTCGCGCACCTGGCTCACGAGGCGTTTCCTCAGCTTGCGGAATTCGGTCGATTTCGGAGCGCCATAAAACAGCGGATGAATATCGTCGGCCTCGTCCAGCATCGGTGCACCTTCATGTGTTCCTGCGGCCAGATGGCCGTTCAGCGTTAACAGGTCAAGCCCCTCACCCGCGCATCAGCCATCCCGACCTCACTGCCACAGCCGGGCAAAGCAATCGATTCGCTTTTCAGCATGCGCCAACCCTCAGGCGGGCCGTAAATGCCGGGACCTTCAGACCACCGGGCAAACCGGCCCTGCCCAGCGGGAACGTCGTCGGGGCATGGCTGTCGTAATAGCCTGTGCCATATGAATGTCGCCTGCGCGGATTTCAACGCTGGTTACCAGCCTGAACCAGGCCAGGCTGGTAGTATATCATGCCCAAAGCGCCGCCGCACGGTGCCATGTCAGCATGAACTGCGCAGGCGCCCGATGGGTTTGTGGAAAGGTCGCGCCTCGGGTGACATCACTCAGACGTTGACGAGGGTGTTCTCTGCACGGTGGGAAGACCTGTGACACGTTCCCAATACTCGGCCGCTCTTGCCTCGAATGTGACGCCTCTGCCGTCAGACTGGTAGAGAGATCCCCTGGCCAGCCCTGCCGCGTAATTCTGCTCGACCCAGCCACGCGGGTCATTATGCGGAAACCTGTAGCCGACGTGACCGAGTTTGGCGGCCCCGGCGTAATGAGAATCACGCAGATGCAGGGGAACCGGTTTTGGCGCCTCTGAGGTTACCATCTTCATGGCCAGCCCGATGCCACGGCAGGCTGAATTCGACTTCGGCGCGAGGGCGATATGCAGCGCCGCATGGGCCAGGATGATCTGGGCCTCAGGATAGCCGATCTTCTCCACTGCATGCAGGGCGGCGACCGCAGTCTGCAGCGCGGTATTATCGGCAAGGCCCACATCTTCCGAAGCATGGATCATCAGCCGTCGCGCGATGTAGCGGGGATCTTCACCGGCATGGATGAGCCGGGCCAGCCAATAGAGCGTGGCATCCGGATCCGATCCCCTCGCCGCCTTGATCATGGCAGAGACGACATCGTAATGCATATCGCCGCTGCGATCGTGGTTCACCGGCGCCGAGGCATAGACCTCCTCGATCATCTCGCCGGTAATGACCACCCGTGCCTGGTCATGCCCCACCGCAAGGCTTTCGAGCGTCGTGAGCGCCCGCCGCGCGTCGCCGCCGGACCGCCCTGCCAAGAGACGCATCTGCGCCGGCTCCAGCACCACTTCGATGCCTTCCTCTTTCAGATGGGCAAGGCCGCGCAAAAGGACACGTTCCATGTCTTCTATGGTCAGCGGTTCAAGCTTCAGAATATGCGAGCGGGAAATCAGCGCGGGCGGCAACACGTGGTAGGGATTGCCGGTCGTCGCGCCGATGAAGTCGGCCGTGCCCTCCTCACAGATCGACAGGAGGTCGTCGCATTGCGTTGCGCTGAAGCGGTGAACCTCATCCACAAAGATCAGCAATGGCCGGATCCGGGCCTCGTCCGCCAGTTCACGCAAGTCCTTTACGCCGGCACGGGTTGCATGCAGAGGGCGGAATTCCTTGCCAAGCATATTGCCGACCGCTCTGGCAATCGAGGTCTTCCCGATGCCGGGAGGGCCGTACAGGATCAGGCTGCCCAACCTGCCCGCAGCGATCCGGCGGCGCAGCACCGAGCCCGGCTTGACGATATCGGGCTGGCCGAACACGTCATCAAGCGTCTGCGGGCGCAGCACTGCGGCCAGCGGCTGTTTCGTCTGCCTGGGGGCGCTGTCGAAAAGGTCGGACATTGGGGTACCGGGTTTGGAAGGATCTATCTCGAAGCCAGATTGCGACACCAGGCCACCAGCCTCGCGCCGGGCGGGCCCTCAGAAGCCAGGGCCTGCCCCGCCCTCTCACCTCTGTAAGGCTGTTCGGCCACATCCGGCCGGCAGAGGGGCGCACCGCGCCCGCACCTGCGAGCTTCGGATCAGCGCGGCCTCTGAGGGAATCGAAGAGATCGGTCATGGGCGCAGCTTCGCATGAAGCGATCAGAGCCGGAAGCACCGAGGCAAAAGCATAGCACCCGAACAGATAAGGCCCGCCCCTGACGATCAGAGGCGGGCCTTTTATTCATGCCGATCCCGGACAGGCGGGGATCAGTCGCGCGAGATCACTCTTCAGCGGCTTCGAGACGGGCGCGGTCAGCTGCGCCTTTGGCCGAAGTGTCACGGTCAACGAATTCGATGATCGCCATCGGGGCCATGTCGCCATACCGGAAACCGGCTTTCAGAACGCGCACGTAGCCGCCCTGACGATCTTTGTAACGCGGGCCGAGAATCGCGAAGAGCTTCTCGACGTCTTTGTCTTCTTTCAGCTGGGCGGCAGCCTGACGACGGGCGTGCAGGTCGCCGCGCTTTGCCAGCGTGATCAGCTTCTCGATGATCGGACGCAGTTCCTTCGCCTTCGGAAGGGTGGTCTTGATCTGCTCATGCTCGATCAGCGAGCCGGACATATTCGAGAAAAGCGCCTTACGGTGCTCATGGGTGCGGTTGAGGCGACGATAGCCGCGGGCGTGACGCATGGGTCTCTCCTATAGCGTTTTTACTTTGTGTTGCCGGTCTGCGTTGGACCGACGTCGTTGGGGCAGGATTGCCCGGATCTTCATCGCGCTCCCTCACACACAAAAACGGGAGACGGGGGGTCCGGGGGGCCTTAGCCCCCCGGCCTTGTTCAGTCAACCGGCGATGCGGCTCAGAACTGATCCTCAAACCGCTTAGCCAGATCTTCGATATTTTCGGGCGGCCAGTCTTCGACTTCCATCCCGAGATGCAGACCCATGCCCGAAAGCACTTCCTTGATCTCGTTCAGCGATTTGCGGCCGAAGTTCGGGGTGCGCAGCATCTCGGCTTCAGTCTTCTGGATCAGGTCGCCGATATAGACGATATTGTCGTTCTTCAGGCAGTTTGCCGAACGGACCGACAGTTCCAGCTCGTCGACTTTCTTCAGCAGCAGCGGGTTGAATTCGAGACCCGAATCCACTTCGCCACCACGTGCCGCTTCCGGCTCGTCGAAGTTCACGAACACCGCCAGCTGGTCCTGCAGGATGCGCGCAGCATAGGCCACGGCGTCATCCGGCGTCAGCGAGCCGTCGGTTTCGATCTTCATGGTCAGCTTGTCATAGTCGAGCACCTGGCCCTCACGGGTCGGCTGCACTTCGTAGGACACGCGCTTGACCGGCGAATAGATCGCATCGATCGGAATCAGGCCGATCGGCGCATCTTCCGGGCGGTTCTTGTCGGCCGAGACATAGCCCTTGCCGGTGCTCACGGTCAGTTCCATGAACACGTCTGCCCCGTCGTCGAGGTGGCAGATCACGTGATCCTTGTTCAGCACTTCGATGCCGTTGGTCTCGGAGATCGCGCTCGCGGTGACAACACCGGGGCCACGGGCCGAGATCGAAAGACGCTTCGGCCCTTCGACATCCATCTTCAGCGAAACGCCTTTGAGGTTCAGAACGATATCGGTGACGTCCTCGCGGACGCCCGGCACCGAGGAGAACTCGTGCAGGACATTGTCGATCTGGACGCTGGTGATCGCGGCGCCCTGCAGCGACGACAGCAGAACGCGGCGCAGCGCGTTGCCGAGCGTGAGGCCGAAGCCCCGCTCCAGCGGCTCTGCGATGACCGTGGCAACGCGGCCTGCGTCACTCCCCGGCTTCACGACCAGCTGGGTCGGTTTGATCAGTTCCTGCCAGTTCTTGTGGATCATGCTTATGCCTCCATACCTGCCATCGCTTCCATGTTCCGGGTGAAGCGCGGCGCCCGAGGGTCTTTAACGAAGTCTGAGAACCAGACCGTCAAACAGGAACGCCCGGGCCATGCACCAGCACGGCCCGGGCTTGATCTTGAAAGATCAGACGCGGCGACGCTTCGGCGGGCGGCAACCATTATGCGCCAGCGGGGTCACGTCGCGGATCGAAGTGATGGTCAGACCAATAGCCGAGAGCGCGCGGAGCGCCGATTCACGACCCGAACCCGGGCCCTGAACTTCGACTTCCAGCGTTTTCACGCCATGTTCCTGCGCCTTGCGGCCGGCGTCTTCAGCAGCCATCTGGGCAGCGTAAGGCGTCGATTTGCGCGACCCCTTGAAGCCCATGGTCCCGGCCGAAGACCAGGAAATGGCATTGCCCTGAACGTCCGAGATCAGGATTTTGGTATTGTTGAACGACGAGTTCACATGAGCAACGCCGGCGGCGATGTTCTTGCGCTCTTTACGCTTGCCACCACGGGCGGCTTTCGGATCACGTGCCATGTGTCAGGCCTCCCCTTACTTCTTCTTGCCAGCGATGGCCTTTGCGGGGCCTTTGCGGGTACGAGCGTTGGTGTGGGTCCGCTGACCACGCACCGGGAGACCGCGACGATGACGCAGGCCGCGATAGCAGCCGAGATCCATCAGGCGCTTGATGTTCATCGAGGTTTCGCGACGCAGGTCGCCCTCGACGGTGAAGTTCGCGTCGATATATTCGCGGATCGACAGCACTTCTGCATCCGAGAGATCATTCACGCGGCGTGCCGGGTCAATGCTCAGCGCGGTGACGATCTGCTGCGCGATATGCGGGCCGATGCCGGTGATGTACTGAAGCGCAATCGGAACGCGCTTATTGGTGGGGATGTTGACGCCAGCAATACGTGCCACGCGTAATTTCCTTTCGTTGCGGTTCCGTAGCTCCAGAACCTTTTTTCACAACCGGCCAGCAAAACTGTTCCGGCCGATTCGATCTTCCCGAAACGGGAAACCCCGGAGCGGTGATTCCACCCCGGGACGCTGTGCAATATGGTCAAATGCTTTGCGGGTCAAGGCCCCGCGCGGGATTTTCATGCCTTGTCAAGAACTTTCGCGATCCCGGCGGCAACGCTCTCCATCGCGGCCATGCCGTCAACCTGGGTCAGACCGCCCTTGGCATAGTAATAGCCCAGCAGGGGCGCGGTCTGTTTGTAATATTCCCGCAGACGTTTGGCGAAGACCTCAGGATTGTCATCCGGACGCACCGGCTCGCCGGCACTGGCGGCGTCTTCGGCGCGCTTCACGATGCGGCCAACCAGGGCCTCATCATCCACCACCAGCTCGATCACTGCGTCCAGTCTTGTGCCTTTGGCAGCGAGCAATGCGCCCAGGGCATCGGCCTGGGCCAGGGTGCGCGGGAAGCCATCAAAGATGAAACCACCAGCTGCGCCACGGTCCAGTTGCTCGGCGATCAGGCCGATCACGATCTCATCGGTCACCAGCTGGCCGGCATCCATGATCGCAGCAACCTTCTTCCCCATTTCGGTGCCCGAGCTTTTGGCCGCGCGCAACATGTCGCCGGTCGAAAGCTGAACCATGCCGCGCTCGGTTTCGAGCCGCTTGGCCTGGGTGCCTTTGCCGGCCCCGGGGGGGCCAAGCAGGATGATGTTCTTCGCCAAAGCGTTGTCCTTTCCCTCAGGCCCGCACGCTTTCGCGTGCCGGCTCTCCCTTAACCTCGGGCTTAGCGGCGGGCTGGCGCGCGCGGGCCCGTCTTGCGCTTGCCGCGCAACTGCGACTTTTCGATCAGGCTCTCATACTGATGTGCCAGCAGATGCGACTGAACCTGGTTGATCGTATCCATCGTCACCGACACCACGATCAGAACCGACGTGCCGCCAAAGTAGAAAGGCAGGCCGATATTGGCGATCAGGAATTCCGGCAGAAGGCAGACGGCAGCCAGATAGGCAGACCCCAGAACAAGCACGCGATTGGTCACATAGGTGAGGTAATCTTCGGTCTTCTTGCCAGGACGGATGCCCGGGATAAACCCGTTCTGCGTCTTCAGATTCTCGGCCACTTCATCAACTTTGAAGCTGACGTTATGGGTGTAGAAATAGCTGAAGAACACAATCAGCAGACCCAGTGCCAGGGCGTGCAGCGGCGTGCCATAGCCAAGATACAGTGCGATCCAGCTGATCACCGGGTTCGTCGTATTGCCCGAGAAGGTTCCGATGGTGGTCGGCAGCAAAAGGATCGACGAGGCGAAGATCGCGGGGATAACGCCGGCCGGGTTGACCTTGATCGGCAGATGCGACGAGCCGCCGTCATAGACCTTCATGCCCACCTGGCGGCGCGGATACTGAATATGGATCTTGCGCAAAGCGCGTTCCATGAACACGACGAAGGCGATGACGAGGATCACCATCACGATCACGCCAAGGATCACCGGGGTCGAGATCGCACCCGAACGGCCCTGTGCGAGGAAGTTCATCAGCGCAGCCGGGATCTCGGCGACGATACCGACGAAAATGATCAGCGAGATGCCGTTGCCGATGCCGCGGGCGGTGATCTGCTCGCCCAGCCACATCAGGAACATGGTGCCGCCGACCAGGGTGATCACGACGCCCGCGACGAAATACCAGCCCGGATTATGCGCAAGGTCACCGGCCTGCAGCGAGGCTGCGATCCCGTAAGCCTGGAAGACCGCCAGCAGCACGGTGCCATAGCGGGTATACTGGTTCAGCTTCTTGCGACCCAGTTCGCCCTCTTTCTTGAGGTTCTTCCAGGGCTCATACATCGTGCCCAGCAGCTGGACGATGATCGAGGCCGAGATATAGGGCATGATGCCAAGGGCGAAGATGCCCATCCGGCTCATGGCGCCGCCGGTAAACAGGTTCAGCATCCCGCCGATCCCCTGCCCCACCTCCTGCCATGTGCGGCGAAGGGCTTCGCCTTCGATCCCCGGCACCGGAATATAGGTGCCAAGCCGATAGATGATCAGCAGGCCGATGGTAAAGAAGATGCGTTGGCGAAGATCGGTCGCCTTGGCCAAAGCCCCCCAGGAGAGGTTGGCGGCCATTTGCTCTGCGGCAGATGCCATTTCCGGTCTCTTTCATGGACAGCGCCGCCGGACCGTTTTATCCGGGTCCGGCGGCGCAGGAAAACGTGAGTGAGATGTAAGCGACGATGACGCCGCTCACAACCGCTTTGTTGGCTTATTCAGCCGCAGCGTCAGCCTTTACCGTGATCGAGCCGCCAGCAGCCTTGATGGCCTCGACAGCAGCGGCCGAAGCGCCGGTCACGTTCAGTTTGACAGCCGATTTGATCTCGCCCTTGTTCAGGATGCGGATACCATCACGCTTGTTCGAGGTCAGGCCGGCTGCAACCAGCGCGTCCTCGTTGATCTCGGCCTTGATGTCGAGCTTGCCCATGTCGATGAATTTCTCGATCAGACCCAGGTTGACGACTGCATATTCTTTGGCGTTCGGCTTGTTGAAGCCGCGCTTGGGCAGACGGCGATAGAGCGGCATCTGGCCACCCTCATATCCGCCGATAGCCACACCCGAACGGGATTTCTGGCCCTTGATACCGTGCCCTGCGGTTTTACCTTTGCCCGAACCCGGGCCGCGTGCTACGCGCTTTTTCTTACGGGCGGCGCCAGCGTTGTCGTGAAGTTCATTCAGTTTCATGTCGCATACTCCTGGCCGGAACGACCCCGCCTGCGACGGATGGGGCCAACACGGCATTTCTTGGTTGTGAGTCGCAGCCCGCTGGGCCACGCTGGCGCCTATAGACCACCACCCAGCCCCTGGCAAGCCCGGCGTCGCCGCTGGTGCCCGAACCCTGAGCGCGGCACGGTCAGACATCACCCCTGGCCGGGGCACGAACCCGGCCATTTGCTCAGGATCTGCTATGACCGCCTACGTTTCCGCCGCCCGCCTCACTGCTCTTTTCGCGGCCCTCAGCCTGTCACTCTCTCCGCTTGCCGCTGTTGCGCAAGAGCCGGCTGCGCCCGGCGAGGCAGCCCTGCCCGAAGCAGCGAGCGCAGCCGAGGCCCCCGCCACGACCGAAGATTATGTGGCCGCAGTGATCGCACGGATCAACAGCGTCAGGCTGAACACCGCGACACTGCGCGACGCCGGAATAACCGGTGACTTCACGACACGCGTCGCTTTTACCACCGGCGCCGATGGCCGCCTCGTTTCCAGTGCGGTCGCGGAAAGCTCGGGGCAACCGATGTTCGACAATATCGCCATGGCCCAGATCCGCTCTGCCGAGCCTTTCCCGCTTTTCGCACCGGATATGGGGGATGCCGATCGCAGCTTCTCGATTCTCGTCACCGGCAATATTCCCGCCCAGCCGGAGGCCCCCGCCGAAGAGGGAGCAGAGCCCCCGGCAGAGTAACTCAGAGCCTGGCCAGCCAGTCGCACCAGACCGAGGGCGCGCTGCGGTCACGGGCGATGTCCTGGGCACGCAGCGCCATTTCCCGGATCCCGGCCCCGCCGGTCGCAAGACGCTCCATCGCGGTGGCCAGCGCCTCCGGGCTGGCGGGCGGCAGCAACAGCGCGGTGGCCGGGTCGACATAATCCCGCACCCCGAGCGAATCGGTGATCGCCAGCGGCACGCCCAGCAACTGCGCGCCAACCAGCGTGATATGGCCGTTGGGCGTGCGGCCTTCGCGCAGCGGCAACAGCATCCCCGCAGCCCCGCCGACCAGCCCCCAGGCCGAGGCCGCCGGCAAATTGGCGAAGGCCTTTACATTGGGCGGCAGCTCCAGCCCCGCAAGGTTATAGGGCCGCGCGATCACCACCAGCCGCAGATCAGGGCGCAGCCGCGCAGCCTGCATCAGCGTCGCATAGTCCCGCCCCTCGCCGCCAAGCGCGACCAGCCAGGGCTGATCGAAGGGTGCCTCCACCTCACCCGTGCGGGGCACCTCCATCGCCCAGGGGAGGTAGGTGAAACGTTCCGGTGGCAGGCCGAAATGGCGCGCATAAAGGTCGCGCTCAAAATTCGAGAAGATGACGAATTCATCGACGCGGGACAGCGCGGCACGATAGGCGCGCAACTTCCGCCCCTGCGGCAGATCGGTAAAATTGAAGGCAAATGCGATATGCCTTATCCCTGCCCCGCAGCGTGATCCTGGCCCTGCCAGCGCGGCCACACGCAATGTCGCGCCCGGCAAATGGCTGACCAGCACTGCATCTGACCGCTCCCGCGCAGCCCTGACCGCGCGCCGCGCTGCAGCCCATGAATTCAGCCGCAGCCCCCAGGAGCGGCTGCCCGGCGCGATGACATGGCATTCCGAACTCAGCCCCGGAATCTGGCAGAAAGGATCCGGGAAACGCCAGTCAGGCCCCATCAGTTCGGAAAAGTTCACCAGATGCACGCGCGGCCCTTTCGTAATGCGGCACCATCCTGGCGGCAGTGGCGCAAAAAGAAAACGCCCCGGTCGCGGGGACCGGGGCGTTTTCAGAACTCTTGCGAGGCTCAGCCGCGCTCTTCGATGATCTTCACAAGATGCGGGATCTTGTTGACCATGCCGCGCACTGCCGGGGTATCTTCCAGCTCGCGGGTGCGGTTGATTTTGTTCAGGCCAAGACCGATGAGGGTTTGGGTCTGGATCGCCGGGCGGCGTGCAGCCGAGGCGTATTGCTGGACGACGATGGTTTTCTTAGCCATTTCGATCAGCCCTCCGCCGCTTCGGTTTCCGGCTTACGCAGGATCTCGGCGACTTTCTTGCCACGACGTGCCGCAACCGAACGCGGCGAGTTCTCTTTCGAGAGACCCTCAAACGTGGCGCGGATCATGTTATAGGGGTTCTGCGAGCCGAGCGACTTCGCAACAACGTCCTGCACACCGAGCATTTCGAAGACAGCGCGCATCGGGCCGCCGGCGATGATACCGGTACCTGCAACAGCGGTCCGCATCACGACTTTACCAGCGCCGTGACGGCCCTCGATGTCGTGGTGAAGCGTGCGGGCGTCTTTCAGCTGCACACGGATCATCTGACGCTTGGCCTGCTCGGTGGCTTTACGAACAGCCTCCGGCACTTCTTTCGCCTTGCCCTTGCCGAAACCGACGCGGCCGCGCTGGTCGCCGACGACGACGAGAGCTGCGAAGCCAAAGCGCTTACCGCCCTTGACGGTTTTCGACACGCGGTTGATCGCGACGAGGCGATCTGCGAATTCCGGGGTCTCTTCGCGACGGTCGTCACGACGCTCCCGGCGGTTATCACGTTCTGCCATGTGACAGAGTCCTTTCCGTGAGTGGCACGGGCGAGCCGCGCCTGATTTGGTTCAATCCTGGTGAGATGCTGCCAGGCCCGGTTTCCCGAATGTGCAGCGCTCCCGGATCATCGGGGTGGCGCGGGGTAAGTAAAAACCCATCGCCACCCGCAGGGATCAGAACTTCAGACCGCCTTCACGAGCAGCATCGGCCAGAGCCTTGATTTTGCCGTGGAAGAGGAAACCACCGCGGTCGAAGTAAACTTCTTCCACACCAGCTGCTTTGGCGCGTTCTGCAATCGCTGCACCCACTTTCGCGGCTGCTTCGACGTTGTTCTTGCCAACGACGCCCAGTTCTTTTTCCAGCGACGAGGCAGCTGCCAGGGTCACGCCCTTCACATCGTCGATCAGCTGAACGCTGATGTTCTTCGACGAGCGGTGAACGGAGAGACGCAGACGACCTGCATTCGCCGATTTGATTTTGTTCCGTACGCGCAAGCGGCGCTTCAGGAACAGCTCTCGTTTGTTCAAAGCCATTTTTGCGCCCCTTACTTCTTCTTGCCTTCCTTGCGGAAGACGAACTCGCCCTTGTAGCGGATCCCTTTGCCCTTATAGGGCTCGGGACGCTTCCAGTTGCGGATGTTCGCTGCCACCTGGCCGACTTCCTGCTGATCGATGCCCTCGACGGTGATCTCGGTGGGCTTCGGGGTCGTAACGGTGATCCCCTTCGGCACTTCGAAATTCACTTCATGCGAGAAGCCCAGAGACAGTTTCAGAACATTGCCAGCCATCGCCGCGCGATAACCAACGCCCTGGATTTCCATCTCTTTCTTGAAGCCGGTGGTCACACCGGTCACAAGATTTTCGATCATCGAACGCGACATGCCCCATTGCTGACGAGCAATTTTGGAAAGGCCACGCGGGGTGACTTTCACTTCATTGCCCTCAACAGTGACCGACACATTGTCGCCAGCGGTGAAGGAACGGGTGCCTTTCGGCCCCTTGACTTCGATGGTCTGGCCGGAGACGGACGCGGTAACGCCCTTCGCCAGCTCTACGGGTTTTTTGCCGATACGAGACATTAAACCCTCCTCAGAACACGGTGCAAAGCACTTCGCCGCCAACATTGGCTGCGCGTGCATTTGCATCCGACAGAACGCCCTTCGGGGTCGAGACGATCGCGACGCCAAGGCCATTGCGGACCGAGGGAAGCTGCTCAACGCCCATATACACGCGACGGCCCGGCTTGGAGACCCGCTTCAATTCGCGGATGACCGGCTCGCCTTCGTAGTATTTCAGGCTGATGGTGAATTCGCCCTGACCATTCGAGGTCTCGGCTTTTTCATAACCGCGGATGTAACCTTCTGCGAGCAGCACGTCGAGGACGCGGGCGCGCAGGGTCGAAGCCGGGGTCGAAACCGTGGACTTGCCGCGCAGCGACGAGTTACGGATACGGGTCAGCATATCGCCGATGGGATCATTAACAGGCATCTGCTCTCTCCCTTACCAGCTCGACTTGACCATGCCCGGGATCTGGCCGAACGAGGCCAGGTCACGCAGCTTGATCCGCGACAGTTTCAGCTTACGGTAGTAAGCATGCGGACGACCCGTCAGCTGGCAACGGTTATGCATGCGCACGGCCGAGGAGTTGCGGGGCATCTCAGCCAGTTTCAGAGTCGCCGCAAAGCGCTCTTCAATCGGCTTCTCTTGATCATTGATCACCGCCTTGAGTGCAGCGCGCTTGGTGGCGTGTTGTGCCACCAGCTTTTCGCGCTTCACTTCGCGGTTCACCATGGATTTCTTAGCCATGTTTCAGGTTCCTCGCGATCAGGCCGTGAACGGCATGTTGAAATGCTTCAGCAGGGATTTTGCTTCGGCATCCGACTTGGCGTTCGTGCAGATGATGATGTCCATACCCAGAACTTCATCGACTTTGTCGAATTCGATTTCCGGGAAAACGATGTGCTCTTTCAGGCCCATGGCATAGTTGCCATTGCCGTCAAACGAGGTGCCTTTCACGCCGCGGAAGTCGCGGACGCGCGGCAGAGCCACGTTGATCAGACGATCAAGGAATTCATACATCTTGTCGCCGCGCAGCGTGACTTTGGTGCCGAGCGGCATCTCTTCACGAACGCGGAAGCCTGCGATGGATTTCTTGGCTTTGGTGATGACGGCCTTCTGGCCGGCGATCTGCGAAAGCTCCTCGGAGGCCTGCTTGACCTTCTTAGTGTCTTTCACCGCTTCACCAACGCCCATGTTCAGGACGATCTTTTCCAGACGCGGGATCTGCATGTCGTTCTTATAGGAGAATTCCTCCTTAAGAGCGGCGCGGATCTTGGTCTTGAACTCGGCCTTCAGACGCGGGGTATAGGTTGCTTTATCCGACATCAGATAGCCTCCCCGGTGGTCTTGGCGAAGCGGATCTTCTTGCCGTCTTCCTCACGGAAGCCAACGCGGGTCGCTTTGCCGTTTTTGTCGAGCAGCGCGAGGTTCGACAGGTCGATCGGCATCGCTTTCGGGATGCGGCCGCCCTGGCTGCCTGCGGATTGCTTGGTGTGACGGATCGCGATGTTCACGCCATCAACCACAGCTTTGCCGGCTTTCGGCGAAACAGACGAGATCTCGCCTTGCTTGCCCTTGTCCTTGCCGGTCAGAACGACGACGGTGTCGCCTTTTTTCAGCTTAGCAGCCATATCACAGCACCTCCGGCGCCAGCGAGATGATCTTCATGAAGTTCTTCGCGCGCAGCTCACGAACCACCGGCCCGAAGATACGGGTACCGACCGGCTCGCCCTGGTTGTTCAGGATGACGGCAGCGTTGCGGTCGAAACGGATGGCGGTGCCATCTTCACGACGAACTTCTTTCGCGGTGCGAACGACGACGGCTTTACGCACGTCACCTTTCTTAACGCGACCCTTAGGAATCGCCTCCTTGACCGACACCACGATGATGTCGCCCACGGATGCGTAGCGGCGGTGCGAGCCGCCCAGAACCTTGATGCACTGAACCCGGCGGGCGCCGGAGTTATCAGCTACATCCAGATTGGTCTGCATCTGGATCATTTGGTTTCTCCCGACCTTCGGGGACAGCGATCAACCGCCCCGGGGTATCGCTCAGTTGTAGCTGAACGGTATGGAGAGGACTGATTGCTCAGGCCTCGACCACCACCGTCCAACGCTTCGTCTTCGAAATCGGCGCGCACTCTTCGATACGAACAGTGTCACCCACTTTGAATTTGTTTTCCGCGTCATGGGCGCGGTATTTCTTCGACTTACGGACCGTTTTCTGCAGCAGCGGGTGCTTGAAACGACGCTCGACCGAGACAGTGATGGTCTGCTCGTTCTTGTCGGAGGTCACGGTGCCAGTCAGGATGCGCTTCGGCATGGGTCTGATCCTTACTTCGCAGCTTCAGCGGCTTTTTGGCCGAGAACGGTTTTGATACGGGCCACTTCGCGGCGCACGGTGCGCATGCGGGCGGTGTTCTCAAGCTGGTTGGTCGCTTGCTGGAAGCGCAGATTGAAGGCTTCCTTCTTGAGCGCAACAAGGCTGTCACGCAGCTGGTCCGGGGTTTTCCCGGTCAGTTCTTTGGCGGTCATTCGCCTTTTCCTTTTACATTCACCAGATGGCCCCGACATGTGGCCGGGTGACCTTTGACCTGGTGGATCAATGAAATATCAACGAATCCGAGTCGCCCCGGATCCGTGGATGGGGCCTGATACAGGAGCACCACCCAAAGGGCAAGAAAGAACTTCCGGCGGGCCCTTTGCCACCCCACTGGTGCGGATCCTCCCACGGATCGGCCAGAGATGGCCGTTCTCTCCCGCCGTCTCGGAAAGGTGAATACGCATCCGGGCCAACCGGGCGCATCCTTTGCGCACCGCAGGCTGCACCTGACTGCAGGTCGCCTGTCCGGCCGGTCGAATTCCTCTTTCGGGAGCCCTGATCATGAAACCTTCACGCGTGACACTCGCCCTCGCCTGCCTACTGCTCAGCTCAGCGGGTATGGTGCGGGCCGAGACCGGAATGACGAAGATGACGCTCTATACCTATGACAATGACAAAGGCGCAGAAAGCAGCTGCTATGACGACTGCGCCACCAACTGGCCGCCCTATCTCGCCAAAACCGGCGAAACCCTGGGCGAAGGCTGGACCATGACGGCGCGCAAAGATGGCGCCATGCAATGGGCCTATGACGGCAAGCCGGCCTATTTCTATATCGGAGATAAAAAGGCAGGTGATGTGACCGGAGACGGCAAGGGTGGCGTCTGGCATGTCATCAGCACGGAATAGCGCCCGGTCAGACCACCGTTAAGCCATATCACACGGAAAAGGCCCCCGGCGATCTCCCGCCGGGGGCCTTCTGTTTCTGTCACGAAGATCTGGCAGATTACCAGTCTTCGCGCGCCACGATGCGCGAGGTGACCGGCAGTTTCATCGCGCCGAGACGCAGGGCTTCACGAGCGATTTCCTCGTTCACACCGTCGATCTCGAACATGATGCGGCCGGGCTTCACCTTGCAGGCCCAGTAATCGACCGAGCCCTTACCGGAACCCATCCGGACCTCGGTCGGCTTTGCCGAAACCGGGGTATCCGGGAAGATACGGATCCAGACACGGCCCTGACGCTTCATGTGGCGGGTGATCGCGCGGCGGGCCGCTTCGATCTGCCGCGCTGTGACGCGCTCGGGTTCGGTCGATTTCAGAGCAAACGAGCCGAAGTTCAGGGTGGAGCCGCCTTTGGCTTCTCCCTTGATGCGGCCCTTGTGCATCTTGCGGAATTTAGTGCGCTTTGGTTGCAGCATTGTTCAATACTCCTCAGGCGCGCTCACGGTCGCCACGCTCACGGCGCGGACCGCGGGGTGCCGGAGCATCCGCTGCCTCTGCCAGGCGACGATCATGGGCTTGCGGATCATGCTCAAGGATTTCGCCTTTGAAGATCCAGACTTTGACGCCGATGATCCCATAGGGGGTTTCGGCCTCGCTCAGCGCATAGTCGATATCCGCGCGCAGGGTGTGCAGCGGCACACGGCCTTCACGGTACCATTCGGTACGCGCGATTTCCGCACCACCAAGACGACCAGCCACGTTCACACGGATGCCGAGGGCGCCCATGCGCATCGCGTTCTGCACGCCACGCTTCATCGCACGACGGAACGACACACGACGCTCCATCTGTTGTGCGATCGACTCGGCCACCAGCTGGGCATCGACTTCGGGCTTGCGCACTTCGACGATGTTCAGATGCAGGTCCGAGGCAGTGAACGCCGCGACCTTCTTGCGAAGCGTCTCGATGTCAGCGCCTTTTTTGCCGATGATCACACCCGGACGCGCCGAGTAGATGGTCACGCGGCACTTGCGGTGCGGACGCTCGATGACGACTTTCGAGATGCCGGCCTGTTTGGCTTCCTTGTGGATGAACTCACGGATGCGGAGATCTTCCAGAAGCAGGTTGCCGAAATCTTTCGACTCAGCGAACCAGCGGCTGTCCCAGGTACGGTTGACCTGAAGGCGCATGCCGATCGGATTGACCTTCTGACCCATTATGCCGACTCCCCGGACTGACGAACCTTGATGGTGATTTCGCTGAACGGCTTCATGATTTTGCCGAAGCGACCACGAGCCCGCGGACGGCCCCGCTTCATCACCAGGTTCTTGCCGCACCAGGCTTCCGCCACGATCAGGTTGTCAACGTCGAGACCATGGTTGTTCTCGGCATTGGCAATCGCGGATTGCAGGACTTTCTTCACTTCGCCAGCGATACGACGCTTGGAGAAGGTCAGATCGGCCAGAGCCTTGTCGACTTTCTTGCCGCGGATCAGGCCCGCAACCAGATTCAGTTTCTGGGGCGAGGTGCGCAGCATACGTGCCACGGCCATCGCCTCATTATCCGCCACGCGGCGCGGATTCTTTTCCTTACCCATGGCTTACTTCCTCTTGGCTTTTTTGTCGGCAGCATGCCCGTAATAGGTACGGGTCGGCGAATATTCACCGAATTTCTGGCCGATCATGTCCTCGGTCACCGCGACCGGAACGTGTTTTTTGCCGTTATAGACGCCGAAGGTAAGTCCGACGAATTGCGGCAGGATGGTGGAACGGCGCGACCAGATCTTGATCACTTCGTTCTTGCCCGACGCGCGCGACGCTTCTGCCTTTTTCAGGACATAGCCATCGACAAACGGGCCTTTCCAGATGGAACGTGCCATGGATCAGCGCCCTTTCTTCTTGGCGTGACGCGAGCGGACAATGTATTTGTCCGTCGTCGAGTTGGTGCGCGTACGGGCGCCCTTGGTGGGTTTGCCCCAGGGCGTGACCGGGTGACGACCACCGGAGGTCCGGCCTTCACCACCACCGTGCGGGTGGTCGATCGGGTTCATCGAGACGCCGCGGACAGTCGGGCGCACGCCCTTGTGGCGCATACGACCGGCTTTACCGAAGTTCTGGTTCGAGTTGTCGGGGTTCGACACGGCACCGATGGTTGCCATGCATTCCTGACGGACCAGACGCAGTTCGCCCGACGAGAGGCGGATCTGCGCATAGGAGCCGTCACGACCGACGAATTGTGCATAGGTGCCTGCGGCGCGTGCCAGCTGACCACCTTTGCCGGCTTTCAGTTCCACGTTGTGCACGATGGTACCGATCGGCATGCCCGAGAAAGGCATAGCATTGCCGGGCTTCACGTCGACTTTGGCGCCGGCGACAACCTGGTCACCAACAGCCAGACGCTGCGGCGCGAGGATATAGGCCTGCTCGCCGTCAGCATAGCGCACCAGCGCGATGAATGCGGTGCGGTTGGGGTCGTATTCGATCCGTTCAACGGTCGCCGCGACATCCCATTTTGCGCGTTTGAAATCCACGATGCGGTAGAGGCGCTTTGCCCCGCCGCCCTGGTGGCGCACAGTAATCCGTCCGGTATTGTTCCGACCACCATGTTTACGCAGACCTTCGGTCAGCGCTTTAACAGGGCGGCCCTTCCACAGCTCCGAACGGTCGATCAGAACCAGCCCGCGCTGGCCTGGCGTCGTAGGTTTATAAGACCTGAGTGCCATGTTCTCTGTCTTCCGTTTGCTTCATGGGCCATAAGTGCCGCCCGCTGATCTTGCGATCTGAAGGTGGCTTTTCGGCCCGGGGTTAAGGGCTCCGAAGATCCCCGGCTGAGTTGCCTTGCCCCTTCTGGTGAAAGAGTTCGGCAAAACCAAAGACCCCCGGACGAATCCGGGGGCTTTGGGATGGAGGGCTGGTAACAGAAAGAAGTTGGGGCGGCAACAGCTCTGTGCGCTTTTTCCGCGCCCCTGCCCTGCCTAGCGCTGCGCGGTAACGTAGAGTTCTTCGGTCGCCGCGTCATAAGCGATATATCCCACGGTGTCGGGCTGCACCGCACCGCTGCCGATCTCGATCACGGTGCCGTCAACGGGGCGGATATGGCCGATCAGCAGCTGATCGGCGACGCCCTCTTCGATCAGCGCAACAAAGGCGTCGTCTTTCCAGACCGCGATCCTGCCGTCGAAGAACTCGCAGCCCCCACCATCTCTGGGCGTGGCGATGGCGGCAAAGCTGACCAGTTCAAAATCATAGAACGACACCTCGCTGGTCACCACCCAGTCGCCATCGGCAAGGATCCTGCCGGGGGCCGAGAGATCGTCACTGGCGGGATAGCACTGGTTCTCCGCCTGGATCCCGACCGGATTGCCGGTCACGGCTTCGCCGCCCCTGACGAGGAAATCCGCCGATTCGCTGGAAACCGTAAAGGCATGTCCTGCGAGAGGCAGGAGGGAAAGGCTGAGTGCCGCAATGGCGGTTTTCGACAGCGACATGTTCACTCCGGTTTTATGACGCGGCTCCGGGCCTCACAGTGTTGCGGCTCCGGCCGGGTGCCTTTGTGCCTCCCCCTGTGCCTGGTCTCAACGCAGGTATCCCCTGGTTGACAAATGACCGCAACACCCCGCCTGCCCGCCGGCACGCCCGCCCTGGCCGGTCCGGCAGCGGGCAGAAACCTCAGGCACCGTTTTCGGGCCGGAGTGGCGCAGCGTCATACCCCACAACGAAAAAAGCCCCCGCTTTCGCAGGGGCTTTCAATTTCACCGATCAGATGATCAGAGGCCGGTCGACACGTCGATCGTGTTGCCCTCTTCGAGGGTCACATAGGCCTTTTTCACGTCCGAACGCTCACCGGCGCGGCCGCGGAAACGCTTGGCCTTGCCTTTGGTGATGGTGGTGTTGACGGCTTTGACCTTGACGCCAAAGACGGCCTCAACGGCCTCTTTGATCTGCGGCTTGGTCGATGCCATCGCAACCTGGAACACAACCGCGCCATTTTCCGAGGCCATGGTGGCTTTCTCGGTGATGACCGGCTTGCGGATCACATCGTAATGTTCTGCTTTCGCGCTCATTTCAGGCGAGCCTCCAGAGCTTCGATACCTGCTTTGGTGATCACCAGGGTGTCACGCTTCAGGATATCATAGACATTGGCGCCGATGGTCGGGAGCACGTCCACGCCTTCGATGTTGCGGGCAGCCAGTGCGAAATTCGCATCAACCGTTGCACCATCGATGACCAGAACGCGTTTCCAGCCACGCTCGCCCAGGGTTTTGGCCAGAAGACCGGTTTTCGCATCGGCCAGCGCGAGGCTGTCGAGGATCACCAGTTCGCCGGCTTTGGCCTTGGCCGAAAGCGCGTGACGCAGACCGAGCGCACGGAACTTCTTCGGCAGGTCATGGGCGTGGCTGCGGGGCTGCGGGCCCTTATAGACACCACCGTGACGGAAGATCGGAGCTTTCTTGGACCCGTGACGTGCGCCACCGGTGCCTTTTTGCTTGTAGATCTTCTTGGTCGAATAGCTCACATCCGATTTACCCAGCGTCGAATGGGTACCGGCCTGTGCTTTCGCACGCTGCCAGCGGACCACACGGTGCAGAATGTCGGCGCGCGGCTCAAGGCCGAACAGCGCTTCGTTCAGGTCAACCGAACCGGCTTTGTCGCCGTCGAGTTTGATCACATCAAGTTTCATGCTTCACCCCCTTCGACTGCTTCCACAGCCGGAGCAGCAGCACCCGCGAGCGCCTTGACGGCAGCCGGACGCGGAGCGTCAGCATGCGGAGCCTTTTTCACGGCATCCTTGACAGTGACCCAGCCACCGGCCGAACCGGGGACAGCGCCCTTGACGAGGATCAGGCCACGCTCTGCATCGGTCTTGACGACCTGCAGGTTCTGGGTGGTCACGCGAACGGCCCCCATATGGCCAGCCATTTTCTTGCCCTTGAACACCTTGCCGGGGTCCTGGCACTGGCCGGTCGAACCGTGCGAACGGTGCGAAACCGACACACCGTGCGACGCGCGAAGACCGCCGAAGTTGTGACGCTTCATCGCACCGGCAAAGCCTTTACCGATCGAGGTGCCTGCGACATCGACGAACTGGCCCGAAACATAGTGTTCGGCCGAGATTTCGGCGCCCACTTCGATCAGGTTGTCAGGCGAGACGCGGAACTCGACCAGCTTGCGCTTGGGGGCGACATTCGCTTTCGCGAAATGGCCACGCTGCGCGGCAGTGGTGCGCGAAACTTTGGCAGTGCCGGCGCCGAGCTGAACAGCGGTATAGCCGTCAACGTCGTCGGTGCGGTTTGCCACGACCTGAAGGGCGTCAAGCTGCAGCACCGTGACCGGGATCTGCTTGCCGTCTTCCAGGAACAGCCGGGTCATGCCCAGCTTCTTTGCGATAATACCGGAACGCATCTTTGCCCCCTTACACCTTGATCTCGACATCCACGCCAGCGGCGAGGTCGAGCTTCATCAGCGCGTCCACGGTCTGGGGGGTCGGATTGACGATGTCGAGAAGACGCTTATGGGTACGAATCTCCCACTGGTCGCGCGACTTCTTGTCGATATGCGGACCACGCAGAACCGTGAATTTCTCGATTTTGTTCGGCAGCGGGATCGGCCCGCGGACTTCTGCACCGGTGCGCTTGGCCGTGGAAACGATTTCCTGGGTGCTGGCATCCAGCACACGGTAATCGAAGGCCTTGAGGCGGATGCGAATGGTCTGACCTTGCATTGCTTCTTCCTTCGGAACGTCATGATGAGGCCAGGATGGCCGCATCCGATAGGTTCACATGTTGACGGTCTTTTTCTCTGAACGGGCGGAACAAACTACCCACCCGAAGAATCAGGCAAACGGCACTTGTCAGCGCCGCGCGCCCCTTTTGCACCAAAGCCTGAGGAAATCAAGGCCCCTGCCCTGCGAATCGCCGAAAACACCTGCAAAGGGTATGGCATCTTCCTTCACCTTGGCCTCATGCACCTGCGGGCTCCCCCCGCCCGGGGCTTGCAATGAAAAAGGCCGCCCCGAAGGGCGGCCTCTGGATCACAAAGCCCGAAGGCTTCAGATCACTTGATGATTTTCGCAACGACGCCTGCACCAACGGTGCGGCCGCCTTCGCGGATTGCGAAGCGCAGTTTTTCTTCCATAGCGATCGGCGCGATCAGTTCGACTTCGAACTTCAGGTTGTCGCCCGGCATCACCATCTCGGTGCCTTCCGGAAGCTTGACCATGCCGGTCACGTCCGTGGTGCGGAAGTAGAATTGCGGACGGTAGTTCGCGAAGAACGGCGTGTGGCGACCACCTTCTTCCTTGGTGAGGATATAGGCCTCAGCTTCGAAAGTGGTGTGCGGCAGAACCGATTTCGGCTTGCACAGAACCTGACCACGCTCAACGCCGTCACGGTCGACGCCGCGCAGCAGCGCGCCGATATTGTCGCCGGCTTCACCGCGGTCGAGCAGTTTGCGGAACATCTCGACACCGGTGCAGGTCGATTTCGAGGTCGGGCGGATGCCGACGATCTCGACTTCGTCACCGACATTGATCACGCCGCGCTCGATACGACCGGTCACAACGGTACCACGGCCCGAGATCGAGAACACGTCTTCGATCGGCATCAGGAAGGGCTGGTCAACAGCGCGTTCCGGGGTCGGGATATAGGCGTCGACAGCCGCGATCAGCTCGCGGATCGAGTTCTCGCCGATTTCCGGGTTGGTGCCGTTCATCGCAGCCAGAGCCGAGCCTTTGATGATCGGAATATCGTCGCCCGGGTATTCGTAGGACGACAGAAGCTCGCGGATTTCCATCTCGACGAGTTCCAGCAGTTCCGGGTCATCGACCTGGTCGACCTTGTTCATATAGACGACCATGTAGGGGATACCCACCTGGCGGCCGAGCAGGATGTGCTCGCGGGTCTGCGGCATCGGGCCGTCAGCGGCGTTCACAACGAGGATCGCGCCGTCCATCTGGGCAGCACCGGTGATCATGTTTTTGACGTAGTCGGCGTGGCCGGGGCAGTCAACGTGAGCGTAGTGACGCGATTCCGACTCATACTCAACGTGAGCGGTCGAGATCGTGATGCCGCGGGCGCGCTCTTCCGGAGCACCGTCGATCTGGTCATAGGCTTTGAAGTCACCGAAATATTTGGTGATCGCGGCCGTCAGGGTCGTCTTGCCGTGGTCAACGTGGCCGATCGTGCCGATGTTGACGTGCGGTTTGTTCCGTTCAAACTTTGCCTTTGCCATCCTGGCCGCCCTTGCTCTGCGGAGCCCCCCTCACGGGAAACCCCTGGTTCACTCGGGCGGCGACTTAACGATGGTAACGGGGAAAATCAAGTGTCCGTTGGTGTCGCGCCCATCGCGTCACCCCTTCGGAGCACCCTTGCCAGCGGCCTTACCCTTGCCGGCGGGCAAAGCGGCTGCGGTCGCGGCGGCGGCCGGATCCGGGGCATCATCCTCGGCGGGCTTCGCCTCTGCGGCTTCGATCTCGGCATCACGGGCGGCAAGCAATTCTTTTTGTTCGTCTTTTGTCAGGCCAAACCAGTCGGGATGTTCCAGAAGCCAGGCTTCGATCTTCTGAACGGCATTATAGCTCAGCGCTTCCATCTGCTGGGCCTTGGTGCGGGTCAGACCTGTGCCGATCACACTCTCGCCCGAAAGCCCCTCGAAAATGGTGAATTTTTTGCCCTCGTCATTGAGCTTTTTCGCCTTGGCGTCGTCCCAGATATTGGCGGTGATGGCGAGCACGGATTTCGGAGCGGCAACGACCGGGATTCCCGGAGGGGCGAGCGCATAGCCATCGACAGAGATACCGATATTGTAGATCCGGCTGCCCTGATAACGCTTTTGCCCGAAGCGGTCATCGACCGCCTTCTGCATCACCTTCTGCCATTCCTCGGGCGTCGCATCGCGCGAAATCGGCACTTTCTGCACATTGTCAGCCACGATGATATTATGGCCCAGCACAAAATCGCCGAAGGGCATCGGAGGCTCGTTCAGATCTGCCTTGCCGCCACAGGCAGCCAGCGAGCAAACAAGGGCGAAAGAGGCAAATCCGCGCAAATACAAAGCAGAACTCCGTTTGAGACGCCCAACCGATAGCCGAGCCAGAGGCAACAGGCAAACCCGCACGCGACCGGCCCGCCAGAAGGCAAATTCCTTGCAAAGGAATTTGGCCGGAATTTTACAATAAAATTCCGGTTGCGCTTCAGTTGAACCGGTTGTCGCGGGGGAAGCCGCGCGGGGCCATCTTGCCGGTCCCGGCGCGGGCGCCGATCCATTCGCTCAGATCGGTCTCGAGCCGGGTGCGGCCAGCCGGGTCTTTCCAGCTCAGACCATCGGCCAGGGTAAAGGTGATCGCATCCGACAGACCGCCATCCTTGTATTTCTGCAGTCTGACGCCCTTGCCTTTGACCATCTCGGGAAGCTGTACCAGCGGGAAGACCAGCAGCTTGCGGTTCTCCCCCACCACAGCGACATGATCGCCACTCACCTTGCGGCACATCGCGGATTTCACCCCGTCCTTCACCGTCAGCACCTGTTTGCCCGCCTTGGTCTGTGCCAGCAGCTCTTCGGCGGGTACCACGAAGCCGTCGCCCGCCGTCGAGGCGAGCATGTATTTCTCGCCCGGACGATAGAGGATCAGATCGGTGATATCGGTGTCATTCGCCAGATCGACCATCAGGCGCACGGGTTCACCCATACCGCGCCCGCCAGGCAGATTGGCCCCGATCAGCGTAAAGAAGCGGCCATTCTCGGCCACCAGCAGGATCTTGTCAGTCGTCTCGGCATGGAAGGCGAAACGCGGCCCGTCGCCATCCTTGAATTTCTGTTCCGCCGCCAGATCGACATGGCCCTTCATCGCGCGGATCCAGCCCAGTCTGGAACAGATCACTGTGATCGGCTCGCGCTCGATCATCGCCTCGAACGGCACTTCCTCGACGGAACCGACATCAGCAAAGGCAGTACGGCGGGCGCCATGCACCCAGTCCTTGCCGAATTTCCGCCGGATCTCTTCCAGCTCTTCCCCAATCCGCGTCCACTGCTTCGCATCCGAGGCCAGCAGATCCGCAAGCCCCGCGCGCTCCAGGATCAGCGCATCGCGTTCGGCGCGCAGCTCCATCTCTTCGAGACGGCGCAAAGACCGCAGCCGCATATTGAGGATCGCCTCGGCCTGGACCTCGGTCAGATCGCCGGGGCTGCGCGGCTTTGGCGCCTTATAGTCCTTTTCCGACAGCGCGCGCGGATAGGTTCCGCCCCAGAGCTCGGCCATCAGCGCGGCTTTCGGGTCGCTGTCATAGCGGATGATGTCGATCACCCGATCAAGGTTCAGATAGGCGATGATAAAGCCTTCGAGCACCTCGAGCCGGTGGTCGATCTTTTCGATCCGATGGGTCGAGCGCCGGCGCAGCACCTCGCGGCGGTGATCAAGAAACGCCCGCAGCACCTCTTTGAGCGAACAGACGCGGGGCACGCGGCCATCGATCAGCACGTTCATGTTCAGGCTGAACCGCGTCTCGAGATCGGAATTGCGATAGAGCATCCCCATCAGCATCTCGGGGTCGACATTGCGGGCGCGGGGTTCCAGCACCACGCGGACATCCTCGGCGGATTCGTCGCGCACATCGGCCAGAAGCGGCACCTTTTTCAGGTGGATCACCTCGGCCAGCTTTTCAATCAGCTTCGACTTCTGCACCTGATAGGGGATCTCGGTCACGACGATCTGCCAGGCGCCCCGGCCCAGATCCTCGATCTCCCATTTCGCCCGGATGCGGAAGGCGCCGCGCCCGGTGGTATAGGCCTCGCGCATCGACTCTTTCGGCTCGACGATCACACCGCCAGTCGGGAAGTCGGGGCCGGGGATATGCTCCATCAGCCCGTCAATGCTGATCTCCGGGTCTTTGAGCATCGCATGGCAGCCGCGGATCAGCTCATCCAGGTTATGCGGCGCGATATTCGTGGCCATGCCGACCGCGATACCGGAAGATCCGTTCGCAAGCAGATTCGGGAAGGCCGCCGGCATCACGACGGGTTCTTCCAGCGTGCCGTCGTAATTCGGGCGGAAATCCACCGCGTTCTCGGCCAGCCCTTCCATAAGGGTTTCGGCCAGTGCGGTCAGACGCGCCTCGGTGTAACGCGACGCCGCCGGGCTGTCGCCGTCGATATTGCCGAAATTGCCCTGGCCGTCGACCAGCGGGTAGCGGACGTTGAAATCCTGCGCCAGACGCGCCATCGCATCATAGATCGCGCCATCGCCATGCGGGTGATAATTGCCCATCACATCGCCGACGATCTTGGCGGATTTGCGGAACCCCCCGGTCGCCGAGAGCTTCAGCTCGCGCATCGCATAAAGGATTCGCCGGTGAACCGGCTTCAGCCCATCCCGCGCATCGGGCAGCGCCCGGTGCATGATGGTGGACAGCGCATAGGTCAGATACCGTTCGCCAATCGCCCGCGAAAGCGGCTCGACTTCGGTTGCACCCAGGGAATTGTGATCGTCATCTTCGTCGGACATGCATCTTGTCTAGGCTGCGGCCCGGTTCTGGTCCAGTCGGTTTTCGCGCGACAACGCGCGGCCTGCGCCCGGCATTTGGATTTTGCTGCTGATTTTTCACCCTGATCTGTGCTAGAATGTGGGTTCTGCTGCCAAATTCCGAAAGTCTGCCAATGTTGCGCTACGTGTTGCCGCTTTCTGCGGCTATCTTCGTTACCCTGCTGGTCGCCGGCGAGGATAAGGGCCAGATGCGCCCTGGTCTCGCCCGTGCGGTCGCGACCGGGGAAGAGATCGTGCTGGTCACCCGCACCTTCTCGCCCACGGTCACCGTCGCGCCCGAGGCTGAGCGCGTCCAGCTCTCCGCCACAGATCTGCCGCCGCCGGTCGAGCTGGCTGCAGCCCCTGCCATCGCGAGCGTGCCGAAGGCCGAGCCCGCAGCGCCGGCACCAAAGCCCGTTTTCACCCTGTCTTCATTGCCTGATCCCAGCGGCGACATGGCGACACTTGATGCTACGGGCACCGGATCCGCAGAGATGTCGGCCCCGGCTGCGCCCGCCATGGCGGAACCCTCGCTCTATGCCGATCCGACCGATGGCGGCGCGCTTTCCCCCGATCCGTCCGCCGCCTATGACAGCCCTTCTTTTGACGGCCTTTCCAATGACTGGGCGGCGATGAACGGGGAGATACGCACCGTTTCAGCCAGCTCGGTCAATGTGCGGCTTGGCCCTTCGACCGATTCTTCGGTGGTCGGCCGCCTTTCCGAGGGCGAAGCCGTCCGCGTGATCGGCGCGGTCGATTCGGAATGGGTCGAGGTGGCGATCGAAGGCGACGGCATCTCTGGCTATGTCGCCTCGCGCTTCCTGACCGACGCCTATTGATCGCCGGCAGGGCCTGCGCCTGCTTGACCCTCTGCCCGATCTTCATTTGACGCTGCCCGGTCTTTGCCCCTAAGGCTTTGGAAAAAAGACGGGCAGAGCAATGGACAGATCGATTCTCATCACCGGATGTTCTTCTGGCATCGGGCTGGATGCGGCGCAGGGTATGAAGGCCCGCGGCTGGCGCGTCTTCGCTACCTGCCGCCAGGAGGCCGATTGTGAAAGGCTGCGCGAACAGGGGTTCGAGAGCTTCCGCCTGGACTATGCCGATGAGCCCAGCATCCTGGCCGCCATCGACGAGATCCACGAACGCAATGGCGGCCGGCTTGGCGCTTTGTTCAATAATGGCGCCTTCGCCTGCCCCGGCGCGATCGAAGACCTGCCGCGCGGCGCCCTGCGCGAGATCTTCGAGGTCAATCTCTTTGGCTATCATGACCTGACGCGCCGGGTGATCCCCCTGATGCGGGCCGCCGGTGCCGGGCGGATCGTCAATTGCTCCTCGGTGCTGGGGCTGGTGCCGATGAAATGGCGCGGCGCCTATGTGGCAACGAAATTCGCGATGGAGGGAATGACCGATGTGTTGCGCCTTGAGATGCGCGGCACCGGAATTGACGTCGTGCTGATCGAGCCCGGCCCGGTCACCTCGCGCATCCGCGAAAACTCGATCCCCCATTTCGAGAAATGGGTTGATTGGGAGAATTCAGCGCGTTCCGACGAATATCGCACCCTTTTGCACCGGCTTTACGAGGCGAAAAATGCGCCTGACCGCTTTGAACTGCCACCCTCGGCGGTGACGGCGGCGCTGGTGAAAGCAGTGGAAAAGCCGCGCCCCAGGGCCAGGTATTACGTGACCAAAGCCACCTGGCTGATGGCCTTCGCGCGCTGGCTGTTGCCGCGCCCCATGCTGGACTGGCTGATCGCGAAAGGCTGAAACGGCAGTTTCACCCTTCGCATTCCGCCCATTGCACTTTAGGCTTTCCCCCGTGGCACTGTTGTGCCGCCGGGCGCACAGAAAGAGCACACCATGTTGAGAGATCCCCTTTTCCTCCTCGCGGCCTTCGCTGCGCTTGTCGTCGCCGCGATCCTCATCTTCGGTATCGGCACCTTCGCCAAAGGTGGTGATTTCAACCGGCGCAACGCGAATAAGATCATGCGTTGGCGCCTTATCGCTCAGTTCATCGCCGTCATCCTGCTGGTCGCCTTTGCCTGGTACCGGCATTCAGGCAGCTGAGGCGGCGGGCGCGCGCAAGGTCAGGGAGGAAACATGGTCGTTCTGTCAAAAATCTACACGCGCACCGGTGATAAGGGCGAAACAGCCCTGTCGAATGGCGCGCGGGTGCCCAAACATGCAACCCGCGTCTCGGCCTATGGCACGGTAGATGAGACCAATGCGACCGTCGGTCTTGCCCGGCTGCATGCGACAGGCGAAGTGGCGCTGGCGCTGGCCCGGATCTCGAACGACCTCTTTGATCTTGGCGCCGATCTTGCGACGCCGGACAGGCATCTGGACGAGACCCTCTCTTATACGCCGCTGCGGATGATTGCGGCCCAGGTGGACAGGCTGGAGCGCGAGATCGACGCGATGAACACCCGGCTGACGCCCTTACGCAGTTTCATCCTGCCCGGAGGATCGGCGCTCGCGGCCCAGTTGCATCTGTGCCGCACGGTCTGCCGCCGCGCTGAGCGGCTGGCAGTAGAGCTTGCCGGCGAAGAGGATGTGAACCCCGATGCAGTACGATATCTGAATCGTCTGTCGGACTGGTTTTTCGTCGCCGGCCGCATTGCCAATGATGATGGTCGGTCGGATGTGCTCTGGGTGCCTGGCCTGACACGTGGCGATGCCGGGCCGGATGGCGCGGCGGGCTGATCGCCCCCTCCCCCCATCTGATCGAAAAGACGCATCAGTAACGCGACGCAGTGCGTCCGG
Organism: Rhodobacter sp. 24-YEA-8; assembly: GCF_900105075.1. Taxonomy (NCBI): domain Bacteria; kingdom Pseudomonadati; phylum Pseudomonadota; class Alphaproteobacteria; order Rhodobacterales; genus Rhodobacter; species Rhodobacter sp. 24-YEA-8. Next base: position 2,406,189 of record NZ_FNSK01000001.1, read on the forward strand.
GACGTGTCGCTTTTTGCTGTAGAATCGTTTCCCCCTGCGATAACACTCCTGGCGGGAGCTTGTGAGGGGCGTGCGAACGCCCCCAGAAATGGAGATTTACCGCATGAAGGTCCTCGTGCCTGTCAAACGGGTGATTGACTACAACGTGAAGGTCCGTGTGAAGGCGGATGGTTCGGGTGTCGATCTTGCCAATGTGAAGATGTCGATGAACCCCTTTGACGAGATCGCGGTGGAAGAAGCGATCCGCCTGAAGGAAAAGGGCATCGCAACCGAGGTCGTGGTCGTCTCGATCGGCGTCAAACAGGCGCAGGAGACCCTGCGCAACGCGCTGGCGATGGGCGCGGACCGGGCGATCCTGATCGAAGCCGCGTCTGACGTGCATACCGATATCGAGCCGCTCGCCGTGGCGAAACTTCTGGCGGCCGTGGTGAAGGAAGAGGCCCCCGGCCTGGTCCTGGCCGGCAAGCAGGCGATTGACAACGACATGAACGCGACCGGCCAGATGCTGGCGGCGCTGCTTGGCCAGGCCCAGGCGACCTTTGCTTCGGAACTGGTGATCGAGGGCGACAAGGCCCGCGTCACCCGCGAGGTCGACGGTGGTCTCCAGGTCATCGAGGTCAGCCTGCCGGCGGTCGTCACCGTCGATTTGCGCCTCAATGAGCCGCGTTACGCAAGCCTGCCGAACATCATGAAGGCCAAAGCGAAGCCGCTGGCGGTGAAGACTCCGGCTGACTATGGCGTCGATGTGACCCCGCGCCTGACGGTCGTGAAAACCACGGAACCGGCCGGCCGCAAGGCGGGTGTGCGCGTCGCCTCGGTCGATGAGCTGGTGGCGAAACTCAAAGATGAAGCGGGGATGATCTGATGGCTGTTCTCCTGATTGCAGATGTGAACGAAGGCCAGCTTGCCACCGATTCGGTTGCCAAAACGTTGACGGCCGTAAAATCTCTGGGCGAAGTGCATCTTCTGGTCGCAGGCCCGGCAGAGGCTGCGGCGGCTGCAGCAAAGCTCGAAGGCGTCAGCAAGGTTCTGAATGCCAGCGATAACAATGGCCTGGCCGAACCGATGGCCGATCTGGTGGTCAGCCTCGCGGGCGCGTACAGCCATATCGCCGGCGCCGCGACCGCCTATAACAAGAACGTTCTGCCGCGTGTTGCTGCGCTGCTCGACGTGATGGTGATCTCGGATGTGACCGCCGTTATCGATTCTGAAACCTTTGAGCGGCCAATCTATGCCGGCAATGCGATTCAGACGGTGAAATCTTCGGACGCGAAAAAGGTCTTTTCGGTACGCACGGCGGCTTTTGCAGCGGCAGGCGAAGGTGGTTCGGCTGCGGTCGAGGCTGCGGCAGATGCGGCTGCAACCGGCCTGTCGAGCTTTGTCGAAAACCGGGTGGCGGCTTCGGATCGTCCTGAACTGACCTCGGCGAAAATCGTCGTGTCGGGCGGGCGCGGTGTCGGTTCGAAAGAAAGCTTCGCGGTGATCGAAAAGCTCGCGGACAAGCTGAACGCAGCCGTCGGCGCAAGCCGCGCGGCGGTCGACAGCGGCTACGCGCCAAATGACTGGCAGGTCGGCCAGACCGGCAAGGTCGTGGCGCCTGATCTTTATGTCGCGGTCGGCATCTCGGGCGCGATCCAGCATCTCGCCGGGATGAAGGACTCGAAGGTCATCGTCGCGATCAACAAGGACGAAGAAGCCCCGATCTTCCAGGTCGCGGATTACGGCCTTGTCGGAGACCTCTTCACCATCCTCCCCGAGCTCACAGAAAAGCTCTGATCTGCAAAACGCAGAAAAGGTACAAAGGGCGCCCATGGGCGCCCTTTTCCATTGCAGAACCGGCCAGCGCCCGCAGCGGGGATTGCCCCCGCAAGCCCCCGCGCCTAATCTCACAGCCGCAACAGGAAGAGGCTCATCATGGATATCCGTTCGGTCGGCATCGTAGGCGCGGGGCAGATGGGCAACGGCATCGCGCATGTTTTCGCGCTTGCCGGATATGACGTGCTGCTGAACGACGTGAATGAAGACTCGCTGCAAAAGGCTGTCGCCATCATCGACCGCAATCTGGAACGCCAGGTGTCGCGGGGGAAGGTCTCGGCCAAAGACAGGCAGGCCGCGATGGGCCGGATCAGGACCACCATGACCCTGGCCGATCTGGGCCCCTCGGATCTGGTGATCGAGGCCGCGACCGAACGTGAAACGGTGAAACAGGCCATTTTCGACGCGCTGCTGCCCCATCTGAAACCCGAGACGATCCTGACCTCGAACACCTCTTCGATCTCGATCACACGGCTCGCCTCGCGCACCGACCGGCCCGAGAAATTCATGGGGTTCCACTTCATGAACCCCGTCCCCGTGATGCAGCTGGTCGAGCTGATCCGGGGTATCGCCACCGATCAGGCGACCTATAGCGCGCTGCATGCCGTGGTGGAAAAACTTGGAAAAACGGCAGCTTCTGCAGAAGATTTCCCTGCCTTCATCGTGAACCGCATCCTGATCCCGATGATCAATGAGGCGGTCTATACGCTTTATGAAGGCGTCGGAAATGTGCGCTCCATCGACGAGGCGCTCAAGCTTGGCGCCAATCACCCGATGGGACCGCTGGAGCTTGCGGATTTCATCGGGCTCGACACCTGCCTTGCGATCATGAACGTGCTTTATGACGGCCTGGCCGATACCAAATACCGGCCCTGCCCGCTTTTGACGAAATATGTCGAGGCCGGCTGGCTGGGCCGCAAATCGCAGCGCGGCTTTTACGATTACCGCGGTGAGGTGCCGGTTCCGACCCGCTGATCCCGGGTCCGGCCTAGGCTTACCGCGCCAGATAGGCACTAAGAACCGCCCGCGTGCCTTCAGCCCAAAGGCGCGTCAGATGGCGTGCAAAAGCCGCGCGAAAACGCGCGTCCTCACCGATCTCACCATAGATCGCTTTTTGTGCCAGCCACAGGTCGGGCTGATCCCTTGCCTGCTGCGCCAGTGCCGTCAGCCGATCCCAGTCCGGATCATTCGCCGCAATCACGGCGCCGCTGTCAGTCACCCCGGCGCAATAGCGACACCAGAGCGCCGAGACCAGCGCCAGCCCCTCCACCGACCCGCCCGCCGCCAGCGCGTCGCGCAGCGAGGGAATGATGAATTTCGGCTGCCGGTTCGACCCGTCAAGGCAGAGCCGCCGCGTGGTATCTGCCACTTCGGGGTTGGAAAACCGCTGCCGGATCACCTCGTAATACCCGGCAATCACCGTCTCCGGGACCGGTGGTACATAGGGCACCACCTCCTCCGTCTCGACCCGGTCAAGGAAGCCCGCGATCAGCGGATCGGCCATCGCCTCATGGACAAATTCGAGATCCATCAGTCCGGCCGGATAGGCGATGATCGCATGGCCACCGTTAAGGATACGGATCTTCATCATCTCATAGGCATGGACCTCGCGGCTGAAGGTCACGCCGACGCGCTCCAGCGGCGGGCGCCCGGCGGGGAAATGATCCTCGATCACCCATTGACGGAAGGGCTCGCAGGTCACCGGCACCGGATCGTCGAGGCCGAACGCCGCCGCCATCGCGCGTTCGCGCGGGCCGGTCGCGGGGGTGATGCGGTCAACCATAGCATTCGGGAAGGCGACCGTGGCGTCGATCCAGGCGCTCAGATCCGGGTCAGACAGGTGGGCAAGGCCCACGACCGCATTGCGGGTAACATCGCCATTTCCGGGCAGGTTGTCGCAGCACATCACGGTGAAGGGCGCGATCCCGCCAGCGCGGCGCGCCTTCAGCGCGGCCACAATCGCGCCGAAGGCCGTACCCGGCGCGCCGGGATTGGCCGCATCGGCAACAATAGCCGGCGCAGCCGGATCAAAAGCGCCCGAAGCCGGGTCGATGAAATAGCCGCCCTCGGTCACTGTGAGCGAGACGATGCGGATCTCTGGCCGCGACATTGCCGCGATCAGGCTGGCATTGCCGGGCTCGACCGGCAGGAAATCAATCATCGCGCCGATGCGGCGACAGCTGCGGCCCTGCGGATCCAGCTCGATCACGGTCGAAAGGCAATTCTGGGCCAGCAGGGCATCGCGCATCGCCGCATCCGCAGGGCGCACACCGGCGCCGATTATGGCCCAGTCATGCGCCAGGCCGAGCCGGAACAGGTCATCAAGATAGACCGCCATATGGGCACGGTGGAAATTCCCCAGCCCTATATGAACGATGCCGGGGGTCAGCGCCTTACGGTCATAGCCGGGCATTTGCACCGACAGATCAGGCACCGTTTCTGAACCCCGCATCACAGCGCCCTTCCCTCATGGTCGAAGCGGTAAAGCTTGCCCTCCTGCGGGTGGAGGCTGACGCGGTCGCCGTGATGCAGGGCCATCTCGCCGGAGACACGGACGGTCAGCTCGCCCGCCTCGGCGGTCTGAACCTTGAGAAAGGTGTCCGAGCCGAGATGTTCTGCAAGGCCCACCACGCCGGTCCAGCGCCCGTCCTGCGTCACCGCGATATGTTCCGGGCGGATCCCCAGCGTCGTGCAGCCCTCATGCGCGGCTTCGGCCCCGGTGATGAAATTCATCTTCGGGCTGCCGATAAAGCCCGCGACAAAGAGGTTCTTCGGCTGGCGATACAGCTCAAGCGGCGATCCGACCTGTTCGATCCGCCCCGCATTCAGCACCACGATCTTGTCGGCCATGGTCATCGCCTCGACCTGATCATGGGTCACATAGATCATCGTGGTCTTAAGCGACTGGTGCAGCTCGGAAATCTCTTGCCGCATGGTCACGCGCAGGGCCGCATCAAGGTTGGACAGCGGCTCGTCGAACAAAAACGCCGCCGGTTCGCGCACGATGGCCCGGCCAATGGCGACGCGCTGGCGCTGACCCCCCGAAAGCTGGCCCGGACGGCGGTCGAGATAGTTCGTCAGGTTCAGCACCTTCGCGGCCTGTTCGACCTTTGCGTTCTGCTGATCGGGGCTGAGACCCGCCATTTTCAGCGGGAATGCGATGTTCTTGCGAACCGTCATATGCGGATAAAGCGCATAGGACTGGAACACCATCGCGAGCCCCCGGCTTCCCGGCGCGGTGTCGGTCGCGTCCTTGCCATCGATCACGACCTGGCCCGAGGAAATATCCTCAAGCCCCGCGATCAGCCTGAGCAGGGTCGATTTGCCGCAACCCGACGGCCCCACGAAAACAACGAATTCGCCGTCATTGATGGTCAGGTCAAGCGGCGGAATGACATTCACTTCGCCAAAGCTTTTCGTGACTGCGGAAAGGGTAATCTGTCCCATTCTTTACCTCACTTCACCGCGCCAAAGGTCAGGCCGCGGACGAGTTGTTTCTGGCTGAACCAGCCAAGGATCAGGATCGGCGCGATCGCCATGGTCGAGGCCGCCGAGAGTTTCGCGTAGAAAAGGCCCTCGGGGCTGGAATAGCTGGCGATGAACTGCGTCAGGGGGGCCGCGTTCCTGGTGGTCAGCTGCAATGTCCAGAAGGCCTCATTCCAGGCCAGGATGATGTTCAGAAGCATGGTCGAGGCGATCCCCGGCACCGCCATAGGGGTCAGGACATAGAGGATCTCGCGGCTCAGACTGGCGCCGTCCATCCGCGCGGCTTCGAGGATCTCGCCCGGGATCTCGCGGAAATAGGTGTAGAGCATCCAGATCACGATCGGCAGGTTGATCAGGGTCAGCACGCCAACCAGGCCGATGCGGCTGTCCAGCAGGCCGAAATCGCGGAACAACAGGTAAAGCGGCACCAGCACGCCGACCGCCGGCATCATCTTGGTAGAAAGCATCCACATCAGCAGGTCTTTGGTGCGTTTGCCGGGGACAAAGGCCATCGACCAGGCCGCCGGGATCGCGATGACCAGCGCCAGCACGGTCGATCCGAGCGAGATGATCACCGAATTCATGAAATGCAGGAAGTAGTTCGAGCGTTCCTGGACGACATGATAGCTCTCCATCGTCCAGGGCGCGGTCAGGACCTCAAGCGGCGCTTTGATAGCGTCGCCCTCGGTCCGGAAGGACAGGATGAAGATCCACAGGATCGGGAAGAAGATCAGGAAACCGATCGTCCAGGCCGCGATGGTGACGGCCCATGTCCGGGCGGGGCTTGTGCTGCGCGCCATGGCTCAGACCTCCAGATTCTTGCCGATCATCCGCATCAGGAAGACCGCAACGATATTGGCGAGGATGACCGCGATGATGCCTCCGGCCGCACCGCCGCCGACGTCAAAGGACAAAAGTGATTGCGAATAGACGAGGAAAGGCAGGTTCGTCGACGCCGTGCCCGGCCCGCCATTGGTGGTGACGAGGATCTCGGCAAAGACGGAAAGCAGGAAAATCGTCTGGATCAGGATCACGACCGTGATGGGCCGCGTCAGATGCGGCAGGGTCAGGTGCCAGAAGCGGCTGCGCCAGCCGGCGCCATCCATCTCGGCGGCCTCCATCTGCTCGCGGTCAAGGCTTTGCAACGCGGTCAGAAGGATCAGCGTCGCAAAAGGCAGCCAGGACCAGGCGACGATCAGAATGATCGAGGCCAGCGGCGCATGGCTCAGGAAATCAAAGGGTTGCAGCCCCACGGCTTTGAAGAGATGCGCAAACATCCCGTTCACGGGGTTCATGAACATGTTCTTCCAGACCAGCGCGGCCACGGTCGGCATGACAAAGAAGGGCGCAATCACCATGACCCGCACCACGCCCTGGCCCCTGAATGGCTGATCCAGCAACAGGGCAAGTGCGATGCCTCCGACCACCGTGATCGCCAGCACGCCCAGCACGAGAAGCAGCGTATTGGTCAGGGCTGGCCAGAAGGCGGGCTGGGTGATGAAATAGTAATAATTGTCGAACCCGGTCCAGCTCTCCATCCCCGGCATCAGGAGGTTGTAGCGCAGGAATGAGAAGTAAAGCGTCATGCCCAACGGCACGATCATCCACAAAAACAACAGGATAACCGCCGGAGAGACCATAAGACGCGCAGCCGTCCTGGACTGTTCGGTCGCCATGATGTGGTCCTGAAATACGGGGAAGAAGGTGGCGGGGCTGCGTAAAGAAGGCAGCCCCGCCGGGAGGAACCTTTTAACCGATCACTTGATATAGCCCGCCCGGGTCATCTCGGTCGTGGTAAAGGCCTGCGCCTTGGCCAGCGCGCCCTCGGCGGTATCAGACCCCGCAAGAGCCGCCGAGAACATCTGCCCGACCGCCGTGCCAAGCCCCTGGAATTCCGGGATCGCCACGAATTGCACCCCGACATAGGGCACCGGATCCACCGCCGGATTGTTCGGATCGGCCGCATTGATCGATTCAAGCGTCATCTTCGCAAAGGGCAGTTTCTGATATTCCGGATTGTCGTAAAGCGACTGGCGGGTGCCCGGGGGGACATTGGCCCAGCCCTCTTTTTCCGCCACCAGCGCGAGATAGTCCTTGCTGGTTGCCCAGGCGACGAAGGTCCTGGCGGCCTCTTCCTTCTGCGTGCCCGCAGGGATTGCAAGGTTCCAGGCCCAGAGCCAGTTGCCACGCTTGCCCAGCCCGTTATCGGGCGCCAACGCGAAGCCGGCCTTATCGGCCACGGTCGATTCCGCCGGATTGGTCACGAAACTCGCCGCCACGGTCGCGTCGATCCACATGCCGCATTTGCCCTGCTGGAACAGCGAGAGGTTTTCGTTGAACCCATTATTCGCCGCCCCCGGAGGGCCATAATTGCCCATCAGATCAAGGTAGAAATCCAGCGTATCCTTCCAGGGCTTCTGGTCGAATTGCGGCTTCCAGTCCATGTCGAACCACTTCGCACCGAAGCTGTTCCCCATGGCCGAGAGGAAGGCCATATTCTCGCCCCAGCCCGCCTTGCCACGCAGGCAGATGCCGTAGACCTCATTCGATTTGTCGGTCATCGCGGCGGCGGCTTCTTTGATAAAGGCCCAGCTCGGCGCGTCCGGCATGGTCAGCCCGGCCTTTTCCATCAGGTCGGTGCGATACATCACCATCGAGCTTTCGCCATAGAATGGCGCAGCGATGAGATTGCCGTCGACGGTCAACCCGCCCCGGATCGCCGGCAGCAGGTCATCCACATCATAATCGGCGGGCAGATCATTCAGCGGCACCAGCCAGCCCTGCTTGCCCCAGATCGGGGCCTCATAGGTGCCGATGGTCATGACGTCGAACTGGCCGCCTTTGGTCGCCACATCTGTGGTGACGCGCTGGCGCAGGACGTTCTCCTCAAGCGTCACCCAATCGACCCTGATGTCGGGATGTTTCGCGTAGAACCCATCCATCAGCCCCTGCATCCGGATCATGTCACCATTGTTCACAGTGGCGACGGTGATGGTGGTTTCGGCCATCGCCGCCCCGGAAAGGGCGAGAGCAACCGTCGCGCCAAACATGGCGCGGTGCGACAATTTCATTGGTAATCCTCCCTGGCTGCGTCTGAAGCGCCTTAAATGAGCAATTCATCGCATTGTGATCAATTGCTCATATTCAGGGGTGTTTCGTCAATCCCTTTCCTCCGCCGCAGCTGCGAGGGTGACAGGCGGCTCAGCCGCGCGACAACAGGGCTTCGGCAGTTGGGGAATCGGTGACGAGACCATTGATTATGCGGGACTTCAGCGCGGCATGGATGCCCGGCACCTTGGATGCACCCGCAGCAATGCCGATGGCAGGGCGGGAGAGGCCTGGATCTACCCTCAGGCCACCGGTGCGTGTGTTGATCCCGAAATCGAGGTAATGGCCATCCGAATCAAAGACCCAGCCCGCGACCTCGCCTGCGGCGCCCGCCGCCTGCATCTCGCGCAATTCGGCATCGCTGACAAATCCGTCCCGGTGCAATGGCGCGTCATCCGACATCTGGCCGACGCCGACAAAGACCACATCCGCTCCGCGCGCGAGTTCAAGTACCCGCCTGACGGGGCCAAGCGCATGGAATTCGGCACGTTCCTCGGCGGTCGAAGACACCACAGGCACCAGCATCGGGTAATGCGGCGCCTGGACCCGGTCGGCGAGCCGCATCACCACATCGAAAAAGCTCGCCGATCCGTCGGGGGCGATATTGCCGATCAGCGAGACCAGACGGTGTTGCGGCGCGGCCATCGGCTCCAGCGCCTCGACAAGGGCGCGCAGCGCGCGGCCGGTGCCAAAGCCGATGGTCAGAGGATCCTCCATCCGCAGGACCCGCTCCAGTTCGGCTGCCGCCGCACCGGCGATCCCTGCGGCAGGGTCAGCGCCCGGCCCGAGCCCCGGCACCACGCGGCAGGTCGCCAGCCCGAAACGATCCTTCAGACGCGCCGCAAGATCCATCGAGGCGCCGATCGGATGATTGAGCCGCACCTGGATCAGCCCTTCGGCCATGGCGCGGCTGACCAGACGCTGGGCGCGCTGACGCGAGATACCCAACTCGCCCGCGATCTGGTCCTGGGTCATGCCACCGACATAATAGAGCCAGCCGGCACGGGCGGCATCGTCAAGCAGGCTGGGTTCTGTATCGGCGCGGCTCATTGTGGTTTCCTCATTGCGGTCTCCTCAATGCAGGCACGCTGTCGAAAAACCGGGAAAAATCGTCAAAACGGCGGGTCGGGCGGGCGTCTTCGGGCTCTTCCGGCGTATCAGAGCCCATATGACTGCCCCCGGTAAAGCGCCAGACCTCCATGCCCGCCGCCTTAGCCGCGCGCAAACCCGTCAGGCTGTCCTCGATCACGAGACATGCCGCAGGCGCCACCCCCATCCGCGCTGCGGCATGAAGGAACAGATCAGGCGCAGGTTTACCGCGCGCCACCTCGCTTGCGGTAAAGGTCACCGCGCCGAGCCGGTCCCACAGGCCCACAAGCCCGAGCGAGGTCTCAACCCGGCGCGGGCTGGACGAGGTGGCGACACAGACCGGCACCGCCAGCAGGTCCAGCATCGCCGCCACGCCAGGCATGATGCGCAGATCGCGCCTGAACGCGGCCAGCAGCGCCTCGCGGTAGCCCGTTTCGAATTCAGGCGGCAGATCGAGGCCGAAATCAGCACGGATCGTCGCCATCACCGTCGGATAGCTGCGCCCCAGAAAATGGCGGGCGACATATGCGAGGTCGATCTCGACGCCCAGCTGCGCCAGCTCCGCCACCAGCATCTGCGCGCTGATGATCTCGCTGTCGATAAGCACGCCATCGCAATCGAGGATCAGCAGCTCAGGTGAAACAGTCATCATGCCCCGCACTATGCCCCGAAGCGAAGCCGGCGCATATCTTACCCATTCCGGCGCGGGCCGAAAGCCCGGGTTGCGTCAGCGCGCCTTGCCCAAAGCCAGCGTATGCGCGCGCAGCCAGGCGAGGAAGCCGCGCGGATTGCCTTCCCATTTCTTCAGCTCATCCGCCGGAATCGGCTCGCCGATATGGGGTCTCTGCGGTTTGAAGAGCGCGCGCTTGATCTCGCGCAGCAAAAGGCCCTGGCGCAACGTATCCGACAGCTTGTTCGCGATCAGGAAGCTGCGGCTGTTCTGACCGGGGAAATAGATCGGCAGGATGGTGGCGCCGGTGGATTTCACGATCTTATGGGTGAAGACATTCCATTCCGCCTCGATCGCCGGGCCGAACCAGGTCTCGGACATCGCGACCTTGCCGGCGGGGAAGAGAATGATCACGCCGCCCTTTTTCAGCTGCGCGAGGGTCTCGTTGCGCATCTTCAGACCTTCTTCGCGCGCATTGTCTTCATGCGGGAAGGGCACCGGGATCATGAATTCCTCAACCTCGGGGATGCCGGTCAGAAGCGAACGGGTGAGGATTTTGAAATCGGGCCGCACCCGGGTGATCATCTCGGCCATGATCATGCCATCGACCAGACCCGAGGGGTGGTTCGCCACCACGACGACCGGACCGGTTTTCGGGATGCGGGCGATTTCCTCGGGTGGCGTGTCGATGCGGATGCCCATATGGCGGATCGCCTTGGGCCAGAAGGGGGCGCCAAAAGGGGCACCTGATTTCTCGAAGCTGCGGATCAGCGACAAAAGCCGGATCTTCGCCGTAAACCATTCAATCGTGCGAATCGTATTCGCCTTGAACGGGTTGCGGAAGGTTCCGGCATAAGACAGCCGGCGCATATCATAGGGTCTGTCCACCGGAGCCGGCGCTGCGGGTTTGGCGGTGGGCGGGCTTTGCTCGGTCACGAAGCGACGATCCTCAGCGTGTATTCCCCGGAACAGGCCCGAAAACCGGACCCCTCATTCCACGAAGACAGCCCTCAATAGTCTTCTCCGAAGCGCCCGGCAACCAGGGCCTCCAATGCATCGGCAAGTTTCTCCGCATCGGCGCCCGACGTCGTCACGTCGATTGAGGTCCCGCGCGAGGCGGCAAGCATCAGAAGACCCATAATCGAATCCCCAGAAACCTCCATCCCGTCCTTGGAGACAAGCGCGCGGGCGTCATGCGCCTCGACCGTCTCGACGAATTTCGCCGAGGCGCGGGCATGAAGCCCCTTCTCATTGACGATTCTGAAAGTCCTCAAGAGCAATCCCCAGGTCGAAACTCCGCCTCAGATCCCGCCGCCGAGGTCAAGGCTGTTGATATATTTGCGCCCGGCATCCAGCGCGGCCGCAACCGCCTCTGGCACAGGAATATCGCGCGATTTCGCCAGCTTAATCAGCATTGGCAGGTTCGCGCCATAAAGAATGCGACGTCCCGAAGCCGTACAGGCCGGCAAAGACAGATTCGAGGGCGATCCCCCGAACATATCCGTCACCACAACGACCCCCTCACCGCTGTCAACCGAATTGGCGGCGGCGATGATTTCGGCCTGTTTTGCGTTGCGGTCATGGTCATCTTCAATCGCAATGGCGATCATGCCGTCCTGTTTGCCGACAACATGCTCCACAGCGGAAAGATATTCCCGCGCCAGCCCTCCATGAGCGACGATTACAATCCCGATCAAGCCACAGACACCTTGTCAGCTGGGCCAGGCATCTCGCCGGCCTTGCGTTCCAGTTCCCTGTGCCGTTTTGACACCGGCCAGCCGGCCTGCGCAAGGGCACTGCCCATCAATTCTGCTATAGCAACCGATCTGTGTTGCCCGCCGGTGCAGCCAAACCCGATTGCAAGATGCGCCTTGCCCTCACCCACCTGAGCCGGGAGCAGAAATTCAACCAGATCCCGTACCCGGTCAAGAAAGGGGGCGAAATTCGGATCCTGCGCCAGAAACGCCTGCACGGCCGGGTCCCGCCCGTCCAAAGCGCGGAGCGCGGGGTTCCAGTGCGGGTTCTTCAGAAAGCGACAATCAAAGACCATATCCACCCCGCGCGGCAAACCGCGGCGGTAGCTGAAGCTTTGCAGCGACACCGCGAGGCGACCGGATATGTCCGGCTCGAACCAGCGCTTGATCTCGGCTTTCAGGTCGTGGGGCGACAGCTCGGTCGTGTCGATCAGCAGATCGGCCCTGACCCGGATCGGGGTCAGCAGATCCAGCTCGCGCGCGATACCTTCGGCCGGGGTCTCATCGGGGGCCAGCGGGTGGCGCCGCCGGGTCTCGGAATAGCGGCGGATCAGTTCGGGCGAGGCGCAGTCCAGGTAAACCACCATCGGCGAGACCCCGGGGTCACGCACCATCCCATCGATCAGCTCGATCAGCGCGGTGGCGTTGAAATCGCGGTTCCGGACATCAAGCCCCAGGGCCACGGGCCGGTCAGGGGCAGTCCCCTCCAGCAGACGCGGGATCAGGCTCAGGGGAATATTGTCGATCGTCTCATAGCCGATATCTTCCAGAACCCGGATGGCAGTGGTCCGCCCGGCGCCTGACGGCCCGGTCACAAGGACCAGTCTGAATTCCCCGGGCACCGCGTCCCGGGATTGGGCCGCCGAAGAGGCATCCATAGCTCACTCCTGTCGCCCGCCCGTCATCAGGGCAAGCAATCCTTCGGCAAGATGGTCATTTTGCGCCCGCAGCACAAGCGGCAGTTCATATCCAAGTATAGATGTGTGGCGCCGGGGTGGCAGTCGCTCGGTCTCGGCCTGCCCCAGATCGACCACCAGAGCAAGCGGCACCGGGCCCGAGGGCGTGACCCGCAGGATGCCGACCCCCCGCGCCTCGATCAGCCCGCTTATCGCCTGCGCGGGGCAGGAGATCTCTACCCCAATGCCCGACACGGTCAGCGCGGTCCGGTCATCCGCGACCAGCGCCGCGCCATAAGCCATGAGTTTCAGCGCCAGCGCCGATTTCCCCGCCCCCGAAGGGCCGAGGATCAGCACCCCCCGCCCCCCGATGGCAACCGAACTGGCATGCAGGATCTGCGTTTCCGTCACATCGTCAGACCGGCAGACCGACCACGAAACGCGCGCCCAGCGGCTCGGAATTGGGGTCGGCATTCGGGTGGCGGATGTTCTCGGCCCAGATCACCCCGCCATGCGCCTCGACGATCTGTTTCGAGATCGACAGGCCAAGGCCGGAATTATTGCCGAAATGCGTCTCGGGCCGGTCGGAATAAAAGCGCTTGAACACTTTGGTCAGCGCCTGTTCCGGAATACCCGGACCGGTATCTTCCACCACGATCAGCACGCGGTTCTCGCGCTGACGCGCCCAGACCCGCACGGCGTCGCTGGCCTCGCAAAAGGAGATCGCATTGGTGATCAGATTGACGAAAACCTGGGCCAGCCGCGCCTCAAGGCCACGGATCATGATCTTGCCCGCAGGCAGGTCAGTCAGGAAATCGACCTCCGCCTCCGCCGCCTGTTCGCCCAGATATTGCGTCAGATTGGTCAGGGTATGGACGAGGTCGAATTCCTCCTCCTCCTCCTTCACCAATTCGGAATCGAGCCGCGAGGCGTTCGAAATATCCGAGACCAGACGGTCGAGGCGCCGCACATCATGTTCGATCACATCGAGAAGTTTCTCGCGATGCTCTTCCTTTTTCACAAAGCGCAGTGAGCCGACCGCCGAGCGCAGCGAGGCGAGCGGGTTCTTGATCTCATGCGCCACATCGGCGGCAAATTGTTCATTGGCATCAATACGATCATAAAGCGCCGCCACCATGCCGCGCATCGCGACCGAGAGGCGCCCGATCTCATCGGGACGCGCTGCGAGATCCGGGATCCGCACCCGCCCCGGCGAAACCTTACCGCCGTCTCCGCCGCGCCCGATCTCGGCCGCCGCCGCCAGATCCGAAAGCGGATTGGCGATGGTCGAGGCCAGCACCAGCGAAAGCCCGACCGAGACCAGCAGCGCCACGATGAAGACCTGGAGGACCTGCTCCCGCTCATAGCGTACCAGCCGGTCGATCTCGCCCGCCGCCGAAGACAGCACAAGGACCGAACGTACCTCGCCCCCGACCGCCACCGGGGTCGCGACCGAAAACACCTTGCCGCCATCCGGGCCCAGGCCGGTCGAAGAGGCGGTCTGCCCCGCCATCGCATTCGGCAAAAGCCGGCGCGCCAGCGTCGCGCTGTCCTCGCCTTCCAGCTGGGTGCGGCCCAGTGACAGCACCACAGAAACCCCGTCCCAGACCGAGTTCAGAAAATCGGTGATCACCGTCGGACGACGGGCCACCAGATCGCTTTCGGGGCCGGTGCGGGTCGCAAGAATCGCGCCCTCGGCGTCGAAGATGAAGGCCACCACGCCCGGCGCCAGATCGACACGACGCAGCGCGGCGGAATAGTCATAAAGCGCCGCCGGGATGGCCTGCCCCTCCGGGTTGGCCTGACCCGGCGCGGTGGCCGGGCCAGTCTGGCTGGCCTCGAACACGCCGGAAATCAGCCGCGCCTCGCGAACAAGTCCCGCCTCGCGGCTCAGGACCAGGCTGTCGCGGAACGGATTGAGGAACAGCACCCCCGCCACAAGGATGATCAGCGCCATCAGGTTGAATATGACGATCTTACGCGCCAGCGGGCTGCGGTTCAGCGCGACAAGCCCGCCCAATGGGCGGGCGCCGCGCTGTTCATCGGGAATGCTCTCTGGCGAGACCCAGTCTTCGCCCAGCAGAACTTGCCCCCCGCGCCGGCCAGTTCCGGTACGGGAGTTGTGATTGTCAGGCCCAAGGCGCGGCGAGGCTGTCATTCTTCGTTGTAGCGATAACCAATGCCGTAAAGCGTTTCGATGGCCGAGAATTCCTCATCGACGGTCCGCATCTTCTTGCGCAGCCGTTTGATATGGCTGTCGATGGTCCGGTCATCGACATAGACCTGATCATCGTAAGCCACATCCATCAGCTGGTCACGCGACTTCACAAAACCCGGGCGCTGCGCCAGGGCCTGCAACAGCAGGAATTCCGTGACCGTCAGCGAGACATCGCGGCCTTTCCATGACACCGCATGACGCAGCGGATCCATCCTGAGCTCGCCGCGCTCGATCACCTTATTCTCTTCGGAAACCGGTGCATCCGTCGCCACGCCGGCATCCTGACGCCGCAACAGCGCGCGGATCCGTTCGACCAGCAACCGCTGCGAGAAGGGCTTTTTGACATAGTCATCCGCGCCCATGCGCAGACCGAGCACTTCGTCGATCTCGTCATCTTTCGAGGTGAGGAAGATCACCGGCATCGCGGTCTTCTGACGAAGCCGCTGCAAAAGGTCCATCCCGTCCATGCGGGGCATTTTAATATCAAGAACCGCCATGTCGGGCATGCGGCGATTAAAGGCATCCAGGGCCGACTGGCCGTCAGTATAGGTTTCGACTTCGAACCCCTCGGCTTCGAGGGTCATCGAGACGGACGTCAGAATGTTCCTGTCGTCGTCCACCAGGGCGATGCGCGACATAATATATCCTGCTCTGTTTCTTATCGGGATATAATCCTCAATGCGCGGGCAGGAATCAACAAGAAACGAATCACCCACCCGTTCCGGCAGGAAAAGCGTCACGAAAATACGGCAGCATGGCGAATATGCCTCACTGTGGGCAGGCTGCCGCCGGTGGTTGCGCTAACCTTGGAATGGTTGCGCTAACTCCCTGAAAGGTTGCTGTTTTCCTTTCGCAACCGCGTGTTATAGGCGCGAAGAGGGCAGTACAAACGGATAGGGTTTGCCCTTGCGCCCAAGGCCCGGGCGCAGTTTCAACCAAGGCCGCGCCAGGCGCGCGGCGACCGGAGCTTGGCACGGATATGACTATGAACGGACGCGTGAACCCGAAACGCACTCTGGACCACCAGGGGATCAGCGGCGCTGGCACTGTTCATTACAACTATCGCGAACCTGGACTTGTCGAAGCTGCGGTTGCCCGCGGCGAGGGCCATATCGGCAAAGGCGGCGCTTTTCTCTGCACGACGGGGAAATTTACCGGCCGTTCGCCGAAGGACAAATTCGTGGTGCGCTCGGCTTCGACCGAAAACACCATCTGGTGGGAAAACAACGCAGCGATGACCGAGGGTGCCTGGGCTTTGCTCAAGGCCGATATGCTCGATCACCTGAAGGGGCGCGAGGTTTTCGTCCAGGATCTCTATGCCGGCGCCGATGCCGCGCACCGTGTCGATGTGCGGGTGATCAGCGGGCTTGCCTGGCATAATCTGTTCATCCGCCACCTTCTGCGGCGCCCTGAGGCGGCTGAACTTGACGTTTTCGAACCTGAATGGACGATCATCAACCTGCCGTCCTTCAAGGCTGACCCCGAACGTCACGGCTGCCGCACTGATACCGTCATCGCGCTGAACTTTGACGAAAAGACCGTGCTCATCGCCAATACCGAATATGGTGGCGAGAACAAGAAATCGGTCTTCACCATCCTGAACTACCTGCTGCCCGAAAAGGGCGTGATGCCGATGCATTGCTCGGCCAATCATGCGATCGGCAACCCCGATGACACGGCCGTCTTCTTTGGTCTTTCCGGCACCGGCAAGACCACGCTTTCGGCTGACCCCTCGCGCATCCTGATCGGCGATGATGAACATGGCTGGTCGGATACGGGCACTTTCAACTTTGAGGGCGGCTGCTACGCCAAGACGATCAATCTCTCGGCCGAGGCCGAACCGGAGATCTATGGCACCACCCATCGTTTCGCGACCGTGGTCGAAAACATGGTCTGGGATCCCGAGACCTTTGAGCTTGATTTCGAAGACAATTCGCTCACCGACAATATGCGCTGCGCCTATCCGCTGGATTATATTTCCAACGCCTCACCCACCGGTCTGGGTGGGATGCCGAAGAATGTGGTGATGCTGACCTGTGACGCTTTCGGAGTGCTGCCGCCGATCTCGCGGCTGACGCCGGCCCAGGCGATGTATCACTTCCTCTCGGGCTTCACCTCGAAAACCCCGGGGACCGAGCGCGGCGTGACCGAGCCGACGCCGACCTTCTCGACCTGTTTCGGCGCCCCCTTCATGCCGCGCCGGCCCGAAGTTTATGGCAAGCTCTTGCAAGAGAAGATCGCAAAGCACGGCGCTTCCTGCTGGCTGGTGAACACCGGCTGGACCGGCGGCAAGCACGGCACCGGACGTCGGATGCCGATCAGGGCGACCCGCGCGCTGCTGACGGCGGCGCTGGATGGCTCGCTTGCCCGGGTGCAGTTCCGCAAAGATCCGAATTTCGGCTTTGAAGTTCCGGTCGATGTGCCCGGCGTGGATCCGGTGCTTCTGAACCCGCGCGAGACCTGGGCGGATAAGGCAGCCTATGACGCACAGGCCCAGGTTCTGGTCGGCATGTTCTCGAAAAACTTCGGACAATATGTCGAACATATCGACGCAGATGTCCGCGCCGCCGCGATTGGCTGAAATGTTCGATAAGTGAAATCAGAGCCGCCCGGAAACCTGTGTTTCCGGGCGGTTTTGTTTGATTTTAGAGCGATACCTGGGCGCGCAGATCATCACCGAAGATCAGCATTGTCGGCCCTTTGCGTGCAGCCCCCTCGCGCAGAAAGCCCGGCAGGGTCTCAAGTTCCGAGACGCGTTCGACATGCCAGCCCGAGGCCGCAGCGATCGCTGCAAGATCGGGCGTATAGATATCGACCCCAAGCGTCGGGATGTTCTTCGCCACCATATAGGATTTGATCTCGCCATAACCGCTGTTGTCATGAACGAGCAGGATCACCGGCACTTCTGCCTCGGTGGCAGATGCCAGTTCCGAGAGCGAGAATTGCAGCCCGCCATCGCCCGAGATCCCCACCACAGGGCGGTCATCCGCAAGCTTCGCACCGATCGCTGCAGGCAGACCATAGCCCAAAGTGCCGTAGCCCGTAGCCGAATTGAACCAGGTACCGGGCGAGGCCGCTTCATATGCCATATTCCCGGCATAGGTCAGCTGGGTCGAATCGCCCACCATCCGCACGCCTGGCAGCGTATCACGCACGATATTGAGCAGCGCCAGGTCGCGCAGATAGGCATCCGAGAGAGCGGCACGCCCCTCGCGCGCCCCTGCCGCCCGCGCCGCACCATCCTTCTTTGCGGCCGGGGGCGGGTCGGCCAGCACCGCCGCCACAAATTCCGCCGCATCCGAAGTGATCGCGAGCGAAGGGGTGATCCCCCGTGCCATATGCACCGGGTCGAGATCGACGCGGATCAGGGTGCCCGGCAGTGCGAAACCGCCATCCTCATACATGTCGTAATCGGTCAGACCCAGTTCGGTCCCGATAGCCAGGACGACATCGGCGCCCGCGATCAGCGCGCGCGTGCTGGCGACCGATGCCGAAACAGGCACCGCCAGCGCATGATCCGGCGGCAGCAGCCCCCTCGCATTGGTCGTCATCACCAGCGGCGCGTCGAACAGCTCGGCCAGCCGTCCGACTTCGGCCCGCTGTGCACCGCCACCGGCGAGGATCACCGGGCGTTCTGCGCCTTCCAGGGCCTGGATCGCCTCGCGCAGGGCTGCGGGCGCGGGTGCGGGCAGCGACAGCATCATTGGCTTTGGCAAAGGCAGATGGCCGGCATCCGCGAGCATCACATTGATCGGCAGTTCGATATGCACCGGGCGCGGCCGCGCGCCGTAGAATACCGCAAAGGCCTGGGCCAGTGCGCCCGCCAGTTCCTCGGGCCGGTTCACCGTGCGCGAGAACGCAGCCACGCCCGAAACCAGCGCCTGCTGATTGGGCAGCTCATGCAGCCAGCCCTCGCCAGAGCCCATCCGCCCATGCGCGTTGACGGTCGAAATCACCAGCATCGGGATCGAATCGCCATAGGCCTGGCCCATTGCGGTCACGATATTGGTCATGCCGGGGCCGGTGATGATGAAACAAACACCGGGCTTGCCGCTGGCACGCGCATATCCATCGGCCATAAAACCCGCGCCCTGCTCATGGCGCGGTGTCACATGGCGCACGCCGGAACCGGCGAGGCCGCGATACAGCTCTACCGTGTGAACGCCGGGGATGCCGAACACCACCTCGACGCCATAGCTGCGCAGAAGGTGGGTCAGATAAACCCCGGTTGAGATATTCGCAGTCACGTCTTCATCCCTATCTTTGCTGGCCCTGCCGCAATTGCACGACGGTTTTGATCAATACGACCGCGACCACAATCGCAATCAGCACCACCGAAATCGCGGCAATTGCCGGGTCAATATTATCCCGCAAGCCCATCCACATCAGGCGCGGCAATGTCACCGCATTGACCGAGGTAATGAACAATGTCACGCCGATTTCCTCCCAGGACAGCACAAAGCTCAGGAAAAATGCGGCAATCAGGCCAAAGCGGATATTCGGCATGATGATGCGGAACACCCGCGTCATCAGCCCTGCCCCCATCGAGCGCGCGGCAAGGTCGATGCGGCGGTCCACCTGGCTCAGTGCGACCGTGATCAGCACGACGGCGAAGGGCGCGACCATGACCGAATGCGCCAGCGCCACGCCAAAGAACGTGTCATAGCCGACGACCCCGTTCCACTGGCTGAGCGAGGTCAGGAAGAAGTAAAGCGTCAGCGCCGAGACGACCGGCGGCGCCACCATCGGCAGCATCGCGATCCCCATGTAAAGCCCGGCAAATCGCGGCTGCAGCATCCAGATGCCAAGCGCGAAAGCGGTGGCGAGAGCGGTGGAAAACAGGCTCGCGACCAGCCCGATGCGAATCGAAAGCCAGACCCCCTGCCCCCAGGCCGGGTTCTCGATCAGCGCCCGGTAATGGCGCAATGACCATTCATCCCCGGCCATCGACAGGTTGCGCCCGGGCGTGAAGCTGACCGGCACCACCGCAATCAGCGGCATCAGCAGAAACACCGCGACCATAGCCGCAAGGATCGTCGCAAGGAGACCCGGCTTGAGCGTGATCATCGGCCCGGCCCTTTCGCATATTTCATCGTCAGCATCAGCAAAATGCCGATGGAGACCATCATGATCACCGAGATCGCGGCGCCAAGGCCCCAGTCCGGGCTTTGGAAGATCCTCAGCCAGATGAGTTCCGCGACCAGCACCGAGCGACCGCCGCCAAGCAGCGCAGGCGTGACAAAGAAGCCAAGCGCGAAGACGAAGACCAGCAAAAGCGCACCGAATATGCCGGTCCTGGTCATGGGCACAAAGACCTGCCAGAAGACGCGCGCCCGCGATGCCCCCATGCCGCGCGCAGCCAGAAGCACACGTTCATCCACCGCGCGCATGGCAGAGGCCAACGGGAAGACCGCGAAGGGGATGAGGAAATGCACCATCCCCAGCACGACGCCGAATTCATTGCGGACCAGCGTCAGCGGCTCTGCCAGCAGCCCGAGATCCTGGCCCCAGGTGTTGATGATGCCCCGGTTTGAGAGCAGCGCCAGCCAGCCAAAGGCCCGTGTCAGAACGGAAATCCAGAAAGGGATCAGGATGCAGAGCTCGACGAAAAGCCGCATCACCGGCCCGCCCCGCACCCAGAGCAGCGTGATGATATAGGCCATTGCGACCGCCAGCACCGTGACCAGCGCGCAGATCCTGACCGTGCGCCAGATCACGCTCAGAACCAGCGGATCGGTCAGCGCGGTCTTGTACTGGTCAAGCCCGGGCTCGGGGAGGGTCACGCTCCAGCGCATGACGCCGAGGAACGGGATCAGATAAGCCAGCGCCAGGAAAATCAGCAGCGGAGCCAGCAGAAACAGGCGGGATCGGAGCATGGGCACCCCCTCGGGCAAGAGACCCCGGGCCGGAATGGCCAGGGGTCAGGGGTTCAGGTCGGGTTCAGGTCAGGCCGAGATGATCTTCAGATATTCATCCAGCGCCGGGCCGTAATTGGTCTCATACCAGGCCATATCGATCGGCATTTGCTGGGCATAGTTATCAGCGGCCACCGGGTTGTATCTGGCATCTTCGGCCGGCAGCAGCGCATCTGCGGCCGGGTTCGCCGGCCCCTGACCCAGCATCTCGAACATGATCAGCTGTTTCTTGGGATCCTGCACCGAGGCGAGGAACTGCATCGCGGTTTCGGCACCGCCGGGATTGCCCTTCACCACGCCAAGCGCGCCGGGCGAGACGAAGCCATCCTTCCAGATGAATTTCACGTCGCCGCCCGAATCCTGTTCGATCAGGCGCGCGCGGGTCGACCAGACAATGGCCATCGAGGCCTCGCCATCCAGCAGCAGCGACTGGCTTTCCGCCCCGCCACCCCAGAAGGCCACGACATTGTCCCGGAAGGCCGCAAGCTTCTTATGCGCGCGCTCGATATCCAGCGGATAAAGATCTGCCGGTGCCACACCATCGGCCAGCAAAGCCGCCTCCCAGACACCAACGCCCCATTTATAAAGCGCGCGTTTGCCGGGAAATTTTTCCACATCGAAGAAATCTGCGATGCCGGTCGGCGGGTTGTCCCCGAATTTCTTCGCATCATAGGCAATGACGTAAGAGAAGAAATAGGTCGAGGCGGCATAGTCCCAGCCAAAACCCTCGCGGAATTTCGACTTGTCGACCACTGTGTAGTCGATGGGCTCCATCATACCCTTTTTGCCAAGTGCTTCGGCCGAGAACGGATCGACATCCACGAGGTCCCAGGTCGGTTTGCCGCTTTCCACCTGGGCCTGGATCGCGCCCTCGGTCGGGCCCGATCCGTCCTGGCGCACGGTGATGCCCGTCTCCTCAAGGAAGGGCTTGCCATAGGCCGCATCATAGGCGGTACCGGCATCGCCGCCCCAATTCACCAGTACCAGTTCTTTGGTCTGCGCATCGGCGCGGCTTCCCAGCCCGACCGCAGATGTTCCCAGCAAAAGCGCAAGACCCGTGTTGAAATTCCGCCGCGAAATCTGACCCTTGCGGGCTTTCATCGCGAGGATTTCCAACTGATCACGCTGGAAAGGTCCGTTCATAATCCATCTCCCTGTTGAGGATTTTCTGTCTCCCGGCGCCCGCATCTGATGGCGGATCTGTCCCGGATCGTTCGCTTAAAGCATGAAACCGCGGCTCGCCTCCCAGCTGGTCCAGACCGCAGCACCCGGGGCAAGACCCTCCGGGAGTTTCGCAGTCGGCATATGGAGGGTAACCGGCACGCCGCCTTTGGTCGCCAGCGCAAGGCGGGTTTCGGCGCCAAGATAGGTCAGGTCGCGCAATTCGACCGGCAGCGCATTGCCGCAGGTGGGCTCGGTCAGCGAGAGGCCCATATTCTCCGGCCTGATCGCCAGGTTGTCGCCCGTCCCATCCGGCAGGTGAATGGCGCGGCCTTCGATCTGCGAGGCTGTCACCGGCAGAATATTGATATCGCCCAGGAATTCCGCAACGAACCGATTCGAGGGCCGTTCATAGACCTCGCGCGGCGGCGCGATCTGCTGCAACTGACCCTTCTCGAAAATCGCAATCCTGGAGGAAAGAGCCAGGGCTTCTTCCTGGTCATGGGTCACGAAAACAAAGGTGGTGCCGGTTTCCTGGTGGATCCGGCGCATCTCATCCTGCATCTGCCCGCGCAGGTTCTTATCCAACGCTGAAAACGGCTCGTCCAGCAGCAGAACCGGCGGTGAATAGGCCAGCGCGCGGGCCAGAGCGACCCGCTGCTGCTGCCCTCCCGACAGGCCCGCAGGCCGTTTATGGCCATGCCCGCCAAGGCCGACCATCTCGACCATGTCTTTGACACGTCTGGAAATATCCGCCGCTGAACGCCCCTGCACCTTCAGCGGAAAGGCGATGTTTTCCTCGACCGTCATATGCGGGAACAGCGCATAGCCCTGAAACACCATGCCAAAACCGCGCGCCTCGGGCGGCGTTTCGGTCATCTCGCGCCCGTCCAGTGTCAGCTGCCCCGAGGTGGGGGCCTCGAAACCTGAAAGGATCATCAGGAACGTGGTTTTCCCCGATCCCGAAGGCCCGAGAAGCGTCACAAACTCGCCGCGCCCGACGGTCATGGAAATGTCCTTCAGCGCGGTGAAGCGCCCGAACATCTTGCCGATCCCTGATGCTCCGATTTCTGCTGCCTGCGTCACTTGGTATCCCTTGCCAGAGTTCCGGGTGCCGGCGCCGGCCGCAGGTTGCGGCGGGAACCGGGCAGAATATCCACCTGAGCCTGAGATGCGGGGCTCTGAAAAACAATAGAAAGTTTTTCACCCATTCGGGAAACAGAATTTGCCGAACCTCCTCCTGCCGATCAAAAAGGCATCAATCTCCGATCAGCTCGCCCAGAAGCCAGTCCCGAAAGGCCCCGACCGTCGGGTTGCCCGCCTTTTCCGGTGGTACGACCATGAAATAGGATCGGACCGAACGTACCGAAAGGTCAAAGGGCCTGACCAGATGGCCGGCGCGGATCGCATCCTGGCAGATGAACTCATCGCCCATCGCGATGCCCTGGGCGCCAAGCGCTGCCGCGTAAACCAGGTTCATATCGGCAAAACGGATGCCATTCTGCGCCGCTTCGACCGGCATACCGGCAAGGCGGAACCAGCTTTCCCAATCCTCGTAATCGCCCAGATGCAGCAAAGTGGCGCCCAGAAGCGCGCCGGTATCCGCCATCGATTCAAAGCGGTTCAGCCAGGCCGGGCTGCAAAGCGGCGTGAAATCCACCTCCTTCAACAGCTCGACATCCATCCCGGGCTGGTTGCCTTCGCCAAAGGTGATGAAAATATCGACATCGGGGTTCGCAACTTCATCCAGCCGGCGCGGCGTCTGCACCGAAAGCGTAACATCCGGAAAATCCGCAACAAACCCGCCGATCTTGCCGCAAAGCCAGCTGGAGGCAAAGCCCGGCGGACAGCTGACCGACAGCGTTCCGGTCACGCCCCGCGCCGCATTGCGCGTGGCCGATCCCGCAATCATCGACAGCGCGCGGCGGATATCTGTGGCATAGGCCTGGCCCTGCGGCGTCAGTTCGACCCTTGTGCCGATGCGGCTGGTCAGGCGAAAGCCGAGATCGCGCTCCAGCAGCCGCAGCTGATGGCTGACCGCACTGCGGGTCAGGTTCAGCTCATCCGCCGCCTGCCAGACCGTGCCATGGCGGGCAAAGCTCTCCAGCGCGCGCAACGCCTGGGTCGAGGGGATACGGGCCATGCTCACCTCGCTGGCTTTGCGCCAGTCTGCGGCTTTCCCCGCCCGGCACAAGCAAAAGGTGAATTTTCTTTGCCGAACCTGGGAAAAGGTTTCACTTTCGCGCAACCGCGACGCGCTGTTAGCCCTGAAAGAAGAATGGCGGCCCCTTCCGCCCCCTTGCCCCAGAACCGGAGCCCGGGTCATGTCTCAGCTTTCCGCCGCCCAGTCCACCGCCCTTGCCAGCGTCACAGCCCGTGCAGCCGAGCATTCGGACTGGTGCGCCACGATCTTTTCCTATGGCGAAACCGCCTGGCGCGAATACCGTTCCTGCGCCTGGTATGTCGAAAAGCTGCGTGCCGAAGGGTTCGACGTCGAAGAGGGATCGGCGGGGATGCCGACCGCCTTTTGTGCCACCTGGTCGAACGGGCCCGAATCTGCGGGTGCCCCGGTGATCGGCATGTATGCGGAATATGACGCCGTTCCGGGCAATTGCCAGGCAGCCTCCACCCGGCGCGAGCCGCGCGAAGGCCTGGGCTATCAGGCCGGCGGCCATACCGATCCGCATTCGGGCCTCGGGATTGCCGGGCTCGCGGGGCTTCTGGCCACCAAAGCCGCGATGGAGAAACACGGCATTAAAGGCGGGCTGCGCTTTACCGGCGAGCCGGCGGAAAAGGTGCGTGGCTCAAAGCCGATCCATGCCGCAAAAGGCTATTATGACGGGCTGGCGGCGATCCTCTCGTTCCACCCATTCTACATGCTGCCGATGTGCAATACGGTGCGCTGGAACACGCATTGTGGCGCGGCCTATGCGATGATCTACCGTTTTATCTGCGATGAGCCGCAAAACTGGGGCGCGCATGACGGCGCGCCCATCCCGCAATCGCATTCGGCGGTACGTGCGCCCGGCGCCAATGACGCGCTGAACCTGATGTTCCTGACGTCAAAATCCCTGCGCGATTCGATGTTGCCGCATCAGGGCGGCTGGTCAATTTCCGAGGCGATCCTGACGGCTGGCCAGGCCACCGCTGACAACCTTCCCGCAGGTCTCGCCGAAATCCAGTATATGATGCGGGTGCCGACCCTTGCCATGGCCGAGGCGGTGACCGCCGCACTGGATCGCAACGCCGAA
Organism: Rhodobacter sp. 24-YEA-8; assembly: GCF_900105075.1. Taxonomy (NCBI): domain Bacteria; kingdom Pseudomonadati; phylum Pseudomonadota; class Alphaproteobacteria; order Rhodobacterales; genus Rhodobacter; species Rhodobacter sp. 24-YEA-8. Next base: position 2,431,552 of record NZ_FNSK01000001.1, read on the forward strand.
CATGCAGCGGCGATGACAGGCTGCCGCGTGGAACGGCACTGGGTCTGCAAATCGCGCCCCGGTCTTGCGAACCACGCCATCGCAAATGTGGTCTGGGAAGCGATGCAGGCCACCGGCGCCCCCGCATGGGGCGAGGCCGCGAAAGACATCGCCCGCGAGATCCAGTCGGGTCTCGGCCTCTCGCCCATGGCAGAGCCCTTCATCCCCGAGATGACACGGCTGATAACGCCGCAGGAGGCCGAACGGATCCTGCGCGAAGATCTGCCACCCTCGCAGGCCAATTCCACCTCGGATGATTACACCGACATGACCTGGCACGCGCCCACCGCGCGGTTCTACATCGCGCGGCCTGCGCTGAGCGCCCCTAAGGGCTATGTCTACCCGTCCTGGGTGATGAACGCGCTTGGCGGCATCCCCGAGACCATCGACCCTATGGTGCAGACCGCCGCCGGGGTGCTGGCGCTCTCGGCGCTGCGCATCCTCGAAGATGCGGAGACCCGCGCCGCGATGTGGGCCGAATTCGAGACCCGCCGCGCCGCTGCGCCGATCCCGCCTCTTTGCGATTACGACCCGCCCATCCATTTCCGCTGGCCGGAATATGTCACCACCCCACGCGGGCGCGACTGGTGGATTCCCTCCACCATGCCAGGCGCCTGACCCAACAGGAGAGAAAAATGAACGTGCAAACGAAGCCTGAACCCTTTTCCCTCCAGCGCCGCAAGGCAGGTGGCGGCACCGCGCCGCTGGCGAATTGGGGCTTTGCGAATGAGACCGACCGTCTGACCGATGTGCTTTTGGGCGATCCGGCCTATCTGCGTCATATGGCAACCTCGTCGCTGTCGCGCAAACATCTGCGCGAAAACCCCTGCAACATCCAGGAGGCCCAGGCGCAGCATAAAGAGCTGAAAGCGGCCTATGAGAGCTTTGGCGTTCGCGTACATACCGTGCCGCCCGAGGCGGAACTCCCGATGCAGGTCTATACCCGCGATTCGTCCGTGATGACCCCATACGGCGCCGTGATCACCGCCATGAGCCAGCCCTGGCGGCGCGGCGAGAACTATGCCGCCATCCGCCATTACGAAAGCCTCGGCATCCCGATCTATGACATGGTCACCGCCGGCACCTTCGAGGGCGGCGATTTCAACGTGATCGAAGAAGGCGTGCTGCTGGTCGGCTGTGGCGGCGCGCGCACAAATGAAGACGGCGCGCGCCAGGTGGCGGGCTGGTTCGAGGATGAGGGCTGGGAGGTCCGCCTTGCCTTTATCGACGAATATTACGTCCATATCGACCTGATGGTGGTGCCGATCGCACCGAAACTGACCGCCGTCTGCCTTGCATGTACGGAACCCGCGATTGTCGACTGGCTGAAGGCGAAAGGCCATGAAATCATCGATGTGCCTTTCCAGGACACGATGGCGCTCGGCTGCAATTTCATGAGCCTTGGCGGGGATCGCATCATCGCGCCCCAGGCCTCACAAACCCTGATCGGCCAGCTGAGAGCCCGCGGTTTTGACGTGGCCGTGGTCGATACCGCGGAAATCTCGAAAACCGGCGGCGGCATCCATTGCATGGCCCAGGCGCTGAAACGCCAGGGCTGATTCTGATCTGCTGGTCAGTCGCGCGCGGGCTTTGCCTCGCCTGGCTGACCACCTTTTCAGCGCCGTCAGCATCACCTCAGATCTCAGGCGTATGAGATCCGGGTCCGCAAGACCCCGTCCTTCTCCCACCCTCCATTCCCGGGCTTCACCCGGGTCAGGCCCGGGCGCCAGGGCTCACTTCCGCCGCTTGTGTTCTTCAAGCCTCGGGAAGATTTCCACGAAATTGCAGGGACCATGCCGGTAATCGAGCTGCTTGACGAGGATCTCGTCCCAGGCATCCTTGCAGGCGCCGGTGGAGCCCGGCAGCGCGAAGAGATAGGTGCCGCCCGCGACGCCGGCGCAGGCGCGGCTTTGCACGGCGGAAGTGCCGATCTTTTGCATCGAGACAATGGTAAAGACGGTGGAAAAGGCGGTGATTTCCTTTTCATAGACGTCCTGATGTGCCTCGACCGTTACGTCCCGCCCGGTCAGCCCGGTGCCGCCGGTCGAGATCACCACATCGACGCCGGGGTCGGCAATCCAGCTGCGCAGCTGATCCGCGATCAGCGCGCGGTCATCGGTGATAATGGCACGGGCGGCGAGGATATGCCCCGCCCCTTCCAGGCGTGCCACCAGCGTGTCGCCGGAGCGGTCCTCGGCCAGGCTGCGGGTGTCAGACACGGTCAGCACGGCGATGCGGGTGGGAATGAACTCTCTTTCGGTCATGCGGCACGCTCCATCACGGCAAGGCGCAGGGCAAGCGCTGCAAAAATGCCGCCGGTTGCGCGGTTCATGCCCCGCGCCAGCCGGTCCGATCCGAGCAGCGCCCGCCCGAGGCGCCCGGCAAATATCCCGACCGCGCCGTTGATCACCAGCCCCCCGGCGCAGATGATCAGCCCAAGGGCCAGGAATTGCGGCAGAACCGGCTTTGATGCCGTCACGAATTGCGGCAGGAAGGCAAGAATGAACAGCGCCACTTTCGGGTTCAGCAGATTGACCACCAGCGCCTCGCGAAACACCCTGGCTGCGGGCGCGCGGGCGACAGATGCGATCTCGGGTCGCCCGGCATTCCAGGATTTGACCGCCAGCCACAAGAGATAGCCGACACCGCCCCAGCGGATCACTTCAAAGGCCATGGGATGCGCTTTCAAGAGCGCCGCGAGCCCCAGCCCGGCGATCAGGACATGCACGAAACAGCCAAGCGCGATGCCGAGATTGGCCGCCATGCCCGCACGCGCGCCGCCTTTCAGCCCCTGGGCCAGCACGAACATCATATCCGCCCCTGGCGTCAGGTTCAGCGCCAGCGCGGCCGGCAGGAAGGCCAGCAATGTCACGGCATCAATGGGAAACATCAAAAGCCACCCGATTTTTAAGGGCTAAGGTTTGCAGGCGATGGGTTACAGACATGGGGTCATCACCGGCAGGCGCGGTCTTTCCGGCATTTCATCCATCGCGGTCAGGAATTCGTCGCGCGGGATATATGAGAGCGTCCCGGCCAGATCATCATAGGACCCCGGTTGCAACCGCTTGCCATATGAAAGGCGAGCGCCCCCTCCGTCTGCCGCCCGGGCGGCGATGGCGATTTCAGACAGGGTTGGCGCAAAACCGGCCACACTCGCGGTATTTCCCCCGATGAACCGCCCCATCGGGTCAAAAGCGGTCTTCAGCCGCGTCTTTCGCGCCGGTTGGTGCCCCCCCGGGGAATTTGAAGTCAGCGGCTTCAGCGCCAGTATGTGAATGGCGGCAGGACGCATGATCATGCCTTGTCGAGAAAGGCCCTGAGCGCGAGCAGATCGGCCCAGGCCTCGCGTTTGGCGGCGGGGGTGCGCAAAAGGTAAGCCGGATGCGTCATCGGCAAAAGCGGCTTGTCCAGCGCCCGGGTCCAGGTGCCGCGCTGGCGCAGGATGCCGCGATTGCCGGTCAGCGCGACAAGCGGCGTATTGCCCATCACAACGATCACATCCGGGTTGGCCAGCGCGATATGGCGTTCGACAAAGGGGCGCAGCATGGCGATCTCGGCCGGGCTGGGGTCGCGATTGCCTTCGGGGCGCCAGGGCATGACATTGGTGATGTAGAAAGACGCGGCCGGATCGGGGCTCTGGCGGGTCAGACCGATGGCCCCGAACATCCGGTCCAGAAGCTGCCCGGCCTCGCCCACAAAGGGGCGGCCCTCGATATCCTCTTCGCGGCCCGGCGCCTCGCCCAGAATCAGAACCCGTGCCTTCGGATTGCCATCGGCAAAGACCGTGTTGCGGGCACCGCGTTTCAGATCGCACAGATCGAAGCCGCGAATGGCTGTTTCCAGCGCTTCCAGCGTGGTGGCCGAGGCGGCTGTGGCGCTGGCGACCGCGACCGGATCAATCTGCGGCTCGGGCGATGGGTCGTAATTCTGAGAGACAGCGTTCTGGCGGGTCGGGTTCTGACCGCGCGCCGTGGCCGCGGGGGGGGCCGCGCGGACCGGCTTTTCGATCACGACCTCATAGCGGTTGACGGGTGCCTCGCCGATCACCTCGTCGATGCCGCAGTCAAGCTGCCAGTCCAGCGCGGCGTAAGAGGCATTCCAGTCAGCGGCCACGGCTGCGGCAAATGCCGCCGGGTCCGGCCCTGCGCCATCCGGTTCCGCCGCCCCTGCCATGATCCCGGTTTCGATTCCCATAGCGCGCAGGCTAATGCCCGCAGCGTCGCGCCACAAGCCAGCCGCCGCCAAAGCGGCACCGTCAGCGGCGCTTGCCCCTTTTCCCCCGCTTTGCGATAAGAGATCACGCACATTACAGGGATCACGCCATGGCTTTCCATGCCCGCCACCTTCTCGGGATCGAGCCGCTCTCGCCCATGGAGATCACCACCATCCTCGATCTCGCCGACCGCTATGTCGATCTGAACCGCCGCACGGTGAAACAGTCCGACACCCTGGCGGGGATGACGCAGATCAACATGTTTTTCGAGAACTCGACCCGTACGCAGTCGAGCTTCGAGATCGCGGGCAAGCGCCTTGGTGCCGATGTGATGAACATGAATATGGCGACCTCTTCGGTGAAAAAGGGCGAGACGCTGATCGACACCGCGATGACGCTGAACGCGATGCATCCAGATCTGCTGGTGGTGCGGCACGGGGCCTCGGGCGCGGTCAACCTTCTGGCGTCCAAAGTGAATTGCGCGGTGCTGAATGCCGGCGACGGGCGCCACGAGCACCCGACCCAGGCGCTTCTTGATGCGCTGACCATCCGGCGGGCCAAGGGGCGGATCGACCGGCTCACCATCGCGATCTGCGGCGATGTCGCCCATAGCCGCGTTGCGCGCTCGAACCTGATCCTTCTGGGCAAGATGGGCAATAACCTGCGCCTGATCGGGCCACCGACGCTGATGCCTTCGGGCTTTGCGGAACTGGGCGCGACCATCATCGAGGATATGCGCGAGGGGCTGAAAGGCGCCGATGTGGTGATGATGCTGCGGCTTCAGAAAGAGCGGATGGATGGCGGGTTCATTCCGTCGATGCGGGAATATTACCACCGCTACGGGCTGGATGCCGAGAAACTGGCCTATGCCAAACCCGATGCCATCGTGATGCATCCCGGCCCGATGAACCGGGGCGTCGAGATCGATGGCGAGATCGCCGATGATATCAACCGCTCGGTGATCCAGGACCAGGTCGAGATGGGGGTCGCGGTGCGGATGGCCTGTATGGATCTGCTGGCGCGCAATCTGCGCAGCGAGCGCGGCCGCCGGATCGCCGAGAGCTATGTCTGAGGCGACCGGATGACCGCGAACCGGGGGCAGACCGGGGCACAGGATCAGGCCATGACGCGGGAACAGGCCGGAGCTGGCGCCGCGCCTGCACCTGTGATCCTGTGGCAGGCCCGGCCGGATATGCGCATCTATGCCCTGATCGCGGTCATCGGCTCTGTGATGGGCTTTTACCCCGTCCTGCGCCTTGCCACTGCACTAGCCGGAACCGGCGAACCGCTGCCGCCGGTCGAAATCGCCTTCGCGCTGATCGCGGCCGCAATCTTCGTTTTCGCGGTCTTCATGCTGGTCGTCATCCTGGCTGGCGGGCTCGTGATCGAATATCGGCTGGAGCAGGGGACCTTCTTTGTTGAGCGCCGGCTTTTTGGCAGGCTCCGCCGCCGCGCCTATTCTGTATCCGGGATCCGCTTTTTTCGCATCCGCAGGTTTTCCTGCCTGGTCCAGGCCGGAAAACCCGACCCTGACGGCAGCTGGCCTGCCAGCTCCACCATAACCCTGTTCAGTGCCGCACAGCGAGACAGCCTGCGCCGCGCGCTGCCGGAAGGAACCTTCCCGTGACCACGCCCGACCCCAATCGCAAACCCACAAAGGCCGAGATGCGCCAGGGCGGCATGGTCGCCACAGCGGTCCTGCTGATCCTCGTCGTGCTGACCGTGGTTTTTGTCTGGGTCGGAGGCTGACCCATGGCCTCCGCCCTCCCGCCAGGCTGGGAAGACATTCTCGACCCGGGCGAGGAGATTCTGTGGCAGGGGCGCCCGGAGGCACGGTTCGACTGGGCTGACCTGATCCATTTCAGGCTGCTGATGGGCGCGCCTTGTGTGGTTTTTGCGCTGTTCTGGATGAGCCTCGCCTCAGGTTTCGCCGCCGGGCCGCCTTTCCCGATCAATATCCTCTTTCTGCTTTTTGGCCTGCCGGTCCTCCTGATGGGGCTGACCCTGTGTTTTGGCGCGCCGGTCGGTCGCTGGCTGCGGCTCAGGGGCAGTTTCTACACCCTGACCGACCGCAATGCCTTTATCGCGACCGAGATCCTCGGCCGCCGCAGGCTTGCGCGGTATGCGCTGCATTCCGGTCTGCATCCGGCGCTGGAAGAGGGGCTGCCGGGCTCGGTCTGGTTCGCAACCCGGGCCTGGGATGCGGCCAGCCTGACGCGTGGCAGCCTGATCGGCTTTGTCCACAGCACCGGCATCTTCGGCGAAAGGATCGGATTCGAGGATATCCCCGAAGCGCGGCGTGTATTCACCCTGATGCTTGAGGCCATGCGCCGGCCAGCCCCAATGACCGGCGGCGGTGCATCATGAGACAGGCAGGTGCGTCACGGAACCTGCTGTCAGGACAGCGTATCCCGAGCGGGGAAAGCCGTCCGGCCAACCCGGCTGGAGCCGCGATCTCGCGCCCGGAGCATGGCTCTTATGGACCGCGCGCCCGGCGCCGGGGTGACCTCGGGAGGACCAGCGATCCGCGTCATGGCACCCACTCCCTGCATCTGGCGATGCGCGTCACAGTGGACAGCGAGGGAGACAAGTCCTACACCCGCACCGGGTTTGAACGTCTGACCGATGCAGAACATGTAATGCAGCTGGTCCCCGACATTCAGGCCAAAGCATCTCTGGCCAAAGCACTGCCGGCCAGGTCACAGCCCGACACGGATCCCGGATGACCATCCTTCATTTCACCAATGCCCGCCTGATCGACCCCGAAACGCTGAGCGATGCACCGGGCAGCCTGACCGTGGTGGATGGCGTGATCGCCGAGCCCGCGAAAAAGCTGCCGAAAGGCGCGGTCAGCATTGATTGCGGCGGCAAATGCCTCGCCCCCGGAATCGTCGACTGGGGCGTCAAGATCGGCGAGCCGGGCGAGCGCCATCGTGAAAGCTTCCGCTCGGCCGGGCTTGCAGCAGCGGCGGGGGGCGTGACCACGGTGATCGCGCGGCCCGACACATCGCCCGCGATCGACACGCCCGAAGTGCTGGAATTCGTCACGCGCCGCGCCGCCGAGGCCGCGCCGGTCCGCATCCGCCATATGGCGGCGCTGACCAAGGGGCGTCTTGGTCATGAGATGACCGAGATCGGCTTTTTGCTGGATGCGGGCGCGCTGGCCTTCACCGATGGTTTCCATGTCTCCACCGACACCAAGGCGCTGTCGCGCGCCTTCACCTATGCGCGCTCGCTCGGGGCGCTGGTCGTGTGCCATCCGCAGGAGCCGGAGCTGTCCAAAGGCGGCGCCGCGACCTCCGGCAAATTCGCGAGCTTCCGCGGCATTCCGGCGGTCTCGCCGATTGCCGAGCGGATGGGGCTGGAGCGTGACCTCGCGCTGGTCGAGATGACCCGCGCCCGCTATCATGCCGATCAGATCACCACGGCACATGCGCTGCCGGCGCTCTCGCGCGCCAAGGCTGCCGGGCTGGATGTCACCGCCGGCACCTCGATCCACCATCTGACCCTGAATGAGCTGGATCTGGGCGATTACCGCACCTTCTTTAAACTGACGCCGCCCTTGCGGTCGGAAGAGGACCGGCAGGCGATCATCGCGGCGCTGGCGGATGGGCTGATCGACGTGATCGCGTCCTTCCACACGCCCGCCGATGAGGAATCGAAACGTCTGCCCTTTGAAGAGGCGGCCCCCGGCGCGGTGGCTCTTGAGACGATCCTGCCGGCCGCGATGCGGCTTTACCATGCCGGCCATCTGAGCCTGCCGCAGATCTTCCGCGCCATGGCACTGAACCCGGCGAACCGGCTTGGCCTGCCGCAGGGCCGGCTCTCGGTCTCGGCCCCGGCGGATCTGGTGCTTTTTGACCCGGATGCGCCTTTCCTGATGAACCGCTTTACGCTGCAATCGAAATCGAAGAATACGCCCTTTGACGGGGCGCGGATGGAGGGGCGCGTGCTGGCCAGCTGGGTCGGCGGGCGCGAGGTGTTCCGCTCGGCCATCTGAAACGCCGCCTGGGTTAAACGCCGCCACCGGGCCCGGGCCCTGTGAGCGCAGGGAGAGACAATAAATGCCGGATTTTGTAACCGGGCGTGAGACGCTGATCCTGGTGGCCATCCTGGCCTATCTGCTGGGATCGGTGCCGTTTGGGGTGCTGATCACCCGCGTAATGGGCCTTGGCGACCTGCGTCAGATCGGATCAGGGAATATCGGCGCGACCAATGTTCTCAGAACCGGGAATAAGGCGGCAGCGCTGGCGACATTGCTGCTCGATGGCGGCAAGGGCGCACTTGCGGTTATCCTGGCGCGCTGCTGGGCCGGCGCGGAAGACGCCGCCCAGATCGCGGCACTTGCGGCCTTTCTCGGCCATCTCTTTCCGATCTGGAGCGGCTTTCGCGGCGGCAAAGGGGTTGCGACCTTCCTTGGGATCCTGCTGGCACTGGCGCCGCCGGTCGGCATTCTGACCTGTCTGACCTGGCTGATCGGCGCGATTGCGACCCGGATGTCCTCGGCGGCGGCCCTGATCGCGGCGGCCCTGACACCACTTTGGGTGCTGATCGCCGGGATGAAAGATATGCCGGCCTGGATTGCCTCACCCGGTGCGGGGCGAATGCTGATCCTCGTCGTACTGCTGACAGTGCTGATCTATATCCGCCACGCCGCCAATCTGAAGCGGATCAAATCCGGGACCGAGCCGAAGATCGGTGGGAAAAAGACCTGATCTGCGATGATTGAACTCGGTCTCGCAATCCTGCTTCCGCTTGCGCTGATCGCCTGGCTGCTGGCACTTGCCGGGGGCTTGCGGCGGCGGTGGCGCGCGCGGGCAAAGGCGCGCAGACCGCTTGCAGTGCTCGATGGCTCCAATGTGATGCATTGGCGTGACGGCAAGCCCCAGCTCGCCACCCTGAAGGAGGTGCTGCGCCGGCTTGATCAGATGGGCTATGGCTGCGGCGTGGTTTTTGATGCCAATGCCGGCTACCGGCTGACCGGGAACTATATGAATGACCGGCAATTCTGCCGGTTGCTCGGGCTGGAGCAGGACCATGTTCTGGTGGTGCCCCGGGGCGCGCAGGCCGATCCCTTCCTGCTGGATTTCGCAAATCAGAGCGAGGCGGTGATCATCAGCAATGACCGCTTTCGCGACCGGATCGCCGGCTACCCTGACCTCGCCCGCCCCGGCCGTCTGGTTCGGGGCGGCTATCGCGACAATGCGCTGTGGCTGGATCTTGCTCCGGCACGGCAAGCGGCCGGCAAATAAAAATTCCGCAAATCAGTAGCTTGACGCGTCATAGATCGGCGCAAGGCTGCCGGCCCAGTCGCCATGATACAGTTCGAGCCAGCGATCGGCCTGGACCTTTCCGGCCTTGACCGAGGTGACCAGCGGCGCAAGCCAGATCTCTTCGCCATGACCGCGCTCTGCCAGGCCGGTATGGGCAAGCGAAAGCGCCGCATGGGCCAGATCGGCCAGCTTCACCCCATTCGCCTCGCCCTGCAGTGCTGAAACCGAAGCCGCGACGCGCAGCCCCTCGCGGGTCTCGCTGTCGATATTGCGGACCAGTTCCCATGCGGCGTCCAGCGCGGCATCATCATAGGTCAGCCCGGTCCAGAAGGCCGGCAGCGCGATCAGATGCGCGCGGTCGCCGCAATCCGCGCCGCGCATCTCGATATATTTCTTGACCCGCGCCTCGGGGAAAACCGTGGTCAGATGGTCGGCCCAGTCGGACAAAGTCGGCTTCTCGCCCGGCAGAGCCGGAAGCTTGCCATCGAGGAAATCGCGGAAGCTCTGCCCGAGCGCATCGATATATTTGCCGTCGCGATAGACGAAATACATCGGCACATCGAGCACCCAGTCCACATAGGCCTGAAAGCCCATGCCTTCGTCGAAGGCGAAAGGCAGCATCCCGGTGCGGCTGTCATCAAGGCCACGCCAGATCCTGGAGCGCCAGGACTTATGGCCGTTCAGCTTGCCGTCAAAAAACGGGGATGATGCGAACAGGGCTGTCGCCACCGGCTGCAGCGCCAGCGCCACGCGCAGCTTTTTCACCATGTCTGCTTCTGACGCGTAGTCGAGATTAACCTGCACCGTCGAGGTGCGGTACATCATCTGCGTGCCATGGGTGCCCACGCGGCCCATGTAATCGGTCATCAGCCGGTAGCGGCCCTTGGGCATCACCGGCATCTGGTCATGCGACCATTCCGGTGCCGCCCCGATTCCCATGAACCGGACCCCCATGCCCTCGGTCACCGCCGCAACCTCGGCGAGGTGATTGTCAAGTTCGGCCGCGGTCTCGTTGATGGTCAGGACCGGCGCGCCGGAAAGCTCGAACTGGCCGCCGGGCTCAAGGCTGATATTTGCGCCGTTGCGGGTAAGGCCGATGACGTTCTCACCTTCAAGCACCGGCTCCCAGCCAAAACGCGCCTCAAGCCCTGCGAAAATCGCGGAAATCGAGCGCGAGCCGTCATAGGGCAGCGGCTGTCTGGTATCGGTAAGCCAGCCGAACTTCTCGTGCTCGGTCCCGATGCGCCAGTCTTCCTTCGGTTTACAACCGCTCTCCAGCAAGGCCGCGAGCTGGTCAAGGCTCTCGATCGGGCCGCCTCCGGATTGTGGTATCGACATGGGCTGGCTCCGGCTTCGCTGTCAACTGGTCTCAGGCGACTGACCTGTCCTGTCCAGGGGGATATTGTCAAGCCCGCCAGATGCACAGATCCTGTGAGCCGGCGTTCCGGATGGGCCGGCCGGGCGGCCAGTCAGACGCCCGCTCACACGGGCCGGATGCCGCTGCCGGGCCGCGTCCAGACCAGATGTTCGCGCGCGCCGGTCGAGGGCAGCATGCTGCCTTGGGGCGCTACATCGGCATCAAGCGCCGCCACGAGGTTTGCGGCCGTCAGCCCTGGCAGGCTGGTCAGCGCATCGGCCAGATCCCCCGCCCCGGCGGATTCGAGTGGCACGATCAGCCGCGCCCCCGAAAGGTCGCGCATCTGCCAGAGCCTGCGTCCCCGGAGCGTGACCAGCTTCAGTTCTGCAAGGTCATTCAGGCTGACCTCGCCTCCCATCACCGGATGCAGAAACCGGATGCGGCCCTCGTCCACCTCGATCAGCCCCGGCGCCGAAGGGTCGGCCTGAAAGCGCATACGCCGCCAGCCATTGACCGCCCAGCCAATCCCGAGCGCCATCACCGCCAGGCCCGGCAGCTGCCAGACCAGGGTGCCGCCGGCGAAGATCCACATGCCGAACAGAAGGAAAGCCGCACCTTCTATCACGCCCTGCCAGCGCCGTGCGCGGGCAACAAGCTCGGGGCGGATCATGCCCAATCCCCGAAAGACCGCTGCCAGAGCGTCACCGCCGCCAGTGCCGCCGTTTCGGCGCGCAGGATCCGGGGGCCAAGGGCGACGGGGCTGACAAAATCGAGACTGTCGAGTTTCGCGCGTTCCTCGGGCGTGAAGCCGCCTTCCGGCCCGATCAGGATCGCCGCAGGCGCGCCCGGCGCGCCCGGCCAGGTCCCATCCGACCCCGCCCGGATCTCATCGGCCCAATAGATCCGCCGCGCCGGATCCCAGCTCGCCAGAAGCCGGTCGAGCGGTTGCAGATCGCTGATCCCCGGCACAAAGGTCGCGCCGCATTGCTCGGCCGCCTCAATGGCATGGGCCTGCTGCTTGTCGAGCCGGAGCCGTTCGGCATTCATGCGCCGGGTCGAGATGGGCATCAGACGCGCAACCCCCAGCTCTACCGCCTTCTCAACAATGAAATTCGTGCGTTCCTTTTTGACCGGCGTGAACAAAAGCCACAGATCCGGCGGGAAGTCCTGCCGCCGCATCTGCGCCTCGCAGACCAGAACGCCGCGCCGTTTATTCGCCTCGGCCACGCGCGCGCGCCATTCGCCGTCACGCCCGTTGAACAAAAGCACCTCGGCGCCTGTTCCCAGCCGCATCACGGCAAAAAGATAGTTCGCCGCACCCTCAAGGACTGCGACGGCTTGCCCCTCACCAAGGGGCTGATCTACATGAAGTCTGACTTTCGGCCCGGACATGGAGGCGAAACTATGGCGCCCACAGACAGAACGCCAGAGGGAAGCGGCCAGCCCGAAGGGGATGATCTGCTGTCGCCGGTCGAGGCGGCACGGCTTGCCGATCAGCTGGAGGCCACGGCGGCGAAGATCAACACCGGCCAGGTGGCGGATGCGCCGCGCGGCAATTGGGTGGATCACCTCGCCCCGCCGGTGACGCGGCCCTTCCTGCGGCTGTCACGGGCAGACCGGCCGATCGGGACCTGGCTTTTATGGCTTCCCTGTCTCTGGGCGCTGGCACTGGCGGCGAATGATGGGTCTGGTTTTTCCTGGTGGGATCTGTGGCTGGTGGCCTCTTCCGGGGCTGGCGCCTTTCTGATGCGTGGCGCGGGCTGCACCTGGAATGACATCACCGACCGCGACTTCGATGCCTCGGTCGCACGGACCCGCTCGCGTCCGCTGCCTTCGGGCCAGGTCACGGTGAAAGGCGCGGTGATCTGGATGGCGGCCCAGGCGCTGATTGCGGCGCTGATCCTGTTCAGCTATAACCGGCTGGCGATCACACTTGGCATAGGCTCGCTGGCGCTGGTGATGATCTATCCTTTCGCGAAACGCTTCACCTGGTGGCCGCAGGTCTTTCTTGGCTTCGCCTTCAACTGGGGGGCGCTGCTGCTCTGGGCCGCGCATTCCGAAGATCTGCCGGTTGCGGCAGTGATCCTGTGGCTGGCGGGTATCGCCTGGACGCTGTTTTACGACACGATCTATGCCCATCAGGACAAGGAAGATGACGCGCTGATCGGGGTGAAATCCACCGCGCGGCTGTTTGCCGACCGGACCGGTCAATGGCTTGCGGGCTTTCTTGTACTTTCGGTGCTGCTGTTTGCGGCGGCGGTGATCCTCACCATCCCCGCAAGCCGGGGCATCCTGCCTGTGCTGATGGCGCTTTGTGGCATCTGGGCTTTCGGACTGCACCTTTTCTGGCAGTTGCGGCAGCTGGATGCGGATGATCCGGCCATCTGCCTCAGGCTTTTCAAATCGAACCGCGATGCTGGTCTGATCCCTGTGCTGTTTCTTGCCGTCGCAATCTTCCTCTGATTGATCCCTGCCGCCCAAGCGCCTAGGTAGAGGGACGATCCCGGCGGCCCGGTTCCCGTGGCCTGCGGGACTCCTACGGTTCCGCAAATCCCGGGTCTTCCTTTGCCGCAACGTCTGCTCACCCTGCCCCGTGCCGCTCTCGGTGCCCTTGCTTTCGCAATTGCCGGACTTTTGATGATCGGCATCGCCTTTTGCACGGTGCTGGTGATCGAAGACCGCACCCGGGACGTGCTGGGACAGCGCCTGACCGAAGCGCGGATGGACTGGGTCGGGGTGACGACCGACGGGATGCAGGTGGGACTGAGCGGCACCGCCCCGAACGAGGCGGCGCGGTTTCGGGCACTGAACCTTGTCGGCAGCCTCGTTGACAGCTCGCGGATCCGCGACGGGCTCGAGGTCGCCCCCACCACCGCCATCGAGGCGCCGCGTTTCTCGGTCGAGATGCTCAGAAATGATGACGGGATCCAGCTGATCGGCCTGATCCCGGCGATCCTCAATGAGGGCGAGCTGGATTCCGAAGGCCTTGCGGCAGCAGCCAATGGCTTTACCGCCGAAGACAGCGCCCCCGCCAATATGCTGCAGACCGCGAACTGGCCGGCCCCCGAGGGCTGGGACGCCTCGCTGCGCTTCGGGCTTGAGGCTTTGTCTTTGCTGAAACGCTCGAAGATCTCGGTCTCGGCCGGTGAGGTTCGGGTGACCGCCATCGCCGAAAGCCCGGCGGAAAAGCGGCGTTTTGAAACGGAGCTTGGCAAGCGCAAACCGGCCTCGGTCAGGCTGGATGCCGCGATTTCCGCGCCGCGCCCGGTGATCACGCCCTTCACACTGCGCTTTGTCGTTGATGGCAGCGGCGCGCGGTTTGACGCCTGTTCGGCTGATACCGAACGCGCCCGCAGCCTGATTCTGGCGGCCGCAAGCGCCACCGGGATGGAGGGGCCGGCAATCTGCACCGTGGGTCTTGGCACCCCGACGCCGCGCTGGTCGGAAGCGGCAGTACTGGCGATCCGCAAGCTTGGCGCCATGGGCCAGGGCAGCGTCACCTTCTCAGACGCGGATATCACCTTTGAAGCCGGCGAGGGCGTGACGCAGGAGGCCTTTGACACCGCGCTTGGCGATCTGCGCGCCGGCCTGCCGGATGTGTTCTCGCTGCAACCGGTGCCGCCCTCGACCGAAGCCGTGATCCGTGGCCCCGAGGAATTCACCGCCCGCCTTGTGACGGGGGGACGGGTCGAACTGCGTGGCCGCCTTGTCGATGAGGTGCAGCAGGCGGCGGTTGATGCCTATGCAAGGGCCTCATTCGGCGCGTCAAATGTCTATGTGGCGACGCTGCTGGACCCGGCCTTGCCCGATGGCTGGCCGTCAAGGGTGCTGGCGGGGCTCGAATCGCTTTCGATGCTGAGCGAGGGCACGCTTGTGGTGCGCGCCGACACAGTCGAACTGCGCGGCATCACCGGCAGCCAGGAGGCCCGTGGCCGTATCACCCAGATCCTGTCGTCGAAACTGGGCCAGGGCCGCAATTTCCGCGTCGAAGTCACCTATGACAAAAAGCTCGACCCGCTGGCCGCACTGCCGACACCTGCAGAATGCGCCGCTGACGTGGCCGCGATCATGGCGAAATCGAAAATCGCCTTCACGCCGGGATCGGCCGAGATCGCCTCGGAGGCCGGACCGCTGATCAATGAAATCGCTGAAGTGCTGAAGCGCTGCCCGGCGATTCCGATGGAAATCGCAGGTCATACCGATTCGCAGGGTTCGGAAAGCGGCAATGCGGCGCTGAGCCAGGCCCGGGCCGAGGCGGTGCTGATGGCCTTGCAGGGCCGTCGCGTCGATGTGTCGAATATGACGGCCCTCGGCTATGGCGAAAGCACCCCCATCGCGGATAACGCCACCGAGGCCGGGCGCGAGGCCAATCGTCGCATCGAATTCAGCCTGAAAGGCGCCGCCGCCCCCGAAACGCCGGCAAAAGCGGCACCTGCCGAAGAGACAGCCCCCACCGGTGACGAAATCGCCACCGCCCCGGAGGATGAGGATCTCGAAGACCTGGTGCTTGGCTCTTCGGACCCCGATGATCCGGCAACTCCGGCTGATGAAGCGGGCGAGCACGATGTCCAGGTGCCTGCCGCGCAAGGGACTGCTCAGCCGAAGACCGAATCGCCCCCCTCCCCCGCATCGCCTGCAACAGCCGGCCCTGCCCAGGCGGAGTCGGAGGCGCCGTCTGAGCCAGGCCCGGAAATCGTCTATACCTATAGCGGCCCCTCGCTGGCCCCTGCAGAGCAGACCATCCGCCCGAAAACCCGCCCTGCCAGCGCCGGCCAGGACTGAGCCGCGCGCCCGATTGATAACCCCGGATGCGTCGCCCGGATGGCGCCAGCGGGACCAGGAAAGTAAATTTGCATGAACCGGACAGAATTCATCATTGCCACCTCGGTCATCCTGTTGCTGGCCTTTGCACTTGGCTGGTTCAGCCACTGGCTGCTGCACCGGTTCTCGCGCAATGCCGGCAATGACCTGACCGAGCTGGAACGCCTGGCGCAATCGCTGCATGAGACCGAAGAAATGCGCGATCAGGCCATTGTCTGGCTCGAATCCCGCGAAGCGGAACTGGGCAATCAGATCAGCCAGACCGAGGCGGAACTGCGCGCCGCGATGGAAGGCCTGCGCGAGGCCCGCCAGGAAGCCGAAGAGATGCGCGCCTATATTGAACGGATGCACGCGAACAGCTGAGGCCTTCGCGCCTTTCCTTTGGCGGATACCTTCGGCGGGAATATCTGGATCAGCAGGAAAGCGGCAATTCCGCTGACCTGAATACGCCCCGCCGCGCGTCCCGATCTGCCTTGTATTATGCCGCCAGCCCTCGCCGGATTTGCACTGTAACTGGACTGATCGCGCGCCCGACAGTAGACAAGTGGCCTTACGGATGCCACCTGAGGAAAAACCCTTCAGCGGAGGCCTCCATGCCTGATTCCGTCACCAATCTGCGTTCGCTTCTGAAAGACCCCTCGCTTCTGGTCGAAAAGGCTTATGTCGCCGGCGCCTGGATCGATGCCGATGACGGCTCGACCTTCGAAGTGATCAACCCGGCACGCGGCGATGTGATTGCCCGCGTCCCCAATCTGAGCCGTGCCGAGACGGCCCGCGCCATCGCGGCGGCGGAAAAGGGACAAAAGGCCTGGGCCGCGCGTACCGGGAAAGAGCGCAGCCAGATCCTGAGGAAATGGTTCGATCTGATGATGGCGAATCAGGATGATCTCGGCACCATCCTGACCGCTGAAATGGGCAAGCCGCTGGCAGAAGCCAAAGGCGAGATCGCTTATGGCGCCAGCTTTATCGAATGGTTCGCCGAAGAGGCAAAACGGGTTTATGGCGAGACCATCCCCGGACATCAGCCCGACAAACGCATCACGGTGATCAAACAGCCGATCGGCGTTGTCGCCTCGATCACGCCCTGGAATTTCCCCAATGCGATGATCACCCGCAAATGTGGCCCGGCGCTGGCCGTTGGCTGCGCCTTTGTTGCCCGCCCCGCCGCTGAGACGCCGCTTTCCGCTCTGGCGATTGCAGTCCTGGCCGAGCGTGCCGGCATCCCGGGCGAGGTCTTCTCGGTCATCACCTCGAAACGGTCCTCGGATATCGGCAAGGAGTTCTGCGAGAACCCCATCGTGCGCAAGCTGACCTTTACCGGATCGACCGAAGTCGGACGGATCCTGCTGCGTCAGGCGGCGGATCAGGTGATGAAATGTTCGATGGAACTTGGCGGCAATGCGCCCTTCATCGTGTTTGACGACGCCGATCTCGACCGCGCTGTCGAAGGCGCGATGCTGTCGAAGTTCCGCAATAACGGCCAGACCTGCGTCTGCGCGAACCGGATCTATGTCCAGGCCGGCGTCTATGATGCCTTTGCCGAAAAGCTCGCCGAGGCCGTCGCGAAGACCAAAGTCGGCGACGGGCTTTCCGAACCGGTACAGTTCGGTCCCCTGGTCAATGAAGCCGCCGTTGAAAAGATCGAAGAGCACATCGCCGATGCGACCGCCAAGGGCGCGGTGGTGGCGCTTGGCGGCAAGCGTCACAAGCTTGGCGGCTCGTTCTTCCAGCCGACGATCCTGACCAATGTCACCTCGAAAATGCTGGTCACCACTGAAGAGACCTTTGGCCCGCTGGCGCCGCTCTTCCGGTTCGAGACCGAGGAAGAGGTGGTCGCGATGGCCAATGACACGATCTTCGGCCTCGCCTCCTATTTCTACTCGCGCGATATCGGCCGCATCACCCGCGTCCAGGAAGCGCTGGAATATGGCATTGTGGGCGTCAATACCGGGCTGGTCTCGACCGCAGAAGCGCCGTTCGGCGGCGTCAAACAATCGGGTCTCGGCCGCGAAGGCAGCCATCACGGCACCGAGGACTATCTTGAAATGAAGTATATCTGCCTCAGCGTCTGAGACCGGTTATCGGGGGCTGTCCGCCCCCGTACATCTCAGGACGCATCCGCCGGGGGTATCCGGAGGGCGAATGGATCATAAAGTTACAGGGGGCGCGCAGGCGCCCCTTTTTCTTTGCCGGCAAGCCACTGATTTTAAGGCTGTTATCTGATATCAACGCGGCGTTTTTGCCTGTCAGACGTCTCTTGCCCAGATTTGACCCATCGCGTCCCGATCCGGTTCTCTGCACGACCGGGGAGGAGAGCGCAGGCCAATCCAGGAAAGGACATGCCATGCTGCCTGTTACCAGCTCCGATAAACACCACACCGTTAAAAGCGGGGCCGCCAGAAACCATAGCGGTAAATTCCGGGCCGGTGTTGTCGCCGCCCTTGCCGCCGCTTCGGTCGCGCTGACCTCGATGCCCGCGCTTGCCTGGGGGAAAAAGGAACAGGGTTTCGTCGCCGGTGTTGCCACAGCGATCATCGTTGACCAGCTGATCCAGAACGGTCAGCACCGCCGGGATCACCAGCCCCGCTATGTGGAACAGCCGCGCTATTATGAGCCCACGCCGGTCTACCGCGAGCCGCCCCGCAGCACCAGGAGCTACAGCTCGGTCTATTCGACCCCGGCGGGCCAGGCCTTCAACACCTATAGCCCTGGCGAGCGCAAAGCGATCCAGCGCCAGCTGCGTCGTGCCGGATATTATAATGGCGGCATCGACGGCGTGTTCGGCACCGGCACCTATAACGCCGTTTCGGCCTGGGCACGTGATACAGGCGCCTCGGGCAATCTGCGCACCACTGGCGGCGCCTTTGCCGTCTATGACGGGCTGCTGTTCTGAACCCGGCCTGATCTCAGGTACCGTTACAGCGGGATTACTGCGGGTGGGCACAGGTGGCCCGCCCGCTAAAACGCGCAGTGGCGGATGAGACCCGGGCCGGCCTCTGGCCGGCAATTCCCCAGGCCGGCCAGAGGACAAGCCCCCAGAGGGCGGGCACCCGAGTACGATGACCTGAGATCCGGGGCCGGACGCCCCCTGCATCCGTCCCGATGGAGGGGGCCTTCCGATCAGACCTGCCCTTCCCCTAGTCCAGATCGTAACTGAACCAGGCGTCTCATGGACGGTCCGGGCGTCGTCCAGCACTTCGGGCAGATCGCGCAGCGCGATATCGGTCGGCATGGCGGTGAAATCCCATTGCAGCACTAGCTGGCCCGGCCCTGGCACCGCCCCCTCAAGCCTGTAGCTGAAAGCCGGATTCTCAAGCTGCACCGCCTGCGGAGGCAGCAGCATGCCGAAACGGCCCCGGAGCTCGGCCCGATGCCGGGAATTGCGCTGTGAAATCCTCGGCTGTCAGCGGAAAGCCCGTCATTACCCCCTCATCCCGGATCACCGAAGCCGGCAGGAAATAGCGTTCATGCGTCCCCACGCTGTTGTTTTCCGCGTCATCGGTGAAATCGGGCTCCCGGATCATGGCAATCTGAGGAAAAACGATCTGGTAATAGCCGAGCAGTTCGACGGAAATGTCCCCGATCCCAGGCTCGGTATAGCGGTAGCGCAGATCATCCGCGGCCGAGCCGCGATGCTCCGATGTCACGTCGAGAAACAGGCCCGCCGGGGTGAAACGCCAGGTTTCCTGCACATCACTGGTCCAGATCGCGGCGGGTTTCACCTCCATCACCACCGGCCGCATAATGCCCCGCCAATATGGTCGCGATCCGTCCCCAGTCACGATCGCCACTCACCCGTAACACGGTGCGTTGATCGACCCATGAAGGCGCAAGTTCCTCACCCGCGGGCGTGATGAGATCGAAAAGCTGATAGTCATGGCGCGTGCCCCAGCCCGCAACCGGCCCGGTTGCCTGCGTCACCTCGTCGGGCAGGGCCGGGGCGAAAATCTCTTTCCCCGTCGGCCAGTTCACCACGGCCCGTGCAAGCGTGACGCGGTTGTCAAATTTCAGCGGCGCCACCGCCTCCTGGTCAGGCCCGCACTCCGAATCCGACAGATCGGGATGCGAGCGGCGCAGGAAAGACAGATCGGGACTGTCGCCGGCGCGCAGCCTGGGGAAGGTCATCATGACGAAATACTGCGGATTGAGCGGGCTGGCCTCATAGCTGGCGCTGAACAGCTCGACCGCCATTTGCGGTGTATCCCAGAGCTCGATCTCCTCGCCATCGCGCCAGAGTGAGGCGCCCGTCAGCGTAAAATCTTCAAGCGCGCTGTTATAGTCGAAGATCTGTGTACCGGCTTCGGTGGCGGCCCCGTCGGTCGCCATCTCGATCAGCTGGCGTTCCCAGATCTGGCGACTGCCGCCCTCCCAGGTGAATTGCATTTCCCTCAGCAGATAGCGCGGGCGGTCGATCTCGTCGCCTCCGATACCAGAAAGCGCTGCGATATCAGGAAGATAATCTACCCAACCCGGAACAGGAACCCGTTTGAGCCCCGCCTCTTCGGCAAAGCCGGGATGGTGGCCAGAAAAGCCGTTAGCATGGCAGCGCCCGGCAACAAAACGGCCTGAACAAGTGCGAAACACACAACGCGGACCATATCATCGCTCCCTGGGGCGGCGGGGTGGTCTGCCAAAAGCTGCGGCGCGGTTCCGCGCGGGCAAGCCTGCTGCAAAGCCGCCGGTGCGACAAGGCGGCAAAACCAGAGGACCAGATGGCCGCTGCGGAAAAAAAATGCGCCGCGCCTCCAGGGATTGCCAGCCGGGCTGCGTCTGATTAGCACCATGCTGATGGATACGCCCGACGAAACCCTTGCCAGCGCCGCGGCCGAAGGCGACCGCGCAGCCTTTGCGACCCTTGTTGCACGGCATTACGACCGCATTTTCGGCCTGGCCTGGCGGCTGAGCGGCAACCGCTCCGACGCCGAGGATCTGGCGCAGGATATCTGCGCCGCACTGCCGGTGAAACTCAGGAACTGGCGCTCTGAGGCGCGGTTCACCACCTGGCTTTACCGCGTTGTGGTCAATGCCGCCCATGATCAGCGCCGCCGCCAGGCGACGCGCTCAAAGGCAGCCGAGGGCTGGGGCGACTGGGAACTCGCGCGCCAGGACGAGATCGAAACCGGGCGCGAGGCCGAGATCTGGCTGCATCAGGCCATGGCGCAGCTGTCTTCTGAACTCAGGGACACGGTGGCGCTGGTCCTGGGCGAGGAAATGACCCAGGCCCAGGCAGGAGAGGTCCTTGGCGTAACCGAGGGAACCATCAGCTGGCGGATGTCAGAGGTCAAAAAACGCCTGCGGGTGATCGCGGCAAGAGAGGTCGGAAAATGACCGATGAGCTGAATGATCTGCGTGCCGCGCTGAAACGCGCGCCGGCTTCGGACCCCGAGGCCCGCACCCGTGCTCTGACCCTGGCGATGGAAAATTTCGACCGGCTCCAGGGATCGGGGGAAGCGTCGCGTCACAAGGAAGACCGCCCGGGGGCAGATGCGCCCCGGCAGGCGGGCTTCTTTGGTGGAGTGCGACAGATGATGAAATTTCTCACCGCAAAGCCGGCCTTGCTGGCAACGACTTCGGCGGCGGCCCTGGTGGTCGGCGTGGCGATTTTCCTGCCTTTGGGCAATATTCCCGGGATCGGCGGCGGCACGACGGGCGTCACCGGAGCTGTAAGCCCGGGCAGCAATATCCCCGCCCAGAAGGCGCCTGCCCCCGAACCGGCGCTTACCGCATCCTCCCTGGACGTAACAGCCGGGGAGGCGCCGGTCGTCACGGAACCAGCCGCCGCACCGCAGGCCGCAGCCAAAATTGCCGCAGATGAGGTGGCTGCTCTGGGGGGCTCCCCAAAACCAGCGCCCCAGCCAGAAAATCCGCAACCGGGGGCCGCAGCACGGACTACAGCAGAAGCCGTTCCTGTCGACCAGGCTGAATATGCGGCTGCCGCCTCCTCTGCAGTCGAGATGCTGGCGGAGGCGCCCTCGCAGCCGATGAATGACGCACGCCTGCGCATGTCGAACAGCATCATGCCCGCAGGAGACATGGCCTATCTGCCCGCCCCTGCCCCTTCGACCGAGATCTATGCCAATGCAGTGGCCAATCCGGTCAAAGTCACCGTGGACGAACCGGTCTCGACCTTTTCGACCGATATCGACACGGCGTCCTGGTCGGTGATCCGCTCGACCCTGAACGCAGGCATCCTGCCCGCGCCGGAACAGGTGCGGGTCGAGGAAATGGTGAACTATTTCCCCTATGCTTACGCCGCACCCGAGGGGGATGAGGCTTTCGCCACCACGGTCGCGGTCATGCCGACGCCCTGGAACCCGGAGACGCGGCTGGTGACCATCGGCCTCCAGGGCGCGCTGCCCGAGATCGCCGCCCGGCCACCGCTGAACCTTGTATTCCTGGTCGATACTTCGGGATCGATGCAGGACATGAACAAGCTGCCGCTGCTGAAACAGTCGCTCGCGCTGATGCTGCCTGAATTGCGGCCCAAGGATCAGGTTGCCATCGTCGCCTATGCCGGATCCGCCGGCACCGTGCTGGAGCCGACCCCGGCCGGCGAGCGCGACAAGATCCTGAACGCGCTCGACAGTCTGTCGGCGGACGGCTCGACCGCCGGGGCAGAAGGGCTGGAGCTGGCCTATCAGCTGGCCGCGAAGATGGCGGGCGAAGGTGAGGTCAGCCGTATCCTGCTGGCGACCGATGGCGATTTCAATGTCGGTGTGTCGGACCCCGGGGGGCTTGAGGCCTATGTCGCGAAGAAGCGCGCGGGCGGCACCTATCTGTCGGTGCTGGGCTTTGGACGCGGCAATCTGGATGACGCGGTGATGCAGGCGCTGGCGCAGAACGGCAACGGCACGGCGTCTTATATCGACAGCCTGTCAGAAGCGCGAAAAGTGCTGGTTGACCAGCTGACAGGGGCACTTTTCCCCATTGCAGATGATGTAAAAGTGCAAGTCGAGTGGAACCCAGCCCAAGTCGCGGAATACCGGCTGATCGGCTACGAGACCCGGGCGCTGGCGCGGGAAGACTTTAACAATGACAAGGTGGATGCCGGTGAGATCGGCGCGGGCCTGCAGGTCACGGCGATCTATGAGGTGACGGCACCGGGTTCGGCGGGCCTGAAAAACGACCCGCTGCGCTATGGCTCCTCCGGAGCGGTGAGCGGCGGCGGCAGTGATGAGATGGGCTTTCTGCGGCTGCGCTGGAAAGAGCCGGGGGAAAGCATCTCGCAGCTGAAGGAAACCCCGATCACCGGGCTGGAACCAGCCTCTGACGAGACCCGTTTTGCGGCCGCGATTGCCGGCTTTGGCCAGCTTTTGCAGGGTTCTGCCTATACCGGCGACTGGGGCTATGACGATGCGATCAAACTTGCGCTGGCAGCGCGGGGTGCGGATGAATTCGGCTACCGGATCGAAGCGGTGACCCTGATGCGGCTGGCGCAGAGCCTCGCGAAATAGGGGTCGCCTCGCGAAACTGACGAGGGTCGTCAGGCAAAACCGGGCGCGGGGCTTCCTCCCGCGCCCTTGATGTCAGGCGTAGAGCGAGGCCCAGCGGCTGATCAGCTGTCCCTGGAGCTTGCGCGAGCGGCTGATCCAGGCTTCGGATCCGGGCGGGTTCTCGCGCGCGGCGACCGGCACCGCATCGCGTCGCGCAGGGTCTCCGGTAAAGATCGCAAAGATCATCTCGCGTCCGCCGGGGGGGGTAATATAGCCCGCCAGAGCCGAGACAAAATTCAGCGTGCCGGATTTCGCCATGACCTTGACCGGATGGCCTTTGATCACCTTGCCCTGCGCGTCTTTCATGCCGACATCGCGGAGGATGGGCTTCAGGCCGCGCCCGTCACGGGCTGCGCGGAGCAGGATCTGCGCCATATCCTGCGCCGAGATCCGCGAAGCGCCACCGAGGCCCGAATGGTCGGCAAAGCTCGCACCGACGGCAAAGCTCTGCCGCACCCAGGCCGTCATGGCCTGGCCCGAGGCGGCGATACTCCCGGCGCCCGAAGCGCTCAGCCCCGAACATTCGGCGGTGATATTCGTGGACCAGCGCAGCATACCGCGCAGCACTTCGGGAAGCGCCTCGCTCTCGACCCGCGCAAGCTCGTCGCTGCGCGGAAGGGCCTGAACCGCCTGACCTTCCGGCAGGGTCACGCCCTGGGCTTTCGCAAGGGTGCGGAAGACCTCGGCGGTGTAAAGCCCGGTCAGCCGCACCGGCAACCAGCGCGAGCCCCCCTTGCCAAGCGCGCCAGAGGCAACCGTCCAGTCCTCGCGAGAAGCGCCGCCTTTATAGGTATAAAGCGGCGTCTCGCGACTGGCGACCTTCATCCCGACCATCGAAACCTGGGGGATAAACCGCTCGCCCCGGGCATCCATCGCGACCGACCAGTCTGCGCCGGCCTTTTTCCATTCAAAATGCACGCGGTTGAAATTCAGGTTCAGCCCGGACAGCGCCGGGTTATAGCCAACCTGGTCCGGCTGATCAGCGGCGATATGCGCGGCATAGGGCAGCGCGCCCTCCCAATACAGCAGCCGCCCCGAGACGCCCTTAACGCCGCGCTTGGCCAGCCGTGCCGCCAGATCGCCCAGCTGATCGGTCTGCAGCGTGGCATCGCCGCCGCCCGCCAGCACCAGATCGCCCTGGATCACGCCGCCCTGGATCGGGCCCGTGGCCAGAAGACGCGTGACAAAACGCCGACCTGACCCGAGCTTTTCCAGCGCATAAAGCGCGGTGACTGCCTTGGTCACCGAGGCCGGCGGCAGAGCGGTCCCCGCTTCGCGCCCTTCCAGCACCGCACCGGTCTTCGCATCCATCAGCACGAAACCGACCGTTCCCGTAAGTTTTGCCGCCTGGACAAGCGCCTCGGCATCGGTGGTCACAGCGGATTTCTGCCCCGGCGCCGCTTTGCCGGCACCCCGGTCATCGCCCCTGAGTTTCGGACGCGGCGAAGAAGTCATCACCTCGCCGCAAGCCGGCAGCGCCGCGCTGGCGAGCATCGCCGCAAGCAATCCACGTCTTGAAATCACTGACCGATTCCCCCGGTTACGCCGCATGTGTTTACCTTATCCGGCGCGGATCGCACAGCCGCCGGAACGGGATCACCTGATAACAGCATTGTGAACATTTGCCGAAAACACGGCTGCCGGGCGAGGGATCATTCGCCGCGCGGGAACCGTTTGGAATCCTCCAGCACATTGAGATCCATGTGGTTTCGCATGTAGCGTTCAGACGCGGCGCGGAGCGGCTGGTGATCCCAGGGGAACCAGGCCCCGTTTCTCAGCGCCTCATAGACCACCCAGCGCCGGGCCTGGCTTTCGCGCACCTCGGCGTCATAAGCCGCCAGATCCCAGCGCTGATCGGCCTCGGCCCGGAACCAGGCCAGCACCTCCGCCGCGCGAGGGTCGTCGGCCAGATTCTGGCGCTCCAGCGGGTCATGGGCGAGGTCATAAAGCTGATCGGGATCCGCGGCGCAGCGGATATATTTCCAGGCCCCCTCACGCAGGCAGACCAGTGGCGAGATCGAGCCCTCGGCCGCATATTCCATCGCGACCGGGCCGCGCGCCGCCCCGGCGGCGACCGGCAAAAGATCAACTCCTGCAGTCCAGGGCATCACCTCTGACATGTCGATCCCCGCCAGCGCGCAAAGCGTCGGCGTCACGTCGATGGTCGAGACCGGCGTTTCCACGAGGCCAGGCGCAAGGCCAGGCGCCGCGATCATCAGCGGAACCCGCGCCGAGCCCTCGAAGAAGTTCATTTTGAACCAAAGGCCCCGGTCGCCCAGCATATCGCCGTGATCCGAGACGAAAAACACTACCGCCTCCTGGCGCGTGGCCTCAAGCACATCGAGGATCTCGCCAATCTTGTCGTCGATATAGGAGATATTGGCGAAATAGCCCTGCCGGGCGCGGCGGATATGGTCAGGCGTGATGTCAAAGGCCTGGAAATCGCAGGCTTCCATCAAACGCTGCGAATGAGGATCCATCCGGTCGAAAGGGATGGTCCCGGGCGGCTCGCATTCCGGGGCGCCTTCATAAAGATCCCAGTATTTGCGGCGCGCGACATAGGGGTCATGCGGATGGGTGAAAGAGACGGTCAGCGCCCAGGGCCGCGCATCCCCCCCGCGCGAAAGATCATAGAGCTTCTGGACCGCCTGGAAGGCGACATCGTCATCATATTCCAGCTGATTGGTGATCTCGGCCACACCCGCGCCGGTGACCGAGCCAAGATTGTGATACCACCAGTCGATCCGCTCGCCGGGTTTGCGATAGTCGGGCGTCCAGCCGAAATCAGCGGGGTAGATATCGGTGGTGAGGCGTTCTTCGAACCCGTGCAGCTGATCGGGGCCAACGAAATGCATCTTGCCCGAGAGCGCGGTCTGATAGCCGGCGCGGCGCAAATGATGGGCATAGGTTGGGATATCCGAGGTGAATTCGGCGGCATTGTCATAGACGCGGGTACGGCGCGGCAGCTGGCCTGACATGAACGAAGCCCGCCCCGGCGCACAAAGCGGGCTGCCGGTATAGCTGTTTGCGAATCTCACCGACCGGGCCGCCAGCTTCCTGAGATTGGGCGCATGGAGGAAGGCGGCCGGGCCGTCGGGAAACAGCGTTCCGTTCAGCTGATCGACCATCAGGATCAGAATATTCGGACGCGCATTCATCTTCATTCCCCTGCAGACGGTATTGATTTCGCAATTTGGTGGCGCGTGTTCCGGCGCGGCGCAAGATCATTTCCGGCTCGCCCCGGGTGCGAGGGCGTTCTCAGACAAAGACCTGCCGCTTTCAGGCTACTTTTCGGAAGGATCGTGGATTTACTCGGGCTTACGCGCTCCCTTCTGAAAGGCAGCCATGTCGCATTCCTGGCAAGACAGCATCACCGAGGCAAAACGGGCCATATCGCCCGCAAGGGTGCCATGCCGGCAGCAGCCGGATCGGTCCGGCGCTTACGGTGCTGACGAAAACCGCGCCAGGAAGGTCTTTTCTGCCAATGGGTTGCATTCCTGGAAGGCGCGCGTTTATGTTTGCCGCGATATGGTTGAAGACAGACGGGCCTGGCCCGGGGGCAGCTTTGCCCCGCCTCATCTTTCACACCATCGCGGTTGTGCCGGAACCGGTGTGGCCAGCATGGACAACCAGAGACTGATATATTCCGGGGCATCTGCCTCTGTCTGGTCTCGACGGACAACCGCAGGGTTTGTCCGCAACGAAAACATTTGCCCGATGCCCCGCTTCGCGCTTTTATTGACTCAATAATCAAAAACAGAATCCGGTGATGCCAAAAGGCGGACCGGAGAAAAACCGACAGAAAACCGACAGGGAGAAAATGAATGTCCGAGAAACTCGACTGGATGGTCGCCCGTGCCCGCGCCGGCAAAATGAACCGCCGCGAATTCATCGGCCGGACCACCGCGATGGGGGTCTCTGCCGCGCTGGCCTCGGCGCTGTTCACCAAAGCGGCCCAGGCCGAGGCGAAGAAAGGCGGCACCATCCGTGTGGGCCTTGCGGGCGGCGAAAGCACCAATACGCTCGATCCGGCGCTGGCCGCTTCGGTCGTGCCGCAGGTCGGCAATGCGCAATGGGGCGAGCAGCTCGTTGACATGAACCCGGACGGGACCATTGATTTCCGGATCGGCGAAGAGGCTTCTTCGAGCCCGGATTCGAAGGTCTGGACCTTCAAGATCCGCCAGGGGCTGACCTTCTCGAACGGGGCGCCGGTCACCACCGAAGACGTGCTGGCGACCTTTAAGCGCCATACCGACGAACAGGCGCAATCGGGCGCGCTCGGGATCGTCAAGGGCATCACCGATATGAAGGCGGAAGGCGACAAGCTGACGCTGACACTTGATGCGGGTTCGGCCGACCTTCCTTACCTGCTGACCGATTACCACCTGATCATCCAGCCCGGCGGCGGTTACGACAACCCCAATGCCGGCATCGGCGCCGGCCCCTATATCCTCGAGACCTTCGAGCCCGGCGTCCGCTACGTTTTGCAAAAGAACCCGAATTACTGGGACCCGAATATGGGTCACGCCGATACGGTCGAGATTCTCTCGATCAATGACAACACCGCCCGCACCGCCGCGCTGCAATCGGGCCAGGTTCATATGATGAACCGGATCGACCCGAAAATCGCGCAGCTTCTGGCCGGCGCCCCCGGTGTCGAGGTGCGGCGCGCAATCGGGCGTGGCCATTACGTCTTCATCATGCATGTCGACACGGCGCCCTTTGACAATAACGATCTGCGGACCGCGCTGAAGCTTGCGGTCAAGCGCGACGAGATGGTGGAAAAGGTGCTGGGCGGGCTTGGCTCTGTGGGCAATGACTTCCCGATCAATGCGGCCTATCCGTTGTTCGACGACAGCATTCCCCAGCGCGAATATGACGCGGCGGCGGCCAAAGCGGCCTATGACAAATCCGGCCATGACGGCAGCCCGATCATCCTGCGCACCGCGCCGGGCGCCTTCCCCGGCGCGGTTGACGCGGCGAACCTCTTTGCCGCTTCGGCCCAGGCCGCCGGCATTCCGCTGCAGATCCAGCTTGAGCCCGATGACGGCTACTGGACCAATGTCTGGAATGTGCAGCCCTTCTGCGCCAGCTACTGGGGGGGCCGTCCGGTCCAGGACCAGATGTATTCCACCGCTTACCTGTCCACAGCGGAATGGAATGACACCAGGTTCAAGAACGCCAAATTTGACGAGCTGCTGCTGGCGGCCCGGGCAGAGCTGGACGAGACCAAGCGCAAGGCCGATTACTCGGAAATGGCGCATATTGTGCGGGACGAGGGCGGGTTGATCCTGCCGATGTTCAACGAATTCGTGGCAGGTATCCGGTCGAATGAAATCGGCGGCTGGGTGGACGATCCGAATGCCGAGATGATGAACTACCGCGCTCCGTCCAAGTGCTGGCTGGTCTGAGGACGCATCGGTGCATCCAATCCTGAAACTTCTGGTCCAGCGCATCGCGCTGGGCCTCTTGCTGCTGTTGGCGGTTTCGGCAGTGATCTTCCTCGGCGTCGAGGCCCTGCCCGGTGATACGGCGCAGGCCATTCTCGGCCAGTCCGCGACGCCCCAGGCGCTGGAGAACCTGCGCGCGCAGATGGGGCTCGATCAGCCCGCGCTGACGCGTTACTTTAACTGGCTCGGCGGGGTGATGACCGGCGATCTGGGCAAGGCCCTCACCAATGGTGTCGATATCGCGCAGGCCATCGGGCAACGCCTGGGGAATACGCTGTTTCTGGCCGGATGCGCCGCCATGATCGCGGTGCCGCTGGCGCTGATCCTTGGCGCGGTGGCTGCCCGCTATGCCGGCCGCTGGCCCGATAAGGTGATCTCGGCGGTCACGCTGACCACGATCAGTCTGCCGGAATTCGTCGCCGCCTATTTCGTGATTTACCTGCTCACGATCGTCTTCCCGGTCTTCCAGCCGGTCGCCATTGTCTTTCCCGGGATGAGCTTCTGGGCGAAATTGCAGGCCGTGGCTTTGCCGGTCATCGTCCTCGTGATGGTGGTGCTCGCGCATATGATGCGGATGACCCGCGCCGCGATCCTCAATGTCATGCAATCGGCCTATATCGAGACGGCCGAATTGAAGGGCCTCTCGCCCATGACGATCATCTGGAAGCACGCTTTCCCCAATGCCATCGCGCCGGTGATCTCGGTGGTGGCGATCAACCTCGCCTATCTGGTGGTCGGCGTTGTCGTGGTCGAAGTGGTGTTCTCCTATAACGCACTCGGCCAGTATCTGGTCGACCATGTGACCAAACGCGACCTGCCGGTGGTGCAGGCCGTCGGGCTGATCTTTGCCGCCGTCTATATCGGGCTGAACATCATCGCCGATGTGACCTCGATCATCGCCAACCCGAGACTGAGGCATCCGAAATGAGAATACCGCCCTCAGCCCTTATCGGCCTTATCCTCACCGGCGTCTTTGTGTTTTCAGCGATCTTCGCCGATCTGATCATGCCCTATGCCTATGACCTTCCCGTCGGAGGCCAGTGGGAAAGCCCCTCTGCCACACATTGGTTCGGCACCGACACAATTGGCCGCGACATCCTTTCGCGGCTGATCAAAGGCGGCCAGATCACGATATTTGTCGCCCTGGCGGCTTCGATCATCTCTTTCTCGATGGGGTCGTTCTTTGGCTTCATGGCGGCAGTTCAGGGCGGCTGGACCGACCAGATCCTGTCGCGGATCTGCGATCTGATGATGGCGATCCCCTCGCTGATCGTGGCGCTGGTTCTCTTGTCGGTGCTGCCGCTGAACCTGACGGTCCTGATCCTTGTGATGGGGGTGCTCGATTCCACCCGCGTCTTCCGTCTCGCCCGCGCGGTCGCGATGGATATTGCAGTGATGGAATATGTCGAAGCGGCGCGGCTGCGCGGTGAAAAAGGCACCTGGGTGATCTTTCGCGAGATCCTCCCCAATGCGCTGTCGCCACTGGTCGCTGAGTTTGGCCTGCGGTTCATCTTCGCGGTACTCTTCATCTCGACGCTTTCCTTCCTTGGTCTTGGCGTGCAGCCGCCGCTGGCGGATTGGGGCGGCATGGTGAAGGAAAACAAGGACGGACTGACCTACGGGATCTCGGCGGCGATGGTGCCGGCGCTGGCGATTGCCGCGCTCGCGATCTCGGTCAACCTGGTGGCCGACTGGGTGCTGTCGCGCACCTCCAGCCTGAAAGGAGGCCGCGGATGACTGACAGACCAGGACATAACGGGCCGCTTCTGGAAATCCGTGGTCTCGTGATCGAGGCCACGTCTTACCCGCCGGGCGAGCCGCCAAAGAACGTGACCCTGGTGCATGGCGTCGATGTGACGCTGCAAAAGGGCAAGGTTCTGGGGCTGATCGGCGAATCCGGCGCGGGGAAATCGACCATCGGGCTTTCATCCATGTCTTACGGGCGTGGTGGCGTGCGGCTGACCGGAGGCGAGATCCTTCTGAACGGGCGCGAGATCCGTACGGCCTCCGCTGCGACCCTGCGCAAGATCAGGGGGAAAGAGGTCACTTACGTTTCGCAATCGGCGGCGGCCTCGTTCAACCCGTCGAAACGGCTGATGGATCAGGTGATCGAGACCTGCCTGTCGCACGGCCTCATGTCGAAATCCGAGGCCCAGGCGCGGGCGATCACCCTGTTTCGCAAGCTCGGCCTGCCCTCGCCGGAAACCATCGGCAACCGCTATCCTCATCAGGTCTCGGGCGGGCAGCTGCAGCGGGTCATGACGGCGATGGCGCTTTGCCCCAAGCCCGATCTGGTGGTGTTTGACGAGCCCACCACTGCGCTGGATGTGACCACCCAGATCGACGTTCTAGCCGCGATCAAAGAGGCGATCCGCGACACCGGCGTCGCCGCGCTTTATATCACGCATGATCTGGCCGTGGTGGCCCAGGTCGCCGATGAGATCATGGTGCTGCGCCAAGGTCGCAAGGTCGAACTCGGTTCCACCGATCAGATCATCAACCGCCCCACCGAGGATTACACCAAAGCGCTGGTTTCTGTCCGCAGCATCGAGCATGCGGAAAAGCCCGAAGACGCGCCGCTTCTGAAGATCGACTGCGTCACGGCACGTTATGCCGGGACCAATTTCGATGTCCTGAAGAATATCACGATTGATCTGCCGCCTGGGCAGACGCTCGCAGTGGTTGGCGAAAGCGGCTCGGGCAAATCAACGCTGGCGCGGGCGATCACCGGCCTCTTGCCGCCGTCAAAGGGCCGGATCAGTTTTGACGGGCGCCAGCTGTCGCAGGCCTTTGCCGGGCGCACGCGCGACGATCTGCGTCAGATCCAGATGATCTACCAGATGGCCGATACCGCGATGAACCCGCGCCAGACGGTCGGAACCATCATCGGCAGGCCGCTGGAGTTCTATTTCGGCCTGAAAGGCAGCGCGCGCGACAAGCGGGTGCAGGAGCTTCTCGACCAGATCGAGATGGGCAAAGGCTTTGCCGACCGCTACCCGGCGGAACTGTCGGGCGGTCAGAAACAGCGTGTCTGCATCGCGCGGGCGCTGGCGGCAAAACCGAAGCTGATCATCTGCGACGAGGTCACATCGGCGCTGGATCCGCTGGTGGCGGATGGCATCCTGAAACTGCTGCTGGAACTTCAGGCCGAAACGCAGATGGCCTATCTCTTCATCACCCATGATCTGGCAACCGTGCGCGCCATCGCCGACAAGATCGCAGTGATGTATAAGGGCGAAGTGCGGCGTTACGGGCAGAAGAGCGATGTACTGGCACCGCCCTTCGACGATTACACCGACCTGCTGCTGTCCTCGGTGCCAGAGATGGAACTGGGCTGGCTGGAGGGCGTGCTGGAACACCGTCGCCAGACCGGGATCGGCAAAGCCGGCGCCGGCAACTGATCCGGCCAGAAGATACGGCCCGCCTGTCACCAGGCGGGCCGTTTCATCTCAGCCGGCGTAATCGGGTTCCTCGCGGTCGAGGATCGCGCGGATCTCGGACAGATGGGCGTTCGCAAAACCGGGATAGGCCTCCCATTCTGCAGCGGTCTTTTCCGCCACCGCATCCGACATCAGCCGCAGGGGCCGTCCGGTCGACAGGGCACGGATATAGGTCTCGGCAGCGCGCTCAAAGTAATAGAGACGGTTGAAGGCCTCGGCGACCGAGCGGCCGATCACCAGCACACCGTGATTGCCCATGATCAGCGTGTGGATCTTCGGATCGGCGAGCAGTTCGGCGCAGCGGGCGCCCTCCTCCTCGAATGCCATTCCGCCATAATGGCCATCAACCACCTGGCGGCCATGGAACATCGCGGAATTCTGGTCGATGGCGGGCAGATGCGAGTCTTCAAGCGCCGCCAGCACCGTCGCATGGACCGAATGGACATGCATCACACAGACCGCATGCGGACAGGCCCGGTGAATGGCGCCATGCAGCCCCCAGGCGGTCGGGTCCGGCGCATCGGGGCGCTGCATCGTATCGGGGTCTTCCGCGTCGATCTCGACCAGCGAGGTGGCGGTGATGCGCGAGAAATGCCGCCCGTTCGGGTTGATCAGAAACCGGGTTCCGCCCGGGTTTATCGCCAGCGAAAAATGGTTCGCCACCGCCTCATGCATATTAAGCCGCACCGTCCAGCGGAAGGCCGCTGCAAGGTCACAGCGCTGGATTTCATGGGTCAGATTACTGTGCTGGTTCATTTACGCCTCCCTGCCGTTATTTATGCGGCCAGCCTGCACGGAGCCGTCCTCACAATCAAGATGGCAGCATCAAGGCAGCTCTGACGCGGAAATTCCTGAATCCAACCCTGAAATAAGCCCAATCAGACCGCAAGATAACAGCCAGGCCGAGAGCCCTCCCGGCCTCTGCGCATATCCCCCTATCCCCGGAACACCGCGATGCAGGCTGATCATTCCTTTGACCTAGGCGGCGCAGTCAGGATCGGTAATGGGTTTCGCGCGCTCTGTGTCACCAGCACCGAAACCGCGCCACTCGCCGGGCGGCTGGCGGCTCTGGGGGGACGGATCGAAACCGAAACCGAACTTTACACTGCACTCTCGGTCGTGATCGACGATCCGCGCGACTGCGATATCCTGGTGCTCGACTGCGACAGCCTCGGTGCCGGTGATGTGGCGCAGGTGGTCACACGCACCCTCACGGCGGTCCGGTCGCGGCTGCCGGTGGTGCTGATCAGCGCCGGCTTCCCGACCCATGTCTTCCCTGATGCCCGTGAAGAGCCGATCCGGCTGCGGGCACCGGTTTCGGATCTGAGCCTTCGGATCGGCTGCGAACATGCGCTGCGCGATCTGACCCGCTGGGCGACCGCCTGAGGCCCCCGGCCCGAGCGGCATCCATACAGCAACCGCTGGATCGCAAATGAAAAAAGGCGGCCACGGGGCCGCCCTTTCTGTTTCAGCTGGCGCCTGAAGGCTTATGCCA
Organism: Rhodobacter sp. 24-YEA-8; assembly: GCF_900105075.1. Lineage (NCBI taxonomy): Bacteria > Pseudomonadati > Pseudomonadota > Alphaproteobacteria > Rhodobacterales > Rhodobacter > Rhodobacter sp. 24-YEA-8. The sequence continues at coordinate 2,465,133 of NZ_FNSK01000001.1, forward strand.
GTGCGATATTGATCGCGGATTCGCGACCGTCACGGCCGGCTTCGATGTCGAAGGTCACAGCCTGGCCGTCTTTCAGACCGCGCAGACCGGCGCGCTCCAGCGCGGTGATGTGAACGAAGACGTCTTTCTTGCCACCCTCGGGGGCGATGAAGCCGAAGCCCTTGGTTTCATTGAACCATTTCACGGTGCCGTTGGCCATCGTGAGATCTCCTGATCGTATCTCCGCCCACGTTATGTGGCGGACTGGCGCAGTCAGCTTTTTGGTCGATGGCTGTAGGCCGTATGGCGGAGACAGGTCGAAAGAAGATAACGTCGCACCTGTCCTATGCCCCGAAATGCAGGAAAGGGCAAGTGAAAGCTGGGCTTTGCGCGGTTTACCGGCGGATCACGGCGGTCAGCCACCGCCCCCTCGTCGCCCTGAAATCTGCCACAAGTTGCCCTCGGTCGGTTCCTCTGGGTGAAAGCCGGGGCTTCCCGCAAAAGGGCGCAGGGTGCGAGAGCGGCCGGAAAACCTGAACCAGGGACCGGCGCGCCAAGGCCACTCGGGAAGCGCATCACTCCACCAGGAAACAACGTCACGATTGCCATGGTCTGGCGCAGCTGTCTGCCTGAACGCCCCGCAATCCCTGCGCTTCCCGCAAACAATGGGCGGACTGTTTGGAAGTTAGTGGCGCGGGGATTTCCAGGGCGGTGAGGTGATCATCACGCGGCGGATCCACCGTCGCTTTGCACCATGTTTCCCCAGAGGGCTGGCCTGCATTGTCTGGCAGGCCAGCTCTGGTCAGGGAAGCCTTAGGTCAGAGAAACCTGAGGTCAGGCTCTGGCCTTACCCGGATCAGAATACGTCAAAAAGATAGAGAATAATGATGATCGGGATCGGGATACCCAGCAACCAGGCGCCAATTCCTTTCATGATGATCTCCTTTCGCATTGGTTCCAGGACAGAGATCCAACGCATTCAACCGCCGGGGGTTCCCGACGCCGGTGAGGCCCCGGCGTTCAGCGGCATTCCTCTGCCTGCCAGGTGCCGCGCAGGAAGGCCCCGATCCGCCCGACGATACGCGGATGGGTGACCAGCATCAGATGACCGCCGCCGGGCACAACGCAGAGGGTGGCATCCAGCCGTCTCGCCAGCCGCGCCACCCCGCCCGGGGAAAACACCGGATCGACACTGCCATGCAGGAAAAGGACTGTGGCCCCCGACCGGACAGCCTCGGGCGACAGGGTCCAGCCCAGAAGATCGCCGGTATGTGCCCGGCCAAGACCCTTCACCGGCAGGATCAGGTGATCGCGGTCGCGTGCCGCCCGTCTTTCGGCCAGGCGCCTTATCGTCGGATCCTTGCGCCAGCCATAGCCGTAAAGCAGCACCTTGTAATACTCGCCCCAGACCGCGCGCGGCGCCAGCGAGCCCGCCGTCAGCGCCGACGCCCCGACCGCCAGCATGCCCCGCGCCCCGGATTCGTAGGCGCCGGGGAAAGGTGTCACCCCAGACAGGACCACGACGCGAACGGAGCGCTGCGGCCCGATCCTGCCAGCCGCCTCGATGGCAATGGCGCCGCCGGTGGAAAAGCCAAGGATCTCGATCCGGGCGCCGGGATAATGCGCTGCATGGCGCGCGATGGCAGCCGCGACCTCTGCCACGCGCATCGGCGGGTCGAGCGGCTGGCCCTCGAGCCCCGGAAAGCGGTATTCCATCACCAGATGGCCCGGCCCCGAAGGCCGACGCAGCGTCCCGAAAATATGCGCGGTCGAAAGCGCGCCGGGGATGAGATAGGTGATCCGCTCTGGCCGTCCCTTCCCCCGTGCGACCTCGTGGATCAGCGCCGCAGGCCCCGGAACGGCCTTGGTCGTGTTGAGCGCACCGCGCTCCGGCTGCGGCGTCACCTCGGCGGGCTGGCGCGCCGGGCCGCAACCGGCCAGAAAAAGCCCCATGACCGCGGCAAGACAAACCAGATGCCACCGCCAGGACTGCCTGCCGGGCAGCCCGGCACCCTGCCTGTCATGAACCACATCGCCGCGCCGCATCACCAGGACCGTCCAGCTTCAACCGGTTGTGATCCTGCCGGGGCCATCGCCGCGACGCAACCGCGCATCTTCGGCCTCCCGCCGGTCGTTGCCACACAATCCTGCGAGGCTGCCGCCTTGTGCTGCAGCCGCCCCGCCTCACCCCGGGAAATTCCCCGGCACATGCCGGTTCCGGCGCGTGTCTGATCGGCGTATCGCGGCGCGCGCGCCTTGCCCCCGCGCGTCCGGATCGCTACATGAGGGCCAATCCTGCCCAATTCCTGCACGGAAATCCCATTCGGAGCGACCTCATGGCCAGCTATCAATATGTCTATCACATGGACGGCGTCTCGAAGACCTATCCCGGCGGGAAGAAGGTTTTCGAAAACATCCATCTGAACTTTCTGCCCGGCGTCAAAATCGGTGTCGTCGGTGTCAACGGCGCCGGTAAATCGACGCTGCTGAAGGTCATGGCCGGCCTCGACAAGGATTTCCAGGGCGAGGCCTGGGCCGCCAAGGGCGCCAAAGTCGGCTATCTGCCGCAGGAGCCGCAGCTCGATGAGACGCTGAATGTGCGTGAAAACGTCAAACTGGGCGTCGCCGAGAAACAGGCGAAACTCGACCGCTATAACGAAGTGGCGATGAACTATTCCGACGAGACCGCCGAGGAAATGGCGCGTCTCCAGGATGAGATCGACGCCGAGAACCTCTGGGATCTCGACAGCAAGATCGACATCGCGATGGAAGCGCTGCGTTGCCCGCCCGATGATGCCGATGTCTCGACCCTTTCGGGCGGCGAGCGTCGTCGGGTGGCACTTTGCAAGCTGCTCCTTGAAGAGCCGGATATGCTGCTCCTTGACGAGCCGACCAACCACCTTGACGCCGAGACCATCGCCTGGCTGCAAAAACACCTGATCGAGTATAAGGGCACCATCCTGACGGTTACCCATGACCGTTACTTCCTTGACGATATCACGACCTGGATTCTCGAGCTGGAACGCGGCCGTGGCCTGCCGCATGAGGGAAATTACTCCTCCTGGCTGGAAGCCAAGGCCAAGCGCATGGCGCAAGAGGCCCGTGAGGATAAGGCCAAGCAAAAGGTCATGGAGAAGGAGCTTGAGTGGATCCGGCAGGGTGCGAAAGCCCGCCAGACCAAATCGAAAGCCCGTATCCAGGCCTATGACAAGCTGGTCGATGAGGCATCGCTTAAAGACCGCGTGGGCAAGGCTCAGATCGTCATCCCGAATGGCCCGCGCCTTGGCGGCAAGGTGATTGAGGTCGAGGGTCTGAAAAAAGCGATGGGCGACAAGCTTCTGATCGAGGATCTGAGCTTCACCCTGCCGCCGGGCGGTATCATCGGTGTGATCGGGCCGAACGGCGCCGGGAAATCGACCCTTTTCAAGATGCTGGTTGGCCTTGAACAGCCAGATGAAGGCACCGTGAAGCTGGGCGATACGGTCAAGCTGTCTTATGTCGATCAGTCGCGCGATGCGCTCGATTCCGACAAGAACGTCTGGGAAGAAATCTCGGGCGGGGCAGAGATCATCCATCTCGGCGATGCACAGCTCTCGTCGCGCAACTATGTCGGTGCCTTCAACTTCAAGGGCACTGATCAGCAGAAAAAGGTCGGCCTTTTGTCGGGGGGCGAACGCAACCGCGTCCACCTCGCGAAGCTCTTGAAATCCGGTGGCAACCTGCTGCTGCTCGATGAGCCGACCAACGATCTCGACGTCGAAACGCTCCAGGCGCTTGAAGCGGCGATCGAGGATTTCGCGGGCTGCGCGGTGATCATCAGCCACGACCGCTTCTTCCTCGACCGGCTCTGTACCCATATTCTGGCATTCGAGGGCGACGCGCATGTCGAGTTCTTCGAGGGCAACTTCGATGACTACGAGAAAGACAAGATCCGCCGCCTCGGCGTCGATGCCGCAGCGCCGAAACGGGTGAAATACAAGAAATTCACCCGCTGATACAGGCAACCTGCAAAAAAGCCACTCCCGATCCGGCCGGATTGGGAGCGGCTTTTTTGGTTATAAACGACCGGGGCATCGCAGCCCTACCCCGCCCTGCGATACCCTGTTTCTGCTGCAAAGCGTGATCCCCGGGAGGGAGAGGCCCACGTCGCCTCCTCCCCGAACCACAGCATCCATCGACAAAATCCGTCGCGCAGCTCAGGCGCAGGGGGCACAGCCCGTGAACTCAGGCCGCTGCTCGCAAACCGATCATCCCCCTCGCGCCTGAAACTCCCGGAACGCCTCGGCCTCGCGCAGGCCTTTGACACGCCTCTCCGGCTCAGAATTGCAGGCATGGCTCTCCACAAGGTCGCGAAAGGATCCGATCACCACGCCCATCTGCAAGACGGGTTGCCCGGTCACTGGATCCTGGCACTTGCGGCACAATGCCAGCTTCACCCCCCATCGCCCCCCCCTTCCCCTCGCGACGGGCGCGACTGGGACTGTTTTTCGGGACCCGCTGACCGCGTCGGATCCTCGCAACAGGCACGCCGGCAGACGCCAGCAGATCAACGGCTTACCCGAGGAAGCCCCGCTGACCCGATCCATCATTTCGTGACGCTGGGCGCTTTTTTCCTCTTGCACCTCCCCCAAGCCCAGACTAAATAACGCCGCATCGCAGGCGTGAAGTCAGCGATACCTCAAGGTGGGGCCATAGCTCAGCTGGGAGAGCGCTTGAATGGCATTCAAGAGGTCAGGAGTTCGATCCTCCTTGGCTCCACCAATTAAAACATGGCAAGTGCCAGATAGATCTTCCATTAATGACAGTGGATTGTCCATTTTATTGGAAATCTGCGTCTATAGGAGAGTGTGAAGCCGGTAGAGGTAGCTCTGCTGGCTTTTTTGTTGCCCTAGGATAAGTTCACGTCTCATCATGGCGCGCTATTCGGCCAGGTCCGAGGCGATGAGCAAGTAGAGCCAGAATATTCCCCTGTCGAACCCGACGACCACCTACGTAGCGGAGTTTTTCAACGTTCCCTGAAGTCGCAAACAATCAGCTTGGGCTCGCGCTTATGAATCTGCAGATTCATGGCTGCATCGGGGTGGAGGACGCGAAGCGGCTATGTGACCTTGGCATGGCCATACCAGAGCGCGTGCTAAGGTCCGATGCGCGTGGCGAGCCGCGTACGTTTGAGGCCATTGAATTAGGGCTGCAGGCGATAATCGAAATAGGACGAATCGAGATTGCCAGAGCTGTGAAGCATCCGTTTGTTGCAGCGGCGTTTACGCGGATGGATGTCGACCAGTTTGCTGAAGACGATCATGTGGTCTTCAGCGTTTCTTACCTTGAACGCGCTGAGGTGGCAGAGATCAAGACGGCCTGGCTCCGGTCAGCCGTACAATGGCACCCTTAGGCTGCGCGACCACCTTGTCATGTTCGGCCCAAAGCCGCCGGTCGACACCGACTTATGCTGCTTTGCCGCATTCCCGGAAGCGGCCGTTCGTCCTGCTCCGCAGCAAAGACTTATCACACGGGCTAGAATGGCGGTGCATGGAGCAAAGCTGCCGCTTTCGTGCACCAGCAGCCACGGCAGGTTTCGGCGGCACCAGACGTGCACCCGGCTGCGCCGCCTATCCCTGCATTAGCTAAGCGCCTCAACAATTTGCCTCGGGAAATCGTCTGCGAGTGCCCGCGAAACCGCTTTCAGGCATGGTTGCGCTGCGTCGCCCTTCTCGTTGCGCAGCAATGCGACCCAGCGTGACGGATGGTAGCGGACGAGCATGCCGAGCATGTACGACAGGAGGAAAGATCGAAGCAGTTCAGACAAGCGATCTCCGCTGGGGAATGCCTCGACGATAAACATGCCGTCATTTCCCGAGAACTGCACGAGAGGCAATTCGCTTTTCAGAACGTTCAGGTCAGGCCCATCGACGAGGAAGTGCGCGCCGGGTATCGAGAGACGGCGGCCCAGTGCCACATTCACAGCACGGTTCGCCGGCTGCCCGAACCGATTCCGGATGTCGTCTTCGGTGCTAGAAAGCCCGTAAAGTGTGACATCGACGCCGCGCCCCTTGGTGGCGACGAGCTCCCCGATATGGACCTTGGCCGTGCGTTTGGTGGTCTGCGGATAGAGTGAGAGGAGCCGGTGGTCTCGCGAGATGAGGTCGTCGAGCGTGAGTTCATAAGCTCCATCGGCGAATGCCGGTCGGGGGAATGCCGCGTAGTAAGAGCCCTCCCTCATGCCTGGCGATGACCACCAAGTCGTATTCTGGACATTGCCTACCGACTCGACGAGTTCGCCGAAGGTCCCGTTAGTGGCTCTGATGCGGACGTTGAGGAGCTTGTCGATACCGCCTGACAGGGTGCCGCCCCAATCGACTGCCTCAAGCCCATGGCTTTGGCGGAGGCTTTCCTCCTTCTTGCTTGGGTTGCGCAGCATGATCAGACCGCGACACGTCGATAGCACGCCGTAATATAGGAGTAGGGGGCGGACGCTGGTCGCGGCTACGGCTGCGGCGTCAAAGTACTCCCGCCCTTGAATGAAGCAGGTGTTGATGGATTGGGCACCGCGCGCGTTTAACTGCCTACCATGGCGGTTATGGAACCAAGCCTCAACATAGTCGCGGCTTTCGAACATCGAAAGCGTTTCCCAGTATATATGGTTGTTCCGGTCGCCTCGAATGCTCATTGGTGTAACTCCGTATCCTAGAAAGTAAGCGTGTATCGACGCCACTCCGCGCGCAAGCTGATCAGCGCATTTGGGAATCTGTGATGAAAGGGAAAATCTCCCCGCAAGGCTACACAGCCTGAAGATCTAAATCTTGAAAAGATCTAGCCAGAGACCAGAAATCTTTTTTGGAATTTCGGCGGGGCGATCAATGTCTCCCCAGTCATCGAAAAATTTGATGACGTGAGGCTTTGTTCGCTCTGGGATCGAGTTAGTCGCGCCACAAAGATGTTGCCACATCCAGAGCCTGATTGCGCGCTTGTGGTCGTAAAGCTGATTTCGGCCCGTTTCGCCCTGCTCTTCCGTTACCAGAACCGGAGCGCCGAAATAGTCCCTGAGATCGGCTTCGCTGGCTGTAGCATCGAGAAACTTTCGATACATAGATGGCTTGATCATCTTCGCGACTGCTAAAGAAATTGCTGCCTCTCTCCAGCCATAGAGTGTCCGCTGTTCGTCCCAGACCACATCGGGAAATATTGAGATCTGAGACATGACGCGACCGACATCACGGACGGAAATGGTATTGGTCTTTTCAACGATCTTCAGGTGATCTGTTACGTAGTCGGCGGCTTTCTGTGTGAGACCCATCTTCCTCGCGAGGTGGCTGGCGTAAAAGGGTATTGCTCTCTTCGAGTCGTAATCTCCTACGGTGTCTGGAAGAGAAAATGTGAGGTTGATGAATTTCCTGAGGTATGCTTCAGCGTCGATTTCCGATCCATATCTGGCCTTAACGCTGTTCTCGAGCGCCGAGAGATTTACCCCAAGAATGAAATGCACCTTCGAAACTGCGAAGAAGTGCTTTATGACTTCGAGGACATCGAGAGCATAGTCGGGTCGGCACCGGTCAAGTTCGTCAACAACTATGACCAAAGGCCTCACGTCACCATCCGCCCCTTCCGACTTTTGTAGTGCAACGATTGCGGCGCGGAACTCCTCCATCGCCGCCCTGCGTCCCTCTTCGGCCTTCCAGAAGCTGTCGACTGCCGTTTCGGCGTCTTTACTCAAGGAACCTACAACCGCGTCACCCAGATCGCTGAGTGCTTCCGTCGCGCCGAAGGTCGCAAGCGCCAAAGCAGCTCGGGCAGCCGGGCGAACGACCTTTGCGGCCGCTACACGAATGCCCTTCATCTTCGTCTGCGCTTTCGGAAGGCGTTCCCCCAATGCGGCCACCAGCCCGACGAGAGGGTCGCCGAAACAGTCATTGGCAAAGGCATCGAAGTAGACCGTAATCGCCTTGCCGTCATTCTCCGTCTTGTGGGCCCCGACCCATCGCTTGAGGAAGAACGACTTCCCTGCGCCCCACTGGCCGTCGAGTGCTATGACCAACGGATCCTCTATCCGGTCAACTAGCTCGGAAAGTGACTTCCCAATCTTGGCGCGGTCTAGGACGTCGTCTTCGAAACCCTGTTCGTAGAGGGTGATGTCATCGTTGGGTGGGAGAAACTTCATAAGGCAACTGCACTCTGCTCATCGACCGCAGATTTGTATATGGCGGCAGTCGAAATTATTGTTCTCTGCCATTATGACCATGTCATTGCTCGGGAAAAGGGGCTTCGTCGTGCCCCCGGTTGCCGTGCTCTGGATGACTGTAGCTATCGATCCAGCGCGCCGATGATTGACCTATTAGTTCGTGGTCCTGTCGAGCGTCATCTATGCCACAAGTGACTGGCCCACGTTCTGATGTCGCGGAGAGGAACGCACGCTATGTGACACGGCCGGGTCCTGTCCGGGGCAAGCTGCACCATGCCAAGACCGGAGCCGGCGCGGTCGCCATTGCGGTGGCTGCAGCCATTCCTGGTACGATCGTCAGCAACCTGCTGCCCCGGCCGATGACGATGCTGACCTTCGGGCACCCGTCCGGTCGCCTCAAAATCGGCGCGGAAGCAGCCGAAACCGATGGCAGGAGGCAGGAGGCAGGAGGCAGGAGGCAGGAGGCAGGAGGCAGGAGGCAGGAGGCAGGAGGCAGGAGGCAGGTCACAAAAGCCGTCATGAGCCGAAGAGCAAGGCGGTTGCTGGTCGGGCAGGTGTTTACGCCATCGCTGCAGGATGGTTCAGTTCATGTAGTCCGTGGGTGCCCGGGCAAGGACCAGACTGAACTTCCTCCTCTAAACTTCGAGCAGCATGCTGCAGCACAGCAACCGATAGATTCGACGGGCTTAGCCGATCCCGGCCACAGTCTTGCCAACCCGGCCCTTACCCGCCGTTCGGTCGTCACTGATGCTGCTCTGCGGCGCTCACGAAAGACGTCGTTCGAAGCGTAATGCAGCAAATCAGCCGCTCCTTCGCCCCTAAGCTCGGTTATTCGGCCTCGCGGCAGCTGCCGACTGGGCCGCGACGGTGCCGCGGCCCAGCCCTTTCAGGCCGTGACCATTGCCGGAGTACGAACGCCGAGCGCAATCAGAACCCCGGCGATCAGCAGCACCGCGCTGCCATAGACATTGACGCCGCTAGCGCCCGCGTCTTCGTGTAGGATCTCGCCCGGTGCTGCGCCAAGCGCGATGGCGAACTGGATCGCAGCGACGTTCAAGCAACAGTCGCTTTCCGCCTAGTCAAGGGCGACAGGGTGTTCCAGGTCAAGCAAGCGTCCGGAATACCGCCAAAGGCCATACCCTCGAGCGCTACGAGAACAAGGCTGAGGATCGACGCGGTGCTCATCTGCCTCGACATCCGGTAGTCCGCTCTGGCGCACCAACTCGGCGAAATGCGACAGCGATGCCTCCAAAGCATGAACCATGTTCTCCGCGAGTTGGAATCCCTGAGATCTAGGAGTCGCGGCAGTAGGGCGGGGAACCTTCACTCCCTAGCCTTTAGCTTTTTTTGAATTCATCCAGCGTTCCCAACTCGGGCCCACTCGTACAAAATGCCCATCTGGTGCAACGCCTTCCTTCTGGTCTGCTCCCTCGCTGAGGCGAGCGATCAGTGATGCAGGAAATTGAACACCGTCTTCTCGACCACGTCGTTTGATCTGCGCTTCCATGTCGATGTTTGAACCAAACTCCAGCGCATTGTACACATCTTGGCGCAGGCCAAATTCCAAGTCAGCCGCCTCTAATTTTACTATTTTGTACTTAACACGATGGATTACTTCATCATGGATAATGTTCTCATGGAAAAGTTGCTGAGTTAATCTAAATGGCTCTTTAAGATCAGCGTTCGTAGTTTCCATATTGAATGACTCTTTGTGGGATCCAGTTGGATCAACAACATCAACAGTCATTTGCCTGTTTCCAAAACTTGTTATACACGCCACCCTGCAGATTGGATCTGTACCATTTATTTTATTAATCATAGTCGTCTGCTCCTTTGCCGATATTCTCAGCGGATCATGCGACTGATGAGTGCGGCCTTTCGACTCAAATACTCCATAGAGCAGCCCTGAATTTGGACCGATGAAGTCTGGCCTGCGTGTCGCATTGGCTAGCATGGATACTTGTGGTAGATTTGGCCCAATGAAATTTGAGTAGTGGTGCAGCGTGTCCAGATGATATAAAACCGGTATTCCAAATAGCTCTGCAACAATCTTTGTCATTGTTCCGGCAATGAAGAATGTCGCTGCCCCCTTCTCTGACGGATCTAAGCAGTTGAATGCATCAGACGATTGAAAAATAAAATCACCGTTTGCGCCCTCGGAAATCGCTATATTCGACATTATCATTGCGGCTCGCCATGTGCACTCCATTGTTGAATAGCTTCCATGCTGTAGAACAGCTGACCAGCTAGGACGTCCGACTGTAAGCGCTGCAGCAAGTAGCCGCGGCAGCGAAATATTGGCTTCAAAAGTGTTGAGAAGCGCCATTTGGTGAGTGGCAGTGGGAGCATAGAACCGGAATATTATATTTGGCATTAATTTACATTTTCATTGAGGCATCCAGGAGTGCCCATAGTGCATAGAAAACAGATCAACTCGCAATACGAAATCATATGTCGTGCGGGCCATCGCGGGGAACATCTCCACGATGACTGAAGACTGCCATTAAGCTAGGGTCAGGACCCATTGATCTTGTGCTTTCAGCATGATTCAGGCTCGTCAAGGAGATCGATGGATGAGCAACCTATTTTGGCTGACTGAGGCGCAGATGGCGCGTCTGGCGCCCTTCTTCCCCAAGAGCCACGGGAAGCCTCGTGTTGATGACCGGCGTGTTTTGAGTGGAATTATATTCATCAATCGCAATGGCTTGCGGTGGAGAGATGCCCCTAAGGAATATGGTCCTGCGAAGACCCTCTACAATCGTTGGAAGCGCTGGAGTGACAGGGGTATCTTCGCCTGCATGATGCACGGCCTGGCGGCAGAGGCGGCTGTTCCGAAGACGGTGATGATCGATGCCACATATTTGAAGGCGCATCGCACGGCATCCAGCCTGCGGATAAAAAAGGGGGGGCAGACGACAGACGGGGGCGGGCAATCGGTCGAACCAAAGGCGGGATGAACACCAAACTGCACGCCGTGACCGACACCGCAGGACGCCCCATCCGGTTCTTCATGACCGCAGGCCAGGTCAGTGATTACACTGGGGCCGCCGCGTTATTGAGCGGCCTGCCATCGGCAGACTGGCTGCTTGCAGACCGTGGATACGATGCCGACTGGTTCAGAGAAGCCTTGAAAGACAAGGGGATAAAGCCGTGCATCCCGGGCAGGAAGTCTCGGAGCAAGCCCGTCAAATATGACAGGCGCCGCTACAAGCGCCGAAATCGGATCGAGATCATGTTCGGCAGACTGAAAGACTGGCGGCGGGTCGCAACGCGATACGACAGGTGCCCGAGGGTGTTCCTCTCAGCAATCGCGCTCGCCGCAACCGTCATCTTCTGGCTGTAAAACAATAACGAGTCCTGACCCTAGGTTTCATAGACATTGCCTGCATCAGGCTATGGATCCGCCATTTGTCAACATGACCTAGCCATGAAGCTGAAGGAAGATGATCTTCTCTGACTTCGTGGTAAGGAAAACACGCAGCGCGCGTCGGAACTGGAAATCCGAGGATGTTAAAAGGGCGGTAAAGGACAAATGCCCTAAAAATAAAACAACCTTCTGCAAGATTGGATGTCACGCCCAAGACAACTTCATTGTCGGCTATCAATGTCGCCGGCATGGGGTTTCTGATTCTTGAAAATCGTCGAACAATTTTGACTTGATCAGATTTCTTCACCAACTTAACTATGGTTTATAGGCGATCGAAAGCTCCGGAGCGCTATCATTCTGCTCCGTCTGTCGCGACGCTCCCTATACGGCTACGGTGCATAGACGATCCGGGCTGGCGGGCGAGATGGCCCTCCGGTGCAAGCGATGCTGGTCGCGATCATATCTGGGTCGGCAGAAGGAGGGCGCGATGATTACGATTACCAAAGAAGCCGAGGGCTACCTCGAAGCGCTGGCGGACGAGCTCACAATCTCGCCCACCAGATATGACCAGGCGGTCGCCCGGTACGAGTCGCTTGGCAAGTGGCTACATCGCGACGCATCGAAGGTGAAACAGTATGACCCGCAGGTCTACTCGCAGGGTTCATTCCGCTTGGGAACGGTCATCAAGCCCGAGGACGAAAACGGCCAGTATGATATCGACTCGGTTTGCGAGTTGGCAGCCCTGAAGAAGGACCAACTGACCCAGTACGCACTTAAGGAACTGCTTCGGGTCGAGATCGAGGCGTATCGAACGGCACAAGCAATGGTGAAGCCGCTCGGCGAAGGCCGTCGTTGCTGGACGCTCGAATATGCTGATGGCGCCCAGTTCCACATGGATATCGTGCCGGCGCTCCCGAATGGCACATCCACGCGGTTGTTGCTGGAGTCTCGCGGCCTGGATGCACGGTGGGCCAGCACCGCGATCGCCATCACGGACAACAAGCACGCCCTCTTCTATCAGCCCGCCACCGACTGGCCCCGATCCAACCCGAAGGGTTATGCCAACTGGTTCCGTTCGCGCATGGCCGTAGCTTTCTCGCGTCGGCGCCGAAAGCTTGCCGAAGCGGCCCAGGCGAGTGTCGAGAGCATTCCCGAATACCGGGTGGTCACGCCGCTGCAACAGGCGATCATGATCCTGAAACGTCATCGCGATCAGATGTTCTCGGATCGCAAGGATGTCAAACCGATCTCGGTCATCCTCACCACCCTGTCGGCCCACGCATATGAGAGCGAGGAAACAATCGGCCAAGCCTTGGTTTCAATCTTGACCAAGATGGACCGATTCATTGGGGTCGATGGCATAAGGTACTATATCCCCAACCCGTCTGACCCGCTCGAGAACTTCGCTGACAAATGGGCTGAGCATCCCGAGCGCCGCGCCGCATTCTACGAATGGCTGGAAGCAGCCCGGCGGGATTTCTTCTATGCCGCACAGGTAACCAGCCGTCAGGTGATCACCGACTCCGTTGCTCCCCGCATCGGTCGTGACCTTGCCGAAAGGGCCAGGGATCGTGCTGCGCCGAAGTCGGCTTCGTCGCTCCTGCGTCCCGCCACTGCGGCATCCGCCGCAGCTGCTGCACCGACCTTCCCTGCGGAGGCGCGCGTTCCGGGCAAACCGGCAGGATTCGGCAGCAGATGATCTGGTGGGTTTCGGATCCAAATCGAGGTCTGTCGGAGCGACTTGAGATCGCGCGCCTCGAGCAGACCACTGACTGGCTTCAAAAAGTGCGGTGGCGTCTTGACGGCCTGAAGTTGCTCCTGGATTTCGAGATTGTAGAGGCCGCATCCAGATGGCGGCTCGTAATGCATTATCCGGACTTCTTCCCTTCCATCCCGCCGCAGGTGTTCAACGCGGACGGCGAGCGCCTATCCGGACATCAATATGGTCTGTCAGGCGAGCTTTGCCTGGAGTTTCGGCCAGACAACTGGGAGCTCAGCTGGACGGGCGCGATGATGATTGAGAGCGCCCGTAGACTCCTCGTCGGAGAGTGCGCCGAGTTGGCGGGTCACGGGGTTCCGTCTGCTCACGCGGTATCCGAAGGCCAGCGCCTTCGCTGGACATATCTCAGACTGGCCATACCCGAGGAACCATTGCGGCTAATCCGGGCCATGGATGATGGTCACGTGGAGCCGATCGAGATCGACGAACACTATTATGGCGAGGCCGCGGTGGCACATTTGACCGCCTTGGGTCCGGATGATTGTCGGATCTGGAAGCAGGGCAAGCCGGTCCTGACGGCATCCAACTACAAAGGAACCGGGATCCGTGCCCCTAGGGGGACGAAGTTCACGGGACCGGTCACCGAAAAGTCCCTCGAAGCTGTCCTAAAGTCTGTAGGTATCACGCCTGAATATCCGGCATGGCCGCCTGCCACCTACCTGCTTGTAGATGACGCAACCGCGTGGCTGGCGATGGTATACCGCAAGGCGGACGGCGGCATTCAAATTGATGGCTACGCTACGTTTGTAATCGGCGCCGACCAACAGCGACTGCCCCCCGCGAATGCGGCGCTGGCCGACAAGCGGATCGCGCTGATCGGATGTGGGTCACTCGGATCGAGAACAGCGGCAATGCTAGCACGATCGGGTGCCTGTAAGTTCGAACTGTTTGACGACGACATTCTTTCACCCGGTAACCTGGTGAGGAACGAGCTGGATTGGCGTGGTGTCGGGGCCCACAAGGCCAAGGCGCTGCGGGCGCGGCTACTCGAGATATCCCCCGAGGCGAAGGTCACGGTGCAGATCGTGAACCTTGGTGGCCAAGAAAGTTCCGAGTGGACCGCCACCGCGCTGGAGACGCTCGCCAACTGTGATCTGATCATCGACGCTACGGCGGACGCTACCGTATTCGGCCTCGCCTCGGCAGCGGCAAGATTCAAGCTTCGACCGATGGTATGGGGCGAGGTCTTCGGCGGGGGGATTGGCGGAATAGTTGCGCGGTCCCGCCCCGGCCACGATCCGTCTCCCGATGTGGCGCGCCGCCAAATCTTGGCGTGGTGCGACGATAAGGGTGTCGAGTGGGAGATGCCCTCTCGACAGGTGGAGTACGGTGTCCTTCGGGCGGATCAGCCGCCGTTGATCGCAGACGATGCCGACGTTTCCGTCATTGCCGGTCACCTAGCGCGCCTGGCGATTGACACGCTTCGAGGCGGTGGGAGCCAGTTCCCCGCTCCGGCGTATGCAATCGGCCTGGGTGAAGGTTGGATATTCACAGCTCCGTTCGATACTCACCCCATTAGCTATACCGGCACGGAAGGCTGGGATGCGGGATCGTCCCCCGACGAGGTTAAGCTCAAAGAGCTTGTGACCCTTCTCTTCCCCGTGCAGGCCCAAGATGCAGATCGCCCTGCCTAGTTCTGTCCGCAAGAAAATTTGCCGGCAACTGTCTATATCCGGACGCCGGGAAACTGGGGGGCTACTGCTCGCGGAGCAATTGGACGATGAAGGCCGATTTCGGGTCGTGGACGTCACGGTGGACCCGATGGGAGGCGAGCGCGCGTACTTCGAGCGCCGCCCGGAACTGCACGCCCAGGCACTGGAAGCCTTCTTCGAGAAGAATGGCAACGACTTCGGTCGTTTCAACTACTTGGGGGAATGGCATTCCCATCCAAGCTTTCCGGTGAGCCCAAGCACGACCGACATCAGGACGATGCAGGCGATGGTCGAGGATGTCGGCAATATCGACTTTTCAGTTTTGATGATTGTTCGACTGCGGATGTTCGTAATGTTGCAGGTGGGAACATACCTATTCATGCGCGGCCAGCCCCCGCAACGCGTCGAGATGGTTGACGAGCCGGTGTCGCGATCGAAGAGAACATTCATTTGAAAGGCGGCGCCTCCAGCGCGGCAATTGAAAGGTCCACATGTCCAAGACTGCTATTCCATCAAAAGTTGCAAACGCGCTTTGGGCTAGGGCTGCGGGTCGCTGTCAATTTCGTGGATGCAACAAACTGCTGATCGGTGACCTGATCTCTGGCAAGCGCACGGGCAAGTTCGGATACATCGCCCACATCGTCGCCGACGAGGCAGGCGGTCCCAGAGGTGACGCCGTTAGATCGCCGCAGCTTGCCCAGGACATCGACAACCTGATGCTGATGTGCCCCGTCCACCATAAGGCGATCGACGTAGACTATCTGGCCGACTATCCCGAGGATGTCTTGTTGGCCATGAAGGCCGAACATGAAGACCGGATCGAGATCGTCACCGACATGGATGTCGATCGCGTCTCCCATGTGGTCAGGTTCGCGGCGACCATCGGCCAGCGCGACACCTTAGTGACAACTCGTTCGATCTTCAGCGCTATGCCCCCGGATCACCACCCCGCAGAGGGCCGGACAATCGACATTGAGTTGATCGGTTCGGAGCGTAAGGATCACGAAGAAGCCTACTGGACCGAGCAGAACGAGAATCTGGAGCGCCTTTTTGCACGCAAGATCAAGGAGCGCATCGAGCAGCGGGAAGTCCGCCAACTCAGTGTTTTCGCGTTGGCTCCTCAGCCGCTGCTTATCCGCTTGGGGACGCTTCTCGGCGACATTGTCCCGGTGTCGGTGCATCAGAAGCACCGCGAACCAGAAACTTGGAAATGGCTACCTGACCAGCCGCGCATCGCTTACAAGGTCAAAGAGTATAGTGGACGAAAGGACGTGCCCGTCGCGCTGAAGCTGGCCCTGAGTGCCACCGTTAACGACGAGCGTATTACCTCGGTATTGGGTGAGGATGCCGCTATCTGGTCGATTACCTGCGAACAACCTGGCAACGACATCATGCGGAGGAGGGACGACCTCGGCGCATACAAGAGGTTGGTGCGCGACCTATTCGACCGCATCAAGGCCTATCACGGGGAAGGCGTGCTTCTGCATGTTTTCCCAGTAGTCCCGGCTTCTGCAGCAGTGGAAACGGGACGAGTTTGGATGCCTAAAGCGGATCTCGCGATGAGGCTCTACGACCAGAACCGCACTGCGCAGGCTTTCGTCCCGACGATTTCAATCGGCTAGCACAAGGCGGCAAGGTGATCTGGCAAGGCGCAATCTGAAGCTAACTACTGCTTTCGGTAGTTGATGGTCACACAGCGGAAAATTCTCTGGCGGCCTTATGCTTGGCGATTGGAGTGGAAGTGCCCGACGGTCCACGCCGAGAGGCACATGAATTTATCGCTTTTTGATTCAATAGTCTTTGGAACCTAACTGTGGACCTCAGTCGGATATATCTGGTTTCTCGTCAAGATTTCTGACGCAATCAGCACCGAGGCCAAGATGAGTTCATCGACACTTTGATCCCAATCGCCAACACTCAGGCTGACGACAGCGAGGCGGACCGCTCCCTTTTGAAGCATACTACGCACGGTCTGTGCGCCGCCTGAGCCCCGTAGGCTGTCGCGCGGCACTCACAAAACGGCCTCGGCGTATGCCGCAATCAGTTCGCCACTTTTTCGCCGACATGGGCGATCGTCAGTCGGCCCGACGAACGGTCACACCAGAAGTGAACCCTGCCGGCACCGGGTGTGTAGCGGGAATGCCAGTCGAAGCAGCGCTGGACACCCGACAAATCTTTAAAGTTGAACAGGTTGCTCCGCGTTTCCCCTTCTGGTGAGGTTTTGGTCAGGAAAGTCGGCATCGCCGCGTCATTGGTATTCCAGCGCGCCGCGGCGATCTCAAGGTCCATCAGTGCGTGCTGTGCACTCGCCAGCCGAATTTCACCAGCTTTGAAAGCACGTAGATGCGGTTCCGTGCGCGGGAGGAAGAGCAAATGCGGGAATATCTCGGCGCGCCGAGTCCAAAGCTCTTCGCCGTCACGCACCTGCTCTCCGACCATCCGCCGCAGCCACTCTTCATGACCTTTGACATGGGACGGAGTGGAGGCGTGATTGACCTCAACGACCTGCTCTTCGCACTCACCGCTATCATCGAGCGAAATGCGATGGAGCGCCACGGTAGCGACCAGCCAGGGCTCGGCGGCAAAGCTGACGCCGAGCGTGCCGACGGTGTGGCTCAAGCCCAAACCGTCGGCACGAACGTCATTGTGACGATACTCCGCTTCGAGGCCAAATGCTTCACCCAACTTGACACGGAAAGGCGCACGGTTCTCAAAGCCGCGCAAAAACCGCCATTCGTCGCGATTGCGTCCCTTTGCCATAATTTGGCCGAGCCACTGCTCACCGCCGAGCGGAATCGACGCCAGCGGCACGGAGGAGTGGAGCGCTGCGCTCGAATGGATCCGGCGCAAAGACTGCAGCGTCTTGGTCAGACCCATGACGGCAGCTTCTGCGCCTTCCTCATCAACGGCACCTATTGGAAAGGAAAGTTCATTTAAGAAAGCAATGAAGGTCATTTTAACTCAAAAGCTGATCGAGCGACTTGTCCCACTGGTCAAAAAAACCATCGGGCCAGTCAGTTAGCCTACCTTCCGGAGTGACGCCCGGGTTGATACGCTCAGTTTGGCTGGCACCGGACGGTCGTCGGAAGAAATTGAGACCGACGTCCCGGGCGGGAATCTCGCCGCTTTTCACCGCGAGGCGGATGCCATTGAGGAAATGATCGCTATGGCTTTCTACCACGATCCTTGTACCAATCGCGGCGGATCGCGCCATCAATTGCCCCATCGCCGCCTGACCTTGAGGATGAAGGTGCGCTTCCGGGTTCTCGATCAGAAGCCAGCTGTCAGGCGGTGATGCCAAGCACGCAACGAGGATTGGTAGGACGTACGTCAACCCGAAACCGACATTGGTGGAGCGATAGAGATTGGATCCACTGATTCCGGCACTTCCGCCATAGAAGTAATCGAGGCGTACGGAATCGGTGCGAGGGATGTCCTCGACAGCGAGACCGACGCCGGGGCTGAACTCTTTCAGCCAAGCATTGACTTGCGAGAGTAGCCCAGGAGCTGTCTCGTTGTGATGTCGAAGTTTCGGATTAACCTCCTCATCACCGAATAGGCTTAGGAAATGCGCGGTATACTGACCGCGGCTCCCAAGAAAACGGCGCTCATTGACGAGGTGATAGGCTTTTGGAAAGCTCACCTCGGGTCCGGCGCGATCAGCGCGCAGATATTGAAACGAATTGCCGAACAGGCCGCGTTTGTGCTCCAATCCAGAGTAAAAGCCGAAGTCGGGCTTGACGGAAAAGTGCAGCAAATCGCCCCGCGGATCATAAGCGACACGATACGCGAAGTCCCGCTCATTGGGGCCATGGAGCGTGATGCCGATTTCTTCGTCATCATGCTGATCGTTGAGCACATCAACGCCAGTACCGAGCTCGATGAGATCGCCATTCAGTAGAAATCCCCGACTCGAAAGGAAGCCAGTATCCCATGATTGCCGGAGCAGGGCCAACGCTTGCAAGGTGGTGCTCTTCCCAGAACCGTTCAGACCAGACAGCAAGGTCAACGGCTTAATAGGGATATGGATATCACGGAAGGCTTTGAAGTTATGTAAGGTGAGTGCATCAAACATCGGCGATATCCTTGAAGATTTTTGACACCGTCTCGAATCTTTTGCGCACTTTGTTGATACCGCCAGTACCCTGGGAAATGGCAGAGTCGAATTCACGGTCCTGCATCACCTCCATCATCCGGCGGCGAACCTCGTCTTGGTGTGAGATGCATCGCTCGCGCTCACTGTCAGTGAGGTTTGCGAGCGATACCGCAATGGTCTCGAACAATGCCTTGTTGATCGGAAAGCGCGCATCGGTCTCGCGATAGCGTTTACGGAACGCATCCTGACCGAAAATTTCCGACGCACTATTCATCGCCTGAATGAAGCTATGCTCGAGCCTATCTAGGTCGGTAACGTGGAGAAGATTAATCTCGCGCATCGCGTCTCCGAGGAAACGGTCAAAATCATAGGCGCGGAATTCTTCGGGCCGGGTCATGCTGAAGGCGAGGAACCGCAAGACCATCTCTCGATCAGCCATTCGTTCGTCGCGAATGCTGTAGTTGGTAGCCTGCTTGAACGCCTCAAGCCCAGCCAGTCGGCCGAGAAAAACTCGCGCCTTGCCCGGGATCAGTGCATGACGCAGTTCCTGCGCCGAAAGCGGCATGCCGCCGGTGTTGATCCGCGCGAAGATGTTAAACTTCACTTCCGGCGGGGTGCCGTGCCGGATGACGTGAACGACGAGCTCGGTCTCGCGCAGGCGGCGCTTCAACCGCGCGGGAAGATCGTCAAAAAATATGCCGTTGAAGGATCCGCCGAGATATTCTAACCCGGTCAGCCTGAGCGGGGGTTCTTTGATCGCTTCTGGATCGATGAACCGCGTTATCGTCGTCAACCGCTGTATACCATCGACTATTGCCCAATTCTCTTCTTCGTCTTCAGCGGCATAGAGCGTAGGCAACGGAATGCGGAGGAGCAGCGACTCGATCAACCGGCTTTGCTGGCGTTCGCTCCAAATCCCGCGACGCCGCTGGAAGTCGGGCTCAAGATCGATCGCCTTGCTGCGGATCCGCGACAGGAGCAGATCAATAGTCATCGAGCGTGTCGCGACATCGATATCGTCTGGATTGAACGGTTCGGCAATCTGCAGTTCGCTAGCAGACTCGCTCGGTAGCTCGTGCTCAATGCCACTCGGCGTCCCGAACGAGGTCCCCTCTTCGGTCATGCGTTGCGGGTCAATGATGATCGTTTGCGTTGTCATGGTTGGAAGCCTAGCAAATCGCCACATCCAGTTCCAGCAACTGCTCGTCCGCAAAGTAATCGAACAGCTTCATGAGAAACGCGATGAGTTGGCCCCCAAACCAGACGTTTTATGGGCGGGCAACGAGTAACCACTTCCCCCAAACTGAAAGTCAGCACGCGGCCACCTTGCTGCGTACTGTAGGCCGACCGCTTTCTCGGGTTTGCTGTGGGTACCACGCCGCGCTGCCATCCGTCAACTTCCCGCCCTCAGGGCTGATCCGACGGCGATGTTGCTGCATTAGCCGTGCCGCACCGCCGTCAGGCCGCTTCCCGCCCGTCAGGGGCGGTAGGGCAAAGCAATCGCTGCATGATGAACGAACGACCGCTTTCCCAGGTCTGCCGCGGGCGCGATGCCGCACCGCCAACAGACCGCTTTCCGCCCGTTGTGGGTGGCGGGGACGCGCCATGGATGAACGGCTGCTTTCCCCACGCTCGCTGCAGTAGCGATGCCGCAGCGCTGTCTGTCAGTCCCTGTGCCACTCGTCTGTGTGTCACGGCATCGATTGGTTACATATGCCAACGACGGCTGATCTGCATCAGCGTCGATTTTCTCGGCTGCATCATCTATACTTCGCGAAAGGAGTTCAAGATGAGCGACGAGTGCTACGATCATACGATCCGGCTTCTGCGAGAATTTCGGAAGGAGATGCAGGAGATGTGTGAAGACCTGAACAGCAGGCTCGATATCATCATTCGCATCGGGAGCTCTCTCACGGAGAGCCATGCAGCTCATGGGCGGGGAAGTATTGCGGCACTTCAGCAGCGGGTTCGTCAGGACGGGTTCAAGCATCTCCAAGACGAAAAGGCCTTTCTGGATGACTTGTCTGGAAACATCTAGAAATTCATCCTGTAGCCGTGAACCCCTCAACAATCGGCCGGCAGGCAAGGATGTTTCCCAGGGGGCACGCGGAATTCGAGTGTTCACGCCACGGGCGAGCGATCACGATAGTCCCAACTCCTGAAGCCGCTTCTGCGCCGTTTTCCAATGCACATTATAGGCATTTGCGACGTGGTTGATCGAGCGCGTAGCGATCCAGAGCTGGCGAACCTGATCTTCCGGCATATCTGGGATCTTGCGACCTGAGCTCACTTTTGTCCCGGCATCACGCAGCCAGCGTGACAGCGTCGCCTCTCCGACTGAATGACGCTCCCGGAGGTCCGCTAACGTAGCGCCTTCCTGAAACTCTTTGCTGATATAGGCGCGGAAGGGAATGCCATAGAGTTCCAGAACCTTCAGGGCCTTTCTTGAGCCAAGCCCGTAGTGCTTCATGAAACTTGCCATCGTGCCGTCGCGCATGAACACAGCGCGAATTTCCTCAGCTGGGACGGGTTCGTCCTTGCGGCGTGATTCCATTACAAATCTTCGCCCGGTTTCGATAACGTCGCGCCGATACCAGCAGCGCTTCCGCATATCGAAGTCACTTCCAACCACGCGTATCAGCAGCATTCTGCCTGATTTTGACGATACCGTAGTTGGCATATTTGGTAGGACCTTCTCACATTACCTCAGGTTTGCAGGTGGGTATGGTGAAGAAACGACACGAGCAAACCGCAAGAGAGTTGACGCTACGAATCGCCGGTGAATCTATGTGCCGGGACAGTGGCCCAAGAAGTTTGCCTGAGGTTTTCCATGTCTGTCGATCTGCAACGTCACGAGCTGATAAAGTTTCGCCTGAGATCCGGCGGAAGTTCGTTTGCGCAGGTTGCGAGGACCGAAGGCGTTCTGCCGTCCAGTGTCACCGTGGTGAGCCAGGGCTATCGGCGCTCCCATCGCATACAAGCAGCAATAGCCAGGGCGCTTGGCACCACCGCGCAGGAACTCTTTCCCGAACGGTATCCAGCAAAGGAGGACGACATGCAAAAGTAAAAGGGCTCCGACTGCGCTAACAGAAAGAGCCCCATTAGCCCCAGATGAGGCGTCGATTGATACCCGACCCCTCTTTCATCCACCGAGACGCAGAAAAAGTCAACCCGCCGGAATGGTTCCGGCGGGCCCAGTCCCTGCATTTCCTGAAAGGAGGCGGAAGCGCTTCTTCCCTCCGCGCCAAACGGCAGCGGCCCGGAACAACTGCGCTCCGAACACTACATGAGTCAGAATAAGATCTATCGCGGGCCGGATTCGAGCCGCTCGATCCGCAACGTCGTGGGCCGGTCAAAGGGTAGCCTTCGCGGCAGCATGATCGCCATGCTGTCCAATTTTACGCGGCCCCGCGTCATCCAGTTCGAAAGCATGCTGGAATATCGCTTTCTGTGCCTGATGTTGGTGCGGGATGATCTCGTCGATATCGTCGAGCAGCCGCCCGCGCTTGCCTACCAGAAGCAGGATGGCACCCGAGCGCACCATACCTTCGATTTCCTGCTCCGTATGGCGGACGGTGAACGGATTGCGGTGGCAATAAAGCCTGCCGAGCGCGTCATCAGTCGCGATTTTGTGACGGACCTTCGCCATGTCGCCGCCGCGATGCCGAAGCATTTCGCGCATCGCATCAAGCTTGTGACGGATGAACATATGGACAAACGGGCGGCGGCAGATGCCGCGCGCCAGCTCATGCGGACCCGCCCGGCATTGACGGAGGTGGCGGCATGAACATGCGGCTTCGTCTTTCACATTCAGATCTGCTGAGCCTTTCTGGGATCCCTTACCGTCCGGTGGACGTGCAGCACGATTTTATCATCCTCGAACAGGCCGACAGGCCGGGTATCACCCAGAGCTTTACGCATGAAGAGGTAGCCGCCCTCCTTGGGGCACCGGATACGCGCTTTACGCCGGGATATTACACGGCGGCACGGGCCCGGCTGCGCCAAACATGCCCGGTTGACCTGTTCTCAGAACTGGATGGCGATGTGCGGTCGGTCCTGCTGTGGCAAAAAGCGGCTTGCGACGCCTTCTTGCTCCTGGAGCAGCAGGGGAAGGTCAAACGAACCTACCGCGCGGTCAAAGCAGCGCTCCCGATATTGGAGCATGAGGCAAAAAAGCTTGATGGGCAGAAACTCAAGGACCGTGAAGCTGGGAGGGCGGGAGCACTGATTGTTTCCCGCAAGTTCCCTTGCGCGAAGTCAATATTGCGATGGGTCCGCTTGTACGAGAAAGGAGGTCTTGATGCCCTCGCTCTGCTTCCACGCTGGCATCGCTGTGGCAACCGGGGATTACGCTGGTGCCATGCCTCAGAAGCCTTCGCCTATCAGATCATCGATATCTATGCATCGGCGCAGCGGCCAACCAAAGATCAGGCCATTGCCGAGACACTGAACCGCTTCAAAGTGGAAAACTTGCGGCGGCTTGAGGCGGGACTGCCTCCGCTGACTGTTCCATCCTCACGCAGCCTGCACCGTCGCCTGCAGGGGGTGGATCAGTACTATCTATACGCCAAACGCTACGGGATCGATGCCGCGAACCGCAAGTACCGGCTCATTGAGACCGGCGTCGAGGTGCTGGTGCCAGGTGAGCGTGTCGAAATGGACGAGCATCGCCTTGATGTCATTAGCTTTCTGGCCCCCACAGGTGTTCTGGCACATCTGCCTGCAGATCAGGTGGAACGGCTGAAGGGGCGGCGCTGGCTTTATCTGGCGATAGATTGCGCCACGAAATGTATTCTGGCGATCCGCCTCGCGGAAACCCCGAATGCACAGGATGCAATCCGCACTTTGCGGGACATCTTTGTCGACCGGACGCCCTATGCCCGAGCTGCCGGTTGTGAGAGTGCCTGGGACCAGAGAAGCGGGATTGGCGCGTTGGTCACCGATCAGGGATCTGCCTTCATGTCGGCAGATTTCCGGGCCACGGCGACGTCACTTGGCCTGACCATGCACTTTCCGCCCGCAGGCATGCCGCATCTGCGCGGAACCATCGAAACCATGTTCCGTACGATCGGGTACAGACTGATGCCCCTTCTTTCCGGGCGGACTTTCTTCAACCCGGTCGACAGGGGCGACTACCCCTCAGAGCAGTTGGCCTGCCTTGATGATGACGACCTGATCCGTGTCCTTCTGACCTACTTCATTGATATCTATCACAACGAGCCCCAACGGGGGCTGCGCGGCGAGACCCCCGCTGATTGCTGGAAACGGCTCTCGGCGGCGCAAGGCCTCCTGCCCATTCCAGATGGTCTGACCCTGAGGAAGGTCTTTGGTCGCCCTCTCATCCGGAAAATCCGGGGTGATGGCGTGCTGTTTGCGGGCCTCTCCTACAACTGCGCGGCCCTGCGCGAGATGTTCCTGCACGCCCCTGAGCGCGATGTGGAAATCCGCGCCGATCTTTTCGATCTTGGATGGATCGCCGTGAAGGTCGGAGATGGGTGGCATGCCGCCATCTGTAATCACCGGGGCTTTGATGGCGTCAGATATACGGACTGGCAGGAAGCTTGCCGCGCCCTGCGGATAAAGCATCAGCGAGCGGCTACGCTTTCGGAAGAAGTGGTGCACCGGGCCATTGCCCGCATCTCCGATACCAATCGCGCTGCCGCGCTGCGGATGCAGTTGACTCCGTTCCAGGTCACCGACGCCGAGGTCGCCCGGAATGAAAAGGCCCTGCATTACTCTCTGACCACTTCGGCAGGGCATGTCGGTGACGGGACGCGCACCGGCGATCCGCTGGCCGATGGCATCGATATCACCCCGATCGATCTTCCTGCGCCCAGTGGAACAACTGCAATGCCGCCGCCTGCGCCAAGGCCATCTGAGCAACCAGTCACACCCCGAAAATCCTGGACCTTCGACGATGAAGCGGAGCTTTGACCATGAATGATATCATCCGTAGCACTGCCTGGCAGATCGCGAAACTGCGTGGGCATTACATTCAGCATGAGCGGTATGACCCCCTGAAAGTTCGTTTCAAGCTTCTGATTGAGAAGCGGCTTGCTGATATCGCGAGTGGGCGGAAAACCGAAGTGCATGGGATTGCCCTCTCGGGGGCATCTGGAACTGGCAAGAGCAGCGCTGTCGCGCAACTCATCGCGAGTTCCCGCGAGGATCTTGCGCAATCATCTCTGCCGTCTGCCGCAATCATCAGCCTGAGAGTGCCCTCTCCCGCCACCCTGAAGTTCGTCGGCCAAACAATCCTGCGCGCGCTCGGCTATCATCTCTCTTCTGAGCGGCAAGCCTGGTACATATGGGATCTGGTGCGTCATCAGCTGCGTGAACGTGAAGTTCTGTTCCTTCATCTCGACGAAGCACAGGATCTGAGCAGCCGGGGCACCCGGCAGGAACTTGATGCTGTAGCCTCGATGCTGAAGACCTTGATGACGGACGAGGAATGGCCTGTCGGGATTCTGCTGTCGGGAACGCAGGAGCTGGAGAACATCCTGAACCATGATCCGCAACTTGCACACCGCATGGACACTATCCATTTTGCCTCGCTTTCGCCGGTCAATCACGCACCGGATGTGGCGGGCCTGATCGAAGGTTATGCGCGGCGCGCGGAATTGGGTCTGGCACCCGATGCATTGGAAATCGCGCTGTCGGAGCGCCTGATTCACGCCGCAGCGTACCAGTTCGGCCTGGTCATAGAGATTATCATCGGCGCGATAGAAATAGCACTTCTGGAGTCTGGCGATCATCTGGAGTGGCGGCATTTCAAACTGGCATATGAGGTGCGCAGCTCCTGCGCGGACGCATTCAACCCCTTCGTTGTCGATGACTATCACCGCATCGACACCCGTCAGGTCTTCAAGCGGGGAGACGAATGATGTTTTCGGCATTGCAATCCTTGCCCCTGTCGGTACCCCGCGTCGCAGGCGAAAGTGCGACCTCGCTGGCCGCGAGGCTCGCACGGCGCAACGGTGCGCCGAGGCTGATCACGTTCTGCTCAGATATGGGGCTGGACCATCGCGGCCTGACAAATGGCAGCGATACCGAAATATTCCGCCTCGCTGCCCTGGCCGGTTGCGCGCCCGACCTGCTACGCGACTGGACACCGCGCCTCACCGCCGACAGCTGGTTCCGCCTCGGGCAGGAGCGGATCAAGTTCACGGCCTTTGCACGGACCAGAATCCGGGCGTGCCCCACCTGCCTCGCCGATGGTGAGAACGCGCATCAGGCAATCTGGCAGCTCAGTTCAATACGCCGCTGCGGCGCGCATGGCTGCCTGCTGATCGAACTGCCCGCCTCGCCCGGCAACAAGGAGGTGTTTGATTTCGCATTCCACGCCACGCGCGTGCGGGCGGGAAGCTTTGATACGATCACAGCGAATGAAAGCCAGCTGGAAAACTACCTGCTCGCCCGTATTCAGGATGGTGCAGGGGACGAATGGATCGACAGGCTGCCTTTCCATGTCGCAGCCCAAACCTCTGAAAACCTCGGGGCGTTGATCCTGCTCGGCCCGGATGCACCCCGCGATCTGATTACCGAAGCGGAATGGCATCGGGCGGGCAGTATCGGCTTTTCGATCCTGAAAAATGGTCCTGAAGGTCTTTGCAACGCGCTGAAGGAGCTGCAGCGCGCGGTCCCGCTCGATGCCGCGCTGTACCGGACCCGGTATCGCCTGTTCTTCGACTGGCTGCGGTATCGCGATGATGATCGGGATTTCGACATTATCCGCGATCTGGTCCGGGAATTCATTTTCCAGAACTACCCAGTTGCAGAAGGCGCCGTTGTCCTGGGCAAACCTTGCCCGCGCCAGCTGGTGCATTCGATCTCAACCGCGAGCCGCGCCTATGGCGTGACCCGCTGGCAACTCGGCCGGCGCCTCACAGCACTTGGCCTGGCGCAGCGCAGCGCGGATGATCGGGATTTCCGGCTGACCGATTATGTCCCGACCGAAATGATGGACCAGATTGCGGGTGATTTCGCGGCGCTCATGAATGCAGGCGATGCCGCGAAGTGGCTGGGCATCGCCCGGTTTCTGCTGACCAAACTGACCGATGGCGGCGTGGTGCAGAAGTTTTTTACAGAAAAACACGCATCACCACTCTACCACCCGCGCGATCTGGAGGACTTTATCAGCGACCTGGACCGGCTGGCGGAAGGCGGTCAGACCAACCAGGACTGGCTCGATATCCCAACGGCAGCGCATCGTCTGCACTGCCCAACCGACCGGGTCACGGCTGTGATCCTGAAACTTCATATCCCCCTGCGCAGCGATATCGGCTGCGACAGCAGATTCCGGGCATTCCGGGTACACCTGCCCACTCTGCACGAGGCGATCTCCTGTCCTGTCGATGGGGCGTTGCCGCCGGGAACGGCGGCTCGAATGATCGGCGTCGGCATCCGGACACTGCGCGCCCTGATCGATGGGGGATATGTGGAAAGCGTTATGGCGATCGAACCCCAGAGTGGGCGGCTTCGCCGGTATATTTCAGAAAACAGCCTGGAAGAGTTTCGGCGAACCCACATCACCGTGACGCAGCTGGCCGCGCGAACCCGTCGCAACCCTGGCGCTGAAGCCATCATCCAGGCCGACTGCGGCATTGCGCCCCTGCCGCTGCCCGAGCGATGTCAGACCATCTACCGCTGCGCCGATATCGGCTGATCGAAAACAGAGGGCCGGTGTTCACCGGCCCTTTTGCTTTGCCGGGCCGGGACAAGCTATGTGGCGAAAATGGACAGGCGAGTGCGTCGTTCAGAAATTGAGCATCTGATTTCATTGGTTTTTTCGGTGCGCCAATGGAACATCTACTTGGCACTTTTCAAAACATGGCAAGTGCCAGATAGATCTTCCATTAATGTCAGTGGATTGTCCATTTTGTTGGAAATCTGCGTCCGTGAAGTGATCCGAAGCCGGTAGAGGTCACTCTGCTGGCTTTTTTCTGCGCCAAGTGAGGTCGAGACCCGGCGAAGTCGCCTCCCTCCCACCGCAAGCCCACAAGGCATAAGTGCGCGCCCATGCGACTCACGGCCCGTAGCCGCTGGTCGCTCAGACAGTATGTTGCTTTGCCGCATTCCCGGAAGCTGCCGTTCGTCTTGCTCCGCAGCAAACAGCTTTCAAGGATGGTAGCGATGCGGGACAATGCTGCTGCTTGCGGCTCCGGCATCTTGCCGCCTTCACTCGGGACATGAAACCAACAAGCAGAGAAAACCGAACTTCGAGTGCCGCCGCAGGACGGCCCTTGGCAACAGCGGCAAAGCGATCTCTCAATCAGCGCAAGGCAAAGCGGGACAGAGGCTGCGGAGTGGTGTCGTAAAGTGGCAAAGGTCTTTGTCACGAAACCTCTATTCGAGATACTGCCCGTGAGCATGCCGGGCCAGGAGGGTAGCAACAGCCGCAACATTCCCGCAATGATCTGGCAGCAATGGAGGCTGAGAGGTATAGATGGTCATGTCGACAGCCTTGCGCACCTTGCGGTTCTTTCGCATGGGGATCATGGGCAGGGCGTTGCGGCTCTCGATGTCTTCCCGAATTTTATCAGAGTCATAGCCCCTGTCGGCGACCAGAACGGCGGGCTGTGGCAGATTGTCGGCCATCACCAGATCGTAGCCGGTGTAGTCGGAATCCTGCCCTGGCGTGATCTCGGTCCTCATCGGGAGGCCTGCGCCGTTGACCCGCAGGTGGATCTTGGTCGAGAAGCCACCTCTCGAACGGCCAAGAGCCTCTTGTCAGCAGTCCCCCTTTTGCGCCCGCCGCATGATGATGGGCGCGGATCACAGTGCTATCAACCATCTGGAGCTTGTCTGGCGCGATCCCAGCGTGGTTCAGCGCGTCCAGGATACGTAGATTTGCTTCAAAGGCAGCAATGTTCGATATCGCGGTGACAGCCGAGAGTAGTTTTCGAGGACAAGCTCGACAAACTGCTCGCCGTCGATTTGCCGCAGCTTGGGTCGGTTGCGCTCTAGCTCCATTGACTGCCGACTGAAGGACCCCAGTCCGATAAAAAGCCCATACTCCCCTTCGCCCAAAGTGCCGAGCAACTGGTCGACTTCCGGGCGCGGAACTTGGTCGGTCTTACGTTTGCACTGGACCTTCAAGATCGGCGGTTCAAACCCCAGCTTGTCGCGATGCGCGATCACATCGACCCCGCCATCGCCTGGCTGCCGAAATCCTCGTCATGCCGCCATAGCGGATGAACGATCACGAAGGTGTCGCCACCTTTGCGTTTCTCCCTCAGTGCTGGGAGCTTCGAGGGTCCGTGGATCTCAGCCACCAGCGAACCTGGGCGCATCCCGGCGACGGCTTTCGCGAGTGCGAACGCGCTATCGTGCCAGCCCCTCGTCTTTGGAATCCGGCCCATAGCCGCCGGACGGAGGCATAGGATGCTCGTGGCCGTATCCTCCAAAGCGGCCGTTCGTGGCGCGAAGCAGAAAACCCAAAAGTAGCTGTGGCCTGAACTGAGTGGGCGAGCTTCTGCCCATGCCAGATGGCCTGACACTGAGGAGGGTCTTTGGCCGCCCCATGAGTCGGAGAATCCGGGGTGATGGTGTGCTGTTTGCGGGGCTGTCCTACAACTGCCCGGCCCTGCGGGAGATGTTCCTGCACGCCCCTGAGCGTGAGGTCGAAATCCGCACCGATCTTTTCGACCTGGGATGGATCGCCGTGAAAATCGGGGATGGATGGCATGCCGCGATCTGTAATCACCAGGGATTTGTGGGCGTCAGGTATACGGATTGCCAGGAAGCCTGCCCCGCCCTCAGCGTCCCTTCCAGACCGGGTCGCGTTTTTCGGCGAAGGCTTTCGCGCCTTCCAGCTGGTCTTCCGAAGAATAAAGCCGGTCCACCGTCGGCATCAGCCGTTTGGTGATGCGGTTCAGCGCATCCTGAAAGCGCATGTTTTCCGCTTCGCGCACCACTTCTTTGATCGCGGCATAGACCAGCGGCGGGCCGGATTCCAAAAGTCGCGCGAGCTCCCAGGCTTTCGGCAGCAGCTCGTCCGGCTCGCAGATCTCCTTGATCAGGCCCCAGCGCAACGCCTCTTCGGCGTCGAACCAGCGGCCCGTGAGCAGCAGATCCATCGCCACATGATAGGGGATGCGTTTGGGCAGCTTGATCGAGGCCGCATCTGCGACCGTGCCCGAACGGATTTCCGGCAGCGCGAAGGTCGCAGTCTTTGACGCGAGGATCAGATCCCCCGAAAGCGCGAGTTCCAGCCCGCCACCGCAACAGATACCCTGAACCGCGACGATCACGGGCTTGTTGAGATTGGGCAATTCCTGCAACCCGCCAAAGCCGCCAACGCCGTAATCGCCGTCTACGGCGTCGCCCTCGGCGGCGGCTTTCAGATCCCAGCCGGGGCAGAAGAATTTCTCGCCGGTCGAGCGCAGGATACAGATGCGCAGGCTGTCATCATCGCGGAAATCGCGGAAGACAAGGCCCATGACGCGGCTCGTCTTCAGGCTGATCGCATTGGCCTTAGGCGCGTCGAGCGTCACTTCAAGAATGGCGCCCTCGCGCCGGGTTTTTACCGGTCCTTCGACCCGCATCTGCATCTCGGCCATCAGTCTCTCCGTATCAGGGCATCCACCGCCACTGCGCCCATTTCGCGCAAAAGCACCGGATTGATTTCAATTTCTTCCAGACTGTCATCGCCTGCCATCAGATGGCCCAGCCGGACGGCAATCGTGGCAAATGCCGCAACATCCGCCTTTGACCGGCCGCGATAGCCGTCAAGCAGCGGCCAGAGCCGCAGGTGCCGCATCGCAGAGAGGATCTGCGCCTCATCCGCCGGCCAGACCAGGGTGACGGTATCCGCCAGCACTTCCGCCGTGACGCCCCCCATGCCGATAGTCAGGGTCAGGCCGTAAACCGGATCGCGGCCAATCCCGAGAAGCATCTCGGCGATGATCCCTGTCACCATTTCCTCGGCAAGATAGCCGGTGGCACCGGGCATCTCTGCCTCGCCCTCCAGAGAGGCAAGGCCAAGCCGCACCGCGCCCGCCTCGGTCTTATGCGCGAAACCGAGGCCCTTGAGCGCGATGGGTGCCGTCAGACCCGTCGCCTGCGCCTGCACCTCGGCAAGCGTGACGCCGGTCACTGCCCGCGGCACCGGGATACCGGCTGCCGCCAGCAGCGCCTTGCCCTCGGCCTCGGTCAAAAGCCGCGTCTCGCGCGGGGCAAGGGCTTTGACCGGCTCCCAGCCGGGGGCGCCTTCGGGCGTCTGCGCCGCGCGGATCGCCGCCAGCGCGGTCTCAAAGCCCAGCAGCGTGCAGACCCCCTGCTCCATCAGCCCCTGTACCCGTGCCTCGCCGAAATTCTCTGAGATCGAGACCACGGGGAAGGCCGGTTTTCCGGTCGCCTTCTGCGCCGCGACAATGGAGTCGAGCGCCGGGAAATAGCTCGACGGGTCGCAGCGGTCGTCCCTCGGCATGTCGATCACATAGAGCCCGGCGTCATAGGGCTCCAGCATGGCGCTGAAAACCTCGGTGGTCTTTTCCAGATCACCCCAGATGAAAGTGTTGTAATCCAGCGGGTTAGCAATGGTGACAATTGGCCCGAGCGTCTCGGAAAGCCGCGCGCGACTGGCCTCGGGCACCGGCGGGAAGCTGAGCCCGAAAGGTGCGGCCAGATCCGCGGCCATACCGGCCTCGCCCCCCGAACAGGACAAAGAGCAGAGCTTTGTCCCAAGGCGCGGCCCGTGAAGATGGAAGATCTTGAGTGTCTCGATCAGCTCGGAGGGGCTGTTGACCTCGGCAATCCCCAGCTGCGCGAGGAAGGCCGAAGAGGCCGCACCGCCCCCCGCCAGCGAGGCCGTATGCGAGGCGGCAGCCACGCGTGAGGCCTCGGTCTTGCCGGATTTAATCGCGACCACGCCCTTGCCCATCTCTGCCGCCCGATGTGCCAGACGGGCAAAGGCGGGCGCGTCATCGATTCCCTCGATATACATCCCGATGGCGGTGACGCGCGGGTCGTCAAGCAATGCACCCGCCAGTTCGGCCAGCCCGACTACAGCGGCATTCCCCAGACAGGCGACATAGGCGATCGGCAATCCGCGCTGCTGCATGGCAATATTGACCACGACATTCGAGGATTGACTGAGCAGCGCCACCCCCTTTTCAACGCGCACGCCGCCATGCTGATCCGGCCAGAGCAGCGCCCCATCGAGATAATTGATCACGCCGTAACAATTCGGCCCGAGGATCGGCATATCACCTGCGGCCGCGACAAGGCTCTGCTGCAGCTCCGGCTCGCCGGCCTCTGTCCAGCCAGCCGCGAAACAGATGGCACCACCGGCGCCACGTTCCGCAAGCTCGCGGGTGACCTCTACAGTCGCGAAACGGTTCACCCCGATAAAGGTGGCATCCGGCGCCTCTGGAAGATCCGCGACAGATGCATAGGCCTTAAGCCCGCCGATCTCGGGCTTACTGGGATGGATCGGCCAGACCGGCCCGTCAAACCCCATCTTGCGGGTCTGTTCAATTACGTTAAGCGCCCAGCCCGCACCAAGAACGGCGATATGCCGGGGGCGCAGCAATCTGTCGAGCCGGTTCATGCGCAGCCCCCCCGCGCGTGCCCGATCCCGGATCCGCCGAGGGGGGCTGTCTGCCCCCCACGGCGCCGCAAAGCGGCGCCTCCCCCCGAGGATATTTTCGGACAGATGAATTCCAGAACCAGTTCCCCTGCCCCGACGAAGCGGGGCAGGGTTTCACCTGTCGCGGCCATCGGCGTCCCCGCCTGTACCGCCAAACCAGTGTCGTGGGATTTACTTAACATTTGGTTTTCAGCTGTCTCTAAATATCCTCGGGGGTCCGGGGGCAGACAGCCCCCGGCACGGTTGGCAACCGGCTCAGCCATGGGAAGCTACGGCGCTGTCCACATGGCCCAGATCGCGCTCCGGCCAGACATGATCCCGGATCAGCTTCTTCAGCTGTTTCGAATCCGGAAAGCCGCCCTGTTCCTTGCGATCCCAGATCACGGCGCCATCCAGCTCGATTCGAAACACGCCGCCCGTTGCCGGCACCAGCGTCACCTCATGCAGGTCCTGGCCAAAGGTCTGCAGCAATTCCTGCGCCATCCATGCCGTGCGCAGCATCCAGTTGCATTGCGTGCAATAAGTGAAGCGGATTTTCGGGCCCGCAGCCTTTTCGACCGGATCCGCCATTCAGCCCCCCACCGCGCGCAAAAGCTCGCGGGAGATGATGTGGCGCTGGATCTCTGAGGTGCCCTCCCAGATCCGTTCCACCCGCGCGTCACGCCAGATCCTTTCCAGCGGCAGTTCATCCATCAGCCCCATGCCGCCATGGATCTGGATCGCCTCATCCGCCACCATCGCCAGCACTTCGGTCGCCTTCAGCTTTGCCATCGACATATCGGCTTCGGTGACCGTGCCCTGGTCATATTTCCAGGCAGCCTCCCGCGTCAGCAGCTCCGCCGCTTTCAGCTCCATCGCCATATCGGCGAGCTTGAAGCTGACGCCCTGGAATTTGCCGATCTGGCTCCCGAATTGTTTGCGTTCCGCCGAATAGGAGATCGCGTGGTCCAGCGCCCGCTCTGCCCGGCCGAGGCAGGTCGAAGCGACCTGCAGCCGTGTCGCGCCCAGCCAGGAATTCGCGACCTCAAAGCCCTTATGCGGCTCGCCAAGCACCTGCCGTTTGTTCACCCGGCAATCGTCGAATTCCAGCACGGCATTGGTGTAACCGCGGTGGCTGACATTGCGGTAGCCTTCCCGCACAGTGAACCCCGGCGTGCCTTTATCGACGAAAAACGCCGTGATCCGCTTTTTCGGGCCGCGTGGCGTGTCCTCTTCGCCTGTCGCCATGAAGACGATGGTGAAGCCCGCCAGATCAGCATGGCTGATGAAATGCTTGGTTCCGTTCAGGATCCAGTCGTCGCCATCTTCGCGCGCCGTGGCCTTCATGCCGCGCAGATCAGACCCCGCCCCCGGCTCGGTCATCGCAAGGCAATCCCAGGTCTCGCCCCGAATGCACGGCATGAGATATTGCTCGCGCTGCTCGGCATTGCCCGCCAGGAGGATGTTCGAAGGACGCGCGACGCAGGTCCAGTGCAGCGCATAATTGGCGCGCCCCAGCTCTTTCTCATACAAAAGCCAGGACAGGGTATCGAGGCCCGCACCGCCGACCTCGGCCGGCATATTCGCGGCATAAAGCCCGGCCCCGATGGCTTTTTTCTGGATCTCGCGGATCAGATCCAGCTCCAGCACGCCCGAGCGCTCCACCTCCGCCTCATGTGGGTAAAGCTCGTTCTCGACGAAAGCGCGCGTCGTCTCGACGATCATCTTCTGTTCTTCGTTCAGGCCAAAATCCATAACGTCAGTCCTTCTTCTGGCCAACGGCGCGGCCCGCGCCCTCGGGCAGCGGCAACCCGGCCTGGGCCTCCGCCACCGCCTTCAGCTTCGCCCAGACTTCCGGCGCGGCCCGTACGGTTTTTCCCGCCTTCGTATCGACATGCAGGCAAAGCTGCTCAATCGTCGCGACCACCTCGTCGCCTTTCAGGATCCGCACAAATGACCGGAACCGTTTCTCATCGGCCGAGATGATCTGCAGCGTGCCGGTGAGCCTGTCACCGAGCTTCGCCTCGCCGAGATGGCGGATATGGGTCTCGGCAGAGTAATAGCTGTGCCCCGCCTCCACATAGTCCATCCCGGCCCCGATCAGCCGCAGGAAGGCATCCGCCACTTCCGAGTTGCAGAAATAATAGCGGCTCTCGGTCATATGGCCGTTATAGTCGATCCAGCCCGGCAGCACCTGCATATGGGCCATGACCAGCGGCGCGGCCTTCGGCCCCTGATCGGTGTCGGCATGGAAGATTGCCGCGCGGCGCGCGTCATGTTCGCGCAAAACCTTGCCCGCCCCCCAGTTGCGTTCTTTCAGCGCCCGCAGGAAGCCCACGAGGTTCTGATCACGGATCCGCTCCAGCTCGCGAATGCCATACATCCCCGATTGCGCATCAGACTGGGAAGACACCAGCTCGACCAGCTCGTCATTGAACTCCGGCACATCCATCAGCTTGGTCCAGGGCCATTTCAGCGCCGGGCCGAACTGCGCCATGAAATGCTTCATGCCCGCTTCACCGCCCGCGATGCGATAGGTCTCGAAAAGCCCCATCTGCCCCCAGCGAAGGCCAAAGCCCATGCGGATCGCCTCGTCGATCTCCTCGGTGGTGGCGACCCCGTCTTTGAGCATCCACAAAGCCTCGCGCCAGACCGCTTCGAGGAAACGGTTGCCAAGAAAGGCGTCGATCTCCTTGCGGATCACCAGCGGGAACATCCCGATGTCTTTCATGATCTGCACGGTCTTCTCGACCGTCCCGGGCGTATTCTTCTCCGACCCCGAGATCTCCGACAAAGGCAGCAGATAGACCGGGTTGAACGGATGGGCGACGATGATGTTCTCGGGCGCCGGCGACCCCGTCTGCAGATCAGACGCCTTGAACCCGCTCGTCGAAGACCCGATCAGCACGCCGGGATTGGCCTGCTGCAGCTGCGCATAGACCTTGTGCTTCAGCTCGATCCGCTCGGACACAGACTCCTGTACATATTCCGCGCCCTCGACCGCCTCGGCCATGGTGTCCGCAAAACTCAGCTTCCCCTCCGGCGGCATCGGCACATCCGACAAAGCCGGCAAAGCCAGCCGCGCATTCGAGAGCACCGCATTGATCTTGCGCTCTGCCTCCGGATCGGGGTCGAACACCGCCACATCCCAGCCATTCAGCAGAAACCGCGCCGTCCAGCCTCCGCCAATGACGCCGCCACCGATAATCGCCGCCTTACGCGCCATAGCACGCGCTCCCTTCCCTGACCCCGGCCCTCCATTGCTGCGGGAGAGCCTTTTCATCTGTCTCTAAATATCCCCGCCGGAGGCATCCGCACCCGGCCAGAGGCGCCTCACTTCGGCAAAGGCGCCCGCTTCTCCAGCTTCAGCCGCGCCCGCACCTCAGCCGGCGTGATCACCCGCGCGCCGAGGTTCTCGATGATCGTCACCGCGCGCTCCACGAGCTGCGCATTGGTCGCAAGTACGCCCTTGTCGAGCCAGAGATTATCCTCAAGCCCGACCCGCACATTGCCGCCCGCGATCACGCTCGCCGCCACATAGGCCATCTGGTTGCGCCCAAGCGCAAAAGCCGACCAGTGCCAGGATTTCGGCACATTGTTCACCATCGCCAGGAAAGTGTTCAGGTCATCCGGCGCGCCCCACGGCACCCCCATGCACAGCTGCACCAGCACCGGATCGGGGATGATCCCCTCATCAGCCAGCGCTTTCGCGAGCCAGAGATGCCCTGTGTCAAAGGCCTCGATCTCGATCCTCGTGCCGGAGGCCACCATGCGCTTCGCCATATCCCGGAGCATCCCGGGCGTATTGACCATCACATAATCGGCCTCGTTGAAATTCATCGTGCCGCAGTCAAGCGTGCAGATCTCGGGGCGGCATTCGACCACATGCGCCACCCGCTCGGCAGCGCCCGCCATATCGGAATTCGCCGCCATGCGGTTCATGGTCTCGGTGCCGTCAAACAGCATATCGCCGCCCATGCCGGCGGTCAGGTTCAGCACCACATCGGTGCCCGAATCGCGGATGCGTTCGGTCACTTCACGATAGAGCGCCGGATCACGCGCCGGTTTGCCGGTCTCCGGATCACGGACATGGCAATGCACCACTGCCGCACCGGCCTTGGCGGCATCAATCGCCGAAGCTGCGATCTGTTCCGGCGAGCGCGGCACATGCGGGCTGCGATCCTGCGTCCCCCCCGACCCGGTCACGGCACAGGTGATGAAAACCTCGCGGTTCATGGTCAGCGGCATGGGAGACTCTTTCCTGTAGCATGGGGCCTGTTGCGCCCGAGATTATCCGGCTTGCCCGCGCACGCTTTGCGATTTACGAATTTTTCATGACGGAAAACGCTATCTTCTCATCGGCACGCGGCCCGCTGACCATTGCGCTCCTTGTGCTGCCCCAGGCCTCGATTCTCGAGGTCGCCTCGGCGCTTGATCCGCTTCGCAACGCCAACCGCCAGCTCGGGCGTGAGCTGTTTCGCTGGCGCGTGGTCTCGCCGGATGGCCAGCCTGTGCCCCTGACCTGCGGCTTGTCGCTGCCCTCTGACGGCCCACCCGGCCATGCGGTCGGTGCCGATGCGCTGATCGTGATCTCGGGCTACCGGCTTGACGAGGTTGCAACCCGCCCCCTGATCCGCGAACTGACCCGTATCGCGCCCCGGTTCCAGCTGGTCGGCGGGGTTGACAGCGCCCCCTGGGTGCTCGCCCGCGCGGGTCTGCTGAACGGCTACCGCGCCACCGTTCATTGGGAAGATCTGGAAGATCTCGCCGCCCGCCATCCGCAGATCGAGGTCGTGCCGGACCGCTTCGTGATCGACCGCAACCGCGTGACGATCGGGGGCGCGGCACCGGCGCAGGATTTCATGCTGCATCTGATCCGCGCCCGCCATGGCGCAGGCCTCGCGCGCCAGGTCGCGAACAGCTTTCTGACCGGCGTCCGCCCTGGCCATGAGCCACAAATCGCGCCTTTGCGCCGCGACCCTGCGCTCGACCCGCGCGTCACCGCAGCCGTGCGGCGGATGGAGGAGCGGATCGACCAGCCCGAATCCGCCGCCGCGACCGCCCGCGCCGTCGGTCTTTCGCCACGCCGGCTGGAGATCCTGTTTCGCGACTCTCTGGGCACCACCCCTGCGGCCTGGTGCCTGACGCTTCGGCTCCAGGCCGCACGGAGGATGCTGACGGACACACAGCACCCCCTGGCGGAAGTGGCTCTGCGCACAGGGTTTTCCGGCCCCTCCACCCTGTCCCGCGCCTTCCGCAATGCCTGGGGCGAGGCCCCGGGCGCGCTGAGAAAGCCCCCCAAAGCGAAGTCGTAAAAGTCTGAAACCGGCATTTCAAATTCCTCTTGCGTCACCCCCGCGAGAGGCGTAATCCCGGCGGTGGGACACCTCTCCCCAACGAGAGGCATTTATCTGCAAGGATACCAGATATGGCACTCACCGCCCCGGCCGCGCGCCCGGTTAATCCGCGTTTTTCTTCGGGCCCCTGCGCGAAGATCCCCGGCTTTTCCCTCGATATGCTTGCTGATGCGCCTTTGGGCCGCTCGCACCGTGCCGCTGCCGGCAAGGCAAAGCTGAAAGAAGCCATCGACCTTACCCGTGACATTCTTGGCGTTCCCGCGGATTACCGCATCGGGATCGTCCCCGCTTCCGATACCGGCGCTGTCGAAATGGCGCTCTGGTCGCTGCTTGGTGCGCGAGCCGTCGAGATGCTCGCCTGGGAGTCGTTTGGCGAAGGCTGGGTCACCGATGTCGTCAAACAGCTGAAGCTCGACGCCACCGTGCGCAAGGCGCCTTACGGTGAAATCGTTGATTTTGCTCAGGTCGATTTCAATAGGGACGTGGTTTTCACCTGGAACGGCACCACTTCGGGCGTGCGTTTGCCCAATGCCGATGTGATCCCGGCGGACCGTGAGGGCCTCACCATTTGCGACGCCACCTCGGCGGCTTTCGCGATGGATCTGGACTGGGCGAAGCTTGATGTGACCACCTTCTCCTGGCAGAAAGTGCTGGGTGGGGAGGGTGGCCATGGCGTCCTGATCCTGTCGCCGCGCGCGGTGGAACGGCTGGAGACCTATACCCCGGCCTGGCCGCTGCCGAAGATTTTCCGGCTGACCTCGAAAGGCAAGATCTCGGAAGGGATCTTTGTTGGCGAGACCATCAACACGCCGTCCATGCTCTGTGTGGAAGATTACCTCGTCGCGCTGAAATGGGCGAAAACCATCGGCGGGCTGAAAGGTCTGATCGGCCGGTCGGAAGCCAATGCGGATGAGGTCAAAACCTTCATCGCAGACAAAGACTGGATCGCCAATCTGGCGGTGGATCCGGCAACGGCCTCCTGCACCAGCGTATGTGTGAAATTCACAGATCTGCGCATCACGGATGGCGCTGCATTCGCCAAAAATGTTGCAAAAAGGCTGGAGGCTGAAGGCGTGGCGCTGGATGCCGGAGCCTATCGGGATGCCCCTCCGGGTCTGCGCATCTGGTGTGGCGCAACGGTCGAGCAGGCCGATGTGCGCGCGCTGATGCCCTGGATCGAATACGCCTTCAACGCCGAGATTGCGGCGCTGACTGTCGCGGCCTGATCGGTTTTCGGGGGCGTCCGCGCCCCCGCCCCTCACAATTCTCTCCCCCTGAGACCCCCATTCAAGGAGCCCCGCAATGGCCCCCCGCGTTCTTGTATCCGACGAATTGAGTGAAACCGCCGTTCAGATCTTCCGCGACCGTGGCGTCGAGGTCGATTATCTGCCGAAGCTTGGCAAGGACAAAGAAAAGCTGGCCGAGATCATCGGTCAATATGACGGGCTGGCGATCCGCTCGGCCACCAAAGTGACCGAGAAGCTGCTGGCTTTGGCCACCCGGCTGAAAGTGGTGGGCCGCGCCGGGATCGGTGTCGACAATGTCGATATTCCGGCGGCATCGAAAAAGGGCGTGATCGTGATGAACACGCCGTTCGGCAATTCGGTCACCACCGCCGAACATGCGATTGCGATGATGTTTGCGGTGGCGCGGCAGCTGCCCGAGGCGAGCGTTTCGACCCATGCCGGCAAATGGGAAAAGTCGAAATTCATGGGGGTTGAGCTGTTCAACAAGACCCTCGGCGTGATCGGAGCCGGCAATATCGGCGGCATCGTCTGTGATCGCGCGGTGGGTCTGAAGATGAAGGTCGTGGCCTTTGACCCCTTCCTGTCGGAAGAGCGCGCGAAACAGCTGGGTGTGACCAAGGTCGAGCTGGACGAATTGCTGGCGCGGGCCGATTTCATCACGCTGCATGTGCCGCTGACCGACAAGACCCGGGGCATTCTGAACGCCGAGACCATCGCGAAAACCAGGCCGGGCGTCAGGATCATCAACTGCGCTCGGGGCGGTCTGGTCGATGAGGCAGCGCTGGCTGAAGCTCTGAAATCGGGCCATGTCGCGGGCGCGGCCTTTGACGTGTTTGAAACCGAGCCGGCGACCGAAAGCCCGCTGTTCAACCTGCCGAATGTGGTTGTGACCCCGCATCTTGGGGCCTCGACCACCGAGGCACAGGAAAATGTCGCACTGCAGGTCGCCGAGCAGATGTCGGATTACCTGTTGACCGGTGCGGTGCAAAACGCGCTGAACATGCCGAATGTGACCGCCGAAGAGGCCACTGTGATGGGCCCCTGGATCCGGCTTGCGTCCCATATCGGGTCGTTCATCGGGCAGATGACCGATGAGCCGGTGAAGGCGGTGAACATCCTCTATGACGGTCGCGTGGCGGAGATGAACCTGCCGGCGCTGAACCAGGCGGTGATTGCGGGTGTGCTGAAGGCGCATAATCCGGATGTGAACCTCGTCTCGGCGCCGAGCGTGGCAAAGGACAAGGGGATCCAGATCTCGACCACGCGTCAGGACAAGTCGGGTTCGTTTGACGCCTATATCAAGGTCACGATGGTGACCGACAAGCGCGAGCGCTCGGCCGCAGGCACGGTATTCTCGGATGGGAAGCCGCGGTTCATCCAGATCAAGGGCAT
This sequence comes from Rhodobacter sp. 24-YEA-8, assembly GCF_900105075.1. Classification (NCBI taxonomy): domain Bacteria; kingdom Pseudomonadati; phylum Pseudomonadota; class Alphaproteobacteria; order Rhodobacterales; genus Rhodobacter; species Rhodobacter sp. 24-YEA-8. The sequence goes on from NZ_FNSK01000001.1 coordinate 2,505,749, forward strand.
CAATATCGACGCCGAGATCGGGGCGCATATGCTCTACACCACCAATGACGACGTGCCGGGGATCATCGGTCTTCTCGGCATGACCATGGGCAAGAACAACGTCAATATCGCGAACTTCACCCTCGGCCGGTCGGCAGTGGGCGAGGATGCGATTGCGCTTCTGTATCTTGACGGGCCGATTGACGCGAAAGTGGTTGATACGCTGGAGGCGACGGGCATGTTCCAGCAGGTCAAACCGCTGGTGTTCGACGTCGCCTGAACTGGCTGGCTTGCAGGGGTTTCACACCCCCCGCAAGCTGCCGGTGCCTTGAACCGGTGGCGTCTCCGTCGGCTTGCCCGTGGGAAATTTGAGGACAGATGAAATAAAAAAGGGAGCCGTTCCGGCTCCCTTTTCCTTTTCAGGCGTGGTTGCCCCAGGGACCATGATGGATCGGCTTTCCGTCGAGCCGGTCAAAGCCATGGGCACCGAAGAAGTCGCGCTGACCTTGCAGCATATTGGCGGTGCCGCGGGCGGTGCGCATGAGGTCGAACCAGGCGAGCCCGGCCGAAAGTGCGGGCAGGCTGTGGCCTTTGAGCGCGGCGGTCGCGACGACGCGGCGCAGCGCCTCGTGATGCTGTTTCAGGAGCGCGGTGAAGGTCGGTGCGAGGATCAGATTGCGCGCGGGGTCTTCGCTCAGGGCCTGAGCCATCTGGTCAAGCATCGCCGAACGGATGATGCAGCCTTCGCGCCAGACCTTGGCGCATTCCGGCAGCGGCACGCCCCAGTTCCAGGTTTTCGAAGCCGCATCCAGCATGGTGAAGCCCTGGGCATAGCACAGGATCTTGCCCGCGATCAGCGCGCCTTCGAGGTCTTTCAGGCTGAGCCCGCCGCCGAGCGGCTGCGGCCCGGCACCGAAGACCGCCTCGCCCGCCTGGCGTTCGTCCCGCCGCGCCGAGACATTGCGCGCCATCACGGCGGCCTCGATCACCGGGACCGGTGCGCTGAGATGCTGCGCCTCGATCGCGGTCCAGCGCCCGGTGCCTTTCTGGCCGGCGGCGTCGCGGATCACATCAAGCATGGCGGCACCGGTTTCCGGATCGGTCGCGCGGGCGACCTTGCCCGAGATCTCGATCAGGTAAGAGCGCAGCGCGCCTTCATTCCAGGCCTCGAACACCGCGGCGATGCCGGGGGCGGCCATATCCATACCGTCGCGCATAAGGCCGTAAACTTCAGCAATCATTTGCATATCGGCATATTCGATGCCGTTATGGACGGTTTTCACGAAATGCCCGGCCCCGCCCGGCCCCATCCAGGTGGCGCAGGGCGTGCCGTCATGTTTCGCCGAAATTGCCTCCATGATCGGGGCGACGCGGTCCCAGGCGGCGCGCGGTCCCCCGCCCATGATCGCCGGACCGTGACGGGCGCCCTCTTCGCCGCCCGAGACCCCCATGCCGATAAAGGGCACACCCTGCGCGACCGCCTCGGCGGCGCGGCGTTCGGTGTCGTGGAAATTGGCATTGCCGGCGTCGATGATCAGATCATCGGGCCCCAGCAGCGGCCGCAGCGCCGCGATCATCTGATCGACCGCATCGCCCGCGGGCACCATCAGGATGATCGCACGCGGCACGGCAATCGCCGCCACCAGATCTTCCAGCGTCTCGGCCGGGGTGAGACGCGCGGCCAGATCCCCGGCCTCTGCATGGAATTTCTGCGTCACATCATGGCTGCGGTTCCAGACCGCGATCCGATGTCCCTTTTCCGCGATATTGAGAGCGAGGGCCGCGCCCATCACCCCGAGCCCGACCAGACCGATTTCTGCAAGCGCCATCTGAGTCTCCTGAACTGATTTGCCCCCGTTTAGCTGCCGCACCGTGTTAGCGCAAACACTCCCTGCGGATCTTTGTCGGTACAGGTCAGGATTGGCTTGCGGCGAGAGGGCTGTCGGCCTAAGCCTTGCCCGATCTCGCGGCCCGCGGCAATGCCGGGCATGCGGAACGGATGCAGGAGCCCCCTATGCGCAGCTATGCAATCGGCGATATTCATGGCCATCTCGACCTTCTGAAACGCGCACATGAGCGGATCGCGAAGGATATCGCGCAGCACGGTCCGGCGCCGGTGGTGCATCTGGGCGATCTTGAGGATCGCGGGCCGGACAGCCGCGGCGTGATCGACTGGCTGAAGACCGGCATGGAGCGGGGTGAGGACTGGGTGGTGCTCAAGGGCAATCACGACCGGCTCTTCACACAGTTCATCCATGACCCGTGGTGGGCAGATCCCGCGCTGTCAAACCCCTATAACTGGTTGCATCCGGCGGTTGGCGGGGCCGAGACGCTGCGCTCTTACGGCATCCGCGCCGCCGGGGATCGCCCCATCGATCCGGTACATCGCGAGGCAGTCGACAGGGTAGACCCGGCGCATCTGGCCTTTCTGGAAAGCCGCCCGACCTCGCTTCGCCGTGGGGATGTGTTCTTTGTGCATGCCGGCATCCGGCCCGGGATTGCGCTGGAGGACCAGGCCGAGGATGATCTCGTCTGGATCCGCAAGGGCTTTCTCGACGACAATCGCGATCACGGGCCGCTGATCGTCCATGGTCATACTGCGCTTGATCAGGCCAGACATTACGGCAACCGGGTGAATATCGACAGTTCTGCCGCCTATGGCGGGCCGCTCACCGCCATTGCGATTGACGGGCGCGAGGTGTTTTTGCTGACCGATCTGGGCCGCGTACCGCTGCGGCCAGAAAGCGCCTGAAGCCGGTCGGGCAAAGGTCGATCCCGCAGGTTTGCCTGGTCATCAGATGGGCGAGAGCGATGTGCTGATCACCAGGCGCACTGGCGGTGGATCAAGTGCGACGCCCGGTTTCCGATCCGGAAAGCGGCCCGGAATTTTTAGAAATTCCGACGCGGGCGGGGCGGGTCACCAGAGCCGCACCCTTGAACGGGCGGAGCGGCCCTCGGCGTCAATGACACTCAGTGTCACGAATCCGGCGCCGGAGAGCGCGAGGATGATTTCGCGATCCGGCGACCCGACTGCCATCGGCGCGCCGTCGATCAGCCAGGTGAAGGGCGCGGTGCCGCCTGAGACTTTCACCTTCAGGCCCGGGCGATCCTCGCTCGTGCGCAAAAGCTCCACCTCGGCCCCATCGGGCGGGAAATCGACTTTCGGCGCGTTCACTTCGGCAAAGGCCGCATTGCGGGGGCGGAAACGTTGCAGGGGCGGCGGCAGCTGGCGGTTCGCGACCAGCAATGTCGCAGCAGGCGCGGGCGGTTGCGGGGTCAGCGCCTGTTTCAGCCGGGAAAAGGCCTGAAACAACACCGGAGCAGCCACATCGGCACCAAACGCCCCCGGCACCGGCGTGCCATCGGCGCGCCCCATCCAGACCCCGATCACATGTTGCCCGTCATAGCCGATCGCCCAGGCATCACGATGGCCGTAGGAGGTACCGGTCTTATAGGCCAGCCGGTTCGCCGGCGCGCCGGGCGGCGGCGCAAGGCCTGCGAGGATATCCCCCACCTGCCAGGCCGCAACGGCCGAGACCACGCGGGCGCCCCCGGCACGTTCACCGTCAAGGCGCCAGACCAGCGGCAGCGCCACGCCGCCGCGCGCCAGCGCGGCATAAAGCTGCACCAGATCCTGAAGGCTCACCCCCACGCCACCAAGGCTCACCGCGAGCCCGGGCTGATTGCCGGGAATGCGGTACTTCATCCCGGCCTTGCCCATCGCCGAAATCAGCTTTGCCGGTCCGAGCGCATCGGTCAGCGCCACCACCGGAATGTTCAGAGAAAGCTGCAACGCCTCGCGCAGCCGCACCTCGCCGCGATATTGCCGGTCGAAATTCTGCGGCGCATAGGTGCCGAAACTCATTGGTTTGTCATCGATCACCGTCTCGGGATGGGCGAGGCCCTCGTCAAAGGCCAGCGCATAGACCAGCGGCTTCAGCGTCGATCCCGGAGAGCGCAGCGCCTGGGTCATATCGACAAAGCCCTGGCGTTTTTCATCCTGAAAGCCCGAAGAACCGACCGAGGCAAGGATCTCGCCGGAACGGTGATCGGCGACCACGATCGCGATCTGCATCTGGCTGCCGCGCGCGCGGACAGTTTCCGCCGCAAGGGTCTCAAGCCGCTTTTGCAGATCCCTGTCGATGGTCAGGATATGTTCGCCCAGCGTCGGATCGGCGGTCCGGGCCCGGTCTGCAAGATGCGGGGCGAAGGCCGGGAAAGGCTTGCGGATCCCCGGCACGGGTTCGGTCAGGGCGGCCCGGGCTTCTTCACCCTCGATCAGCCCGAAACGCACCGCACGGTCCAGTACCCGGTCGCGCGCCGCCTCGGCGCGGTCGGCTGCACGGTCGGGGCGGCGGCTTTCCGGGCTTTGCGGGATCGCAACCAGCAAGGCCGCCTCGGCCGGGGTCAGGCGGGTCGGCTCCTTGCCAAAATAAGACAGCGATGCCGCCCGCACCCCTTCGAGATTGCCCCCGAAAGGCGCAAGCAGCAGATAGAGCGAGAGGATCTCATCCTTGGAAAGTTCGCGTTCCAGTTTCAGCGCGACCCGCATCTGGCGCAGCTTGCCGCCGACCTGGCCCGTGGTGCCCTCTTCCAGAAGCCGCGCCACCTGCATCGTCAGGGTCGAGCCACCCGAGACAACGCGACCAGACCGCGCGGCCTGTAAAACCGCCCGTGCCAGCGCCTGGAGATCGACGCCGGCATGATCGCGGAAGCGCCGGTCCTCGTAATTCAGCAGCATGTCGATATAGCGCGGATCCACGGAGGCCAGATCGACCCTGAGCCGCCAGCGCCCATCCGACACGGTATAGGCCCTGAGCAAATCGCCATCGCGGTCCTTGACCTCGACCGATGTGGCCAGCGCCAGCGGCGGCAGCACGGTCGCATCGATCCAGCCGTCAAAGGCATCGCGGGACCCTGCGGCGAGCCAGAGGCCCGCCGCAAGCGCAAAGATCCAGCGCGCGCGCATGATCTTACCCCGCCATCTTACTCGGCGTTGACCGTCAGCCGTCCGCTGTCGGTGCGGGCGCGGAAGTCAGGCCGGTACATATCTTCGACCGAGGCCGCCGGGTGGTGGTAATTGCCAGGGCTGATCGCCCGCACAATATAGGCCACACGGAAAGCATCGCGCGACGACCAGTCCACCTGGGTGATGAAACGGTCCTGGCGGAATTCGGAATGCGCAGTCTGCCCCAGCACATTCAGCCACCCGAGTTGCGAGGTATCGCCGCCCGAGATCAGGTTCGGGTTGTCGATCTCAAACCCTGCGGGCAGCGGATCGGCAAGGATCAGGCGGCCATCCGAATAATCCCAGGGCGTCACTTCCAGTTCGACCACATAGCGGTTGCCGGTGACGACCTTGTCCAGCTCCACCGCTTCGCCATCAAGCGTGTAGTAGCTGCGGGTGATCGTATAGCCATTGCCGCCGGCGGGTTCGGGCTCTGACGGCACGCCAAAAGTGGTGACGGTCAGATAGGTGTCACGCCCTTCATTCTTGACCACGACAGGCGCGGCGCCGTCCTGGATCACCCTGACCAGCGGCCCTTCGGCCGGTTTGCCGTCCAGCGTGACGCCCGAGACATCCGGCGCGTCGATCAGCGCATTCGTCGCCATCAAGGCCCAGGTCGCTTCCTGGGTCGAAAGATAGCGCGGTGCGATGGCGATACGGTTGACCAGTTCCTCGCGGTCAATCGCCGTGCTGCCAGCTTCGACCGCGAGGGTCAGGATCGCAGCCGTGTCCCGGTATCTGGTACCGTAATCGGCGCGCAGTACCTGGGTGTCCGTATCCGAGGGCAACGCGAGGATCTGCGCGCCGGCCTTGCGGAACATCGCATCGGCCCGGGTCTGGTCGCCATAAGAGGCCAGAGCCGCACCAAGCTGCGCCTGCGCCAGCGGAGTGGCGAAATCATCGCCCTTCACATCGGCATAGTAACGCAGATCCCCGATCGCCGCGGCCCCTTCGCGCGCCAGAACCATCAGCGCATAAGCCAGATCCGTGCCGCCGCCCTGGGTATTGGCGTCGAAATTCGACGCGTAATTGACGCGATTGCGAAGATTGGTCAGCGCATTGCGGAAGGCCAGATCCGGCACCGCATAGCCCTGGGCCCGTGCCCGGCTGAGGAAGTCGGTGACGTAGCTGTCAAGCCACAGATCCCCCGAGGACGGTCCCCAGAGACCGAAGCCGCCGCCGGAGCCCTGATTCATCAGGATCTCGGACACCGCCTCGTCGATCCGTTTCTGGATATCTGCGGCATGTTTCAGATCCATCACCCGTGCCACCTGATCAAAGTAGATCAGTGGCATGGCGCGGGAGGTCATCTGCTCGGTGCAGCCGTAAGGGTAGCGGTCCAGCGATGCCAAAAGCCCCGGCGCATTCAGCCGTGCAAGCGGGCCGATGGCCATGACCGATTTGCCAGTGCCGCGCACCATATCGGTAAAGACCGCCTCGTCGAAGGTGAAGGTCTCGCCCGCTTTCAGATCAAAGCGCGAGATTTTCGCGATTTCCGGGTCATTGACCTGGATCGGCAGTTTCAGATCCTTGATCAGCTCCTTGCCATCCGGCGTGGTCAGCGCCACGCGGATCTCGGACAGGCCAACCCCGCCTGCGATCACACCGACGCTGAATTCCGCCTTGCCTTTATCGGCAAGGGTCAGGCTCGCCGGCACGTCTCCAAGCGTCAGATCCTCCGAGGTCACCGCAAGCTTCATCTCACCCGAAGGGCCGCTTGCATGGACGATCTCCAGCAAGAGCCGGCTCTGATCGCCAGGTGCCATGAAGCGCGGCACCGAGGCGGTCACCACCACCGGGTCGCGCACCAGGACATTCTTGTCGGCCTGACCGACGCCGGTCTTCGACCAGGCCACGGCCATCACCTTCACCGAGCCGTTGAAGGAGGGCAGGTTAAAGGTCGTGCGGGCATAGCCATCGGCCCCCACTTCGACCGGGCCGGTGAAATAGGCCACCAGCTCTTCGGTCGGAGGCGGGGTTTGCAGCCGCGCCTGGGCCCCTGCGTCCCCACCCGAGCGCACCTCGCCTTCGGCCCCGTTCAGCCCGTCGATCAGACGGCCATAAACATCACGAATGCCGATGCCGAGCTTGCGCTGGCCGAAATAATAGCCCTGCGGATCCGGCGCCTTGAAACCGGTGAGGTTCAGAATGCCCTCATCCACAGCCGCGATGGTGACATAAGCGGTCTCGCCGGGCTCAACACCCTCGACCCTGACCGCGACATCCATCGGGCCGCGCGGATCGACTTCATCGGCCATTTCCACCATGGTCGTCAGGGCGCGTTTGCCCGGATCGACCTTTGCATAAGACAGACCAAGCGCACGCGAGGGCACCCGTCCTGCCGCCACATCCATCGGACGCAGGACCGAAGCCGTCACATAGACGCCGGCGCCCCATTCATCGGTGACAGTCAGCGGGATCAGGTTCTCGCCTTCCTTCACCTCGACCGCTTCCATATGCACAAGGCGGTTCGAAAGCACCGTGATAAGCGCGGTGCCTGCAGCACGTGGCACGATCCTCAGCTGCGCGGTCTCGCCCGATTTATAGGCCGGCTTATCCAGCGACAGTTCCAGCGTGTCGGGCGTCGATGACACATCGGCCGGCGCATACCAGCCCGACCAGAAGCTGGTGGAGGTCACAGCGGTCTCGCCGTCGATCCGTTCCACCTTCAGCTCATACTCGCCCCAGTTCACCGGGATCGAGATCGCCACCGGATCACTGCCGCCCAGCGTCGCGGAGCCTTCCGAGACATGGCTGCGCGTGCTCACCGGCTCCCAATACCAGCTGCCATAGCTTTGGTACCACTGCCAGTCATTCTCCAGTCGCGTGAGGGTCCATTTGACCTCCATCGGGGCCGGTTTCTGATCAGGGCCAATGCCTTGCAGGAGGAAGCGCGCCTCAGAGCCCTGCCCCACCACACCGTCGAATTCCGGCTTGATGCCGATCATCGCGCTGGCAGGCGTCACGTTCTTTTCGACGCGGCGCTCCACCGGGCGGCCCGAGCCTTCGGCAACCCGCACCACGGCGGTCGCGGTCAGCGGGCGGTCGGCTTCCAGACCATCCGCGCCGGGCAATGCGAGGTCGAGCTGCGCCTTGCCCTCATCATCGGTGGTGCCGCTCTGGTAGCTGTCCATCCGCGAGTCGAAGGGCTGGTCATGGCGGCCAAAGACATAGCCCGGCCAGGATTTCAGCCCCTGGGCCGCACGCAGATAGATCTCGCCCTCGATCTCCATCCCCGAGGCAGGCGCCCCGAAGAGATACTTCGCGGTGAGGTCAATATTCATCCAGGGATCCGCCAGCGACAGATCGGTCTCACCGGCGTCGAGGGTGAAATCGATGCGTTCGGGCAGGAAATCCTCGACGAGGAAGGTTTTCGACACCAGCGCTTCTGCTTTGGTATCGGCAAAGATCGCCAGCGACCAGGTGCCGCGCGGCGCAGTGCCCGCAACCGGAAGCTGGAAGACATAGCCGCCCGCGCCCTGATCCGAGATCAGGCTGCGGGAATATTCGACCCCATCGGGACGGGTCAGGATCGCGGTCAGCGGCAGGCCGGTCACGGCCTCGGCTTTCGGGTCGCGCGCGATGGCGGTGGCATAGACGGTTTCGCCCGCGCGGTAGGCGCCGCGGTCGGTGGTCAGGAAGACATCAACCGGCGGCGCGGCCTCACGGCCCTCGACGCCACGATCCGACAGGTCGAATTCCGGATCGGTGAGCGAGAGGAAGGAGATATCCTTCTCGCCTTCCGTCACCACAAGCAAAGCCGGAGCCGCGCTGCCGGTGCCACGCATCAGGCCCGGCTCGAAAATGGCATAGCCCTGAGCATCGGTCACGGTCTCGGCCAGCGGGCTGTTCGCCCGGTTCAGAAGCTGTACCTTCACGCCTTCTTTGGCGCCGGCGGTTCCGAGGCTGCGCACGAAGACATGCAGCCCGTCGACGCCGGTCATGCTGGTAATCCCCAGATCCGAGACCACAAACCATTGCCAGGCCGGCGGGAAATCATAGGCATCCTTGCCCGGCATCGCGGCGCGCAGCGCATAGATCCCGGCCTCGCGGCCCTGCAGCGCCTCGACCATCGGCAGACGGGTGGTGACATCCTTATTCACCTCGATCTTCATCGAGGCGGTGCCTTCCCAGACCATCTCACCGATCTCATCGGTGAAGGACCATTCCGAATAGTAATTGATCGGCGTGCCGAAATAGTCGTTCTGGATGGCGCGCAGCATATTGCGGTCGCTGACGCGGTAGAGCTGCAGTTCCAGCGTGTCGAGATTGACGGTTTCGACCGGCAGCGCCGCATCGCCCGATTTCGGCAGCACATAGCCGCGTCCGGGGAAGCGCACGGCCGCCGTGCGGTCGCCGACATAGGCATTGATCTCGATATCCTTGGCCAGCGTCTGACCGTCAGCCGCCGGGAGACCCTCGCGGAAGGTCAGCGTATAGCGTTCGCCATGGGTCAGACCGGTGACGCAAAGCCGGCGCTGATCGGCCAGCTCCACCGCAGTGCCGCCGGCGGGCAGGCGCACATAATCGCCGTAATCGACATCGACAGGTTTCAGGTCTTCGGTAAAGACGGCGCAGATGCGCGGACGGGCCAGATCGGATTCAACCTGATGCTCCTCGATCCGGAAACCATATTTGCTGATCGCCTCGTCAAGCATTGCAGCAGTGTCATCCCGCGACTGGAGCGATTGTGCGAGGCGCAGCGCCTGCACCATTTCGCGCCCATTGCCGCGTTCTTCCATCAGCTGCGCCGCAAAGACGAGGATCGAATGGCGCTGCGCCTTGCTTTCGGCGCGCAGATAGGCGTTCAGCGCGCCGTAAAAGGCCTGGGATCTGTACCAGCCCCGGTCGCTCGTATTCTGCTGATCCGCCGCGGCTTTGGCGCGACGGGCATATTCCGCCCAGGTGTCGGCATCATCGATGATGGCAAGCGCCGCGCCGGTCCTGTCAACTGCTGCGGTAAAGCTGGACCGGGCCTCGTCTCCTGCTGCCTCGCGCAGCAGATCATCGGCGCTCTGGTCGCCGGTCGGATGGGTGCTGCCAATCGAGCTGGCACGATTGAACGCGGCGGTGAATTCGTCATCGGGCAGGAAGCTCAGCTCGGCACGCCGCTCTTTTGCACGGGCCTGCGCGCCTGGCGCTGCTGCGACCACCCAGGCCGATTGCGCACCGATAAAGCTTTCGGGCCCACCGGGATCGGATTTAAGGAAACAGCTGCCATTGCGGCTGTTGAAGGTCCAGGCGTCACATTGGGTATTGGTGACACAGGCGCGTTCACAGGCCTGGACGGTCGTGTCGAAGACCGAGGCGATATCGCCGCCCACAAGATCCGAATCCAGCATCACGACCGAGCGCCGTTCGGGGATCAGATCCTGGGCCAAAGCCATTCCGGGCAGGGCGATCGTGGCCGCCATCAAAAGACTTCTGACGAAATTACGCATCACAATACTCCCGTTCCGCCTGCCATGACGTCTCTTTCAGCTTCGCACGCGTCCGCCCCCCGGGGCAAGTGCCGGGAAGGTCAGGCGGGCGCGAATAAACATGCGGGAGAAAGGAACTTCTCCCCTGTTAACTCCTGCTTCATTTTGAAGGGAGAAGGTGGTCCGGAATACCGGACTTCTGGACAGAATTTCAGATCCGGCACAGCGAAACCGGGTTCCTGGATCATGACGGCGATGGATCTGTCAGAACGACTGACCATGGAAAGGCGAGCGAGGCTGGCAGCAGAACGTCTGCTGGCCTGGCGTGTCTGCGAACTCGCCACCGCCGAAGAGCGGCTGGCGCGCCAGAACCGCAGCATCGTCCGGCCCCAGCGCCTGGCCTCACCCAATGTGGCAAAACCCGAACGAGCAGCCCTTGCCGCTGCCGCCGGCGCATCCTCTGAGATGTCTGTCACTCAGGCCGGGCCCTCTGATCCCCTCTCAACCGTGGCACCACCATCCAGAGCCCCCCTATGCCCAGCCGTCGCTCCGCCTGGAACGCCGGTCACTCTGGTCACGGCCGCAAATGCGGACCCGTTGCTGCCCCCCCTGACCCGGACAATGCCTGCCGCGCCCCATGATCCACCTTTCGCCACCATATCAGCGCAAGAGGCCCTGGCCGCGGATACAAAGCATTACTCAGCGCAGCCCCGCAATCACACGCAGAACGCAGTGCCTGCACCGACACCTCCTGTAATATCCGCCCGGCAATTGACCGACCCGGAAGTGCCGGACCTGCCCCCGGCCAGGCCCCTCCCCCGCCCGGCTACGATTCACGCCACTGGCCGGCCCTGGATGTGCTGCCGGATGGGTTCGTACTTTTCGAAGCGAGGACAGAATCGTGACCTGCAACCAGAGCCACCGCGATATTTACAAGACCTCGGCCCCGATGATGACCCCGGGCCTGTCTTTCAAGGAAATCCTGCGCCACGGCCTCGCTCCGGGCGAGCATCCCAAGGCGCGCGGGCGCGAAGAGGAACTGGTCAATGCCAGGATATCGGAACATCGCGGCCCTGCGACCGAAGGGCAGCATCAGCTGAAAGACGGGCGCTGGCTGCGCTCCATCGATAAGGAGACCCCGGATGGTGGCCGTGTCGGCCTTCGTGTCAACATCACGCAATTGCGCGAAAAGGCGGTGGCGCTCGAATCCGCGCGCCTCGCCGTTAAGGCCACCAGCAGGGCGAAATCGGCCTTCCTCGCCAATATGAGCGATGAGATCCGCGCGGCGATAAATGGCGTCGGCGGCATGGAGGAACTGTCATACGACACCGCGCTGTCGGATGAGCCGCGCCTCTTTTCCGGGACCATCCGGCCCTCGGGCGAGGCGCTGCAGATGATCATCAACGAAATCCTCGACGATTCCAAAATCAAAGCCGGGCAGCTGACGCTGCGCCCCGAGCCTTTCGATTTCGAACGTCTCATCAACGAGGTGGTGATGCTCCTGCAGCCGCGCGCGCGGGAAAAGGGCATCGATCTGATGATCGATTACGATGTTTTCCTGCCCACCCGTTTCACCGGGGATCCGGAGCGGCTCTGGCAGGTGCTCACCAAACTGATTGGCAATGCGGTCAGATGCACCACCAAAGGCCATGTGCTCACCCGCGTCATCGGCATAAAGGCCGAAGGCGGGCGCCACCAGCTGCATGTCACGGTCGAAGATACCGGGATCGGCATTCCGGACGGGTTGCTCGACCATATTTTCGCAGACTTCTGTCAGTTCGATAATGAACGGAACCGCAGAAACGAAAGCACCGGGCCTGGCCCCGCGATCACCCGGCGCCTGATCGAGCGGGCGGAGGGCGCGGTCTGGATCGACAGCGATTATGGCAAGGGTACAGTCTTCGGCTTCCGGCTTACCCTGCCGCTGGCGGAAGATCGCGGGGCCGCGCGGCTGCCTGTCCTGATCGGAAAAGCGCTGGTGGTCGATGACCGGTTCATCACCCGCGCCATCCTCGAACGCAAGCTCTCCGCCTTTGGGGCAGAGGTGTGGCTCTGCCGTTCGGGTCAGGACGCGCTGGACCTTGTCGCTGGCGGGATGGTCCCGGATGTCGTGCTTGCCGATCACGACATGCCGGGCATGGACGGAGCGGTTCTTGCCAAAAAGCTGCGAGAGGCCGGTTATGACAAGCCGCTGGTCCTCCTCTCGTCCAGTCCGCTTGCCGCGCGGGAGGCGGGTGGCGAGGCCGTCGATGCAATCTTGCAAAAGCCGGTTCTGCGGGCTGAGCTTTATCGGCTTCTGAACCATCTGACGCTGCCGGTTGCGCCGGAATCCGCCTTGCCCGAGGCCCCACTCCCTGCCGCGCAGCGCATGCGGGCCATGCGCATCCTTGCCGCCGAAGACAACAGGACCAATCAGCTGGTCATGCAGAAAATGCTGCGCCCGCTTGATGTCGAGCTGCGCTTTGCCGGAAATGGCCATGAAGCGCTGGCGGAATGGGAAAGCTACAGGCCCGATCTGATCTTCATGGACATCTCGATGCCTGGGATGGACGGGCACGAAGCCACACGGGCGATCCGCGAAAGCGAGGCCGCGCGCGGGCTGAGGCCGGTTCCGATCATCGCGCTGACCGCGCCTGCGATGGAGGGCGACGAAGAGGGAATTCTTGCCTCGGGCATGGACAGCTATCTGACGAAACCGCTGCGCAGATCCGAGATCAGCGCTGCCGTTCTGGCCTTTGGCCCCGAAGCGTGCCGCCCGCCCGAGAGCGGCGGACAGGGCTGAGCCTGGTTCCGGGAATGCGCGTTCCCCGATGGCTGCCCAAGACCGAGAAGGACCACATATGGCCCGCTCCGCCTTCCCATCTGCGCCGGGTCACAGGCCTTTCAGCCTGGCTTTGCCCATGTCGGCCAATCGCAAAACCGTCTCGACCTCCGCTGTGGCTTTGCCGTCCTGCTCTGCCTCTCTGCCTCTCTGCAGCGCAGCAGCGGCAGCACTCTGCCGATACCGCAGGCGTGACGCGACGTTATCTTGACGTTTACGTAAGCCCAATTGCATCACCGAAGATCAAAGCACATGTCTTAACCAGCCACCGGTCCGCGCCCGGGGGTACTATTCAGGAAAGAGGACAATGCCCAACGACGAGCAGATGACGATCCGCGAGATGTGCGACACCTTTGATGTCACCCCGAGAACGCTGCGCTTTTACGAGGCGAAAGAGCTGCTTGCGCCGATCCGCATCGGGTCGCAACGGCTCTACACCAGGCGCGAGCGGGCACGGTTGACCATCATCCTGCGGGGCAAACGTTTTGGCTTTTCGCTGGAAGACATCCGTCAGGTCCTGAACCTCTACGCCCGCGATGGCTCGAACCTCGCGCAGATGGAACGCACCTGGGATCTGGCCCAGGACAGGCTGCGCGCGATGGAGCAGCAGCGCGATGAACTGACGGTTGCGATAGGCGATCTGAAGGCAGAGCTGGAGACCGGTGCCGGCCTGATCGCCGCCGCCCGGAGCCAGAATGCCCGCAGCCAGAATGCCGCCCCGCCAGGCAAATGACCACTGCCGGGCCAGGAGGTCCGGCGGCACAGAACCGAAGGGAGAGAGCGATGACCGGCTATACCGCCCCGGTGAAGGATATGCAGTTCATTATGCATGATGTTTTCGGGATCTCCGGGTCTGACATTCCCGGCTACGCGGATCTCGACCGTGCCTTCACCGGTGCCGTGCTGGAAGAGGCCGGCAAGGTTGCCTCGGCCGTGCTCGCCCCTCTGAATGCAAGTGGTGACCGCCAGGGATGTGTGCTGGAAAATGACGTAGTGCACACGCCCGATGGGTTCAAAGCCGCGTTTGAAACGATGAAGCAGGGCGGCTGGACCGCGCTGGACTGCGATCCGGAATATGGCGGCCAGGGTCTGCCCTATCTGATCAATTGCGCCGTGGGCGAGATCTTCGTCTCGGCCAATATGGCCTTCAATATGTATCAGGGCCTGACGCATGGCGCGGTTTCGGCGATCCATACGCATGGCACCGAGGCGCAAAAGGCGCAATATCTCCCGAAGATGATCGCCTGCGACTGGACCGGCACCATGAACCTGACCGAGCCGCATTGCGGCACCGATCTGGGTCTTCTGCGCACCAGGGCCGAACCGCAGGAGGATGGCTCTTATCTGATCACAGGTCAGAAGATCTTCATTTCGGCGGGCGACCATGATCTGGCCGAGAACATCATCCATCTGGTGCTGGCCCGCGCGCCAGGTGGCGGCGAAGGCACAAAAGGCATCTCGCTTTTTATCGTGCCGAAGTTTCTGGTGAACGATGATGGCTCTGTCGGGGCAAGAAACGGTATCTCGACCGGCAAGATCGAAGAGAAGATGGGCATTCACGGCAACGCGACCTGTGTGCTGAATTATGATGGCGCGCAGGGCTGGCTGCTGGGCGATCTCCACAAGGGGATGCGGGCCATGTTCACCATGATGAACGAGGCGCGGCTGGGGGTCGGTCTTCAGGGCTATGCCCTGGCCGCGGCAGCGTATCAGAACGCGGTCACCTATGCGAAAGACCGCCTCCAGGGCCGTGCCGTGACCGGGGCGGAGAACCCGCAAGGCGCCGCCGACCCTCTGATCGTGCATCCCGATATCCGCCGCATGCTGATGGATCAGAAGAGCTTTGTCGAAGGCGCAAGGGCGCTGACCTTCTGGGGCGCCTCGCTGATCGACCGCGCGCATCGCAATGCCGATGCCGAGGCCGACGGGCTGATCGGTTTGCTGACGCCGGTCATAAAGGGGTTCCAGACCGATAAGGGTTTTGAATCGACGGTCGGGGCGCAGCAGGTTTTCGGCGGCCACGGCTATATCGAAGAACAGGGCATGAGCCAGTTCGTCCGCGATGCCAGGATCGCGATGATCTATGAGGGCGCGAATGGCGTGCAGGCGCTGGACCTTGTCGGGCGTAAACTCGCGGCGGATGGCGGCAGGCATGTGATGGCGTTTTTCGACCTGGTGAAGTCCGAATGCCGCGCCCATGACGGTGATGAGCGGATGAAGCCCTTCGCTGACGCGCTGACAACCGCCTCGAAACAACTGCAGGCTGCGGCCATGTATTTCATGCAGAACGGCGCGAAAAATCCGAATGCGGCGCTGGCGGGATCCTCCGATTTTCTGCATCTGGCCGGCCATGTCTGCCTTGGCCTGATGTGGACGAAAATGGCCGGTGCCGCCTTTGCCGCTCTTGATGCCGGCGCGGCGGACCAGGACTATCTTGACGCCAAGATCGCCACCGGCCGCTATTACATGGCCCGCCAGCTGCCCGCCTGTGCAACGCATCTGGCCCGGATAGAGAGTGGTGCGGATCCGGTCATGGCTTTGGCCGCAGAGGCGTTCTAGACTGACGCAAGCCCGCTCTGGAGAGACTGATGCCGAAACGTTTCCGACTGACCCGCCGCTTTCCCGTCGCCATGACCGAAGACGGCTATCGCCGGCTGAAGCGCTTCGCCTTCGATGCAGGCCTCGATGAAGGAGAAGCCCTGTCCTTCCTCTTCGAAAATTTCGACTCGGTCATCGACAGTGAAAAACTCACCCATCGGCTGCGGCTGTTCAATTCCGAGCTCGACGCGCGCAAACGGTAACCGCCGGCGGGCGTCAGCCAATGAACGCCGCCTGAGGGGAGGGTATGTGGATCGAGAGGAAAGCCTCATCAAAGGCTGCCCGCCCCGAACCCTTAGCAAGTCTCTGAACAATTCCGGCCCCGACGCCCCTCCATCGTGCCTGAACGGCAGATCCGGGCGAATGGCCATGCCGAACGCCGCGCTGCCACCGATATGCTTCACCGCCACTCGCCCGGAACTCCCGGCCCTCCGCCATCGACGGCAGATCTGACCGGCAGCCCGGATAGGCCAGGCCACGGCGTCGCCGGAAGAGGATCGAAGTAAAGATGCGGTGCGGCCATGCCTTCGGTGAACGCATCTTATCGCGCGATCCGGACCGCCAGGCAGTCGAAGCCCAGACCCGCAGCGCGCTTACCTGCAGTTCAGGCGGCGAGCGTCAGGCCGCCATTGCGACTGATTTCGGTGGTCACTTCGGTGATCAGGCTGTCCAGCGCCGGATTTCTGGCCTTCCGAGCACGCCGGATGACATAGGCAAGCGCCGGCGGTCTGGGCAATCGGTCCGCGAGCACCTCCATCTCAGCGCGCAGATACCGGTCGCTCAGCAGCGCCACCCCGAGGCCGGCATTGACCGCTGCGGTAATCCCCGCCGCGCTTGAACATTCGAAGACGGTTTCCAGCATCGCACCGCCATCCTGGCCGATATCCAGCGCCCATTGACGATAGAAACACTCATCATCAAAAGACAGAAACGGTACCGGTCCATCTGGCGCAAGTGCAAGTTCGCGGGATTTCACCCAGTGCAGCGCCTCGCGGAACAGCACGACATCGGCGGGCCGGATTTCATGGGCAAAGACCTGAATGATGGCGGCATCGAGCTCGCCACGATCCAGCATGGCGCGCAAGACGAGGCTCATGCGGACCCGGGTGCGCACCGACACCTGCGGGTGCAGGCGATGAAAGCGCCCAAGGATCCGCGCGAGGTCCGAGCAGGTGGTGTCTTCGGTCAGGCCCAGCAGGATCCGGCCGCTGAGATCGTTTTTCGTGAGGCTCAGCAGCGCTTCGTCATGCAGGCTGAGGATCCGGTCGGCATAGGACAGCAGTTCTTCTCCCTGCTTTGTGAAAACCGCCATGCCGGGCCTGCGGCAGAGGATTTCGCAATCCAGGCTGGTCTCCAGCCGCTTTATCTTGTGGCTGACTGCGGATTGCGTCAGCCCGAGTGCCGCGGCCGCGCGCGTGACACCTCCGTGCTGACGGATGGCCCTGACAGCGCGCAAAGCGTCGATATCGAGGCGTCGCGATAGAAGTTCGGTCATGATAATGCCTCACCGGTGACCCCATGATCATGACCAGGTGGCAATGTTCAGGCAAGCATTCATTACATTTGCGATGATCTTGTCATTTGAATATCGAAATTTGTCATGTGCTCCGACGCCTGAAACCCCGTAGCCAATGGCAATCCTGTCCAAACCGGAACACAGAATGTCCAACCTCGCCACTGCTCTGCCGGCCCGCGCCCGGCCCTGGTTTCTCTGGCCTGCCATGGCGCTCATGCTGGTGGTCGGATGGAGCTCCGGCTTCGTCGGCATCCGATACGCGAATGATGAGGCGGATATTGCCCTCCTGCTGTTCTGGCGGACGCTGATTTCGGGCCTGATCCTTTTGCCCTTTGCGATTTTGTTCGGGCCTCGCCTGTCGCTGAAGGCAATTCTGGCGCAGATGGGCTTTGGGGTGATGGCGGTTTTTATTTACCTTGGGGGGTTTGCGCTGGCCATCGGCGAACGTGTCCCGACGGGCCTGGTCGCGCTGATCTCTGATCTGCTTCCGCTTGCCATTGCCGCCATGTCGCAACCTTTGCTGGGTGAACGCCTTACCCCACGCCAATGGCTGGGAACCGGGATCGCCCTGGCCGGGGTCTTGCTTGTGACCTTTGACAGCCTGAGTCTGGGAACTGCCCCCCTCTGGGCCTATGGGCTGACAGTGGTGTCGATGCTGGTCTTTGCCCTTGCCTCTATTCTGCACCGCAGACAGCCCCTGCTGCGCATCCCTGTGTATCAGAGCCTGTGCATTCACACCCTTACCAGTTCTGTCCTGTTCGCAGCCTGCGCCTGGATGAGCGAAGGAAGTCTGGCCCCGCCGCTGACGCAGAAATTCGCACTCGGCATGGCCTGGCTGGTGCTGATCGCGACCTTCGCGACCTACTCGGTCTATTACACGGCGCTCAGGATGTTTCCTGCGGCGAAAGTCAGCGCCGCCATTTATCTGAGCCCCCCCGTCACGATGGTATGGGCATGGGCGCTGTTCTCCGAACCTCTGACCATGGCAATGTTTGCGGGTCTTGCGGTCACGATGCTGGGGGTCTGGCTGACCTCGCGCTAGAACCGGCGCTTCGCACCTGAAAGACCGCGCCGCTTCGCGTGACTGCAGGCGCCGGACGAACAGCAGGGCCAGGCCGGCCCAGCCAATCGCGAGCCGCTGGCGGCCTTTCCCGGGGCAGATGCGATTCATTGACCCCGGGCCTCCCTTCTCGGACTGACCATGAGCTTTCGCATATTCCCTCCCCACCCGGATCATCGCCTCGCGGGACAGGTTGCGGATCGAGAAAAACACCTGAAGGCGATCAGCACTGAGGCTTCAGCGCCGTGACGCGCGGGGGAAATCCGGCCAGCCGCGAGGCCGATGCAGGCGGCTCTGGGATGACCAGGAGCCGCCTTTGCTTTGGCCAGGGCAACTGAAGGTGCACGACAGAGCGGGCAGGAGCGCAATTCGGCGGGCCTCAGCCTGGTACCGCCCATGAATCCGGCTGGATTTCGCGCGTGATATTGCGTGATGGAGCCTGCATGCGGCCCTGACGTTTTAGAGCTGTCGCCGCAATGAAGCGCGACAAACCTGTCGTAAATGGAGGACTAGCAATGGCAGACCCCAGAGACCCGACCCGCGAGCAGCCGCGCGATCCGAAGCAACCTCAGGTGAAGGATCCGCACCGCAAATCTGACAGTGATCCCGGACGCCAGCAGGAACAGCAGATGCCCGGCCAGAAACAGCCCGGTAACGATCAGCCGCGTCAGCCCCAGCGGCGCTGACCCGTCGGCGGCGGGGAAAACCCCGCCGCCTTCGCTATGGGAGGTGTCGGGGTTACTGGGAGGAAGCGGATCGTGACGTCAGAAAAGACCAGTTCAGTGCCGTTCGGGCCCTCCGTGCCATGGCCGCATGTCCAGCCAGAAGAGACGGAGGAGAGAACGT
The DNA here is from genome assembly GCF_900105075.1 of Rhodobacter sp. 24-YEA-8. Lineage (NCBI taxonomy): Bacteria > Pseudomonadati > Pseudomonadota > Alphaproteobacteria > Rhodobacterales > Rhodobacter > Rhodobacter sp. 24-YEA-8. Next base: position 2,524,997 of record NZ_FNSK01000001.1, read on the forward strand.
CGTTCAACCCATCGCGGCATGACCGTGGGCCGGCGGATCATCAGGCAGATTGCCAGAGACCGAAGGAGCAGGCCTGTTGAAAAAGAGCGCGATCATGAGCCCGGCCGGAACGGGCTGGGCCGAAAACAGCGCTCTTGGGTCATGTTGCAAAATGGCGGGACCATAGCCTGACAAAGGCGGCGTCGGCAAAGGCGCGGATACTGCCTGCGATATTGTCGCAGCCGTTGGCCAGTCAACAGCTTTTCGGTTTGTTGAAGAGGGTCATCTAGACAGCCTTGCGCATCTCTCGGTTCTTGCGCATCGGGATCATCGGCGCCGCGCCGCGGCTTTCTATATCCTCGTGACGTCTATCCGAGCGACAGCCCCGGTGCCACAGGCATAACAGCATCCGGGGGCGGCCAGAACGGCTCTCATCGGGACGTCAGCGCCGTTGGCCAAGGCGGTTGGACCCTGGTCCTGGAACTGGCCCCGCAAACGAACCAGGGATCGTTCTTCCACCGGACCTCTCGAACAGCAGAGAGCCTTTTATCAGCAGTCCCCCTGTTGCTTCCGCTGAATGGTGATGGGCGCGGATCACAGTGCTGTCGATGAACTGAAGGCCGCTCATCGTTGGCTATCAGATCGCGCGCCAGAATTGGCTCCCACGCAGAGATGACCCTGAAACACATGGCATCGAGAACGGAAATCCATTTTCTTAACATGATCTGCGGACCGTGCTGCCCCGCTATCCCTCGGCGCCCGCATGATAAACGGATTGGCTCCAAAAATCGATTCCGGAACAAGCTGCGGCCTGATTCCACCGGAGTTTTCGGTGCATGACAAGGCAACCTTATGACGCGCAGAAACATTCCTCTGGTCCGCTTTGACGATGCCGTGGCGCCCAGGCGCCATAAATCGGTGTTCGGTGTGCCTTTACAGTTCCCGGTTCCTGACGAATTCTGCGCGGGATCGACGGCTTCCACACAGGTCATTGCCAGGCTCCGGTCTGCGAACCGGCGCGGGCAAGGATGATGATGACCCTGATGCCGCATGAGGCGCAGATCATCGACATCGCGAACTGACCTGCGCTCCGGTCGCCCCTCGTCCATAACGAGAGCCCCTGCGGTGACAGTTGTCGATATCGCCGCGCCAAAGCGACAAAACCGGCAAGCGCTCTTGCCGCTTGTCAGAGGCGAGCGGTCTCCGGATCCGGTGGTCCCGTCCTTCTGCAAGGGGCACATGACGCCAGGGCTTTTGCAGCGTTTACCGGCCCCCGCCTGCCCTCCAAAGCGCAATGGGAGTATGCCGCGCGCGGCGGGCTTACGCGGGTGAAATTCCCTTTGGGGAAGGATCGGACCCCGGCTGGCTGGCATGGGCATATTATGTGGCAAGCCCGCTTTCCCGATCGGAACAGCGCAGAGGAGGGCGCGGCAGCCGCCGCTCCGGTCAGGGCCTTTGCGCCGAACGGCTATGGGCAGCTTGATATGACTGACACTGTCTGGGAATGGACGGCGGGTGGCAGCAAGGTGAGGCGCGGCGGATCGCATCTGTGTCATGACAGCTATTGCGCCAACCATTTCGTACAGTCGCGCAGCCATAATACGGCGGAAAGCCCGACCGGTCCTACTTGCTTTCGGCTGATCTGGGCTGAACCCGGCCCCTGACAGAGGCCGCCCCCCTGAAATCGCACCAACCCATTCCGCCTTCACGGAATTTCTGCTATCTCTGCGCGGGATATGGCCGCAGGCCCCCTGTCAGTTGCCGGAGGCCGATACCATGACCCATGCTGCGACAAGGCTGTTCTGTTTCGCAAACCAGGATGCTGGCTGGATGCCGGTCAATCATCTGATCAGCCTGATGGCGCGGCTCCTTGAGGCCGGGAGTTACGACCTTGGCCCCTGCAGGCTGTCCCTGCCCCGGCGGCTTGGCGCGACGCTGTTTCCTCCGTCGCGCGGCGGCACGGGCGGTGATATCTTTGTGCTGCGCTCACCTTCCGAACTGATGCGGGCGCTGGCCCATCCGCTCTGGCGCGAGAAACGGGCGTTCCGCGCGCTCTGGGTGATCGACAGTTTCTGGACCGGGACCTGGCCGCGCCCCGCCAGGCGCCTGCTGTCGCATTTTGATTTGGTGGCCTATACCCGCGAGGGTGATGCGCCGGATTACGAAGCGCTGGCGCCGGGCCGCGCGATCTATCTCGGCTGGGGGGCCGATGTGCTGGATCTGGGCAGCAATGCGTCAGAGCGCCCGATTGATCTCTTGCGGATCGGCCGTCAGCCCGAGGCCTGGGATGATGACGCGCGCACCGCCGCCGCCTGCGCGGCGCGGGGGTTGCAGTTCCAGGGCCGCCCCCCCTTCCCCGCCAGCCCGGAAACACAGCAGACCGAACTGATGCGCGACTGGTATGCGCGGTCGAAATTCATCATCGCGCATTCGAATATCGCGGCGCCCGCCCCCTATACCCACCCGACACGCGCCTATGTCACCGCGCGCTGGACCGATGCGCTGGCCTGTGGTGCCAGCGTTGCCGGGCGCCAGCCCGAGGGCGATTTGCGTCTGGTCAGCTGGCCCGGCGCGGTGCTGGAAACCGGCGGGATTGATCTTGAGCGCAACCTTGATCTGATTGCCGAAGCCGTCCGGGCCTGGACTCCGGAGGTTGCGCGCCGCAACCATCACGAGGCACTGGCGCGCCTTGACTGGCGGATCCGGATCGCGGCCCTCGCCACCAGACTCGGGCTGAGCACACCCGCCCTTACCGCCGATATGCAAAGGCTGCAGGCGGCGATCAAAGGCTGATGCAGAAGGGGGCCGACCGGATCGGGCTTCCCAAACAGGCCATTTTCCTGTATGGCCCGCGCCATCTGAGACGTGACGCCCCTGGCCCCGGGCACATGCATGAGGATTGGGGCGGCGACAATGGGGTCGCCATATATCGGGAGACCGGCAGGGGCCGGAGCGCTCCCAAGAGGAAAATGCATGTTCAAAATTTCGAAAAAATCTATCCAGTGGGGCGATGAGACGCTGACCCTGGAAACCGGCAAGGTTGCGCGCCAGGCCGATGGTTCGGTCATCGCGACGCTGGGCGAAACCCAGGTTATGGCCAACGTGACCTTCGCCAAGACGGCCAAGGAAGGCCAGGATTTCTTCCCGCTGACCGTTCATTATCAGGAAAAATACTATGCCGCCGGCAAAGTGCCCGGCGGCTTTTTCAAGCGTGAGGCGCGCCCGTCGGAAAAAGAGACGCTGACCTCGCGTCTGATCGACCGTCCCTGCCGCCCGCTCTTCGTCGAAGGCTTCAAGAACGAAGTCCTCGTTATGGCGACCGTGCTGTCGTGTGACCTCGTGAATGACCCCGATGTGGTCGCGATGATCGCCGTTTCGGCCGCGCTGACCATCTCGGGCGTGCCGTTCATGGGCCCGATCGGGGCTGCACGTGTTGGCTTTACCAATGGCCAATATGTTCTGAACCCGGCCATGGACGACATGACCCAGCTGAAGAACAACCCGGACCAGCGTCTGGATCTCGTCATCGCCGGCACCAAAGACGCCGTTATGATGGTGGAATCCGAGGCTTACGAGCTGACCGAAGAAGAAATGCTTGGCGCGGTCAAGTTCGGCCATGCCGCGATGCAGCCGGTGATCGACCTGATCATCGACCTCGCCGAAGAAGCCGCCAATGAGCCCTTCGACTTCCAGGCTCCGGATTATTCCGAGCTTTACACCCGTGTTGCAGCCGCTGGCGAAACCCAGATGCGCGCCGCTTTCGCGATCCGCGACAAGCAGGAGCGCACCAATGCGATCTCGGCTGCGGTGAAAGCGATCAAGGCTTCGCTGTCGGAAGAAGATCTTGCCGACAAGAATCTCGGCTCGGCGATCAAAAAGCTGGAATCGGGCATTCTGCGCGGTGACATCATCAATGGTGGCGCCCGGATCGACGGCCGCGACAACAAAACCGTCCGCCCGATCTTCTGCGAAAACGGCATCCTGCCGCGCGCGCATGGCTCGGCACTGTTCACCCGCGGTGAAACCCAGGGCCTCGTGGTCACCACGCTCGGAACCGGCGAGGACGAGCAGATCATCGACGCGCTGAACGGCAATTACCGTTCGAACTTCCTGCTGCATTACAACTTCCCTCCCTATTCGGTGGGCGAGGTTGGCCGCGTGGGTTCGCCCGGCCGCCGTGAGATCGGCCATGGCAAACTGGCATGGCGCGCGCTGCAGGCGGTTCTGCCGGCCGCAACCGATTTCCCCTACACGATCCGCGTCGTGTCCGAGATCACCGAATCGAACGGCTCTTCGTCGATGGCTTCGGTCTGCGGCGGTTCGCTGTCGATGATGGATGCGGGCGTGCCGCTGAAATCGCCGGTCGCGGGTGTGGCCATGGGTCTGATCCTGGAAGATGATGGCCGCTGGGCCGTTCTGACCGACATCCTCGGCGACGAGGATCACCTCGGCGACATGGATTTCAAGGTTGCAGGCACCGCCAACGGCATCACCACGATGCAGATGGACATCAAGGTCGCAGGCATCACGCCCGAGATCATGGAGCAGGCTCTGGCCCAGGCCAAAGACGGCCGTCTCCATATCCTCGGCGAGATGAATGCCGCACTGTCCGCGCCGCAGGGCTTCTCGGCTTACGCTCCGAAGATCGAAACCATGTCGATCCCGACCGATAAGATCCGCGAAGTAATCGGCTCGGGCGGCAAGGTGATCCGCGAGATCGTCGAAGTGTCGGGCGCCAAGGTCGACATCAATGATGATGGCATGATCAAGATCGCCTCGAACGACGCCAATGCCATCAAGAAGGCCTATGACATGATCTGGTCGATCGTGGCAGAGCCGGAAGACGGCAAGATCTACACCGGCAAGGTCGTCAAACTGGTCGATTTCGGCGCGTTTGTGAACTTCTTCGGCAAGCGGGACGGTCTGGTCCACGTGTCGCAGATCGCGAACAAGCGTCTGAACCACCCGAATGAGATCCTGAAAGAAGGTCAGGAAGTTAAGGTGAAACTCCTTGGCTTTGATGATCGCGGCAAGGTCCGCCTCGGCATGAAGATGGTTGACCAGGAAACCGGTCTGGAAATCACCGAGAAGAAAGAAGAAGCCGAGGGCTGAACCCTGCTTCAGAATCAAGAAAGGCCCCGGAGCGATCCGGGGCCTTTTCTCTTTCGCTCAGGTCATTTCTGTTCGACTTTGGGGATGCCACCCTCGAACTGCATCAGCATCCCGAGGCTCTTGTTGAAGCCCCAGCGGCGATACTTCAGCTCGCCATTGACGAAGTACAGCTCGGCCACGGGATATTGTTTTCGCACGCCGCTGCCGGTGTCCCAGATCTCGACCACAGCGCCCTTCTTGCGCGCGGGGCCCAGCTGCAGCTGAAAGAAATCCCGGTCGGCGGTTTCGGCCACAGCGGCCAGCACAGCCAGAACTTCATAATAATCGGTGAGACGTTCGGCTTTGAAATGGCAGACGCCCTCCAGCCCGACAATGCCAAGCGCTGCCGCCCCCGCTGCAACACCAAGTGCCGACGAGGTCAGCACGGTGCTCCCCGCCCCAAGCGCGGCCTCGGCGCCGCCAAGGGCTTTGGCGGCATTGGCTCCGGCCACGACGGCCCCTACGGCGGAAAAGCCGGTGCTGCTGTCGACCAGGGTCAGGAAATCCGGCGCAGTGGGGTCAAAACGTCCTACGACGGCTGCATCTGCCGCCGCTGCCGCGAGTTTCGGGGCGCGCAGCGCGATCATCTCGCTGAGGCGATAATTGCAGACATCGGCCGCTGCGGCACCGGCGCCGAGGGCCAGGACCAGAAAGGCACTGGAAAGGATACGGGACATTCTGTCTCTCGCGGATGACGGATGGGGCTGCTCTCGGGCCAAGCATAAGCCATACCGCGCCAAAGCGCAAAAGCGGGCGCTGCCGTCCCGGATCACAATCCGTCCAGCGCGATCAGCGCCGCCCGCGCGGCAGCCCCCCGCTGCGCCAGGCGCTGGCGCGGCCGATCAGGTGTGCGGCGATGGGGGCGGTGACAAAAAGAAACAGGATCGCCACCAGCGCCTTCACCGCCGCCCCGGTGGTGCCAAAACCAATCGCCGCCGCCAGAAGCGCGAGGCTTCCGGCAAAGGCTCCGACCTTTGACGCCGCATGCATGCGCGTCAGCACATCGGGAAAGCGCAGGACGCCAAGCGCCGCAATCACCGCAAACACTCCTGCCGCAAGCGCCAGAACCCCTGTGATCACCTCAGTCATCGGTCCCCTCCCGCCGCGCCAGCCGCTCGGCATAGCGTGCCAGTGCGACCACCGGCACGAAACTCACCAGCGCCACCGCCACCGCGATGTCGAGATAGGCCCCGATCCCGGCCTTCAGCGCAAACAGCGCGCAAAAGCCGATGACCGCCGCCGACATCATATCAAGCGCCACCACCCGGTCGCCGAGCGTCGGCCCTTTCCACAGCCGCAGCAGCCCCAGCAACACCGCCAGCGCCATCAGCGCCATGGCCCCGGTCAGACACAGGTCCAGAAACACTGCTGACCTCATCTGAACACCCCCCTGACGCGGCGCGCCATACCATCCTGCAATTCCTGAACCAGGGCCTCAGGATCGCTGCCATGCAGGCAATGGATCATGAGGCAACTGCGATCTCCGGCCACATCCAGTGTCAGTGTGCCCGGTGTCAGGGTGATCAGGCCCGACAGAAGAAAGATCTCGGCATCCGTGATGTCGGGGCGCAGCGGCAAGCGGATGATCGCCGGAGACAGCGTCAGGCGCGGCCGGATGCAGTCGAGCGCGACCTGGAGACAGGATTTCACCAGCTCTTTCAGAAACCAGGGCACGAGGCTGACACCGGCGACGATGCGGGGAAAAATATGGGCGGCAAGGCTCATGGGCGCGCTCCCAGCACGGTCCGGATATAGGCGTCAGGCTCAAGGAGTTGCTGGCCGGCGGTGGTGGCAAAGGTCACGAAGGGCTGTGGCATCATCCCGATCAGCACCGTCATTGCCGCCAGCACCGCCATCGGCGTCAGCATCAGCACCCGCGCGCGCGGGGAAAGTTGCGCCAGCCTGGGCTCACAGCCGCCCGGATGCGGCTTCCAGAAGGCACCGGCCCAGATCTTGGTCATCGAGTAGATGGTCAGAAGACCCACCATAAGCGCGATCCCTGCAACCAGCAGGGCCCCTTCCTCCAGCGCGGCCCGCACCAGCAGATATTTCGCCCAGAACCCCGAAAGCGGCGGAAAGCCCGCAAGCGAAAAGGCCGGGATCAGGAACAGGACCGCGAGGACGGGCGCCGAGCGGTAAAGCCCGCCGATCTGCGCCAGATCAGACGCGCCGGTCAGGCGGCGTGAGACCCCGGCCACAAGAAAGAGGTTCGCCTTCACGATAATATGGTGCAGCAGGTAAAACACCGCCCCCACCAGCGCGAGCGGCGTCATCAGCGCAAGGCCCAGCACCATATAGCCAATCTGGCTGACGATGTGGAACGACAGGATCTTGCGGAAATCGCTCTGCGCCGCCGCACCAAGCACGCCTGTCACCATGGTCAGACAGGCACACCACAGAAGGATTTCATGCGTCCAGCCCTGATCTCCGGTGAAAATCAGCGTGAACACCCGGATCAGCGCATAGACGCCAACTTTGGTCAGAAGCCCGGCAAAAAGGGCGGATACCGCATAATGTGGCGTGTGATACGAGGCTGGCAGCCAGAAAAACAACGGGAAGACTGCCGCTTTCATCCCGAAGGCCAGCATGAACAGCATGGCGATCACCGTCATCAGCCCCTGATCGGGGTGCGCCGCCACCCTGCCATGCAGATCGGCCATGTTCAGCGTGCCGGTCGCGCCATAGGTCAGCCCGGCGGCGCAGAGAAACAGCGCCGTCGCAATCAGGTTCAGCGTGACATATTTCACTGCACCATCCGTCGCGCTGCGGCTGCCTCCGATTGCCAGCAGGCCAAAGGACGAGATCAGCAGCACCTCGAACCAGACATAGAGGTTGAAAAGATCGCCCGTCAGAAACGCGCCGGTCACGCCGCCCAGCAATGTCTGGAACAAGGTGAACCAGCCGAGCCGCGCCGAGGTCGGGCCGATTTCCGCCATGGCCCAGAGGGCGGTCGCCAGCCCGATGATCGCCGTGATCAGCACCATCGCGGCCGAGAGATGATCGGCCACCAGCGTGATCCCGAAAGGCGCGGGCCAGGCGCTCACCTGACCGGCGATCACGCCATGGTCGATCACCGTGACCAGAAGCCGGACCGCGAGCCCCAGCGAGACCAGCGCCGTCAGGACAGAAATCCAGCCCGAGCCTTTTCGATTGCGCAGGAACAGGCAGGCGGCGGCCCCGATAAACGGGGTCAGGATCGGGGCGGCGAGGATCCAGCTCATGCTTCCCCCCGCGGCGCTTCCGGTTCAGCAAGACGCATGCGGTCAACCTCAAGATGGCCAAAGCTGCGATACGCGCGGATCGTCAGCGCCAATGCAAAAGCGAAGAGACCGAAGCCAATCACGATGGCGGTCAGCAACAGCGCCTGTGGCAGCGCATTGGCCATCTCGCCGACAGGCCGCGCGCCGCCGGATTCCAGCAGGGGCGGTCGGCCTTCGGTCAGGCGACCGGCGGCGAAAATCGCCAGATTGACCGCATTCGAAAGCAGCATCAGCCCGAACAAAAAGCGCAGCAGATTGCCTGAAAGCATCAGCCAGAGCCCGGCAGTAACCAGCGCTCCGGCCAGTATCGCGAGAATGGTTTCCATCAGCCGCCCTCTTTTCCACTGTCTTCCAGCGCGAAGATCAGCGCGAGGACGCCGCCGATCACGGCCAGGAATACGCCGATGTCAAAAAGGAGCACTGTGGACAGGGGCAGGACCGGCAGATCGAGCCAGATCCCCTGGAATGGTGCTCCCCCGCTCAACGCGGCCGCGAGCCCCGCGATCAGGGCGCAAACCAGCCCGATGCCGCCCAGATTGCGCGGATCGATCCACAGCATCCGGCGCGCGGCCTCCGGCCCGTCGGCGAAGATCACAATCGCAAAGCCAAGCGCCGCGATCAGCCCGGCGATAAAGCCGCCCCCCGGCGCATTATGACCGCGCAGGAGGATATAAAGCGCAAACCCCAGGAAAAGCGGCAGTAAAAGCCGCGCCCCGGTGGCGAGGATCGGGGATCTCATCCGCGTGCCCTCCCGATGCGGCGCCTCAGAAGCGCCCAGGCGCCGATACCGGCCAGAAGAACCACGGTGAGCTCGCCAAAGGTGTCAAAGGCCCGGAAATCCACGAGAATCACATTCACGATGTTCAGACCATGCGCGAGGCTGTAGCTGTTTTCCTCGAAGTAATCGGCAAGCTGCCGGTCCGGCGGATGCGCAGTGATCGCCAGCAGAATCAGCGTGACCGAAAGGCCCACAAGGCCCGCGATCCCCCAATGCAGCGCGCGGCGGCGGGGGCTGCGGCGCTCGGTTATCCCGGGCAGGCGCAACAATGCGATGCCGAACAAGACGGCAGAGAGGCTCTCAACCATGAGCTGCGTCACCGCCACATCCGGCGCGCCGAAGATCAGGAAGATCAGCGCGACCCCGATCCCGACCGTGCCGATCCCGGCGATATTGGCGATACGCGAATGCGGCGTCAGCGCAAGCGCCGCCCCGCCAAGCATGAAACCCGCGATCACCCAAAGCGGCAGCGGCGCGGTGAAATCCACCGCCAGAGCCGGGCGCTTTGCGGCCAGCGTGGCCCCAAGCACGAGGCCAAGCGTCAGAAAGCTCAGCGTGAGGTAGCGGCTCAGCCTGCCGGACTGGATCAGTCGGGTCAGGCAGGCTGCGAAACTGGCAAAGCCCACAAGCAACCGGTCCCAGCAGCGATCAGCAAAGGAAAGCCCGGTCCCGCGCGCCAGAAAACGCGGCGCGGCCAGGAACAGCACCCCCCCCAGCCCGAACGTCGCAAGGCTGAGCGCCAGCGGCAGATTGACCCCGGCCCAGAGATGCAGTTCCGCCGCCGGGGCCGCGCCAAATCCCATGACCGCCGCATCCAGCAGCGGCTGCAAGAGGCCCGGCATCAGCCCGAAGACGAGACCTGCCCCCCCAAGCACGACCGGCCCGGCCAGCATTTGCCAGCCTGCCTCATGCGGTACTCGCGGCAAGGGCCCGGGCGCCGCCCCCCAGAAAGGTCGCAGCACCACCACGCCCGCCACCGCAAAGATCAGCGCGTTCGAGGCCAGCAGCGGCAGAACGAGCCAGGGCGTGACGCCGGCATAAAGCAGCTCTTTCCCGATCCAGCCAAGGAAGGGCGGCAGGCCCGCCATCGAAACCGCAGCCAGAAGCGCCGAAACCGCGGTCAGCGGCATTGCCCGCCGCAAGCCGCGCAAGGCAGTCACATCGCGGCTGCCGGTGCCGTGATCCACCGCGCCCACCACCATGAACAGCGCCGCCTTGTAAAGCGCATGCACGATCAGGAAGGTCAGCGCCGCCGTCAGGGCCACGCCCGTGCCCTGCGCCAGAAACAGCACCAGCACGCCCAGTGCCATCAGCGTCGTCCAGGCCAGCGCCAGTTTCAGATCACGCTGACGAATCGCCATGACCGAAGCAAAAAGCGCCGTCGCCCCGCCGGCCAGGGTCAGCGTGATCTCCCATGCGCCAGTGCCCGAAAGCACCGGATGCAGCCGCGCCAGCAAATAGACCCCCGCCTTCACCATGGTCGCGGAATGGAGGTAGGCCGAAACCGGGGTCGGTGCCGCCATCGCATTGGGCAGCCAGAAATGGAACGGGATCTGCGCCGATTTGGTAAAGGCCCCCATGAGCACCAGCGTCAGGATCGCGCCGTAAAGCGGGCTCTGCTGCAATCCCCCGCCTTGCAGGATCTCAGCAAGATCATAGCTGCCGCCCGCAAAACCGATCAGGATGAAGCCGGCCAGCAGCGCCAGCCCGCCACTTGCCGTGACCAGCATCGCCTGGAGCGCATTGCGGCGCGCCTTCGGATCGTCATGGCTGAAGCCGATCAGCAGGTAAGAGGTGAGCGAGGTCAGCTCCCAGAACACAAAAAGCGTGATCAGGTCGCGCGCCAGCACCAGCCCCAGCATCGAAAGCATGAAGAGAAACAGGAAGAGCACAAAGCGCCCGAATTGCGGGTGATCGCCCATATAGCCGGTGGCATAGACAAAGATCAGCCCGCCGATCCCGGTGATCAGCGCGGCAAAGATCAGCGCCAGAGGATCCAGCATGAAAGACAGACCGATCCCGAGCGAGGGCACCCAGGCCATATCGAACAGGACCGCGCCGGTGGCGATGACCGCTCCTGCCCGGGCAATGAGCGCCGCAAACAGCGCGAAAGCGACAGCTGCGGCCAGATAGCCCGCCGCGCGCGACAGGGAGAAACCGCTTTCGTCTTGCGCCATGGCCTCCCCTTTCGGCTGCGTCCTTCCGGTTGCTCAGTCGATACAGGCAGACAATCGAAGACAGAAATAGAAATCTGCGGCCGCCCTTATAGTTCAAAACTATAAGAAAAGGGCAATATCAAAGCAAAATGCCCGCACCTCCCGGCGCGGGCATTTTGCTGATACAGGGTCGACCCGGTGAAACCGGGCGCGACGGCAAACCTCAGCGACGCAGGCCGAGACGTGCGATCAGCGAGCCGTAACGGGCTTCGTCTTTGGCTTTCAGATAGTCCAGCAGCTTGCGGCGCTGCGCGACCAGCATAAGCAGACCACGACGCGAGTGGTTGTCTTTCTTATGCGATTTGAAGTGCTCGGTCAGGGTCGCGATGCGCGAGGACAGGATAGCAACCTGTACTTCGGGCGAACCGGTATCACCGGCTTTGGTCGCGTATTCCTTGATCAGACGGGCTTTTTCTTCAACGGTGATCGACATCGGATGCTCCTTTCGGTGTTGCGAGAGACGGCACAAGCCGGGATGTCGTCCAGCAGGGCCCTTAGACCCCGGCAGGGAAAACCACTGCAGGGGATGCGCGCCTATACGGGGATTCGGCGCAAAAGGAAAGCCCCTGGCGTTGTCATCGGCAAGGCGTATCGGATCTGGTCTGGTCCTGGCCCGCGCCGGACGAACCCTTCCGGTCAGAGCGGATCCGGAAACGGATCGCATCGGATTTTTCACAACTTAACCAAAACATTTCCTATGAGGATACACCTCTGCGTGGTATGAATTGATCAGGAAGTTTTCATATGTATCAGATGGTTAACGTGAAAAATGGTTAATGCCCCCATGGGGTCAGCCATGTGAGGTGAGACAATGCTCGGCCTTTTGGGATTATTGGGGGCGGTGTTCGCCGGTGCTTTGATCGAGGGCATTTCTGCCCGCAGCACAGACGAAGAGGATGAGTCCGAAAACCAGGACAGCCAGGGCGACCCTCAGACCGGTCACGGCAATCTTCTCGATGATGCGGATGACGCCACCCAGATCGACCCCTTCCACGGCCTGAACCCTTTCCGAACGGGCGGCACCCATGGCGGCGGCTGGACAGGAGGCATCCCTGCACCGGAGGGCGGCAGCGCAACGGACGCCCCCACGGGTACCGGTTCCGATGAAACCGGCACCGGCTTTGAAGATGGCCTTATACCAGAGGATGGCCGCCCTGTCGCCGATCCCCCGATCGCGGACCCCTTGCCGGACAATGCTGACGACACCGGCGATGACACGGGCCCGGACGGTTCCGGCACCGGGTCAGGCCCGGTCTCGCCGCCGCCTGTGCCGGTCACCGGCACCTCCGGAGACGACCTGCTGGACGGCAGCGACAGTGATGACCTGATATTGGGCAATGATGGCAATGATCAGATCAATGCCCGCGATGGCGATGACACGGTCTATGGCGGCAATGGCAATGACATCGTCAATGCCGGGGCCGGCAATGATCTTGTCCTTGGCGGCGCCGGAAACGACGAGCTGCATGGTGATGCGGGCGATGACACGCTGGACGGCGGCGATGGCGATGACCAGCTGATGGGGCATGAAGGCGACGACCTGCTTCAGGGCGGCGCCGGCAATGACACGCTGCTGGGCGGTCAGGGCAATGACAGCCTTTATGGCGAGGAGGGGGATGACTGGCTCTGGGGCGGTGAGGGCGACGATCAGATGGTCGGCGGGGCGGGCTCGGATACGCTGGATGGCGGCGCCGGAAATGATACGCTCTGGGGCGCCTTCCCCGAGGGTGACGATGGCGAAGTCGACTTCCTCAATGGTGGTAACGGCGATGATGTGATCCATCTTGGCGTGGGTGATTATGGCCATGGGGGCGCGGGCTCTGACAGCTTCGTCCTGACGCAATGGCTGGGTGAAGGCGGCTTCGCGACCATCACCGATTACGACCCGCAAGATGATGAGATCGTGCTGGTCTATGATCCGGCCGCCCATGTCTCGCCCGCAGTCTCGGTGACGCAGAGCGCGACCGGTGGTTCATCCCTGATCAGCATCGACGGCTTTGTCGTGGCCGAGGTGAATGGCCAGGTCGACCCGTCCGAAATCAGGCTGCTCGCTGCCTGATCCGGCACGGCGCTGCAGGAACCAGGGATGCCAGAGGCAAAAAACCAAAGGGCGGCCAGATCGGCCGCCCTCCTCAGTGTCGCAGCCGTGCCGCGAAAATCAGGGCCAGCACGTCAAAGATTGAATACGCGCGACGGGTGCAGTTCGCCGCCCATATAGCGGCCAAGCGCCAGCGCCTTGCCGTCAAAGCTCGCCCAGGCCTCGTCGCCATAGTCGATATGGCCAAGCACCTGCCCCGGATTGCCGTTCTTCAGCCGCACCGCCCCTTCCGCAGTCGCCTTCAGCTCTGGCAGATCCGCCAGCGCGAGCTCGAGCGGTGCCAGCAGGGCATCGATCCCGTCCTGCCGCGCCAGCTCTTCGATCTGCGCCATCGTGACCCCTTCAGCCGCTTCGAACGGGCCCGACCATTCCCGCCTGAGCCAGGCCACATGGCCCAGACAGCCAAGCGCCCGGCCAAGATCGCGTGCAATGGCGCGTACATAGCCGCCCTTGCCACAGACCATTTCCAGATCGGCGTGATCGGCATCGGGTCGCCCCAGCAGCACAAGACTGTCGACCCAGAGCGGCCGCGCCGCGAGATCCATCTCGATCCCTTCGCGGGCAAGGTCATAGGCGCGCTCGCCATCGACCTTGACCGCAGAAACCTGCGGCGGCACCTGCAGGATCTCGCCACGAAACGCGGCCAGCGCCGCCTCGATTTCATCATCCGCAGGCCGCAGGGGCGAGGTCGCGATCACCGCGCCACTTGCGTCATCGGTCGAGGTCGCGGCCCCGAACACCACCCGGAACCGGTAGCATTTCAGCGCATCCGCAACCACCGGCACGCATTTGGTGGCCTCGCCCAGAGCAACCGCCAGCACCCCCGTCGCATCCGGATCCAGCGTGCCCGCATGGCCCGCCTTTTGCGCCTGAAAGGCCCATTTCACCTTGTTCACCACATCGGTCGAGCCAATGCCCGCAGGCTTGTCGACGATCACCCAGCCGGAAACCGGGCGACCTTTGCGCGTTTTCGCCATTGATTAGTCCTGTGCCTGACCCGAATCGATGACGGTGCCGACAATCGGCCCCATCGCGAAACCGCCGTCATGGCGCCCAAGCTCGGGCGCGTAAAGCCGCGAAATATTGCCGTCGAAATAAAGCGCATCCCTCAGCCCGAGATGGTCGCGGAAAAACCGCGCGAACTGGTGGAAATTGACCGCGCGGTCGCTCATCACGAACACCGCCTTCGTCCCCGCGGCATCGACGCCGACGCCATTGCGGATATAGGTCGAATCGCTGTTTTCCAGAAAGCGGGGATGCAGTTCACCCTTGATCACCAGCATCGGCCCGGATTGCGTCGCATAGCGGCAATTGCCCCGCAGGGGCTCGAACTGACGGCTGTCGCTGATGTTGAAACTGCCATCCGCCCAGCAAAACACCCCATTTGGCAGCAGGCCGAAATTCCCCGGCCCCTCGGCGGTGACGATGGCGTGTTTCTCTTCGCCGCCCTCGATATAAAGCCCGACGGGCGAGCGGTCGCGGTGATACATACCGGCATTCATCGCGAAACCAAGCGTCTTGCCCTCGGCCGCCAAAGCCTGGTCCACCGCGCGGAACGAGCCGAGATTGCCCCTGGGGCCATCGAGAAACAGCCGCAGATCATCCGCAGCCGTCACTTCGCAAAGACTGAAGGGCACGCCCTCAAACATATCCTGCCGACAGGCCGAGGCCGATGCGGCACCCGCACCCGATATCAGCACCACCAGGGCTGCGAGGAGGCGGATCACGCCTCGTCCTCCCCGGCCCCTTCCTCATCTTTGCTCTCGATATCGCGCTGCACCCTCGGATCCGCGAAGAGCCGCCGCGTCTCGTCAAGCCGGTCATAGGTCTCGTCCGGGCGGAACCGCAGATCCGGCGCGTATTTCAGCGTCAGCCCGGCCGCGACCCGGTGGCGCAGCTCGCCCCGGTGCTTTGCCAGCAGCTTCACTGCCTCATCAACCGGCGCCGTGCCCAGCAGGGGCATGACATAAACCGTCGCCACCTTGAGATCGGTAGAAAGCGCGACTTCACCGACCGTGATCGGCATAGCATTCAGGTCCGGGTCGTGGATCTCGCCCCGGTTCAGAACATCGGAAAGGGTACGTCGGATCAGTTCGCCAACCCGCAGCTGACGCTGGGACGGCCCCTGACCGGAGGATGTGCGTTTTGTGGCCATGACCCGCATTTAAGCGCTTTCGGCCCGCCCCGCAACGGGCAGGGTTTCAACCAGGCGCTCTCGGCGTTAAACCACGGCAGGAAAGCGCTGGAGGAAGTCATGAGCGATCTGCCGGGTATTGTCGTCACAGGTGTGTCGGGCCGCATGGGGCAGATGCTGGTGAAAACCATTCAGGCCAGCGGCAAGGCGCGTCTGGTCGCCGGGGTGGAACGCGAAGGCAGCCCCTGGATCGGCCGCGATCTTGGCGAATGCATGGGCGGCCAGCCGAATGGCATCATCGTGACCGATGACCCGGTCGGAGCCTTCGCCAAAGCCCAGGGCGTGATAGATTTCACCTCGCCCGCGGCCACGGTGGAATTTGCCGGCCTCGCCGCCCAGGCCCGCGCGGTGCATGTGATCGGCACCACCGGCCTCAGCGATGCGGATATCGCGAAACTCGGCGCGGCGGCGCGCCATGCGGTGATCATCCGCGCCGGCAATATGAGCCTTGGCGTCAATCTTCTGACCGGGCTTGCGCGCAAGGTCGCGGCGGCGCTGGATGAGGACTGGGATATCGAAGTGGTCGAAGCGCATCACCGCCACAAGGTCGACGCGCCGTCCGGCACGGCGCTGATGCTGGGCGAGGCCGCCGCAGAAGGGCGTGGCAAAAGCCTGGCCGAGCTGCGCACTCCCGCCCGCGAAGGCATTACCGGCGCGCGCAGCCGTGGCACGATCGGTTTTTCGGCGATCCGGGGCGGCGATGTCGTGGGCGAACATGATGTGATCTTTGCCGCCGACGGCGAACGCATCGTGCTGCGCCACCTTGCCACGGACCGCTCGATCTTCGCCCGGGGCGCCTTGCGCGCCGTCCTCTGGGGTCAGGGCAAAAAGCCCGGCCATTATGACATGGCGGATGTCCTCGGCCTCTGACGCAGGCGCAGCCATCTCGATCCGGACGGCCGGCCTGTTCCAGGCCTGAATATATACGCGCGGGGCGCTTGCGCAGTCAGGCTCAGGCGCTCCGTCAGCCCGTCAACAGGTGCTCCGTCGATCAGAAATCGACCGCGAGCCCCTTCTTCTCCCAATCGCCATAGCGAACCGGCTCCAGCCCGTCGCGTCCGCCATATTCTTTTGGCACCGCCTGATCGCCCAAAGCCTTGCGCCGCGCCTCGGCTTCGGCAAGCGCCCGCAGCGCCTCGGGCGGCAGATCGCGTTTTTCTTCCGGTTGGCAATCGGTCATGGCAGCGGTTCCTCTCCGGTCCTTGTCTGTGATACAGCGCCGGACGGCAGGTGCAAAGGGGCGCAGAATGGCTGAAGGTATAGCGGCACGGGCAGCGGCGGTGGCAGCACTGAATGCGGTCCTGGGCGAGGGCAGGATGCTCGCAGAGCTCGCCGAACCAGATCTCGCGCCGCAGGACCGTGCCCGTGCGGCTCGTCTGACAGAAGAAGTGCTGCGTAGGCTGGACCCAGCCGACCGCATCCTTGCGCCAAAGCTGCGCAAATCGCCGCCGCTCGCCCTGATGAATATTCTCCGGCTCGGGCTGGTGGAAATGGCACTGGGCGCCGCCCCCTATGGCGTGGTGAATGCCTGCGTCGCCATCGCGCAGCAGGACCGTAAAACCCGGCATATGTCCGGCCTCGTCAATGCCGTGCTGCGCGGGATCGACCCGGCCGCCCTCGCAGAGCAGCCGGTGCAGAAACTGCCACGCTGGCTGCGCCAGCCGCTGGTGCAGAAATGGGGCCGCGATGCGGTCCAGCAGATGGAAACCGTGTTCGCTGCCCCACCGCCGCTTGATCTGACGCTGCGCCCGGAAGGCCCGCATCCCGAGGGCGAGATGATGCCAACCGGCAGTCTGCGCCTTTCCGATCCGGGCCGGATCACCGCCCTTCCCGGCTATGCCGAAGGC
This sequence comes from Rhodobacter sp. 24-YEA-8, assembly GCF_900105075.1. NCBI lineage: Bacteria > Pseudomonadati > Pseudomonadota > Alphaproteobacteria > Rhodobacterales > Rhodobacter > Rhodobacter sp. 24-YEA-8. The sequence goes on from NZ_FNSK01000001.1 coordinate 2,542,520, forward strand.
GGCTGGTGGGTGCAGGATATGGCCGCCGCAATACCGGCGCGGCTCTTGCAGGCGCAGGCCGGAGAGCGGGTGCTTGATCTCTGCGCGGCGCCTGGCGGCAAGACGATGCAGCTGGCAGCCACCGGCGCCGCGGTCACTGCGCTTGATATTTCGGCGGCGCGGCTGCGGCGGGTTGAGGAAAACCTGGCACGCACCGGTCTGCAGGCGCAACTGATCGCCGCCGACGCCCTGCATTGGGAGCCGGATGGCCTCTTTGACGCGATCCTGCTGGATGCGCCCTGTTCGGCCAGCGGCACCATCCGCCGTCATCCCGATCTGCCCTTCATCAAGGATGGCAGCGAGATCAGAGGCCTGGCCGAATTGCAATCGCAGCTGATCGACAGGGCGCTGTCCTGGCTGAAACCTGGCGGGAGACTGGTATTCGCCACCTGCTCGCTCCTGCCGGAAGAGGGCGAGCTCCAGCTGGATGCCGCCCTGGCCCGGCATCCCGGGCTGAAAACCACCCGCCTTGAGCTTGACGGCATCAGTTCCGACTGGTGGACAGAAAGCGGCGGGCTGCGGTTGCGCCCGGATTACCTCGCGTCGCAGGGCGGTATGGACGGGTTTTTCATGATGCGCCTCCATCGTCCCTGAGGCGCCCCTGAGGGCCGCAAATTTCTTAAGTAAGAAATTTGGCCTGAATTTTTCTGAAAATTCCGCGCCCGCCGCTGGCGGGCGGTCAATCCAGCTCGCGGGCTTCCGACACAAGCATGACCGGAACACCGCCCCGCACCGGGAAGGCCAGTTTCGCTGATTTCGAAACCAGTTCCTGCTTCTCACTGTCCCAGATCAGCGCCCCATGCGTGACCGGGCAGATCAGGGCCTCGAGCATCCGCCGGTCGAAAGCGTTCGGTTTCTGGTCGTCATTGCCGGTCTCGCTCATTGCAGCACCTCATCGCCATTGCCGCCCCTGAGGGCGAATTCCACCAAAGTCACCAATGTCTCACGCCGTGTTGCAAGATCCGGGGTTTCCAGCAGGGCCTGGCGGTCCTCGGGCGACAGCGGAACCAGCATGGAGAGGGAATTGATGAGAATCTCATCCGGAGCTGCCTCCAGCCCCTTCCAGTCAGCGCTCAGATCCCGGCCCGCCAGATAGCGCGAGATCAGCGAGAACAGCGCCGGCCGGTCGAGGCCTCTATCCTCTTCGGGTCCGCCCAGATCACGCTCAAAGGGTGACCAGTCCACATTGAAACGGCGATAGGGGGTAAAGCCCTCTACCTCGTCGCCCATGCGGAACCGCGCGAGACCCGCAAGCGTGATCATATAGCGGCGGTCATCGGTTTCACCAAGTTGCACCAGACGACCGGCGCAGCCGATGGTCGAAAGCCGGTCCTCGCCCAGCGGGCAGACCATACCGATCAGCCGGTGCGGATGTTTCAGGCAATCGTCGATCATCGCGAGATAGCGCGGCTCGAATATATGCAAAGGCAGCCGCGCCCGGGGCAAGAGCAATGCACCGGGCAACGGGAAGACCGGGAGCGTCCCCGGCAGATCTGCCAGCGAGGGCCGCAGCGGAAACATCTCAGGCAAAGATCATCGAAGAGAGCTTACGGCGCCCTTTCAGTACGATCGGGTCCTGTGGCTTCAGCGCGTCGAAAATGGTGAAGAGCTGCGCGCGCGCAGCGCCGTCATTCCATTCGCGGTCGCGCCGGAACAATTCCAGCAACTGGTCCACCGCCTCATCGATCTTTCCGCTGGCATTGAGTGCCACGGCAAGATCAAACCGCGCCTGGTGATTTGCCGGGTCCGCGTCGACGGCGGCCTGCAGCTCGGCCTCGGGGCCGGCATTGGCAGCCTGCCGCGCCAGTTCCAGCTGCGCGCGGGCGGCCTCGACCTCCTGCGCGCCGGCAATTGCGGCCGGAACCGTCTGCAAAAGTGCCTCGGCGGCGTCAAAATCGCCGGCGCCGATATGGCTGCGGGCGAGACCACCAAAAGCGGCCGCATTTTCAGGTTCTTCACCAAGGATGGCCGCGAATGTCTCGACCGCATCGGCATAGTCGCCGTTTGTCAGCATCTCTTCGGCGGCCGCCAAGGCATCGCCCAGGCCCCCGTCATCACCGCCAAGCGCCACCAGTTTCTCGACGAATTTCTTGATTTCCGAGCCGGGAAGCGCGCCCTGGAAGCCATCAACCGGCTGGCCCTGCCAGAAGGCATAGACCGTCGGGATCGACTGCACGCGCAGCTGACCGGCGACCATCTGGTTCTGATCCACATCGATCTTGACCAGCCGCACCTTGCCTTTCGTCGCCGTGACCGCAGCCTCCAGCGCCGGCCCGAGCTGCTTGCACGGCCCGCACCAGGTCGCCCAGAAATCAACGATCACCGGCACCTCGCGCGAGGCGTCGATCACATCGGCCATGAATGTCGCATCAGATCCGTCTTTGATCAGATCGCCAGGCTGGCTGGCGGCGGGCTTTTGTGTCTCATCAAGACCGAGCATGCTGTCCTCACTTTCGCGGCTTTGCCCCTATATGCGCGCTGATGTCGCAGTCGCCAAGGGGGCGCGCGCCCCTTCCTGCCTGATCGCTTCCCCGATCAGGCGAGCGCGGCACATTCCCCATGTTGCGGGCAACTGGTCAGATGGTCATTCACCATCCCCGCCGCCTGCATGAAGGCATAGGTGATCGCCGGGCCGCAAAAATTGAAACCCCGTTTTTTCAGGGCTTTGGACATGGCGGTGCTCTCAGGAGTGGACGCCACGGCCTCTGCCATCGACCCGAGCCGGTTCTGCAACACCCCGCCGCCGGTGAAAGACCAGATCCAGGGCGAGAACCCCTCGGCTGCCTCGATCTCGAGAAACGCGCGGGCCGAGCGGATTGTGCTCTCGATCTTGCCGCGATGGCGCACGATGCCGGGGTCAAGAAGCAGGCGCTCTACCTCGGCCGCGCCCCAGGAGGCGATGGTTTCCGGCTGAAAGCCCTGAAAGGCTGCGCGGAAATTCTCCCTTTTTTTCAATATCGTGTACCAGGAGAGGCCAGCCTGGAAGCCTTCGAGGATCAGCATTTCCCACAGCGCGCGCGGGTCGCGCTCAGGCCGGCCCCATTCCTCATCGTGATAGGCGACATAAAGCGGGTCTGTGCCGCACCAGGGACAGCGTTGCGTGGAATCGGCAGTCATATTGGCCTCCCGGAATAGGCAAAATTTGAAACAAACGCAGAACGTTCAGCCTCGGTTTACCCATCTTCGCGCAGAGTGTCACCCGAACAATAAGGACAGCGGGGATGAGCTTCGAACAGGCGCGGCGCAAGAAAGTCGATCTCGAAGGCCAGGAAGCCTCTCCTTTTGCCATCGCGGTTTCCTCGGCAGAACGCGCGGTGCTGCACATGGTGCGCGAGGCGTTGCAGCACAAGCGGATGCGCCTGGCCTTCCAGCCCGCCGTTTATGCCGCCGCCCCTGATATTATCGGCTTTTATGAAGGCTATATCCGGCTGCTGGATGAAAAGCAGATGACGATTCCGGCGCGCGACTTCATGTCGGTTGCCGAAACCCGCGAGCTTGGGCGCGAAATCGACGTGGCGGCGTTGCGGCTGGGGCTGACGACGCTGCGGCGCAATCCCGGGGTACGAATCGCGGTCAATATGTCGGCGAGATCGGTGGGCTATAAACCCTGGACGCAGCTTTTGCGCCGCGTGCTGGGCGAAAACCCCGGCATCGGCAAAGGGCTGATCTTAGAAATCAGCGAGGCCTCGGCGATGCAGATGCCCGATGTGCTGATCCCCTTCATGGACGAGTTGCGGGGATATGGCATCACCTTCACCCTGGATGATTTCGGCGACAGCGTCACCTCGCTGAGCCTGCTTCATGAATTCGGCTTCGACATCGCCAAGCTCGACGGCCGCTTTATCCGCAACTGCAACAGGGATCCGGAAAACCAGCCGATCCTGCGCGCAGCCATCGCCATGGCGCAGGAATTTGGCATGTTCCTCGTGGCCGAAGCGGTCGAAAGCAACGAAGAAGCGAACTGGCTGCGGGAGCAGGGCGTCGGGTGTCTGCAGGGCTATCTGTTCGGCCGGCCGGAACTCGATCCCGATTTCAGCCTGTATCTCCGCGCCAGGCATGCGGCGGCAACCGCAGGCTGAGGTCAAAAACTGTCGCGCAATATTCTTGCGTATTTCTTCTGATTGTGTCCCTCTTCGCCAAAGAAGACCCTGCGGGCCGCCCGATCCCCTCGCGGATCTCTGCCCGACGTTACTGCCTGAGGAGAGGCTTCAGATGACAAATATCGTAATCGTTTCGGCCGCACGGACCGCCGTGGGCTCGTTCAATGGGGCTTTCGCCAATACACCGGCGCATGAACTGGGAGCGAGTGTGATCGAGGCCGTTATCGCCCGGGCCGGGATCGACAAATCCGACATCGATGAAACCATTCTGGGCCAGGTGCTCACCGCAGGTCAGGGCCAGAACCCGGCCCGTCAGGCGCATATCCTCGCCGGCCTTCGCAAGGAAAGCCCGGCCTGGTCGATCAACCAGGTCTGCGGTTCGGGCCTGCGCACGGTCGCACTTGGCGCCCAGCAGATCCAGACCGGCGCGGCCGGGATCGTCATCGCCGGCGGTCAGGAAAGCATGAGTCTCTCGCCCCATGTCGCGCATCTGCGCGCCGGCACCAAAATGGGCGACATGAAGATGATCGACTCGATGATCAAAGATGGCCTCTGGGATGCGTTCAACAACTATCACATGGGCCAGACCGCCGAGAATGTCGCTGCCCAGTGGCAGATCTCGCGCGAACAGCAAGATGAATTCGCCGTCGCCAGCCAGAACAAGGCCGAAGCAGCGCAGAAAGCCGGCAAGTTCAAAGACGAGATCGCGCCCTTCACGGTGAAGACCCGCAAAGGCGATATTCTGGTCGACAGCGACGAATATATCCGTCACGGCGCCACGATCGAGGCGATGCAAAAGCTGAAACCCGCCTTCACCAAAGACGGAACCGTGACCGCCGCCAATGCGTCCGGCCTCAATGACGGCGCGGCCGCCGTATTGCTGATGACCGAAGAGGAAGCCGCGAAGCGCGGGCTGAAAGTCCTCGCCCGGATTGCCTCTCATGCGACGGCTGGTCTTGATCCGTCGATCATGGGTGTCGGCCCGATCTATGCGTCGCGCAAAGCGCTGGACAAGGCCGGCTGGAAGGCCGCTGACCTTGACCTCGTTGAGGCGAACGAGGCCTTTGCCGCTCAGGCCTGCGCGGTGAACAAGGACATGGGCTGGGATCCGGCAAAGGTGAACGTCAATGGGGGCGCGATCGCTATCGGTCACCCGATCGGCGCTTCGGGCGCGCGGATCCTCAATACGCTGATCTTCGAGATGAACCGGTCGGGTGCGAAGAAAGGCCTCGCCACGCTTTGCATCGGCGGCGGCATGGGTGTCGCGATGTGCCTTGAGCGCGAGTGACATCAAATATTTGTAATATAAAACTAAATTCAGGGGCACCGGCGCGATCCGGTGCCCTTTTCCATAGCAGGGCTGCCTTAAAAACATACAACCACGATGAAACTATGATGCGCAGGAAAAATAATAATTGAAACAATGTTGCGCACCCGTGTAACTGCCGTTAGCTTCACGGGAACAGCTTATCTGAGGAGGAATCATGTCCAGAGTTGCACTCGTCACCGGCGGTTCTCGCGGCATCGGCGCGGCTATTTCAATCGCGCTGAAAGCGGCTGGCTATAAGGTTGCAGCAAATTATGCCGGCAATGACGATGCGGCCAGGGCCTTTACCGCGGAAACCGGCATTCCGGCCTATAAATGGTCAGTTGCAGATTACGATGCCTGCGTTGAAGGCATCAAAAAGGTCGAGGCCGATCTGGGACCGGTCGATGTGCTGGTGAACAATGCCGGCATCACCCGCGATGCCATGTTCCACAAAATGACCCCCGGCCAGTGGAAAGAAGTCATCGACACCAATCTGACCGGCCTGTTTAATATGACCCACCCGCTCTGGTCGGGTATGCGGGATCGCAAATTCGGCCGCGTGATCAATATTTCTTCGATCAACGGGCAAAAAGGTCAGGCGGGCCAGGCGAATTACTCGGCGGCCAAATCCGGAGATCTCGGCTTTACCAAGTCTCTGGCCCAGGAGGGGGCGCGGGCCGGCATCACGGTAAATGCGATCTGCCCCGGCTATATTGGCACCGAGATGGTGCGTGCCATCGACGAGAAAGTCCTCGCCGAACGCATCATCCCGCAAATCCCGGTCGGCCGCCTCGGCGAGCCGGAAGAGATCGCGCGCTGCGTGGCCTTCCTTGCCTCGGATGATGCCGGGTTCATCACCGGATCGACCATCTCTGCAAACGGCGGCCAGTTCGTCGTCTGACGGATCCCGGCACGCCACAGGAAAGGCCCGCCCCGGCGGGTCTTTCTCTTTATGCGGTGCCGGATTACAAGGGCGCCGGAGTTTTTACAGAAAACTCCGGGCCGTTTCCTTACTTAAGGAAACGCGGGCAGGAGAGCTGAAATGTCGCAAAACAAGGCTACGGCCATCGGATTCAGCGCAGTCCTGATGTGGGCCTTGCTGGCCCTTCTGACCATCGGATCAGATCCCGTACCGCCCTTCCTGCTCAACGCGATCTGTTTTGCCATTGGCGGTGGCATCGGGCTGGTCTGGACGGCGCGAAACGGGTTCCATCTGTTGAAGACCGTCTCCTGGAAAGTCTATGCTTTTGGAACGATTGGTCTTTTCGGATATCATTTTCTTTACTTCACCGCTTTCCGCGTGTCACCCACCGCAGAAACCGGGCTGATCGCCTATCTCTGGCCGCTGTTCCTCGTTCTTTTTTCCGGCCTTTTGCCGGGAGAGAAACTGCGCATGCCGCAACTGCTCGGGGCAGCTGTCGCCTTTACGGGTGCTGCGCTGATCATCCTTGGCGGCGGCAAAGAAAGCGGTTTCAACACGACCGGCATGATCCTGGCCTTTGGCTGCGCCCTCACCTGGTCGGCCTATTCGGTCATCTCGCGCCGTCTCGGCAATGTGCCGACAGAAAGCGTCACCATCTTCTGTCTCGCCTCCGCGGCCTTGTCGCTGGTCGCACATCTGGCGCTGGAGGAGACCCTGTGGCCCACCGGCACTGCCGGCTGGCTCTCGGTGCTTCTGCTTGGGATTGGCCCGGTGGGCGCAGCGTTCTTCACCTGGGATATCGGCATGAAAAGAGGCGACATCCAGCTGCTGGGTGTCGCCTCTTATGCTGCCCCTTTGCTGTCGACGCTTGCCCTGATCATCGCGGGCAAAGCCGAAGCCAGCTGGGCGATTCTTGCGGCGGCGATCCTGATCACCGGCGGTGCGCTGATCGCCTCACGCAAGGCGTCCTGATCCACCTGCTCCCGGGCTTTTCCGGGCGGGCCTCAGGAGAATTCACTCAGTGGGATGCGCTGAGGCGGCCAATTTCCTCTTTCAGCCGGAGCTTCTGGCGCTTCCATTCTGCGATCTGGGTTGCATCCGTCGCGGGGCTGCGTTGCCCTTTCTCGACTTTATCAGAGAGCACCTCGTGCTTCTTGCGAAGTTCTGCCAGATGCGAAGAAATGGTCATTTCGTCCTCCTGTATGGTTCGCGTAAGGAGGATTGCAGCACGGAACGCGAGTCGTGTCATCTCTCTTTCATTTGATCGCAACAAATACTGCCGGTAATTCTCTTTTAATCAGCCGAAACGCGCCGGCAGGGCTGCACCGTCACGCAAAATTGCATTTGCTTCCGCAGTATAGCTTTCGCGGTCACCGTCATGCGCCAGGCCTTCATGGATCACCAGCGGCGGGAACAGACGAAAAGCAGCACGTCCCCCTTTCTTTGCCCGCAAAATCACCCGGAGCGCTTCACGCCCCTCACGTGCCGCCAGCGGCAGGATCGAGGCCGAGCCGAGCTTGGGCGCAAGTGCCGCCAGAAGCTCGGGCACCGAATCCGCGCCTGCGATCAGTGTCAGCCAGCCGCCGGGCGCGAGGCGCCTCGTGGCCGCCGCGACCCATTCCGACACCGGCAGGACCACCTGCATCGCTTTCGCCCGGATATCCACCGGCGAGGCGCTGCCCCCGGCCGGATACCAGGGCGGATTGGCGACCACATGGTCGAAATCATGGCGAAGGGCCAGCGGCATCCGGCTCAGATCGCCCTCATGCACCTCCATCGCGATGCCATTGCGCTCTGCATTCCTGCGCGCAAGGGCTGCGTAAAGCGGCTGCACTTCCAGCCCCGCGAGCCGCAGACCCGGCACCCTGGCGGCAAGACACAGCGAGACCGCCCCTGCCCCGCAGCCCAGATCCAGCACCTGCTGGCCCGGCTTTGCGCCACAGGCCGCCGCAAGCAGCACCGCATCCGTCGCCGCCCGGTATCCTCTGAGCGGCTGCCAGAGCCTGAGCCTGCCGCACAGGAATTTGTCATCCGACAAATCCCCATCGGCAAACTGCTCCGTGCTCATGGCGAAACCTCCAGGCCGTTATCCGTCACAATCGCCCGCGCCATAAAGAGGTCGCGGTCTGCAACCATCAGGCGGCGCGGCAAAATTCCGAGTGAACCATCGAGTACACTCATGTGGACGTCCAGATCGAAGGCTGTTATTCCCTCGCCCTCAAGAAGGGCCGTCGCAAAGGCGATCACCGTCGGGTCGGTCGTGCGCAAAAGCTCTTTCATAGGTTTTGGGTAACCGCAGCGGGCCGTCAGGGCAAGAGGCGCCTGCCCGCCAGGAGTTGACCTGAGTGTTTGGGGATGAAGATGGACGGCAGTGACAACGCGCATCGCGGTCCGCAGGATCGGCTGGCGGAGGCTCTGGCCCCGGATATGGCCGCCGTCAACGCGATCATCCGTGCGCGGATGGCCAGTGAACATGCGCCCCGCATCCCCGAAGTCACCGCCCATCTGATCGAGGCCGGCGGCAAACGGATCCGCCCGATGCTGGTGCTCGCCGCGGCGCATATCTGCGGCTATCCGGCCAGAAATCCGGGCGGTGAAGACCACCAGAAGCTCGCCGCCACGGTTGAGTTCATCCATACCGCCACGCTTTTGCATGATGATGTCGTCGATGAAAGCGCGCAGCGCCGCGGCCGGCCGACCGCCAATCTGTTATGGGACAACAAGTCCTCGGTGCTGGTCGGTGACTATCTTTTCGCCCGCGCCTTCCAGTTGATGGTCGAACCGGGCAGCCTGCGCGTGCTCGACATTCTCGCCAATGCCTCGGCGACGATTGCCGAAGGCGAGGTGCTGCAACTCACCGCCGCCCGGGATCTGGCCACCACAGAGGACACCTATATCCGGGTGGTGCGCGGCAAGACGGCAGCATTGTTTTCAGCGGCAACGGAATCCGGTGCCGAGATTGCCGGAGCGACGCCCGATCAGGTCCGGGCGCTCTATACTTATGGCGACGCGCTTGGCATCGCCTTCCAGATTGCCGATGACCTGCTGGATTACGGTGGCACCTCGGCCGTGATCGGCAAGAACACCGGCGATGATTTCCGCGAACGCAAGCTGACCCTGCCGCTGATCAAGGCGGTCGCCAAAGCCGATACGGAAGAACAGGCCTTCTGGACCCGCGTCATCGCCAAAGGCGATCAGCACGACGGCGATCTGGAGCTTGCGATTTCGCTGATGGAACGCCACGGCGCCCTGACCGCCGCCCGCGCCGATGCGCTCGCCTGGGCCGCGACCGCGCGCGCCGCGCTGGCGCCGCTCCCCGATCATCCGCTCAAGGCGATCCTGGGCGATCTTGCGGATTTCGTGGTTTCGCGCATCGCGTAACCGCGGCCACCGCCGGTACAGCTGACTTTCTTTCCGCGAGCGCCTGTGCTTTCCTTGCGGGAAGGAAGGGGTGTTGCTTGCCTGATCTTCATGCCGACCTGACCGAGGCGCTTTATTCAATTCTGCTCGGGGAAGCGGACTGGTCGCGGTTTCTGAGCCTGTTGGCATCCGATCGCATAAATGGCGGCGCGCTGTTCCTGCTGCAAAATGACCATATGAGTGGCGGTGTCGGACGGCTGGAACTGACCTCAGGCATCGGTGCAAAGCAAATCTCGGATTACGCCGCATATTACTGCCAGCATAACCCCTGGCTGCCCGATCACATCCTGCGCCTCTCCAATGATGTGATCGTCGATCATGAGGTGACCTCGCGCGACTCGCTGAAGCGAACCGAATTTTACAGCGATTTCCTGCGCCCCGCCGGATTTATCGGCTCGGCCGGCGTGACTCTCGGGCGTCGGGGCGGCGAACATATGCTGCTGACCATGATTTTCGGCGACAGTGATCCTGAAATCGCCACGATGATGGGCCATCGGCTTGAGGCCCTGAGGCCGCATCTTCAGCGGGTGATGCGCCATTTCTCTAATCCTGGCAGAGAGACCATGGCCGGCAATTTCGCCGCCGAGGCGCTTGGCGTACTCGGCACCGGGCTTTGCGTGATCGGCGATGATCTGAAACCGGTATCAATTTCGCCGGCGGCTGAAGAGGCGGCACGGCGCGCGGATCTCTTTTCCCTGACCCCGACTGGCCGCATTCACCTTGCAGATGAGGCCGCGCGTCAGTTTCTGGGGCAAATCCTGGCGCGGGGCTATGACGGGCCCACAGAGCACGTCTGGCATCAGAATGGCTACCGACTGACCCTGTTCCGTGCCGCCCGCGCGCCGATATCCGAATTCCTGTGTGGTCCGGCCGGCGGATTGATCATCGAAGAGGCTCAGCTGAGGTCCGAACCGCTGCGAATTGCGCATTTCCAGCAGCGCTATGCCCTGAGTGCGGCCGAAACACGGGTGCTGACGGCGATCACGCAGGGGCTCTCGATCCGGGCGATCGCCGACGCCCACAGCCGCTCGGTCGAAACGATCCGCAGCCAGGTGAAGAGCCTGCTTCACAAGACGGGTTCCGAAAGCCAGCTGGCCCTGATGCGACGCCTGAGCGGGCGAGGCTGAACACTCTCCCTGATCCACTCCTGAACGTGGCCCTGATGCCTGTCCGTATCAGGGCTGAAATCCGGGGGAGGTCACGTTCTGACGGCGCCTCCCCCGGCGAATACGAATGAAAGGGCTTGCTTCAATAGACCATGGATACCCGCGACTTCCGGGGCGACCCATCACCCGGCAGGGTGAAAATGCAGCAGTAATTGTAACGAAGCGCGATCCGCACCTACACCACTGTTCCCGCCCCTGCTGTCCCCGGGGCCACCGCCACCGACTTGACCACCGCGAAGACCCGCATCCCCGGTTCAAGTTCGAGGAGCCTGGCCGAACGCAGGGTAACCTGCGCCAGCAGCGCCGCCTCACCCACGGAAAGGCGCACCAGCACCTCGCCGTCTTTCTCCGAGATTTCCTGCACCGTGCCGTCAAGAATATTCAGTGCCGAAATCGCTTCCGGCTGCTGTCGCGCCAGCATGACATCGCGCGCAAGGATCCGCAGGCGCAGCGTCGTCCCCTCGGCCACGCCCGGCAAAGACAGCCAGAGCGCGCCGCCACCGGTCTCAAGCCGCGTCAGCCCATCGGCATCGGTCGCGCCGACGCGCAGCTTCAGGACCGCCCCCGCCTCGCGCGGTCCAAAGCCGCGCGCGGAAACCGGGTCGGCCAGCACCTCGGCCGCAGGGCCGGCACGGCTCACCTGCCCGGCCTCAAGCATCACCACCGTCGTCGCCAGCCGCGCCACTTCGGCGGGTGAATGGCTGACATAAAGGATCGGCAGCGCCACTGTGTCCCGCAGCCGTTCCAGATAGGGCAGGATTTCGGACTTCCGCGCCTCGTCCAGCGCAGCAAGCGGCTCGTCCATCAACAAAAGATCGGGGTCGGACAAAAGCGCCCGACCAAGCGCCACCCGGCTTTTCTCGCCGCCAGACAGGCGACCGGGGCGGCGGTCCAGCAAGGGGGCGATGCCCAGCAGCTCGACCACCTGATCAAAGGCAGCACCCGCACGGCCCTTTGGCGCGAACCAGCGGCCATAAAGCAGGTTCTGACGCACCGTCAGATGCGGGAAAAGACGTGCATCCTGAAAGACATAGCCGATACGGCGTTTATGTGGCGGCAGGAAGTTTGCGCGCGCGGTATCAAGCAAAACGCGGTCGCCAAGCGTGATCCGGCCCTGATCGGGACGCAAGAGCCCGGCCACCGCATTGACCACCGTGGACTTGCCCGACCCCGAGCGGCCAAAGAGCGCCGTCACCCCCTGGGGCGCGTCGAACCGTACATCCAGCGTGATGCCGGGAAAACGGTGCTGCAGGGAAATCGACAGCGTCATTGCCCTGAAATCCTGCGCGCAACCACCCGCGAGACCCATTCCGACAGCAGGAGCGCCGCCATGGCAATGGCGATGGCGACCCAGACAAGGCGCGCAGCCTGTGCCTCGCCGCCCGGCACCTGCATGAAACTGTAGATTGCCGATGGCAGGGTGCGGGTCTGGCCGGGGATGTTCGATACAAAGGTAATCGTGGCGCCGAATTCCCCCATCGCTTTGGCGAAGGCAAGGATGCAGCCCGCGATCACGCCTGGCAGGATCATCGGCAGCGTCACCGTCAGCCAGACCCAGGGTTTTGATGCCCCCAGCGTGGCGCTCGCCTGTTCCAGTTTCGGATCCACCGCCTCGATGGCAAGCCGCATGGCGCGCACCATCAGCGGGAAGGCCATGACGGCCGCGGCCATCGCGGCCCCGGTCCAGCGAAAGGCAAAGACGATCCCGAACCACTGGTCGAGATATTGCCCCACCGTGCCTTTGCGCCCGAAAGTGATCAGCAGCAGATAGCCGGTGACGACCGGCGGCAGGATCAGCGGCAGATGCACGATGCCATTGAGCACCTGCTTGCCGGGAAACTCCCACCGGGCAAGGGCATGGGCGATGAAAAGGCCGAAAGGCAGGCTGACCAGCACCGCCCAGAACGACACCCGCAGCGAAAGCATCACCGCGTTCCATTCGTCAGGAGACAGCCAGTCCGTCACGCCTCTCAGGCCCTTTCAACAGTCTCAGTTCAGGATCGAAAAGCCTTCTGCGGCGAAGATCCTGTGGGCCTCATCCCCCGAAAGCGCCTCGTAAAAGGCGCGGTCCGCCGCATCTGCCGCGCCGGTCAGCAGGGCGGCAGGGTAGACGATCGGTTTGTGGCTGTCAGCGGGGAAGGTGCCGACCACGGTGACATTATCCTCGGCCACGGCGTCGGTCGCATAGACGATGCCGTAAGGCGCCTCGCCCTGGGCTACCAGCGCCAGCGTCGCGCGGACATTGTCGGCCTGAGCGACCGATCCCTCAACCGCACCCCATTGACCCAGATGTTCCAGCGCAGCCTTGCCATACTGGCCGGCGGGCACGGAATCGATCAAGGCCATGGCAAGCTTCTCATCGCCCAAAAGCGCCTTCAGATCAAAGCCCTCGCCAATCTCGACCGGTGCGGCATCCTTGCCATGTGCGACCAGGACCAGCGTATTGCCCAAAAGATCTTCACGCGCGCCTTCGACAACCAGACCGGCCTTTTCGACCTCATCCATCCAGTTGACGGCGGCCGAGATAAAGATGTCGGCGGGCGCACCCTCGATGATCTGTTTTGCCAGCGCATTCGAGCCGGCATAGGAAATCACCACCGTATTGCCGGTTTCCTCCTGGAATTTCGCCGCGACCTCATCCAGCGCGTTCTTCATCGATGCGGCGGCAAAGACCACAACCTCTTCGGCCTGGGCCATGGCGGGCAGCGCAAGGCTGAAAGCGGTCGCAAACAGTGCAGCGCGGCGGGCGAATTTACGGCTGGCGAAAGACATGGGATTCCTCCGGTTCGATATATCTTTACGGATATAAAGACCGCCAGGACGAACAGGTGCAAGGGTTATTTCCCGACCACCACAACGCCCATAGCCGCAGATCAGGGCTGAGCCGGGGCCAGCATTGTCTCGAGCACCGCGATCTCTTCGGCGCCTGCCTCGCGCGATTTGCGCTCGATCTCGCGGAAAAGCGCCAGCACCTGTTCACCCTCGGGCGTCAGATGCGCGCCGCCCCCGCCCGAGCCGCCGCGCGCGCTGGCGACGAGCGGACTGGCAAAGGCCGCGTTCAGCTCTTCCACCAGCATCCAGGCGCGTTTGTAACTCATCCCCATGGCACGACCGGCCGCCGAGATGGAGCCGGTCTCGCGGATATGTTCCAGCAATTCGGCCTTGCCGGGGCCGACCATCGCATTGTCAAAGTAAAGGCGCAGGAAAAAGCGTTTCATCACACCAGTTTCCCCCTCCTGCGCCCGGCTGGCAAGAGGTCTAGCTGAGATAATGCTCGACCGGACCCAGCGGTTTCGGCGGCTCTTCCCCCAGATGCGGCGCAAGGCTGATCTCGCAGGCGCGGCAGATCGCATCCAGCGCGAGGCCATTTGGGCTGGTGCCGAAGGGATGGCTCAGCTCCTCGGTCACTTCCGCCAGACCAAGGAACATATAGGCCACGATGGCGGTGAATAAAGGCGAAAGCCAGCCGGTGGTTTCCGCCAGTGCCAGTGGCAGCAGCAGGCAATATAGCCAGGTCGTGCGGTAGATCAGCAGCGAATAGACATAGGGCAACGGGCTGTTGGCGATGCGCTCGGCCCCCGCCTGAAGCAGGGCGAGATTGGCCATGCGGGTCGTCAGCGCGCGCGCGCCGAAGCCGTCGATCTCGCCCGACCGGCAGCCCGCGCTCAGCTCCTCGGTGATCGCATCCAGGGCAGCACAGGGCGGATGGGGTGCCGCGCGGAACTGCGCCCCGGGCCCGGTCTCGGGCGGCACCAGCTTGCGCAGGTTGATCCGGTGGGCATGGATGAATTCCAGCGACAGCCGCAGCATCCGCTCGCGCCGCTGCGGGTCGGGCACGAAAGTTCCGACCTCCCGGGCATAGCTGCGCAGATCGGCCAGCAGCCCGCCCCAGAGCTTTCTCGCCTCCCACCAGCGATCATAGGCGGCGGCATTGCGAAACCCGAGGAAAAGCGACAGCCCGATCCCGAACACCGTATAGGCAGCCGCATTCAGATGCGGCACCCAGGGCGTCAGATGATCCAGCAGGACCACCACAAGCGCGAAACAGGCAACAAAGAGCACCGGCGACGCGACCTGGAAGATGATCGAGCCGCGCGTGGCGGTCAGCAGTTGCAGCGGGGTGGGTTTGTCACGGACGATCATCCTGGACCACGACCTTTTCAAATTGGCGATGCGGCACTCGTTGCACAGGCTCGTGACGGCACCACAAGATTTCTTGCCCCCGAAAGCAGAACATGCGTTACTCTGTCGCATCCGGAGTGATGCAGTTCTGCGGGCAATGCCCATATAGCTGGCAGCGGCAGATCGGCGTCACCAACCGGCGACCCTGCAGCCCTGGCTCAGAGAGTAGCAGAAAAGCCGGGCGCCGGGGGAAAGAACTGCTGTTTCCAAGATGCAATTCCGGCCGGGATCCGGGTCCCGGACGGCGGAGGGGGGAAGGCCGATCCATGCCAGGCAATATCACCACCAGCCGCACCATCCGCGACCATGTGGCCCATGTTTCCGCCGCGCTGGAAACGGGTCAGGCAGCGCGGTCTTCGATTGTCGCCTCCTGGGCGCGTTCGGCCCGCCATGGGCTGGCACCATCGGCCCTTGCGCCACGCGATCAGCGGCTGGACGGGATGGGCCTGACCCGGCTGCGCGAGAGGATGGAGCCGGTGACCCGCGCCGCCCGCCCGACGCTGGAGCGGCTGTTTCAGGTGGTCGGCGGTTTTGGCGCCAGCGTGATCCTCGCAAGCGAGGACGGCATTCCCTTTGAACGCCTGGTGAAGCAATCGGAAGACCGCGATTTCCAGGATGCCGGCCTCAGCGCCGGCTCGGACTGGAGCGAAGCGGCGGCCGGCACCAATGGGATCGGCACCTGCCTTGCCGAAGGGCGACCGGTGGTGATCCATCGTGACCAGCATTACCTTGCCGCAAATACCGCGCTGACCTGCGCTTCGGCGCCGATCTGGGATCCTTCGGGAGATCTGGTGGCGGTGCTGGATGTCTCGACCGTGCGCGCCGATATTGCCGAAGGGTTTTCAGGCCTTTTGAGCCATTCGGTGCATGAGGCCGCGCGCCGGATCGAGGCCGATCTTTTCCAGGCGCGCTACAGCGGCGCGCGGATGGTGCTGGTTCCCGGTGCGGATCGCGGCACCGGCGCGCTTCTGGCGGTCGATGCCGATGAACTGGTGATCGGTGCCACGCGCATGGCGCGCCAGCATCTGGGCCTGACCGGTGACCTGGCCAGAAACCCGGTTCCTGCCGCCGATCTGCTGGGCGTCAGCAGCCATCTGCGCCCCGAGGATGGCGAGCGCGCGGTGATCCACCGCGCCATCGCGCGCACCGGCGGCAATATCTCGGCCGCAGCACGGGCGCTTGGGATCAGCCGCGCGACCCTGCATCGCAAAATGGGCCGTCCCGACTGAGTGCGGCCCGACTGACTGCTGCCAGACGGACCGCCGCACTCCCATCGCCCTGACGGGCAGTCGGCAGGACAGACTGTCTCAGAACTGCGACAGCTTTCGCAGTTGCGGCATATTCCCGGGGGTGACCCGCGCGAAATCAGACGCCAGCTTGGTGTCATCAGCCGCAAGGGAGAGCGGCCAATGGAGGAGCTACCATGACCAAGCACGAAGAATTCGGCCTGAGCACTGCGCCCTATAAAACCCGCTATGAAAACTTCATCGGCGGCCAGTGGGTCGCGCCGAAAGCCGGGCGCTATATGGAGAATGTCTCGCCGGTGACCGGCGGTGTGATCTGTGAGGTTCCGCGTTCGGACGCTTCCGATATCGAAGCGGCGCTGGATGCCGCCCATGCCGCCCGTCGTGGCTGGGCACAGACTTCGGCGACGACGCGTTCAAACATCCTGCTGCAGATCGCCGCACGGATCGAAGAGAACCTCGAAGCCATCGCGATTGCCGAAACCTGGGATAACGGCAAGCCCCTGCGCGAGACCATGGCGGCCGATATCCCGTTGGCAGTGGACCATTTCCGCTATTTTGCCGGCGCGATCCGGGCACAGGAGGGCTCGATCGGGCAGATCGATGATGACACCGTCGCCTATCACTTCCACGAACCGCTGGGCGTTGTGGGCCAGATCATCCCCTGGAACTTCCCGATCCTGATGGCGGCCTGGAAACTGGCACCGGCACTCGCGGCGGGGAATTGTGTCGTATTGAAACCGGCGGAACAGACCCCGGCCTCGATCCTGTTCCTGCTTTCATTCATCGAAGACCTGCTGCCGCCAGGCGTGCTGAACATCGTCAACGGCACCGGAACCGAAGCCGGTGCGGCGCTGGCAGCCTCGCCCCGGATTGCCAAGATCGCCTTCACGGGCTCGACCCCTGTGGGCAAGTCGATCATGCGGGCTGCAGCGGATAATCTGACCAATATCACCCTGGAGCTGGGCGGCAAATCGCCGAACATCTTCTTTGAAGACGTGATGGATGAAGATGACGATTACTTCGATAAGGCGCTGGAAGGCTTCACCCTTTTCGCGCTGAACCAGGGCGAGGTCTGCACCTGTCCGTCGCGGGCCCTGATCCAGGAATCGATCTATGACCGGTTCATGGAACGGGCGCTGAAACGGGTCGAAGCCATCGTGGCAGGCGACCCGCGTCAGGCGAATACGATGATCGGCGCCCAGGCTTCGAAACAGCAATTCGACAAGATCTCATCCTATCTCGAACTCGGGCCGAAGGAAGGCGCGAAAGTTCTGACCGGCGGCCAGGCGAACCATTTCAACGGCGACATCTCGAAAGGCTTCTATATCCAGCCGACCGTCTTCGAGGGCACCAACAAGATGCGGGTCTTCCAGGAAGAGATCTTCGGGCCGGTCGTGTCGGTGACCACCTTCAAGACCCAGGACGAGGCAATCGAGATTGCCAATGACACCGTCTTCGGTCTGGGCGCCGGGGTCTGGTCGCGCAATGCAAACACCGCCTACCGCGCCGGTCGTGCGATCGAAGCAGGCCGGGTCTGGACCAATTGCTACCATCTCTATCCCGCCGGCGCGGCCTTTGGCGGGTACAAACAGTCCGGGATCGGGCGCGAGAACCATAAGATGATGCTCGACCATTATCAGGAAACCAAGAACCTGCTGGTCTCCTACAATCCGAAGAAACTCGGTTTCTTCTGAGCCCCACCGATCCGGGGCAAAGCCGGGGGAGAGTACTCTCCCCCGGCCCCCCTCTTGCTCTCCCTGTCGGAGGATGCATCGGGTTCCGGCCCGGGCAACCTCTGGCCCTCCGGCCCGCCCTGGCCCGAGGCCCGCCCTTTCCGGTTTTCCGGGGGGCAGGGCCTCAGATCCGGGGCGGGTTCTTTTCCGGCCAGCGCGTCGCGCGGTGCCAGGCCTCGCCCATCGCGAGAATCGCGGCATCGGATCCGTGGCGGCCCGCAATCTGGATACCCGTCGGCAGGCCGTTCGCGCCGAATCCAACCGGAACCGCCAAGGAGGGCAGGCCGATCAGTGAGACCGGCACCACCACCTCCATCCAGCGGTGATAGGTGTCCATCCTTTGGCCATCGATGCTTTCGGGATAGCGCCAGTCGGCCGGGAAGGGCCAGACCTGCGCCACCGGCATCACCAGCGCATCGTAATCCGCCAGCAGCTGATGCGCGTGCGCATACCAGGCGGAGCGGATTTTCGACGCCTGGTAGAGCGCCTCTGCCGTCACCCCTGCGCCGGTCTCGACCTCCCATTGCGTTTCGGGTTTGAGTTGCGCCCAGCGGGCAGGCGTATGGCGCTCAGCCCCTTTGCCCCCGAAATTCAGGAAGCTGCGGATCGTGACCCAGGCGTGCCAGAGATCGGCCATCGGCAGAGGGAACTGCACCGGCACCACTTCGGCGCCGAGGCTTTCAAAGGTCTTCAGCCCGGCTTCACAGGCGGCAATGATGCCGGATTCAAACGGGATCTGACCGTTGAAATCGCCAAACCAGGCAATGCGTTTCCCGCTGAGGTCATCCGGTGCGGCCCGGACCGCACCAAGGTAATCCTGGGCGGGCTGACCGAAGGGGGTCAGCGGATTGGGCCCGGCCTGAACGCCCAGGAGCAGCGCAAGATCGGCGATATCGCGGGCCATCGGGCCTTCCGTCGCCATCGTGTCAAGGAAGGTCTCGGCCCCGGCATCGGTCGGAACAAGCCCCCAGCTCGGACGAAACCCGTAGACATTACAAAAGGCTGCGGGGTTTCTGAGGCTGCCCATCATATCCGAACCATCCGCCAGCGGCACCATCCGTGCGGCCAGCGCCGCCGCCGCGCCCCCCGATGACCCGCCCGCGCTGCGTGTCAGATCATAGGGATTGCGCGTCACGCCATGCACCGGGTTAAAGCTGTGACTGCCATGCCCCCATTCCGGCGTATTGGTCTTGCCGATCACGACCGCCCCCGCCGCCCGCATCCGCGCAACGATCAGATCATCGGCCTCGGGTATATGATCGGCGTAAAGCGGCGAGCCATAGGTTGTCCGGATGCCTTTGGTGTTCAGCAGATCCTTCACCGCCAGCGGCAGGCCAAACAGCGCGCCCGCAGGTGCCACATCGTCCAGCGCCCGCGCCTCTGCCATGATCTGGTCGGGATCGCGCAGCGAGATCACCGCATTCACCTGCGGGTTCACCAAAGCGATGCGGGCCAGATGTGCCTCCATCACCTCAGACGGTTTAACCTCGCGGCGGGCGATCAGCTGCGAGAGATCGAGAGCGGAGCAAGCGGTAAGATCCATGGCAGTCCCGTGACAATGCGTTCACCCGAAGGCTAGCAGAGGCGGCGCCCCGGGTTAAAGACCCTCAGGGCGGGAAAGCACCCCGTGCAAAACCGGCGCACGGACATGCATTTTGCGCTCTGGATTGCGGGACGGCGCAGGCGTATATGGGGCGCATGACACAGGGCCCTGACCCCAGCGGCCTGCCCTTCATCAAGATGCATGGGGCGGGCAATGATTTCGTGGTGATCGACTCGCGGGCTCGCGGCGAGGCGGTGGTGACGGCTGCGTTGGCGCGCGCGCTTGGCGACCGCAACCGGGGCGTGGGCTTTGATCAGCTGGCCGAGATCCGTCCGGCGCCCGAAGGTCAGGGCGGCGTGGATTTCACGCTGGATTTCTGGAACACCGATGGCAGCCGCGCCGGGGCCTGCGGCAATGCCACACGCTGCGTCTCGGATTACGTGATGCGCGATCTGGGCAAAGATGCGGTGACGCTGGTCACCCAACGCGGAACGCTTCGGGCCGAGCGGCTGAAGGATGGCCGGGTCAATGTGAATATGGGCCAGCCGCAGCTGGACTGGGCCGAGGTGCCTCTGTCACATCCGGTCGATACCGCGCAGCTGCCGCTCGACGGTGCGCCGGTGGCGGTTGGCATGGGCAACCCGCATTGCGTGTTCTTTGTGCCTGATGCGGATACGGCGGATGTCGCTGGCCTTGGCCCGCGGATCGAACATGACCCGCTGTTCCCCGAGCGCACCAATGTCGAATTCGCCAGCCTGACCGGCCCTGACCGGCTGCGCATGCGGGTCTGGGAGCGCGGTGCCGGCATCACGCTCGCCTGCGGCTCGGGCGCCTGTGCGACGGCAGTGGCGGCGCATCTGCGCGGGCTGACCGGGCGACGCGTGACGCTTGATCTCGATGGCGGCGTGCTGGAAATCGACTGGCGCGAGGATGGCGTCTGGATGGCCGGGCCGGTGGCTCTGGTCTTCGAGGGCCGTATCCCGCCCGCCTTCCTGGGCGCGCTGACATGAACGCCCCCGTTTTCGCCACGCTGGGCTGTCGCCTGAACGCCTATGAGACCGAGGCGATGAAAGAACTCGCGGCGGCGGCCGGGGTGAATGGCGCAGTGGTCGTGAACACCTGCGCTGTCACCGCCGAGGCCGTCAGAAAGGCCAAACAGGAAATCCGCCGTCTGGCGCGGGAAAACCCCGGCGCCCCGGTCATCGTCACCGGCTGCGCGGCTCAGACCGAACCCGAGACCTTTGCAGCGATGCCCGAGGTGACGAAAGTCATCGGCAATCACGAGAAAATGCAGGCCGAGACCTGGACAGGGCTGCGCGCGCCCCTCCTGGCCCCGGACCTGATCGGCGTGACCGAAAAAACGCTGGTTAATGACATCATGTCGGTGAAAGAAACCGCCGGCCATCTGATCGACGGCTTTGGTCGCCATCGCGCCTATGTCCAGGTGCAGAATGGCTGCGACCATCGCTGCACCTTCTGTATCATCCCTTATGGGCGTGGCAATTCGCGCTCTGTCCCTGCCGGCGTGGTGATCGAACAGATCAAGCGCCTGGTGGATAAGGGATTTCAGGAAGTTGTCCTGACCGGTGTCGACCTCACCTCCTGGGGGGCCGATCTGCCCGCAACGCCGCGCCTTGGCGATCTGGTGATGCGGATCCTGCGGCTGGTGCCGGATCTGGCACGGCTCAGGATCTCGTCGATTGACAGCATCGAGGCCGATGAGAACCTGATGCAGGCCATCGCGACCGAGCGCCGGCTGATGCCGCATCTGCATCTCAGCCTGCAGGCAGGCGATGACATGATCCTGAAACGGATGAAGCGCCGCCATCTGCGCGATGACGCGATCCGGTTCTGCGAAGAGGCGCGCAGCCTGCGCCCTGATCTGATCTTCGGCGCCGATATCATTGCGGGTTTCCCGACCGAGACCGACGAGATGTTTGAAAACAGCCTGAAGCTGGTCTCGGATTGCGACCTGACCTTCCTGCATGTCTTCCCCTATTCGCCCCGCAAAGGCACGCCTGCCGCGCGGATGCCACAGGTGAAAGGCCCGCTGATCCGTGACCGCGCCGCCCGGCTTCGCGCCGCGGGGGAAAGTGCGCTCATCCGCCATCTGGAAAGCCAGCAGGGCGCTTTGCATCAGGTCCTGACCGAAGGCCCGCATAATGGCCGCACCGGCCAGTTCACTGAAGTGAGCTTTGCCGCGCCCCAGCCCGAGGGCCGCATCATCCCGGCCCGGATCACCGGCCAGGACGGCGCGCGCCTGATCGCCACCCCGGTCTGATTTCCCCGATCATCCTCACCGCGAAATTCCCGCACCGGCTCCAGGGCCGGCGGGCGCCAGGGTCTGGTTTTCCTGAACAAATCACTTTTGATCTGGGTCTCATCACCTGTCTGTGACAGCTTGCTCAAAATCACACAGAGTTATGAGTTCGATGTCATACACCAACCTGACCCTCCCCGATCGCCCGCTGAAACTCACCCCCGGCAGTATCTCGCCACCGGGTGCTGCCCTGTTCATGGTTCTTGTGCTGCTGGTGATCGGCGGCTTCCTGGCCTGGTGGCAGGGGCCGGATATCTGGCGCGACTGGCAAATCAGCCAGAACCCGGTGACGGTTGAGGACAGTGATGTCCGGAACGGCCAATGCACCACTCGCAAGGCCTTCTTCACCGATTGCGAGGCTCATGTCGCCTATAATTACGAGGGCCGGCATTACGAATCCGATATCAAGCTGATGTTCGTCGATATCCACAGCGGCGATTACTGGGTCGATGTGGTGATCTCGGCCGATAAGCCGCATCTCGCGACACTGAGCCTTGGCGTCGAAAAGATCTGGAACCGGATCTTTATGCTGGCGGCCTTCGCCTTGCTGTTCTTCGGCGGCGCGGCGGCGATCCTCTGGCAGCAGCTCCGGGCAGGCAAGGCGTCGCGCGCGCTCGCGCAGCCCTCACGCCTGACGCTGCTGCCGCTTGTGATCACCAATATGCAGCAATTGCGCGGCAAAACGCAGATCAGCTATCATGACAAGTACCAGCCCAAACCCGTGCTGACCACGACCCTGCGCAAGGGCGACGATCCGCTGATGGTCTGGGATGATCAGGGCAATGGCTATGGCCTGGGGGTAAGGGGCACCGGCTCACGGCTGCCGGCCTTGCTTGACCGCGCCCTGACGCGGATCGACCTGACAGATCAGGAACGTCGTGAGGCGCTGGCGCTGCTCGACCGCGAGGAGGCCGAAAAATTCGGCCAGGCGCAGCACAGCGAGGCCCCGGCAAAGAAACGCGGCGGCGGAGCCCTTCGCAATCTGCTGGCCGGGCTGGGGGTGATCCTCTTCTTCGTTCTGGCGGCGCTTGGCTGGTGGCTCTGGTATGTGACCGGCAGCTCGGATTCGCATGATCCGATCGGCATGGAGATCAATGCGATGATGCCGGAACCGGTCAATCTCTGGGCCTGCGGCAAGCTCGAACAGCGCTTCGGGGATCGGAACGCGCCCTATGGCTGCACCATGGATGACCATGTCAGCTGGAAATGACCAGCGCCCGCCGGTGGCATCTTCGGAAGCCTCCGGCGGGGATATTTAAGGACAGATGAAATCAGGCATCGGGATTTCATCTGTCCTTAAATATCCCCGGGGGAGGCTCCGCAAGGAGACGGGGGCAGAGCCCCCTGCCCGCATTCCGCCCATCAAAGCTTGCGGATGGTATCGCCCGGCTGCAGCTTCGGCTCGAACTCGATCACCTCGCCGCCGATCACCCCGCTCGACCGTTTGCCGGCAATAATCTCGGCCGCAGCGACTCCGGTTTCCAGCCGGCAGGCATCCATCGTCGCCAGCCGGCGGGGCAGACCGTCGAGCAGTTCGACCCCGTTGAACCCGGCAAGGCCGATCCGGCCCGGCACATCCAACCCCTGTTCAAGGCACCACAACAGCCCGCCTGCGCCGATCATATCATTGGAATAATACAGGAAATCGACATCCGGGCGACGTTTCAGAAGGGCCTCTGTCATCTCGCGCCCCTTGGCAAGCGCCGAGCCGCCGGAATAGAATTCGCGGTCCACCAGCGAGAGGCCCGCAGCGGCCAGCGCCTCTTCAAACCCTTCCAGCCGCTTCCTCGCACGGTGGTCATTCGTCGGCATATGGGTGCCAAGAAAGGCAATCTTGCGATAGCCCGCCGCAATGATCGCCTCGGCCATCTTGCGCCCGGCACGGCGATGCGAGATCCCCACCATACTGTCGACCGCTGTGCCGTCGATATCCATGATCTCGACAATCGGGATACCGGCCTGCGCCAGCATCGCCTTTGACGCGGCGGAATGTTCCAGCCCCGCCACGATCAGCCCCGAGGGCCGCCAGGACAGCATCTCATAGATGACCTGTTCCTCGCGATCGATCTGATAATTCGAGACGCCCACCACCGGCTGCAAACCGGTATCTTCCAGCGTCTTCGAAATCCCGGTCATCACCTCGGGAAAGACCATATTCGACAAAGACGGAATCACCACGCCGACCAGATTGACCCGCTGGCTCGCCAGCGCGCCCGCGATTTTATTGGGCACATAGCCCAGACGGCGCGCCGCCTCGAGCACCCTGGCCCGCGTCGTCTCTGACACATCTCCGCGATTGCGCAACACCCGGCTGACCGTCATTTCGCTGACCCCGGAGGCCTCTGACACATCGCGAAGGGTCAGGGCGCGATGGGGTTCGGGCGGCGTTGGTTTGGTCAATGGGTGGTCCTCTGGCGGGATCTGAAAAGAGGCGGGCAGATCGGGGCGGGTCATGAAACAGCGCTTTCCTGATTGTTAGCGCCTCATGAGGGGCTTGAACAGGCAGTAATCCCCTGCTAATGATAGCGCTAACAGTGAAAGCTGTGATCCGGATGCTCTGTGCAAGCTCTCTTTTGGAGCCTCCGGACCCCTGAGGGGGGGTGGTGGGCCAAATTCACCCCCCTTCACATCCTCTCCCCTTTTCGCCGCCTCTCCGCCCGCCTATCCCATAAACATCAGTAGGTTGGCGGGCTTATCGCCCAGATCACCTCGGTCTCTGCCGGGCCCGGATTGCGATAGCGATGCGGCTCACTTGAGGCGAAGGAAAAGCTGTCCCCCGCCTTCAGCCGGAAATGACGGTCGCCGACCCAGAGCTCCAGCTGCCCCGAAAGCACCAGACCCACCTCGTCACCGTCGTGACTATAGGCGTCCTGCACCTCAGCGCCGGGCGGCAGGCGCGAGCGGATCATCTCCAGCGCCATCGACAGGCGCGGCGTCAGCAATTCATCAACCGCACCGCCCTGATAGGCGACCTGGAGGCGGTTGGCCTGGCGGATGACATAGCCCTGTTCGGCTTCGGGCACCGGTTGCTCGTCGCCGGCGAAAAACCATTGCACCGTGACACCCAGATGCTGCGCAATGGAAACCAGCGCGTTGATAGAAGGTTCGGCCAGATCCCGTTCGATCTGGCTCAGATAGCCGATAGAAAGCCCAGCCCCATCCGCCAGCTGCGCCAGGGTTTGTTTGCGCCGCTTGCGCAGCTCACGCAGCCTTTCGCCCAGGATGCGACCCTCGGCGGCAGGCGCAGCCTTCAGACGCGGCTCATCCGGCTTCATCCTGCATCCCCTCTCCTTCCGTCAGTAAAAAATACTATTGATTTTTTTACTTGCCCTGTCAAACCTGCCGCATCCGCCACCCAGGGAGCCCGGGCAGCCATGACCGACGCGATGTTTCCGCACCTGTTCCGCCCATTGACCATCCGTGGGCGCGAGATCCGCAACCGCATCGTCTCAACCGGGCATGACACCTGCCTGCCGGAACATGGGCTCGTGAACGAGGCCTATATCGCCTATCAGGAAGCCCGCGCAAAAGGTGGCGCCGGGCTGATCGTGACCCAGGTGGCGGGCGTGCATGAGACAGCGCGCTATACTTCGCATCTGATCATGGCCACGACAGATGACTGTATCCCGGGCTATGCCGAACTGGCACGGCGCTGCCACAGGCATGGTGCGCGGGTGGTTTCGCAACTGTTCCATCCCGGGCGCGAGATCATGGAAAGCGCGAATGGGATGCTGGCGGTGGCGTATTCCGCATCCGGCACCCCGAATGAGCGGTTCCGCAATATGCCGCGCGAGATGGATGCCGCGATGATCGCCGAAATCACGCAAGGCTATGCCGATGCGGCGCAGCGGATGTACAGGGCCGGCCTTGACGGCGTCGAACTGGTCGCCTCGCATGGCTATCTTCCGGCGCAGTTCCTGAATCCGCGCGTCAACCGGCGTCAGGATGAATATGGCGGGTCAGATGACAACCGTCTGAAATTCATGGCAGATGTGCTGGAGGCCATGCGCGCGGCGACGGGCGATGATTTCATCATCGGGCTCAGGATCTCGGCCAGTGAGAAAGACGAGGCCGGGCTGACCAATGCCGAGACGCTGGCGGCGGCGAAAGGGCTTGGCGCGCGGATCGATTATCTTTCCGTCACCATCGGTACCTCGGCGACCATCGGTGGCGCGGTCCATATCGCGCCGCCGATGAATTTCCAGGCCGCCTATACCGCGCCGGAGGCCCGCGCATTCAAGACGGCACTTCAGGTGCCGGTGTTCATCACCGGCCGCATCAACCAGCCGCAAGAGGCCGAACTGGTGATCGCGCGCGGCGAGGCCGATGGCTGCGGCATGACCCGCGCGCTGATCTGTGACCCCGAAATGCCGGTCAAGGCGGATCAGGGGCGGTTCGACGATATCCGCGCCTGTATCGGCTGCAACCAGGCCTGTATTCATCACTTCCATCGCGGATTGCCGATTTCCTGCATCCAGCATCCCGAAACCGGGCGCGAGACTGTGTTCGGCAGTCATCCTGTAACCACGCATCCCCGCAAGATCATGGTGATCGGCGGCGGCCCGGCCGGGCTGAAAGCGGCGGCGGTGGCGGCAGAGCGCGGCCATCACGTGACGCTTTTCGAGGCGGAACCCCGCCTGGGTGGCCAGGCATTGCTGGCGCAGCTTTTGCCGCATCGCGCGGAATTCGGCGGCATCGTGACCAATCTGACCCGCGAATGCGCGCTTGCGGGCGTTACGATCCGCAAGAATACCCGCGTCGATGCAAGCCTGTTGCACGAATTCGCCCCGGATGCGGTGGTGCTTGCGACCGGGGCCACGCCTTACCTGCCGCCCTTCGAGACGGATGGCGAGATCCGGGTGGCCACCGCCTGGCAGATCCTGCGGCGCGAGGTGAAACCCGGTGCGCGGGTGGTGGTGGCCGACTGGCGCGCCGACTGGATCGGGCCGGGCGTGGCCGAGGCACTGGCGCGCGACGGCGCCGGGGTCGATCTGGCGGTGAACGGGCTTTATATGGGCGAGGCGATGCCCTTCTACGTTCGCGATGCGACGGCGGCCTCGCTGCACCGGCTTGGTGTGCGGGTCACGCCCTATGCGCGACTGATCGGCACCTTTGGCGATACGGTCTTCCTGCAGCATACCGCATCAGAGCTGCCGATTGAAATCGAAGGCGTGGATATGCTGGTCCTGTCGAGCGGACATCTGCCCTTTGACGGGCTCAGGTCTGAGATCACGGCCCTGGGCATCGAATATCATGGCATCGGCGATTGCGAGACACCCCGCACGGCGGAAGAGGCGGTCTATGAGGGGATGCTGGCCGGTCGCGCCCTCTGACCTTCGCGTCAAGTCCCGCCCGGGCCTGCGCCCGGGCGGCAAGGAAGGATCAGCGCTCTGCCGCTGCCAGGGCCTCAGCTTTCGGCACAGACAGCCAGACCGCGAGGATAAAGCCCGCCACACCGCCGAGGAGCTTGCCCAGGATCAGCGGCGCAATCAGCGTCGGCTGGAAATTCGCGGTGAAGGCAAGGTGATCGCCGAAGGTAAAGGCCGCGCAAACCGCAAAGGCAATCGCCACCACCTTGTCACGCGGACGCATCTTTTCGACCAGGCGGAACATGGCAAGGATATTGGCGCAGGCCGCGAGCAGCCCCGCCGCGCCTTCGGGCGCCACGCCGATCTTCGCGCCCAGCACCTCCATCGGTTTCGCAAGATATTTCGTCAGCAGGTAGACCATCGGGAAAGCGCCCGCGAGCATGATGCCGATATAGCCCGCCACTTCCAGCGCGCGGAACTGGTCCGCCTCATCCGCGATGATCGGATCAAAGCCCCAATGGCCAAAGACATTGGTAAAGAACCCGGTGAAATATTCGACGATCGAGGCCACCAGCACCAGCGTGATGCCCGCATACATAATCTTTCCGAACCACAGGAAGCCGGTGATCATGGCATCCGGCGCGAAACGCAGGCCGAGCGCAATTGCCACGCAGAAGATGATCAGCGGCAGGAGATTGCGGAATATCTCGCCAAAGCCGAGCGTCAGGGCGAAATTCGCATCAGACGCGGTCGAGACCTCCGGGCGGATATCCAGCCCCGAAAGTGCGATCACCGTGCAGGAGATCAGCACCCCGACCGGCACCGAGAGAATGCCGGACATGATGCCCAGCGCCATATATTTATGATCAGCCTTCTTCAGCATGGCGAGGCCGACCGGGATCGAGAAGATGATCGTCGCGCCCGACATGAAACCGACCACGGTCGCAATCGCCCATGCCTCGCGGGTCTGGGCGATTTTGTCGGCCAGCTGGTAGCCCCCCATATCGCCCGCAATCACCGTGGTCGCGGCAATCGAGGGGTCAGCACCCACAAGGGCGAAAAGCGGCCCGGCCGCGAATTCGATAAAATGCGAGAGATAAGGAATCGCGGCCATGATCCCGGCCACAGGAATGAAAATCGGACCGATGGAATGCAGACCCTCGGTGAACTCTTTACCAAGCCCCTTTTCAGGGTCACGGATCGCGGCAATCGCACCCAGAACGGCGCAAACCATGATCAGCCAGATAATATAGGTTCCAATGGAAGCCATTGCTGTCCCTCCTGTTGATTATTGTTTTCATTGATAAAAGGCCGGGCCATTTCGGGCCCGGCCTGCAGTCACTTATGCTTTCACCCGCAGCGAGCCCGGATCGTAAAGAGGATCGAGATGCAGTTTCGCGGGCCGGATCTCATTGGCGACGACCAGCTCATAGCGGCCCGATTGCAGGAAAGCGTCGCTGACGCCCGCCTCATTGCGCACATAGCCAAAGCCGATCGGGCTTTGCAGGCTGTAGCCGTAACCGCCGCTGGTCAGATAGCCGACCGGCTCACCATCCCTGAGGACCGTTTCACGCCCCAGCAGCACCACATCGGCATCATCGGTGGTGAACCCGGCAAGCCGTTTGGTCAGGGCGGCGCCAGCCGCCGCCTCGCAGGCTTTGCGGCCGATAAAGTCAGTGCCGCGTTTCAGCTTGACCGCCCAGCCAAGGCCCGCCTCGAACGGGGTGTCATTCGCAGTGATGTCGGATCCCCAGGCGCGGTAACCTTTTTCCAGGCGCAGGCTTTCAATCGCGCGGTAGCCGGTCGGGCGAATGCCATGCGGCGCCCCCGCCACCATCAGCGCGTCAAACACATCGCCGGTGCCGGAAAGGGGTACATGCAACTCCCATCCGAGTTCGCCGACATAGGTGACCCGCAGCGCACGGACCTGATGGCCGGCGATCTCCAGCTCGCGAACCGCCCCGAAGGGGAAGGCCTCATTCGAGACATCCGCCTTTGTGACCGAAGTCAGCACCTCGCGCGCCTTCGGCCCCATCAGGGACAGCGTGCCATAGTCCTCGGTCACGTCGCTGATCGCCACATCGCCCGATGGCAGATGGTCGGAAATCCAGGCAAGATCATGGGTGCGCGACCCCGTTCCGGTCACGAGATAAAAACGGTCATCGGCCAGCCGCGCAACGGTCAGATCACATTCAATGCCGCCGCGCGAATTCAGGATCTGGGTATAGGTCAGGCGGCCCGGCGCCTTCGCGACATGGTTCGCACAGATCAGTTCCAGCGCATCGGCCGCCCCTGCCCCCGCCACCTCATATTTCGCGAAGGACGACTGGTCGAAAACGCCTACCCCTTCGCGGACGAGCCGGTGTTCCCGGCCCACCGCATCAAACCAGTTCTGGCGGCCCATCGAATAGATATCGCGCGGCTCTTCGCCCGGGCCGGCAAACCAGTTTGGCCGTTCCCATCCAAGTTTCGATCCGAACACCGCGCCATGGTCTTTCAGCCGCGTATAAAGCGGCGAGGTGATGCGCGGGCGCCCGCTTTCATATTCCTCATGCGGGAAGCCGATGGTGTAATGCTTGCCGTAAGCCTCAAGCGTGCGTTCCTCGACCCAGACGCGGTCACGATGCAGCCCCGAAAAGCGGCGGATATCAACCGACCAGAGATCCAGCGGCGCCTCGCCCCGCATGACCCATTCCGCCAGCGCCCAGCCCGCGCCGCCGCCCGAGGCGATGCCAAAGGCGTTGAACCCGGCGCCCACGAACATATTTGCGCATTCCGGCGCGAGGCCGAGGATGAAATTCCCGTCCGGTGTGAAACTCTCCGGCCCGTTGATCATCTGCTTGAGGCCGGTTTCCGCGAGCTTTGGCACCCGGGCGATGGCCTCTTTCATATGCTGCTCGAAATGGTCGAAATCATCATCGAACAGCTGGAATTCCCACTGGTCGGGCACATCGCCGCCAGGTAGCCCCGTGCGCCAGCTCTGCGGGTTCGGCTCATAGCCCCCCATCACGAGGCCACCCACCTCTTCCTTGAAATAGGTGCGCCGGTCGGGGTCGCGCAAAGTCGGCGCATCAGACGCGAGGCCCTCGATCTTTTCCGTCACGATATATTGGTGCTTCACCGGTTGCAGCGGCACGTTCACACCCGCTTTCGCCCCCACCTGCCGCGCCCATTGCCCGCCGCAATTCACCACCTTCTCGCAGGCAATCACGCCCTGATCGGTCTCGACCGCTGTGATACGGTTCCCATCCATCTGAAACCCGGTGACGCGCACGTTCTCCACCAGCTTCGCACCGTGCATCCGCGCGCCTTTGGCCAGCGACTGCGTGATATCCGATGGGCTCGCCTGCCCGTCCGTCGGCAACCAGGAGGCGCCGACCAGATCCGAGACATCCATCAGCGGCCACATGCGTTTGACCTCTTCGGGCGAGACAAGATGCATCTCCATTCCGAAGCTTCTCGCGGTGGTCGCCAGGCGGCGATATTCGGTCCAGCGGTCCTGGTTGGTCGCCAGCCGCAGACAGCCGGTCATCTTCCAGCCGGTCTCAAGCCCGGTCTCGGCGGCGAGATTTTTGTACAGGTCAACCGAGTATTTCAGAACCTTGGTGATCGAGGCCGAAGATCGCAACTGCCCCACCAGCCCCGCCGCATGCCAGGTCGACCCCGATGTGATCTTGCCCTGTTCCAGCAGGATCACATCCGCCTTGTGATCGCGCGCCAGGTGATAGGCGGTCGAGCAGCCGATAATTCCGCCCCCGATCACCACGATCTGGGCATGTGCGGGCAGGGTCTGCGACATCAGGTTTTCTTTCCGTAAACTGAGCGGTAATGGTCGAGCGCGATCTCAAACCGCGCGAGGTTTTCTTCGGTATAAGCCGGGTAATCGGTGCCGGGCGCGTTCAGATACAGCTCGGACGCCATGCTCCACATCGCCTCACGCAAAAGGCTGGCGCATTGCATCGCGGCCATAGCGCGCAGCAACTCGCGCGACGGCGTCTCGCCGAAATAGGCGCGCAGCAGCGTGTTCGTCTCTGTCGCCGAAAAGCCCGCATTCGACGACACGCCGGCAAGGTCGAACATCGCGGTCGAGAACCCGGCATATTCGAAATCAATCAGCCAGAGCCGGTTGCCATCATCGAGGAAATTCGCCGGAAGCAGGTCATTATGGCTGAAAATGATCGGCAGCGGGATCTGCGCTTCCTCCAGCTCATCGGCCAAAGCGAGGTAACGCGGCAGATCGGCCAGTTTGCGACTGCCGCCCGTCCGCAAGGTACGGGCATAATCGCGGATCACATGGAAGGGCCAGAAGATGAATCCCGGCCCTGAGACATGGCGCCCCATCTCACGATGGAAATCGCGGATCAGCCGCGCCACGCCGTCGATATTGCCGCGCACGTCACCCGCGTTGAACGTATGCGCGCTCAGGTGGCGGCTGACCATGACCCCCGGCCCGGCGAATTCTACCGCCGGAGCGAAACCGGCGGCTTCGGCGGCGCGGGCGGTCATGATCTCGCGCTCGCGGATCACGTGGTGGAACGGATAATCCTTGCCAAAGCGCACCACATGGCCGCCCTGCGCATCGCGCACCAGCCAGCTTTCATTGCTGATGCCGCCCAGAAGCGGCGCGATGCTGATTTCCCCCTGCCAGAGCGGCAGCGCTCCGATGATCGCCGCCTTCTCTGGCGGAACTCTTGTCTCTCCGGTCATATGCCCCCCTGCAGTCTGTCGCCGCATCTTGGTGTAAGACTGGCGGTGGCTTCGGGATTGCGTCAACAAAAATGTGGATTTATGACCGACTATGGCCGATATCTGTGGAAACGGTCATAAATTCGCGCGCCAGATGCGCAAACGGTCACGAGGTCAGGGCTTTCATGGATCACTCTCCGCGTCACGGCCAGATCCTCGCGATGCTGTCGGACCAGGGAACGGTTGGAATCAACGAACTTGCAGCGCGGCTGCGTGTCTCGGCCGAGACCATTCGTCGCGACGTGAAGAGCCTGGCCGCGCAGGGCGAAATCGTGCGGATGCATGGGATGGTCGGGCTGGCCTCGACGCTGCGCGAGGCCCCCTTCGAGCGCCGGATGCGCGAAAACCGCGCGGCGAAAGACATCATCGTGCGCCGTGCCGCCGCCACGATCCGCGACGGGGATTCGGTGATGCTTGATACCGGCACGACGACGAGCCTGCTGGCACGCGCGCTTTTGCAGCATCATCAGCTGGTGGTGGTGACGAATTCTTCAGACATTGCCCGCACACTGGCCACGGTGAATGGCAACCAGGTCTATATGGCGGGCGGCAGGCTGCGGAGCGACAGTGGTGCGTCCTTCGGGGTCTCGGCGATAGATTTTGTCAGCCGGTTCAGCGTTGATCATGCGGTGATTTCGGCCGGGGCGATGGATGCCCTGACCGGGGTGATGGATTACGATCTGGAGGAGGCGGAATTCGCCCTCGCCATGCTGCGCTGCGGCCGCAGACGGGTG
Organism: Rhodobacter sp. 24-YEA-8; assembly: GCF_900105075.1. Classification (NCBI taxonomy): domain Bacteria; kingdom Pseudomonadati; phylum Pseudomonadota; class Alphaproteobacteria; order Rhodobacterales; genus Rhodobacter; species Rhodobacter sp. 24-YEA-8. The sequence continues at coordinate 2,575,290 of NZ_FNSK01000001.1, forward strand.
GTGGTGACGGATGCGACGAAATTCGGAGTGCAGGGCCTGGTCCAGGTCTGCGGCTTTGACGCGATTGACGAGGTGATCTGCGACCTGCCACCGCCCCCGGACCTCGAGGCCGCGCTGCAGGCCGAAGGCGTGCTGATCCGCGCCAGCGACTGAACCGGCGCAGCACCCTCAGTCTCCCAGGAACTCGCGCCAGCGCCGGATCAGGTAATTATGTTCAGGCATGATGGTCGACCAGACGGCGATACGGGCAACACGGCCCTGATAGCTGCCGCCTTCACGCCGCTCGCCGCGCCGGACCACGATCTGCCCGTCACTGCCCGCGAGATCTTCGCAGGCAGGCTCGCCTGCATACCAGAAGGCCCATTCGGCCGGCGTCAGCGTGTCGCGCAGCGGCTGGACCACCGACATGTAATAGCCCTGCCGCGCCATGATCGCCCCGGGAACACCGTCGAGCCACCAGTTCAGCCATGCATATGCCATGTCGAGCCGTTCGCCCGACAGCGCCGCCGAAAGGCAAAGTCCGGAATGCCAGCCGCGATAGCCCTCGACCGGCGCCGCATAATGCAGATCGCGCCCCATGGCCCGCATCGCGTAATAGGCCGGCGACCACAAAGCCGAAATCACCGGCCCGCCACCACTGCCCTGAGGCGTCATCAGCCGCACCGCATCATCGGATGTCGCCCAGAAGCGCGTAAAATGTCCCGACCGGCGCAGGGGCATTAGCACAGCGAAAAGAGCGTCGATCTCTTCGATGGTCAGATCGCCCGGATCGGCAATGTCGACCAGCCCCGCCGCCCGCGCAGCCAGCGCAAGTTCTACCACACTTGCGGCCGGATCGGCGGCGAGGGCTGCGCGCCCATGCCAGCGCCCATCGAGAAGCCAGGCCCAGCTTTCCGGTTCTCCCGCGTGGCGAAGCGCCGGCATTTCCGGTGTCCAGACAAAGCTGTCGACGTTGTAAGTTGTTGGCAACATGGATATTTGCGGCGCAGCTCCCGGCTGCGGCGTCGCGGCAAGGCTGCGATCAGATTGCGCATAAAGAAGGCTTCCGGGCCAAGTCCCGGGTTGGCGCCCATCGGCGCCGGGGCGCGTTCCTGCAATGGTCACCTCATCCCACCGCGCGAGCCGCGTCGTGTCGATCGGGCGGATCGAAGCCGCCGTCCATAAAAGATCCAGCGAATGGAACCACTGGTCATAAACATCGAAGCTTTCGGGCGCCATCACGCCGCGGCGCTGACAATCGAGCCCGTCCAGCACCTCGAACTGAATGCCGAACGGCAAATCTGCCGCCGCCCGCGCGCACAGTTCAGGCGTCAGGGTAGCAGGTGTTCCGATCACGCGCAGCACGGTGTCCGTCATATTCCCCCCTGATGTGCCGGAATCAGCCAGGCCACCCGGCGCGGCGGCGGCAGGAGCGACAGCACGCGGAGCCGCGCAAGGGTAAGCCGCCCGATCCGCAACAAATGGCTGCGCATCAGGACCTGCGCCGCCTCGGCTTCGTCCCGGCCCAGATGATGCAGGATCCGCGCGTAATCAAGCAATGCGGCCAGGTCATCGGTCAGCGGGAAGTGGTGACGGAAAAGATGCGGCACCACCAGCGAGATCTGATTGCGTCGGATCGAGGCCAGCAGTCGCGAATTCCGCAGCCCGGCAAACATCTCCTGAAACATCGCCTGGTCGATCTGATCCAGCGCCTGGGGGTCCACCTGCGGGAAGACGCGGATCAGTGCCGCGACCTGCGTCTCGAGCCCCGCGAGCCAGGCCCGGTCAAGGCCCGGCAACACCTGGACCAGCGCCGCCGGCTCCATCAGCGCCCGCATTTCCAACGTTTCGCGCAGGTCGCGCGCGGTCATCTGGCCGACGATCCAATGCGACTTGCTGTCCTTGTCGACCAGGCGCCGGTCCATCAGCCGCCAGAGCACCTCGCGCGCGACGGTCCGGCTGACATTGAAATGGTCGCCAAGCGCCGCCTCCTGAATACGCCAGGAGCCGAAAGGCATGGCGGCGGTGATTTCCTCGCGCACCTCGTCGAAAATCCGCTCCCAGGAAGGCGAGCGGTCGATTTCCTCCGGCTCGCCGGTGAGAATCTGGTGGAGCTGGCGCAGCGGCAGCTGCACCGGCTCCGCCTGGCCAACCTTAAACCCCTGACCGCCGGCCTCAAAGATCAGCCCGGCCTCGGCCAGGAGCGCCAGCGCACGGCGCACCGGAGCCCGGCTGACCCCGAGCTGCCCGGCAACTGGCGCTTCTTTCAGCACCGTCCCGGGCGGCAGCTCGCCGCTGCTGATTTTGCGGAACAGAAGGTCGCGAATCGAGACATAGAGAAAGGCCGGACGTGACCCCGCCGCCGCCATCGACATCGCCGGGCGGTCGATCAGCTGGGCAGATTCGGTGATGTTCTGGCTCATCCGTCCGATCTTTCTGTCCATCGCATACAAAGGCCGCACATATCCCGACAAACACTGGGAAACCTGCCCGAAAAACCGGCAGTTCGGGCGCCTGACCGGAAGTATGCGGCCACGCCTAACATCTTTCCAGATAAAAATTGTGCATTGCATCCTAAGAACACTTTGCTAGCGTACTTGTCAGAGTGATATCCGCTCCGGATAGTTCGCATCAGCGCCTGACCGGTCAGAAGACCCGGCAGGCCACCTCCAGCAACAGGGAGAATGACCATGACGACCAGCAAGAAACCGGGCCTCAGCCGCCGGGGCTTTATGAAAGCCTCAGCCGCCGGAGCCGGCGCGGCAGTAGGTTCGGGGATTCTCGGCGCGCCGATGATCTGGGCCCAGACAATCAAAGACATCACGCTCAACCAGGTGGGCCCCTCTTATTCGGTGATCGCCGATATCTGCGAAAAGGCCTCGGCCGATCTCGGGTTCAAAATCGTGCCGCAAACCGCTGACAGCACCTCACTGATGGCCAAGGTGGTGAACCAACCCGAGACCATCGACATTGCCGATCTGGAATTCTGGGCGATGCAGAAGGTCTGGCGCTCGGGCCAGCTGCAGCCGGTCGAAGTGGCGAAGATCGCGAAATGGGGCGACATCACGCCGGTGATGAAGGACGGCAAGAATTTCGACGGATCCGCCCAGTCGATGCAGGGCACCACGCCGGTCAAGGTGATGTATACCGGCGGCCCGGGCGACACCGCCTTTTCTGCCAGCCCGACCGAGTTCGCCACCACGATGCCGACCATCTTCAATGCCGACACGGTCGGCATCCGGCCAGACCTGATCGGGCGCCCGGTGGAAAGCTGGGGCGAGCTGTTCAACCCGGAATTCAAGGGCAAGACCGCGCTGGTGAACATCCCGCAGATCGGCATCATGGACGCCGCCATGGCGATGGAGGCTCTGGGCGAGCTGACCTATGGCGACAAGGGCAACATGACGAAGGAAGAGATCGACACCACGATCAACCGCCTGATCGAGCTGAAGAAAGCCGGTCAGTTCCGGGCCTTCTGGTCGACCTTTGACGAATCCGTCAACCTGATGGCGGGTGGCGAGGTGGTGATCCAGTCGATGTGGTCGCCCGCCGTGACGGCGGTGAAATCGCGCGGCACTGCCTGCGTCTATCAGGGGCTGAAAGAGGGCTATCGCGGCTGGGGCCTCGGCATGGGGCTGATGAACCACCTCGAAGGCATCAAACTTGAAGCCGCCTATGAATATCTGAACTGGTATCTCTCGGGCTGGCAGGGCGCGTTCATCGCGCGGCAGGGCTATTATTCCTCGGTGCCGACCACGGCAAAGGAACAGCTGACCGAGAATGAATGGGGCTATTGGTATGAAGGCCAGGCCGCGAAAGAGGACATCCTCGATCCTTACGGCGCGGTGATGGACAAGGCGGGCGCTGTGCGTGATGGCGGCTCGTTCGAGGCCCGCATGGGCAATGTCGCCTGCTGGAACACTGTGATGGATGAAGAGCGCTACATGGTGCAGCGCTGGAACGAATTCGTCTCGGCCTGATCCAATTTCCGGCGGGGTCGCGCCCCGCCGGCACTCTCACGAGGTTAATCAATGTCGCGTTCTTCCGGGCGGTCTTCGCCGCTGACGCCCTATCTCCAGGTCGCGCCGCTGGCGCTGATCATGCTGGCGATGGTGGGCATTCCGCTGATCACCGTGTTGCTTTTAAGCTTCTGGCAAACCGATGGCATCACGATCTACCCGGAATTCACCTGGGACAACTACGCGCAGGTGCTGACCTCGCCGGTCACGCTGACACTGTTTCTGAACACGCTGAAATACGCCGCGCTGACCCTGATCGCGACCATGCTGATCGGCTTCACCTGTTCGTATTTTCTGGTGTTCCATGTGCGGAACCTGAAATGGCAGATCGGGCTGTTTTTGCTCTGCACCATTCCGTTCTGGACATCGAACGTCATCCGCATGGTGTCCTGGATCCCGTTTCTGGGCCGCGAGGGCGTCTTCAACCAGGCGCTGATATCAGCCGGGGTGATCGATCAACCGCTTGATATCCTGCTTTATTCCGACTTCGCGGTGGTCCTGACCTATATCCATCTCTTCACCCTTTTCATGATCGTGCCGATCTTCAACTCGATGGCCAAGATCAACCCGAACCTGATCGAAGCCGCCCGCGATGCCGGCGCCTCGGGCTGGCAGATCCTCTGGACGGTGATCGTGCCGCTGTCTCGCACCGGGATCGCACTTGGCTCGATCTTTGTCGTCACGCTGGTGATGGGCGATTTCTTCGTCGTCCGTGTCATGAGCGGCGGGCAAAGCGCATCGGTCGTCTCGGCGATGAAGAACCAGATCGACCAGTTGTTCTACCCGGAAGCTGCCGCGATGGCGGTTCTGCTGATCGTGGTCGTGTTGCTGATGGTCTCGGCGATCCTGAGGATCGTCGATATCCGCTCTGAACTGGCGAAGTGAGGGTGTAATGTCACAGGCAACCCAAAAACGCGGGCTCGGATTTTACCTGCTGGCGGCGTTTTTCGCGCTTTTCGTAATCTTTCTTTACGGCCCGATGCTGGTGATCTTCATCCTCAGCTTCCAAGGGCCAACGGGCGGGCTGACCTTCCCGTTGCGCGGCGTCTCGACCCATTGGTTCAACGACCTCTGGACCTCAACGCGCTATGGCGATCTTGGCGGCGCCTTCCGGCGGTCGATGGTTCTGGGCGCGATGTCTCTGGCCATTACCGCAATCGTCTGCCTTTTCGCCGGGCTCGCCTTTCGCAAGCGCTTCATCGGTGCAGGGCCGCTGTTTTACCTGGCGATCACCAGCCTCGTGGTGCCGGGGATCCTGCTCGGCCTCGGGATTTCGCAACTGTTCCAGCTGCTTGGCTTTAGGTTGAACTGGTGGCTTTCGGGCCTAGGCGCGCATCTGAGCTGGACGCTGCCTTTTGGCCTTTTGATCATGTTCGCGGTTCTGAACCGGTTTGACGGCTCCTGGGAAGAGGCCGCCCGCGATGCCGGCGCTACCCCCTGGCAGACGCTGCGCTATGTGACCGTGCCGATCCTGTTCCCCGGTCTGATCGCCGTGGCACTGTTCGGCTTTACCCTGTCTTACGATGAAATGCCGCGCTCACTGTTGACGGTAGGCGGCAGGAATACCCTGCCCATCGAGATCTCAAATATGACGACGAATGTGACCACACCCGCGCTTTACGCGATCGGCACCGTGACTTCGGTGCTCAGCTTCGCCGTCATCGCACTGGCCTTCGCCGGCATCGCCCTAATCCAGAAACGCCGTGCCCGCGCGAAGTGAGGAAACTGACTATGTCTGATGTAAGCCGTATTGATATCAAGGGCGTAACCAAGCTTTACGGGTCGGTGAAGGCGGTCAACAACGTCGATCTGGTGATCGAGGGCGGGTCTTACTGCTGCATGATCGGCCCCTCTGGCTGTGGCAAGACCACACTTTTGCGGATGATTGCCGGGCACGAGACCCCCTCCTCCGGCAATATTTCTATCGGCGGGCAGGACGTCACCCATGCGAAAACCGGCAGCCGCGGCACGGCGCTGATGTTCCAGAATTACGCCCTCTTCCCGCATCTTTCGCTGACCGACAACGTCGCCTTCTCGCTGCGCGTGAAAGGCGAGGCAACCGAAGCCCGTCGCCTCAAGGCGCGTGAGATGCTGGACCGCGTACAACTGGGCCACCTCGCGGACCGCCTGCCCTCGGAACTGTCTGGCGGACAGCAACAGCGGGTGGCACTGGCGCGCGCCCTGATCACCAATCCAAAGGTCCTCCTGCTGGATGAGCCGCTGTCTGCACTTGACGAATTCCTGCGCCTGCGGATGCGGGTTGAACTGAAGCGCCTGCAAAACGAGCTTGGGATCACCTTCATCCATGTCACCCATACCCAGCCAGAAGCCATCGCGCTGGCCGATCAGGTCGTCGTCATGGATCACGGGCTGATCGAACAGGCCGCCTCACCGCGCGACATCTATAACCGCCCGCACAGCCCCTATGTGGCCCGGTTTATGGGCGGCCAGAATGTGCTGGCAGGCAAGGTCGAAAGCACCTCAGGCGATTCGGCAAGCGTCATCACCGCGGATGGGCACCGCTATGACCTGCCCTCCGCGCCCGGAGTGACCCCGGGCGCAGAAATTCGTTTCTCAGTCCGCCGCGACCGTATTCACCTCTCGCCCGATACCCCCGCAAGAAACGGGCTTACCGGCAAGGTCATCAACACCGAATACCAGGGCACTTTCGTCAAAGTCGCCCTCGATACGGGATCGCGCGAAGAATTCATCATCTACCTGCCCGATGAAGCCTGGTTCGCACGGCCCATCACGGTCGGCGAGACCATCCATGCCAGTTGGGAGCCCACCGCAAGCCACCATCTGAAAGGCACGAACAATTCCGCCGGAGCGCCTCTGGAAGACTGAGGCAAATCCGTTAACAGGAGGATAACATGGCCAAGAAAATCTACTGCGCCTTCGGCACCGATATTGATTCGGTCGCTGGCTGGATCGGGTCTTATGGCGGCGGCGACAGCCCGTCAGATATCCAGCGCGGCATCTTCGCGACAGAGGTCGGCATCCCCCGGCTGCTGCGTCTGTTCAAAAAATACGATCTCCAGACCAGTTTTTTTATCCCCGGCCACTCGCTGGAAACCTTTCCGAAAGAAATGCGGATGATCGTGGATGCAGGCCATGAGGTCGGCGCCCATGGCTACCTGCATGAAAACCCGATCGCGATGACGCCACAACAGGAGGAGGATGTTCTCGTCAAATCCATCGAACTGATCGACAAGCTGACAGGCCGCCCGCCGCGCGGCTATGTGGCGCCCTGGTGGGAAATGTCGAACTCAACGGCAGCTTTGTTGCAGAAATACAATTTCAGCTATGATCACAGCCAGGGCTATCGGGATTTTCAGCCCTTCTATGCGCGTGTCGGCGATGAATGGAATGTCATCGATTATACGAAACAGGCCAAAGACTGGATGCATCCGCTGAAACACGGGCGCGAGATCGATCTCGTCGATATCGCAGCCAACTGGTATGTCGACGATCTTCCGCCGATGATGTTCATGAAGAAGTCGCCCAACAGCCACGGCTTCGTCAATCCGCGCGATATCGAAGAGCTGTGGCGCGACCAGTTCGACTGGGTCTACCGCGAAATGGATTATGCGGTCTTTGCCTTCACCATCCACCCGGATGTGGCCGGGCGCCCGCAGGTTCTGCTGATGCTGGAACGGCTTATCGAATACATTAATGGCCATGATGGCGTCGAATGGGCGACGTTTGAACAGATCACCGATGACTTCCGCAAACGCTATCCGTTTGAAAGCGGTAAGCGGCCAGAGGTGATCTGAAACGGGGGCGATATGTGTTCCGCCTGTGGGTTTCCAAGCCGGCCCGGGCATTGGACTGATGCCGGGGGCTCTACCCCCGGCGACAGGTTGCGACTGCGCTTCATCCGGGTGGCCGCGATCAACCGGCTGCTCGCGCCCTGGGGGTTAAAGGCCTATGATGACGGTGTGACGCCCGGGTTGCAGCTCTTTGCACCCGGTGGCGCAAGGGAACTTGTGGCCGATCTCGACAACCTCTGGGCGGTGGCTTCCCGCATGGCCGGATCACCGGTAGACCCGCTTTCGCTGACCGTGCTCAACAATGACTGAGGCTTCCATCCAGGGGCAGAACGCCAAAGGCGATGGCCTTTTGCCACTGACCATCCTTGGCGGTTTTCTCGGGGCCGGGAAAAGCAGCTGGCTGCGCCATCAGCTGCATCAGGGATTGCTCCGCGATCAGCATATTATCGTCAACGAGGCTGCGGGAACGCCGGTAGACAATCTGCTCCTGGGCAAGGCTACGCGACTTACGGTCCTCGCCGGGGGCTGCGCCTGTTGCGAAGGCCTGACGACACTGATTGCGACGCTGCGCGACATCTGCGATCAGGCCAGCGGTCAGGACGCAGGAAAAACGACCGGCATCCTGCTCGAGACCAGTGGCCTCGCCGATCCGGGCGTCATCGCGAGTGCCATTGCCGCAGACCCCATCCTCGCCCGCCGGCTCCGGCTGTCAGAAATAATCGTGCTCGCCGATGCGCAGCACGGGACTTCGCAGCTTATGGAAGAGCCGCTGGCGCGTGCCCAGGCTGAGACAGCCGACCGCATTATAATGACCAAAACCGCATCGGCCCCGCCGGATCAGACCGCCCGCCTGCTGGCGACGCTGCGACTGCTGAACCCCGGTGCCCGGATCGAAGCTGCAGAGCTCGGGATCCCCCGTGATCTGCCCGAGCCGGGTCAGCCCTATGCGCTGCCAGCCGCCAGGGCTGACACACCGGACGCACCGATCCGGCCTTTCCGGCTGACGATCGGAGGAGCCTCGCGCGATGATGATGTCCTCGGCTGGGTGGCGCTTTCGACCTGGCTTTCCGCGCTCCTCTTCGCGCGGGGCAAAGATGTCATCCGCGTCAAGGGTGTGGTGCGGACGCCGGCGGGGCGGCTCCTGCTGCAATCCGTGCGCCATGTGATGCAGCCGCCCGAGATCCTGCCAGAGATCATGCCCGAGACCTTCGCCGGGCCGCAGCCCGAGGAAGGTGTCATCGTGCTGATAGGGCGCAATTTTGATGCCGGTCTTATCGCGCAGTCATGGGCCCGCTTTGGCGGCTGACCCGCCGGCTTTTTCCAGGGCGCGTTTCGCTTTCAGCTGACCGGATTCGAACAGCGCGACCAGCACGAGGCCCAGAACCAGCGGCAACATCAGATAGAAAAGCCGGAACACCAACAGCGCCGCCAGCACCGTCTCGGGTGGAAATTCCGGCAGGCCGGTGATCACCGCCAGCTCGAACACCCCGATCCCACCTGGCGCATGCGACAGCAGCGCCAGTGAGAAGCCGACCACGAACACCCCCATGACCACCATATATCCAGGGTTATTCGCCTCAGGCAGCGCGAAATAGAGGATGCCGGCGGCAAAAAGCAGCTCCACCGGTGCAATCGTCACCTGCTTCAGCGCGATGGAAAACCGCGGGTAAGAAATGCGGAAATTACGGATCTTCAGATCCGGCAGACCAAGCGCCGAAGAGGCCAGATAGGCCACCACAATTGCCAGCGTAACCAGCGCCGCCCATTGCACCACATGCGGCGAGATATGGGTGGATACGCGCTCGCCCAGACCCGGCGTCAGGAGAAAGGCAAAACCCAGAACGATCATCACGGCAAGGCTGAAGGTCAGCGAGCAGAAAGTGACCAGCACCCCTACTTCGGGCCCCGAAAGCCCCCTGGTCGTATAGGCGCGGTAGCGGATCACGGCGCCGGAAAAGGCAGAGGCACCAATGGTATGGGCAAGCGAATAGGTGGTCAGGGCACAGCCGACAACAAAGGGAAAGCTCACCTTTTTGCGCAGATGCTGCAGCGCGATCACGTCATAAAAGGCAAGATTGATATAGCAGGCGAGCGTGCAGAGCACGATCAGCAGCCAGTGCCAGGAATTGATTGCCCCGAAGCCGGCCCAGAGCGCCTCCCAGGACATATCTTTCAGCTCATGCGTCAGAAACCAGAAGGAAATCCCGATTGCCAACAGGCCGATCACCGGCCAGATGAATTTCTTCCACTTCGCGCCGCCTGACGTCGTACCTGCCACGTGCCATTGTCCTGTTGTTTTTGGCCCCGCCGGCAACAAAATAATCCCCGGCAAGTTGCCACTATTGGAACCGCATTCCATGACAAGGGCAATTCCGGTGCCCGGGAAAAATGCAGAAAATCACGAAATTCTGTTTGGCTGTCACAGCATCGCGGGCCCCGGCCAGGCGGGCGCGGCCCGAACCTGCCGCCAGGGTTGCGTGGCTTGCCACCATTGCGCGCGCAGAGCCAGGTCAGCCGGTGGTTTCCGGGCGCCAGCGAGATGTATTGCGGTGGCCAGAGGCCCGCTCAGCCCATCCTGCCCTGGTTCAGACGCACCACACGGTCCATACGCGCGGCCAGCTCAAGGTTATGCGTCGCGATCAGCGCCCCCATCCCGGTCGAGCGCACCAGATCCATCAACGCGCCGAAGACCTGATCCGAGGTTCCGGGGTCAAGGTTGCCGGTCGGCTCGTCGGCCAGCAAAAGCCCCGGCCCATTGGCCAGCGCGCGGCAAAAGGCGACCCGCTGCTGCTCGCCCCCCGAAAGCGCTGCAGGGCGGTGATCCGCTCTCGCTGACAGGCCGACCTTCTCAAGCAGATTGAGCGCCCGCGCGGATGCCTCCGATTTCGACACGCCATTCGCCAGCTGCGGGATCACAACATTTTCCAGCGCGGTGAATTCGGGCAGCAGATGGTGGAACTGGTAGATGAAGCCGACATCGCCGCGCCGCGCCTCGGTCCGGAGCCTGTCAGACAGGCCGCCCATCTCGCGCCCGCCCATCACGACCCGGCCCTGATCCGGCGTATCAAGCAGGCCCGCAATATGCAAAAGCGTCGATTTCCCCGCCCCCGAAGGTGCGACCAGCGCCACGACCTCGCCTTTCGCAATCGACAGATCGACGCCGCGCAACACCTGGACTTCCGAGGGTTTCCCCTTGTTATATCCCTTGGTGATCCCCTCGAGAACCAATGCCTCACTCATTGCGCAATGCCTCCACCGGGTCCATGCGGGCGGCGCGACGCGCCGGAAGAACAGTCACGCTGAACGACAGGCCCAGGGCAAGCGCCACCGCCGAAATCACGTCATCTGCCTGTAACTTCGCGGGCAGCGAATAAATACCCCGGACCGAGGCATCCCAGACCGGGCTGCCATTGATCCAGGCGATCCCCGCCATGACCTGGTCGACATTCAGCGCCACAAGGCAGCCAAGCGCCAGGCCTGCGAGGGTGCCGATCACGCCGGTCACCGCGCCGCAGATGAAAAACACCCGCAGGATAGAGCCCTGGCTCAGCCCCATGGTGCGCAGGATGCCGATATCGCGCCCCTTGTTTTTCACCAGCATGATCAGCCCCGATACGATGTTCAGAGAGGCAATCAGCACCAGGATCGACAGGATCAGGAACATCACATTGTCTTCGATATCCAGCGCCCTGAGGAAGGACCCGGCTGAATCGCGCCAGGTCCAGGGGTTGGCCTCCGGCCCCGCAGCATTCAGGATCGGCAGCACATAGTCGTCAACCTTTTCCGGATCCTGCACGATGATCTCGATCTCATCGGCAAAGCCCTCGCGGTTCAGAAAGCTCTGCGCCTCGGTAAAGGGCATATACATCCGCACCTTGTCGATATCGTAGCGCCCGGCGGTGAAGATATAGACGACCTCATAGGCCTTGGTGCGCGGGCTGACCCCCATCGCCGTTTTCGGGCCGTTCAGCGTGATCACCCGCACCCGGTCGCCGACGACCACGCCCAGATCGCGCGCCAGCACCGAGCCAAGCGCGATACCTTCGGGAAACTGGTCAATATCGCCAATGGAGTCGGAGCCGACCCCGATCCGGGGGATCTTTGCCAGCTCCTCGGGCGAGATGCCGTAAAGATCGGCGCCGACGCTGCGCTCTCCATCCGAGACCATCACCTGACCCCGGATCAGCGGCGCCGCACGCTCCACCCCTGGCACTTCGGCCACGCGGGCGGCGAGCGCCTCATAATCCGCAAACCCCCGGATCTTCACGCCGGCCTCATCGGTCCGCTCTGAAGACCAGAGCGTCACATGCGCATTGGCGCCAAGGATCGTATCGACGAATTCCTCACGGAACCCCGCACGAACGGCGAGGGTCACGATCAGCGCCGCAACCGCAAGCGTGATACCGATCAGCGAGATCCAGGTCATCACCGAGACCCCGCCCTCGGCACGGCGCGCGCGCAGATAGCGCCAGGCGATCAGCCACTCAAAAGCGGCGAAAGGTGCGGTCTTTTCAGCCATATGCCCGGTCCTCATGCCCGTTTCTTCGGTCTTGCCGGGCCGGTGCCCGTTCATCGGCGCGGAAAGTGACCTTTGAGGCGCGAAAGGTCAAGAAAGCCTCTCGTGATCGGCTGTTACAGTCGTGTCAGCGCCAAACAGATCCGCCAGCGCCCCGGCCCGTCTTCTGTGCATCGTGGCATGGGTATAGGCCCGCGCCGTCTGCAGCGCGGCTGGTGCCATACCGGCCAGCGCCGCAGCATCCTGCGCAAGATCAGCCAGAGCCCCGACCAGCGCTCCGGCCTGACCGGGTACACAAAGGCGGCCATTCACGCCGTCCTGCACCACCTCACGATTGCCGGTCGTCGCTGTCGCCACCACCGGCACGCCTTGCGAAAATGCGTCAAACAGGATGCGCGGCTGTTCATCGCCGGTCGTCGGCACCACCACTGCATGATAGCCGCGCAACAGCGCCATAAAGGGCGCGCCATACTCCACCGGATCCAGCAGCCCGAGCCGGACATGCCGCGCCTGCGCCGCAAAAGCCCCAAGATCCGCGCGCATCGGCCCTTCGCCGATCACGTCAACCGCCAGGGCAATGCCCCGCATTTCCAGCTGCTCCAGCGCCGCCAGAAACAGCCCGATCCCCTTTTCCGCCACCAGCCGCGAGGCCATCAGAAAGCGCGGGACATCGCTTTTTGCGGCCCAGGCGGCCTGCATCTCAGCTTCGCTCAGGATCATCTCCTCCGAGATCCAGCTTGCCGGCAGCACCAGTGCCCTGCCCTGCGGGCCAACGGGCAGGCTCTCGCGATATGCTTCACTGGTATAGACCCCAAGCCGGGCGCGGCGCATCGACCATCGCGCGAAGCTTTCCGTCAGACGGGCGCGCAGCCGCGCCTTGCGCCCCGCGCGGGCCGGGTCCGGCAGCCGCCAGAAGGCGCTTTCGATCACCATCACAAGCGGGCGCCGGCGGATCACCGCAACCGGGTTAAGCACCAGACCAGACGGCAGAGGCCATCCCGCTACACCGGAATGCACGATCTCTGCCGCGCCCACCGCGCGCCAGGCCGCCAGCGCCATGCCTGGCAGGGCGAAAACCGCACGCAGCGCGCGCCCTTCTGCCCGCCCGAAAGGGCAAAACCGCAACCGGCGTCCCGGTGGCACCGCCACCCGTACCATATCCGGCCCCGGCGCGGTGATCCGCACCTCCGGCGCCAGCACGGCCAGATCGGCAATATAATCAAGATGCGCGCGCAGATCATGCGCCCAGAGACGGCCGAGCCAGACCTCCCCCTGCGGGTCGCGGTAGAACGGGATCAGGACCGAGAGCAGATAGCGCTGCGAGATCAGCGGCAGCGCCGGCAGATCGGGGGAATCTTCGGTCATGATCTCCCCCTTTTCTCTGTGTCAGATCGCAACGGCCCGGGCCAGAGACCCGGGCCGCGCGCGCCCTCAGCGATGGGGGGCGTAGATTTCTTCGATTCGGGCGACGGCGGCCTCCGGCGTCAGCTCTTCGCTCTCGCCCGTGCGGCGCGAGGTGAGTTCGACCACGCCATTCGCCAGACCGCGCGGGCCGACGGTGATCCGCCAGGGCAGACCGATCATATCCATCGTGGCGAATTTTGCACCCGCCCGATCGTCACGATCGTCGTAAAGCGGCTCCAGCCCCTTCGCGAGCAGCGCCTTTTCAAGGCTGGCGCAGGCTGCATCCGCCGCCGCATCGCCTTGCTTGAGATTCACGATCCCGACCGGGAAAGGCGTCACGCCTTCGGGCCAGATGATGCCTTTGTCATCATGGCTGGCCTCGATGATCGCGCCCAGAAGACGCGAAACGCCGATCCCGTGCGAGCCCATTTCGACCGGCACTTTCGTCCCGTCCTTGGTCACGACGGTCGCGCCCATCGCTTCGGAATATTTGGTGCCGAAATAGAAGATCTGGCCAACCTCGATACCGCGCCCGACCTTGCGGTGCTCTTCCGGGATCTGGTCGAAAAGCCCCGCATCATGGGTCTCATCGGTGCGGGCGTAAAGCGTGGTGAACTCTTTGCAGACGCCATCGACCTCTTCGCGATTGTCGTAATCGACCTCGCGGTTCCCGAGTTTCAGCCCGGTCACGCGGTCATCATAAAAGACTTCGCTCTCGCCGGTATTCGCCAGCACGAGGAATTCATGCGTATTGTCGCCGCCGATCGGGCCAGAATCGGCGCGCATCGGGATCGCGGTCAGGCCCATACGTTCATAGGTGCGCAGATAGCTGACCATATGGCGTTTATAGGCATGCAGCGCCGAGTCCTTGTCGACGTCGAAATTATAGCCGTCTTTCATATAGAATTCGCGGCCGCGCATGACGCCGAAACGCGGGCGGACCTCGTCGCGGAACTTCCACTGGATCTGGTACAGCGTCAGCGGCAGGTCTTTGTAGCTGTTCACATGGGCGCGGAAGATATCGGTGATCATCTCTTCATTGGTGGGCCCATAGAGCATATCGCGCTCATGGCGGTCTTTGATGCGCAGCATCTCGGCGCCATAAGCGTCATAGCGACCGCTTTCGCGCCAGAGATCGGCGGGCTGCATCGTCGGCATCAGCACCGGAATATGCCCTGCGCGCACCTGTTCCTCATTCACGATCTGCGCGATGCGGTTCAGAACGCGCAACCCCAGCGGCAGCCAGGAATAGATGCCGGCGGCCTGCTGCTTGATCATGCCCGCGCGCAGCATATAGCGGTGCGAGACGATCTGGGCCTCTTTGGGATCTTCTTTCAGAACGGGCAGAAAGTAGCGCGACAGACGCATGGCGGCCTCTTTGGCTCAGATGTGGCGGCGGGTATTCGCCCCCGTTCCTAGCGGCTGGCCCCCCTGCGGGCAAGAGAGCGCAGAACCTGCATATCGACGCATTCTCCGCAGTGCCGAGCCATGGAAGCCGGTGATTGCATCACCAGGATCCTTTTCACCCTCTCTCTCACCCGGAAAATGCTGCTCCTGCTGTCCGTGATTAAGGCCCTTAGCCTCCTGCTGTCGCAAGGTGTTCCCCCGCCGCCCTTTCTCGCCTGTTCACCGAGCGCATCGGCAAAGCGGTCGATCAACCCGGTGTCGAAAAATCAGTGAAAACCGGCACTGGCGAAGATGGCAAAACCCTCCTGCACCTGAACCTGTCCGCCCATAAAATCCAAAACGCCCCGACTGGATTTGCGAATCGCACCAGATGTTCCGTGCCGTCGAAACCCCTCACAAGCTGAAGGGGAAGCAAAACAGAAGTATCGCCTCGCCCGCGCTCGGTGGACCTCGACGGCCTGTTTCTGACGGGCGGAAATTTCTCCGGCGCGCACATGCAGGGGGAGCGGTTCGAGGCAGCGGAGTTTTACCCGCCCGACCTGACCGGCGCCCGAATGTCCCGATGCCAGCCGGATCTTGCCAATCCGAGCGCGACAGTACTGCATGGTACCCGACCCGATGGCGCACAACACTCCCTGGGGGCGAATTCGCGGTTTCGGCACTGTCGTCACACCATCACTTACTCTCCGGGCTGCTGACATGCGCGGTGTGCGAATTAGGGATTGCAATGCCATGATCTTCTGAACCCCTGGCGGAGGCACTATAAGCTCTCCGACTGGCCCCATTAGGGCTGACCCCGCCCATCCCTGCCCTTCCCCTTGCGCCCGCAGCGTTCCACGGCAATATCTCTCCCCGTAACGAGGGAAAGGTCTGCCATGTCACTGCCGATCCAGACACAGGCGAAATACTGGGCGATCGCCGGGCTGGTGCTGATCGTGCTCCTCTGGCTGCTTGGCGATGTGCTTTTGCCTTTCGTCCTCGGGGCGGCGCTGGCCTATTTCCTCGATCCGGTTGCCGACCGGCTGGAGCGGCTGGGGCTGAGCCGCGTGGTGGCGACTTCGGTGATCGCGCTGGTCGCGGTGCTGATCTTCGTACTTCTTGTTCTGTCGATCATCCCGACCCTGATCCAGCAGTTGATGGCGCTGATCGAATCCGCGCCCGAGATATCCAAAAAGCTGCAGGGCTTCCTCGTGGATCGTTTCCCCGAACTGGCCGACCGCACCTCGACCCTGCGCCAGACGCTTGCCGAACTTGGCGAGACGGTGAAGGCCCAGGGCGGCAAGGTCGTGGGGGGGCTGATCCAGACCGCATTCGGCGCGGTGTCGATCGTTCTTGTCCTGCTGGTGGCGCCGGTCGTGACCTTTTATCTGCTGCTGGACTGGGACCGGATGATCGCCCGCACCGATGCGCTGCTGCCGCGCCAGCATATCGACAGCATCCGCCAGATCGCCTCTGAAATCGACGTGACGCTGGCAGGGTTCCTGCGCGGACAGGTCATGGTCTGCCTGATCCTTGGCGCTTTCTACGCCATCGCGCTGATGGCGGCAGGGCTGCAATATGGGCTGATCGTCGGCGCGCTGGCCGGGGCGATCACCTTCATCCCTTATATCGGCGCGCTGTTTGGCGGCGTCCTCGCCATCGGCCTTGCGCTGTTCCAGTTCTGGGGCGACTGGTTTTCCATCGGCATCATTGTGGCGATTTTCGCGGTGGGCCAGTTTGCCGAGGGCAATATCCTGTCGCCCAAGCTGGTGGGGCAATCGGTCGGGCTGCACCCGGTCTGGCTTTTGCTGGCGCTTTCGGCCTTTGGCTCGCTCTTTGGCTTTGTGGGTATGCTGGTGGCCGTTCCGGTTGCGGCGGTGATCGGGGTGTTGGTGCGCTTTGGCGTCGCTCAGTATCAGAACAGCCCGCTTTTCATCGGAGAACAGTCCGTAAATCCACTTCCGACACAACCAGCGCGCAGCCGCAGATCGCCCCTTAAAGACGCGGACCGCGCAGAAAGCGGAGATGAGGCGTGAGCAGACAACTCGCCTTTCACCTGCCGCCCCAGGAGAATCTCGGGCGCGAGGATTACATCGTCACCCCCGCGACCGCATTGGCGCTTTGCGCGATTGACCGCTGGCGCGACTGGCCGGGCGGCAAAATGCTGCTGATCGGGCCCGAGGGGTCGGGAAAGTCGCATCTCGCCGCGATCTGGGCCGGATCGACCGCCGCGCCGCGCATAGCCGCGCGGGATCTGGCGCAGCTGCAATCCGATCAGGATCTGCCCGAACTCGCCGCGTCCGGCGTGGTCGCGATCGAGGACGCGGACCAGATCGCCGGCGACCGCGCGGCCGAGACGGCGCTGTTCCATCTGCATAACCTGCTTTTGCCGCAGGGAAGGCTGCTGGTGACCGGCAAGACCCCGCCGCGCGACTGGGGCCTGACATTGCCGGACCTGCTCTCGCGCCTCCAGGCTGCGGCGTTGACGCGGATCGAGGCGCCTGATGATGCGCTGCTGAACGGGGTCTTGGTAAAGCTCTTTGCCGACCGGCAGCTGCAGCCGCCGGCGAACCTGATCCCCTGGGCCATAGCGCGGATGCCGCGCTCGATCCGGGCGGCGCGCGTGCTGGTCAGCCGGATGGACGAGCTGGCGCTGGAGCGGGGCTGCGCCCCGGGCCTGCGGCTTGCGGCCGAGATCCTGGGCGAAACGCTGCCGGAATAATCCCCTGCCCTGTAGCCGGATGACATTATTCGGTTACATATAAGTTTCATAAACTTCACAACCCTTCCCGGAAGCGCCGACATATAAGCCGCGAAATGACACAGGCAGATTTTCTCAAAACGACCGCCCCCGCGATTGTCACCCTCCCGGATGACGAGGTTCATGGGCCGAAACGCTTTTTCAACCGAGAGCTCAGCTGGCTTGCATTCAACTGGCGCGTCCTGGAAGAGGCGGCAAACCCTGCCGTGCCGCTGTTGGAACGGCTGCGGTTTCTGTCGATCTCGGCGACCAATCTTGATGAATTCTACACCGTCCGCGTGGCGGGTCTGCGGGCCCTGAAACGCACGGGCAATAACGTCTTTTCCGAAGATGGCCGCACTCCAGCCGAACAGCTGGAACTGATCAGCGCTGATGCGCGGCGCCTGATGCAGGTGCAACAGACCACCTTCAAGAAACTGCGCGCCGAGATGGAAGAGGTCGGGATCATCCTGCTGACCCGGTCCAAGCTGAATGTGCGCGATCTGAAATTCCTTGAGGAATACTTTCTCTCGAATGTTTTTCCGGTGCTGTCGCCGCTGGCCATCGACCCGGCGCACCCTTTCCCCTTCATCCCCAATACCGGCTTTTCGCTGGCGCTGGAGCTGGAGCGCACCTCGGACCGGCGCCGGCTGAATGCGCTGCTTCCGATCCCGCAACAGGTCTCGCGCTTTGTCCAGCTGCCGGGCAATCCCGGCCAGGACCGGTTCCTGCCGCTGGAAGAGCTGCTGCTCCTGCATCTCGACATGCTGTTCCCCGGCTTTTCGGATCGCGGGCATTGCACCTTCCGCGTGCTGAGGGACAGTGACCTTGAGGTCGAGGAAGAGGCCGAAGACCTTGTCCGCGAATTCGAGACCGCGCTGAAACGCCGCCGTCGCGGCGAGGTGATCCGGCTGAAAATGTCGGCGGGCGCACCGCCCGAACTGCGGCAGCTGATCATGCAGGAGATCGACGCCGACGAGGATGAGGTGATCGAGGTGCGTGGCCTGATCGGCATCGCCGATCTGAAAGCGCTGGTGCTGAATTCGCGCCCCGATCTCTTGTGGCCGCCCTTCAGCCCGCGCGTGCCGGAACGGGTGCGCGACCATGAGGGCAATATTTTCGCCGCGATCAAGCAAAAGGATATGCTGCTGCATCATCCTTACGAAACCTTCGACACCGTGATCCGCTTTCTGGAACAGGCGGCGCGCGACCCCAATGTGGTGGCGATCAAACAGACGCTGTATCGCACCTCCTGGGACAGCCCCATCGTCTCGGCTTTGTGCGAGGCGGCCGAGGCAGGCAAATCGGTCACGGCGCTGGTCGAGCTGAAAGCGCGCTTTGACGAGGCCGCGAATATCCGCCAGTCACGTCGGCTGGAACGGTCGGGTGCCCATGTGGTTTACGGGTTCATGAACCTGAAAACCCACGCGAAGATCTCGACCGTGGTGCGGCGCGAAGGCGACAGCCTCGTCACCTATACCCATTACGGCACCGGCAATTACCACCCGATCACCGCCAAGATCTATACCGATCTCTCGCTGTTCACCTGCGATGCGGCGCTCGGGCGCGATGCGACCAAGGTGTTCAACTACCTTTCGGGCTATGTGCAGCCCCAGGGGCTGGAAAACCTCTCGATCTCGCCGATCTCGCTGAAACCCCGTTTGATCGAGCTGATCGCAGCCGAGGCCGATCACGCCCGCGCGGGCCGTCCTGCCGGGATCTGGGCCAAGATGAATTCGGTGATCGACGCCGATGTGATCGACGCGCTTTATGCCGCCTCCCAGGCGGGGGTGAAGATCAGCCTCGTGATCCGCGGCATCTGCGGGCTCCGGCCGGGCGTCAAAGGCCTGTCGGAAAACATCCGGGTGAAATCAATCGTCGGGCGTTTTCTCGAACATTCGCGCATCGTCTGTTTCGGCAATGGCTTTGGCCTGCCATCGCAAAAGGCGCGGGTCTTTATCTCTTCCGCCGACTGGATGGGCCGGAACCTCACCCGCCGCGTCGAGACCCTGGTCGAAGCGATCAACCCGACGGTCAAAAGCCAGATCCTGTCGCAGATCATGGCGGCAAACCTTGCGGATGAGGCACAAAGCTGGGTCCTCTCCGCTGATGGGCGCTACCGCCGCGACCTGGGGGCGGCGGACGGATCCCTCTTCAATTGCCACCGCTTCTTCATGGAGAACCCGTCGCTTTCGGGCCGGGGCACCGCCGGGGCCAAGGATGCGCCGCGTATCCTTTGCGGGCGCGATGAGGAGACGGGGGCTGCCGCGAAAACCGGGTCCGGCTGAAGCCTGATCCGGGGGTTGCGGCAGACTGACGGTTGACCTGGCCCCGCTGAGGCGCAAAACAGAAGACCTGATGATCCGTGAGATGCGATGAGCCCTGACACCCAGCCCCGCCCCGCCGCCGCACAGCATGAGGAAGAATGGGCCCCCTTTGGCCGCCCGCTCTTTCTGGACGACGGCGCGCGGGCGCTGTCCAGGGTCGGCGTGGTGGATGTGGGGTCGAACTCGGTCCGGATGGTGGTCTTTGATGGTGCGGCCCGCAGCCCGGCCTATTTCTACAATGAAAAGATCATGTGCGGGCTTGGCAAAGGCCTTGTTCAGACCGGCTATCTGAACCCCGAAGGCCGGGTCCGGGCATTGAAGGCGCTCAAACGCTTTGCGCTTCTGGCCAAAGGGATGGAGATCGGCCCCCTGACCGTGGTCGCAACCGCTGCCACCCGCGAGGCGAAAGACGGGCCTGAATTTCAGGCCGATGTGCTGCGCGAAACCGGGCTGAAGCTGCATGTGGTCGACGGACCCGAGGAGGCGCGGCTTTCAGCCCAGGGGGTGCTTTTGGGCTGGCCCGATGCCAAGGGTCTTGTCTGCGATATCGGCGGCAATTCGATGGAACTGGCGCGGATTGGCGATGGGAAGGTCGGCAAGCGCGTCTCGACCCAGCTTGGCCCGTTCCGCCTGTTGCAGCTTGAGGGCGGCGTGAAAAAGCGCGAGGCGCATATCGACCGCGTGCTGAAAGACGTGCAGGCGCAGGTAAAATCCGAAGGTGAGCGGATCTATCTCGTCGGCGGCTCCTGGCGCGTGATCGCACGCCTCGATATGGAGCGGCGGAACTATCCGCTTCTGGTGCTGCATGAATACCGCATGACACCGGAAAGCCTTCTGGACACGCTGGACTGGATCGCGGCTTCGGATCTGGCGGTGTTGCGCGCCCGCACCGGCACCTCGGTCGAACGGATGGAACTGGTGCCGATCGCCTGCGAGGTGCTGCGCGAGCTGATCAAAGTGCTGAAGCCGCGCGAGATCGACATTTCCGCCTATGGCATCCGCGAGGGGCTATTATATGAGCAGATGCCCGAACGGCTGCGCGAACGGGATCCGCTGATCGAGGCGGCACGGCTGACCGAACGCAGCCAGGCCCGCATTCCGGGGCTGGGCAAAAAGCTTTACGAATTCCTGCTGCCGCTGTTCAAAGGCGAAAGTGCCGAGCGGATGCGGCTGATCAAGGCGGCCTGTCTGCTGCATGACACCACCTGGCGCGCGCATCCCGATTACCGCGCCGAGGCCTGTTTCGACAATGCGACCCGCGCCAATCTCGGCGGCCTCGACCATCCGGGCCGCGTCTTCCTCGGCCTGTCGCTCTTGCATCGCTACAAGAACAGCCGCGCCGGCAACCGGATGGAGGCGTTGTTCCGGCTCCTGAATGACGAGGAACTGCGCCTCGCCGAGGTGCTGGGCAAGGCTTTGCGCTTTGGGGCGATGTTTGCGGCGGATGATCCCGCCCAGGCCGGACGCCTGACCTGGTCGCCGAAAAAGCGGCTGCTCGGGCTGGAACTGACGCAGGACGGCGAGGATCTCTTTGGCGAAGTGGCCCAGGCCCGGTTTGCCTCGCTGACCACGGCGCTGAAGGCAAAATCAAAGGTCACCCCGGCCGTCAGGGACTGAGCGATGCCGGAAACCGCGCCGGATGCAGCCCCCGCAGATCTGCGCATCCTGGCGGCCGTGCCCGAAGACAGCGCCGCGGTTGCCGCACTCTGGGCGCCCTGGATCCGCGATACCGCGATCACCTTTGCCCCTACGCCGCGCAGCGCCTCCGAGGTCGCGGCCCTGATCCGCGACCGCAACGCCGCCGGACACGGCTTTTTTGTCGCCCGTGACAGCGGCGGTGATCTGCTTGGATTTGCAAGCTACAGCCAGTTTCGCGCCGGGGCCGGCTATGCCCGCAGCATGGAACACACCGTGATCCTCGCCCCCGAAGCCCGCGGGCGCGGGGCGGGGCGCGCCCTGATGGCTGCGGTGGAAACCCATGCGAAAGCGCGGGGGGCACATCTGATGGTCGCGGCGGTCTCGGGCGAGAACCCTTCGGCGCGGCTCTTCCACGAGGCACTCGGTTACCGCCATTGCGGCACCATCCCCGGAGCGGGGTTCAAATTCGGCCGCTATCTCGACCTGATCCTGCTGGCCAAGGAATTGTAAACCTCTGGTCCGTAAGCTTTGTCTGTCCGCGATATGAGAATGTCGTGATGGCGCATTATTCTGACCGGACATTCTCTTTTCCCCGCGATATCGTGATTGCATGTCAATCTGGACCCGCATTGCCGAAGCCCTTGCCGCCCTTGTCCGGGGCGAGCCACTTTCCGTGGTTTTTGAACGCCTGCGCGGCGAAACCAGCCCCGAGAAATCCATCGGGTTCACCATCGCGGTGATCGCCCTTGGCGCCAAAATGGCCAAGGCCGATGGCGAAGTCTCGCGCGAAGAGGTCACTGCCTTCCGCCGCATCTTCACGGTTCCCGATGGGGAAGAGGCCCATGCCGCCCGCGTCTTCAACCTCGCGCGCGAGGATATCGCGGGCTTTGACGCTTACGCCCGCAAAATCGCGTATCTCTTCAACCCCGAAGAGCGCCGGCTCTGCGCCGATGACCACCATGTGCTGCTTGATGTGCTTGAGGCACTGTTCCAGATCGCGCTGGCCGATGGCAATTACCACCCGGGCGAAGATGATTTCCTGCGCCATGTCGCTGGCATTTTCGGGCTGGATGACGGCTGTTTCAACGCGGTCCGCGCGCGTCTGGTCGAAGGCGCGCCGCGCGATCCGCATGATGTGCTGGGCATCCCGCATGGCGCCAGTATCGACATGGCCCGCACCGCCTGGAAACGGCTGGTCCGCGACACCCATCCCGATGTGATGACCGCGCGCGGCGTGCCACCCGAAGCGGTGCATCTGGCCGAACGCCGGCTTATCGCCATCAATGCCGCCTGGGAGGAACTTTCCGGGCGCGAAGCGGCCTGAGCGATGCCAGCCGCTGCCCCCCTCCCTGCCAGGCGTCCGGGACTGCGCATCGCCACCTGGAATGTCGAATGGTTCGACCGGCTCTTCGACGATTCCGGGCGCGGCTATGAGGATCACCAGCCCTCGGCCCGCTATGGAATCAGCCGCGGTGCGCAGCTGGGCGCGCTCGGGCTCGTGTTCACCGCGCTGGATGCCGACGGGATCATGATCATCGAGGGGCCGGACACCACGTCGAAACGGTCGACCGTGCGCGCACTGGAATGGTTCGCGCAAAAGTACGGGCTCCGGGCGCGCCGCGTGGTGCATGGGTTTTCATCGGAAACCGAACAGGAAATCGCCTTTCTCTATGACCCCGACCGAATGCAGGCGCATCATGACCCGATCGGCGAGCCAACCGGCAAACGCGGGCCCGCGGGCGAGACCACCGAAGCGCCGCGCTTTGACGGCACTTTCCGCTATGATCTCGACACCGATCATACGCCCGACACCATCCGCTTTGCCAAACCGCCGCTGGAGCTGGTGCTGACCCTTCCCACCGGGCGCAGCCTGCGGCTGATCGGTGTCCATGCGAAATCGAAAAACCCGCATGGTGCGACGAATGAGGCCTCGCGCATCCGCATCTCTATCGAAAACCGCCGCAAGCAGCTGGCACAATGTATCTGGATCCGCGAACGCGTCACCGAACATCTGACGCGGGGCGAGGACATCATCGTATTGGGCGATTTCAACGATGGCCCGGGGCTCGATGAATTTGAAAAGCTCTTTGGCCGCAGCGGGGTCGAGATCGTGCTGGGTCAGGATCGCGATCCGGCGCAGCGGCTCTTTGACCCCAATGCCGATATGGCGCTGTGTTCGCGTTTTGGCTTTTGCCCGACCACGGCACGGTTTTACCTCGCGCCGCAAAAGCGCTGGTTCGAGGCGCTGCTGGATTTCGTCATGGTCTCTCCGGGGCTGATGGTCCCGGAACCGGAATGGCGGATCTGGCACCCGTTCCAGGATCCCCGCATCATGGCCCTGCCAGAGCTGCGCGAGGCGCTGCTTCAGGCCTCGGATCATTTTCCTGTCACAGTTGATCTGGCCCTCTGAGCAGGCGACAGCCCGCCGCCGCAGCGAGTTGTGAATTGCGCGACCGGCAAGGCGCGCGCGATACTTATCCTGCCCCTGTTCGCGTCCCTCAGGAAAGGACCCCAAATGGCCAGCATTTTCAGGCGCATCTTCGTCCGGCGCGGGGCGGGCAGTATCGGGCTGAGAGCCGTCGGGCTGCGCAATATCGGTCTCGCGCTCTTCCTGCTGGCCATGGCGCCACTGCCTTTGCCGCATCTGCGCCCGGCTCATGCCGAGGCCGAAACCGGAACCGGCCCGCGCGAGGCGGAAACCGAAAAGGGCTTTTCGCTGATCGAAGAAGGGGCAAAGCTCCTTTTCCGCGGGCTGATGAGCGAGATGGAGCCCTCCATCACCGAGCTTGAAGGCGCTGTCCGCGAGATCATGCCGGAGCTTGAGGCGCAGATCGGTGCGCTCGGCCCGCAGCTGCGCGAGCTGGCGCGGCTGATGAAGGACGTACAGAATTACGAGATGCCGGTGATGCTCGACAACGGCGATATCCTGATACGCCGGAAGGATCCGCTGCCCCCTGGCCGGCGCGACGACACCCGGCCCGAAGTCACACCGCCGGAGACGCCCAAAGATGCACCAAAGCCGCGCAACTGGCCGCCATTGCCCGGCCCGAATGGCGAGGTGGAGCTCTGAGACAGCAGCAGATGGCGCAACCACCATCCGGTCAGAATTCTGCCGTTGATCGAATCACCGAAAGAAATAACTATCCCGGTGCTTCGTGCCGCTGTTGAGCAAGGTGCCAAACGGATGCGTCCCGCCTGTTGCCTATCAAAACAAGCCCGCCCCCACCGTTGGTCAGCCCTGAAAGACGGCGCCAGACTTGCTGTAATATTCGGACTGGCAATTCCGCTTTCAGCTTTTTCAGTTGGCGCCCAGACCGGGGACCTGGTCATAAACAATATGGTGCACAAGGTGGCGGCGGATTCCATGACCACGACGACCTCAGTTTACTGCACCATCGCGGGGCGGACAGATGGAGATGCAGGCCGTATCGCCTGCTCAGAGCTGCTGGCCCTGCTGCAGACCTCGCATCCGCAATATGGCTTTACCCTTGCGGACGGCGCCAGCGCTCCGCCCGCACTCGAGATCCGGATCCTGCTTGCGACGGACAATAATCTCAGTCTGGTCCTCAGCCTGACCGGCGCGGATGGCACGAGACTGGAAACAGAAAATTTCTCCGTTTCCGCCATGGATCGCAAACTGACGCCACAATTGAGAAACAACGTCTACCGCCGTGCCATCGCAGATATTGTGCCGGCAGGCTGACACAGTTCATTTATTTCGGAGATCAGAATGTGCTTTTTGTGCTCCACCCAGTCCGACACTCCGGCAGACCTGCTATCCATCCTTGATACTCATACCGGCGGATCTGCCGGCGGCACACTGCCGGCTCTTCCCGCCGGCAATGGCAGTTCGGCGCCCTATACACTTGACCAGATCGCCGGCTATCTGACCGACGGATACTGGGGCTTTAACGGCGGATCCTGGCGCGCTTTCGATATCAGCGCCGCGCGCATTCTCACCTATAGCACATCGATGCTCTCGCCGCTGGCGGCGGCAATTGTCGAATATTCGCTGGATGTCTGGAGCGCAGCGACCGGTATCAGTTTCGTGAATGTTGGCGTGGTGCCGTCGAGTTTCACCGAGACCACCGATGTGGGCGGCAGCACCGGGACTGCCACCGCAATCGGCACCAATACTGTCATTCAGGGAACCATCGGCTCAGTAAACGATAACGATTTCTATCGGGTTACGCTTGTCGCCGGGCAGACCTACATGATCTCGCTGTCGCGATCCGGCGGGTCCACGATTGATCCCTATCTGGAACTTCGCAACGGCACCGGCGCTCTGATCAGCAGTGCCGACGATCCCTCTTCCGCCGCGGCAGGCGAATATATCACCTTCACCGCGCCCACCACCGGCACCTATTATCTTGTGGCCCGGGATTATAGCACGCGCACCGGTTCATATGAGCTGACGGTTCAGGTGGCCGCCGACCTGACCTTTAACGATGCCGATGTCAGCGGTGCCTATGCCTGGTCCGATATGACAGGCAACAGGATCATCAATTCCTTTATCAACGTCCATGACAGCTGGGATACTCTGAACCTCAACGGATATATGGTGCAGACCTATATCCACGAGATCGGCCATGCGCTCGGCCTCGGACATGCCGGGCCCTATAACGGGACAGCAGTCTGGGGCACTAACAACCTTTACGATAACGACAGCTGGTCGGCCACGATCATGTCCTATTTCAATCAGGAAAATAACCCGAATGATCCGGCGGCATACGCCTATCTCGCGACGATCATGCCTGCTGATATCATCGCAATCCAGAATCTCTATGGCGCGGGATCGCTGGGCTATCAACCGGGCAACACGATCTGGGGGCCGGGCGGCAATATTGGCGGTTACTTCCAGCAATTGCTGAACATGTGGGGCGGCCTGACGGCGGCAGACCCCCTCATCTATGCGGGCAACGACTTTGCCTTCACCGTTTATGACACTGGCGGGAATGATACGCTTAATTTCTCTGTATTCGACCAGAACCAGTTTATCTCTCTCGTCGCGCTTCAATATTCGAATATTGGCGGCGGCACCGGCAATGTGGTGATCGCGCGCGGCACTGTGATCGAAAACGCTATTGGCGGCAGCGGAAATGATACCATCATCGGGAATGCAGAAGCCAACCGGCTTGAAGGCGGATCGGGCAACGACCTCCTGAACGCGGGGGCTGGAAATGATACGATCATCGGCGGCGCGGGCACCGATACAGCGGTGATGGGCGTGGCCTCAGGCTCGATCACTGTCACCGGCAATGCGTCCCAGGTGGTGATCACCTCCAGTATGGGGGTCGACACTTTTATCGGCGTCGAGAATTTTCAGTTCACGAACGTAACCCTGACCCTGGCACAGATTCTGGCACTTATCGAAAGTGGCGGGCCCAACACACCCACGGCGGGGAATGACACACTGACCGGCACAGCCGGCAATGACACGATCAATGGTCTTGCCGGAAATGACATCATTTACGGGCTCGGCGGAGCAGATGTGCTCTACGGCAATCTCGGTAATGACAGCCTCTACGGTGGTGACGGCGACGACTGGCTTTACGGCGGCGCGGGCGCTGACCACCTTTACGGCGGCGCGGGCCGTGACCGCGCCCATTACGGCGAAGCGACTGCGGCGGTGCGGGCCGATCTGCAGGTGCCGACAAACAACAGCGGCGCTGCGGCCGGCGACCAGTATTTCAGCATCGAGGATTTGGCCGGCACCGCCTATAACGACACGCTGCTGGGCGATGCATCCGGCAATATGATCCTGGGCGCAGCAGGCGTCGACGTGATCTATGGCCGCGCAGGCAATGACACGCTTTATGGCGGCGATGGCGATGACTGGCTTTATGGCGGCGATGGTGCCGACTGGCTCTATGGTGGCGCGGGCCGTGACCGGGCGCATTATGGCGACGCGACTGCAGCCGTTCGGGTCGATCTGCAATCGCCGGGCAGCAATACCGGCTTTGCTGCCGGAGACCGCTTCTTCGAGATCGAGGATCTTGTCGGGTCGGCCTATAACGACACGCTCCTGGGGGATGCCGGCAACAACATGATCCAGGGCGCAGGCGGCATTGATGCGATCTATGGCCGCGCAGGCAATGACACGCTTTACGGCGGCGATGGCGATGACTGGCTCTATGGCGGCGATGGTGCCGACTGGCTCTATGGTGGCGCAGGTCGTGACCGGGCGCATTATGGCGACGCGATTGCAGCCGTTCGGGTCGATCTGCAATCACCGGGCAACAACACCGGCATTGCCGCCGGAGACCGCTTCTTCGAGATCGAGGATCTTGCCGGATCGGCTTATAACGACACGCTCATGGGGGATGCCGGCAACAACATGATCCAGGGCGCAGGCGGCATTGATGTTATCTATGGCCGCGCGGGCAATGACACGCTTTACGGTGGCGACGGAGATGACTGGCTTTATGGCGGCGATGGAGCCGACTGGCTCTATGGTGGTGCCGGCCGCGACCGGGCGCTTTATGGCGACGCGACTGCAGCCGTTCGGGCCGATCTGCAATCGCAGGGTCTGAACAGCGGTTTTGCTGCCGGAGACCGCTTCTTCGAGATCGAGGATCTTGTCGGGTCGGCCTATAACGACACGCTGCTGGGGGATGCCGGCAACAACATGATCCAGGGCGCCGGCGGCATTGATGCGATCTACGGCCGCGATGGCAATGACACGCTTTACGGAGGCGACGGAGATGACTGGCTCTATGGCGGCGCCGGGGCAGACTTGCTCTATGGCGGCGCGGGCCGTGACCGGGCACATTACGGTGACGCGACCGCCGCCGTTCGGGCCGATCTGCAATCACCGGGCAGCAATACCGGCTTTGCTGCCGGAGACCGCTATTTCGAGATCGAGGATCTCGTCGGATCGGCCTATAATGACGTGCTTCTGGGCGATGCCGGGAACAACATGATCTCTGGCGGGGCTGGGAATGACACGCTCTATGGTCGTGAGGGCAATGACACCCTCATCGGCGGCGCGGGAAGGGATGTGTTCGTGTTCAACACGGCACCGGGCGTGGCAAATGCCGATCTCATCAGTGACTTCAGCATTGCCGATGACATCATCCATCTCGACGACGCGATCTATTTCAGCCTGACTGTCGGCGCACTGGACGCGTCGCGCTTTGCGGTTGGAGCGGCAGCCACGACTGCGGCCCATCGCATCGTCTACAATCAGAGTTCCGGCGCGATCTTTTACGATGCGGATGGCTCTGGCGCGGGTGAAATGGTGCTGATCGCAACGGTGACGGCAAACACTGCTCTCACTGCCGGTCAC
Organism: Rhodobacter sp. 24-YEA-8; assembly: GCF_900105075.1. NCBI lineage: Bacteria > Pseudomonadati > Pseudomonadota > Alphaproteobacteria > Rhodobacterales > Rhodobacter > Rhodobacter sp. 24-YEA-8. The sequence continues at coordinate 2,604,360 of NZ_FNSK01000001.1, forward strand.
TTCCTGATCACCTGATCCACAGGCAGCGCGCGTCCCGATGGTCACATTTCCAGCCCGACCATCGGGACCCGGCAAACCCGAATTCCTTTCTGACAGCACCTCCTGACCAAACCGGGCAGTTAGCACTTTCAACACTGCGCATTTCCCCGGGCGACAGGTGCAGTGTAGAAGCATTGCGCGACGTCGTTGTTGCGAAAATGTCGGGGCCACAAGCAAAGCTTTGCTCAGGTCAAAATCCCCAGGGTGGCAGAGACAGCGCAGAGAGTATATTGCCCGGAAAGGCAGCTTTTCGGCTCCATACTGCTCCTGCGCAGCCGCTCCGGATCTTACGGAATGGGGATCAGGTGTTCTGGCAGCAGGGCCACCGACAGGTAGAGTTTTATGATCAAGAAACTAGTAGATAGTATCGCGAACCATCGGGCGAAAATCGGCATCCTCGGCCTCGGCTATGTTGGGATACCACTCGCGCAGCGCATCAATGAAGTCGGCTTTCCGGTATTGGGTCTTGATGTTTCAGCCGAGCGGATAGAGCAGCTGAATAGCGGCCAGAGCCCGATAAAGCATATCCCGCACCAGGCAATTGCCGCCATGCGCGAAAGCGGCTTCGAAGCGACAGCTGACTTTTCCCGCGCCGCCGAATGCGATGCGCTGCTCATCTGCGTCCCGACCCCGCTCAACAAATTCCGCGAGCCGGATCTGAGCTTCGTGACAGCCACCATGGACAGTATCGCGCCGTATCTGCGGGCGGGCCAGCTTCTCTCGCTCGAAAGCACCACCTGGCCCGGCACGACCGACGAAGTGCTGCTGCCTTATGTCACCGATGCCGGCCTGATCCCGGGCGATGATTTCTTCCTGGTCTATTCGCCCGAGCGCGAAGATCCCGGCAATCCCAACTTCCACACAAGGACCATCCCGAAAGTGGTCGGCGGCCATACGCGGGCCTGTCTTGATGTCGGCAGTGCTCTTTACGGCGCCTTCATCGACCGCGTCGTGCCGGTCAGCTCGACCCGCGCCGCCGAGATGGTCAAGCTGCTGGAAAATATCCACCGCTCGGTCAATATCGGGCTTGCCAATGAGATGAAGCTCGTCGCCGAACGGATGGGGCTCGATATTTTCGAGGTCGTCGACGCGGCGGCGACCAAGCCCTTCGGCTTCACCCCCTTCTATCCCGGGCCCGGCATCGGCGGTCACTGCATCCCGATCGACCCTTTCTACCTGACCTGGAAGGCGCGGGAATACGGGCTGCATACCCGCTTCATCGAGCTGGCCGGCGAAATCAATGCCGCGATGCCCGACTATGTCATCTCGCGGCTGGTTTCGGCGCTGAACGCGCGGCAGAAATCGCTGGCAGGGGCAAAGGTGCTGGCGCTTGGCATCGCCTATAAGCGCGACGTGGATGACATGCGTGAAAGCCCTTCGGTTTTCGTGATGGAACGGCTGCGCGAATGGGGGGCTCTGGTCGATTATTCAGACAGTAATGTGCCGGTCTTTCCCAGGATGCGGGAACATCAGTTCGATCTGAAATCTGTGTCACTGAGCCCGGAGGTGATCGCCTCATATGACGCGGTCGTGCTGCTGACCGATCACAGCGATTTCGATTATGAGATGATCCGCGAAAATGCGCGCCTTCTGATTGATACCAGGGGCAAATATCGTGGTCAGGTCGCCGAGAATATAAGCCGCGCGTAAGGGGACTTCGATGTCGGATGTGAAAATAGCGCAGATCGGCTGCGGCTACTGGGGCAAGAACCTTGCCCGGAACTTCGCCGAAATCGGCGCGCTCGGCGCAATCGTCGATGACCACCCTGCCACGGCAACGGCGATCTCGGCCCAGCACGGCGTGCCCGCGAGAACGCTGGACGAGGTTCTGGCCGATCCGGAAACCCAGGGCCTTTCCTTCGCCACCCCGGCCGAAACTCATGCCGGCCTTGCCGCAAGGGCACTGGCGGCCGGTAAGCATGTCTATGTCGAAAAGCCGATGGCCCTGACGGCTGCGGAATGCCGGCAGATGATTGGCGCGGCAGCGCAGGCGGACCGCGTGCTGATGGTCGGTCACCTGCTGCAATACCACCCGATCTTCGTGGCGCTGCGCGACCGCGTGCATTCCGGGGATCTGGGTGAACTGCGCTATATCTATTCGAACCGGCTCTCGCTTGGGAAGTTCCGCGTCGAAGAGGATGTCCTCTGGTCCTTTGCGCCGCATGATATCTCGATGATCCTTGCGCTGGCGAACCGGCCGGTCGCGCAGGTCTCGGCTCAGGCGGCGGCTTTCGTCAGCCCCGGAATTGCTGATATGGCCACCTGCCAGATCGGTTTCGGCGATGGGCTGCGTGCGCATGTCTTCACCTCCTGGAGCCATCCTTTCAAGGAACAGCGCCTGGTGGTCGTTGGCAGCACCGGCATGGCGGTGTTTGAGGACAGCCAGCCCGACTGGGACCGTAAGCTCGCGCTCTACCGCCACCAGATCGACACCAGCGGCCCGGTGCCGATCCCTGAATCGGTTCCGGCGGAATATGTCGCAGTGCCGAGGGGCGAGCCACTTAAGGATGAATGCCGCGAATTTGTCGCGGCCATCGCGCAGGGCCGCGCCGCTCGCACCGACGGGGCCGAGGGCCTCGCAGTGATCGACGTGCTGGAGCGCGCCTCGCAAGCGATCAAAGCCGGTCACTGAGATGTTTACCGGCAATCGCATCAGGCTTTCGCGCATCGCTGCGGATCTGGGGCTTACTCTCTGGCGTGACGGCGAAATCGCCTGTGTCGGCAAAGTGCCGACGCGGCTCGACGCCCGGCTGGTGCCAGCAGGCAAAGCCGTCCATCTGACAGATGCCGCCAGAGAAAACGGCATCGCAGCCTATGTCGTGCCCGAAGATCTCGCCGCTTCTGTGCCGCAGGCAGCCGGGGTTATCCTCTCGGGTCAGCCTGTTGCCACCGCGATGGCTGTGCATGAATATCTCTGCGATCTGCCCGGCTTTCTCTGGACCGACTTTCCCAGCGAAATCGACCCGGCCGCCATCATCATGCCCGGAGCCTTCGTCGCGCCAAAGAATGTGCGGATCGGCGCAGGAACAGTCATCGGCCCGAATGCCGTCATTCTGGAGCGCAGCCTGATCGGCGCAAACTGCCAGATCGGTGCGACCGTGGTGATCGGGATGGAGGCCTTTGAGCAAAAAGTGGGCGTCAGCCCGAAAGCGCTTTTGCGCCAGGCGGGCGGCGTCAGGATCGGCGACAATGTAAGCCTTCTGCCCGGCTGCACCATCGCGCGTTCGACTTTTGGCGGCTTTAACCACATCGGGGCCGAAACCAAGATCGACGCCCAGACCTATATCGCGCATGACTGTGTTATCGGCGAGCGGGTGACGATCTGCGCCTGTTGCGATATTTCGGGCCGGGTCGAAATCGGCGATGACGCCTATCTTGGGCCGAACTGCACCATATCCAACGGCTTGCGCATCGGCCGCAAGGCAACAATCAGCCTTGGCGCTGTGGTCACCCGCGATGTCGAAGACGGCACCAGGGTCACCGGAAACTTCGCCATGCCGCATGACAACTGGCTGAAACTCATTCGCGATTACAGATAGACAGGGGCTCACCATGCAGTTCATCGACCTCGCCGCGCAGCAGGCACGGATCAAGGACAGGATCGACAGCCGGATCCAGGCTGTGCTGGCGCATGGCGGCTATATCATGGGCCCGGAAGTGAAAGAACTGGAGTCGCAGCTCGCCGCCTTTTCGGGGGTCAGACACGCGCTTGGCTGCGCCAATGGGACCGATGCGCTGCAACTGGCCCTGATGGCGCTTGGGGCTTCGGCCGGGGACGCGGTCTTCTGCCCGACATTCACCTTCGCCGCCACCGCCGAGATCGTGCCGCTTTTCGGGGCCAAGCCGGTCTTTGTCGATGTGCTGGAAACCAGCTTCAACATGGACCCCGCCAGCCTCGAACGCGCCATCGCCGAAGCAAAGCGTCAGGGTCTGCGCCCCGCCGGCATCATTCCGGTCGACCTTTTCGGCCTGCCCGCCGATTACGACGCGATCGAGGCGATTGCCGAACGCGAAGGCATCTGGATCGTGGCCGACAGCGCCCAGGGCTATGGCGGTCTTTATAAGGGGCGCCGCACCGGCTCCATCGGAACCATCGCCACCACCTCTTTCTTCCCGGCGAAACCGCTGGGCTGCTATGGCGATGGCGGTGCGGTGTTCACCAATGACGATGAGCTCGCGAAGCTGCTCGACTCGCTCCGGGTTCATGGCAAAGGCAGTGACAAATATGACAATGTGCGCATCGGCCTGAACTCGCGGCTCGACACGCTGCAGGCTGCGATTCTGCTGGAAAAGCTGGCGATCTATAAGGATGAGATCGAAAGCCGGCAGCGGGTGGCACAGCGCTATAATAATGCACTGGCCAATCACTTTGCGGTTCCGGTGGTGCCAGAGGGCATGGTCTCGGTCTGGGCCCAATATACGCTGCTGGCAAAAGACACAGCCGAACGCGATGCGGCGCTTGCAGCGCTCAAGGCGGCCGGCATTCCCGGCATGGTTTACTATCCCCGCCCTCTGCACACCCAGACGGCCTATCAGGATTTTCCGAAAGACCCAAAGGGCCTGCCGGTCGCCGAAAGCCTTGCCGGCCGCGTTTTCAGCCTTCCCATGCATCCCTATCTGACCGAAGCTGATCAGGATCGCGTCATTAACGCGCTTCGCGAGGCGTCATAATCTGGCGCCGGCGGTCCGGCAGGGAATGGGAAAGGGGATACGGATGGCAGATGATGTCTTCACCATTTCGGACGGTGATACGACTTACAAGCATTACCTGCCGGATCATGAACTTGACTACGTGCAGAAGTTTGTGCGCCAGAACGCAACCCCATATGAGCTGGACATGCTCCGGGATATGGCAACAAGGCTGCATCCCGGAGATATTGTCTTCGATATCGGCGCGAATGTCGGCAATCACACGCTGTATCTGGCGAGCCGGGTTGGCTGTCATGTTGTGGCATTCGAACCGAATACCCATCTGGCCGAGGCCATCAGCCAAAGCGCCAGGCTGAACAACCTTTCCGAGCTGATCACTGTCAAAAATGTCGGTGTCGGCGACCGGCGCGGCAATGCGCATTTCGTAAAGGAAATTCCCGAAAATCTCGGCGGTCAGAGCATTGAGATGGGGGCCGGGACGATCTCGGTGATCCCGCTCGACTCACTGAAAAAGCCCGCGCCAGTGCGTATGCTGAAGATTGATGTCGAAGGGTTCGAGATCCCGGTTTTGCGCGGCGCGAAAAAGCTGATTGCCCGTGATCGGCCGGTTATCTACGCCGAATGTCAGAATGAGGCGCAGTTCCGTGAAGTATCGGCGCTGCTTCTCGACATGGAATACCTCGTGCATTCGCAATTCAACGCCACGCCGACTCATCTCTTCATTCCGGCCGAGCAAACCAGCCTGACCGCCTATTCGCGTGAGGTTGTAACTGAAAAGACAGGCGAGATTTACAGGTTGAACGAGCGCTACACGGAAACGCGGGGCTCACTCGTCGCGGCCAGCAACAAGTATTACAATCTGGGCCTGCGCATGAATGAGGCCACCGAAGCCGCGACGCAAAAAGATGCGCAGTTCAGAGAGACCCTTGCTGAGCGCGATGCGAAGATCGTGAAGGTGGAGCAGGAGATCGTTGCTCTTGGCAAAATTGCAAGCGAGCGCGACCTGAAAATTGCCAGCCTCGCGCAGGACTCCGACAAGCTGGCGGACCAGCTGAAAGTGGCGGCGAAAGAGGCAGGCGAGACGCGGCAACTGCTGCAGATCGCCGAGGCGGCGAAGCTTTCGACCGAGCAGAAACTCGAAGCTGAGCGGAGCATTGCGTTGACGGAACGCAGCGCTGCCCTTGCCGAGCGCAATGCGGCGGCGGCGGAGCGCAATGCGGCCATAGCAGAGGGCATCGTCGCGCTGGAGCGGCAGAACGCCCTTCAAAGAAAGCTGGAGACCGCCGAGGCGGCTTATGCAGCTGCCCAGTCCCGCCTCTCCGCGCTCGGATCCGAGCGCGATGCGGCGCGGGCGCAAGCGGATGCATTCCGGCAGGAGCGTGATGCCGCGCAGGCCGAAATCGACATCCTGGCAAAGAAAAGCGAGGCTCAGAGTGACGCGCTGCGCAAGCTCGAAGACCGTCTGACAACCGTGCAGGCGCAAGCCGCTGAAGACCTCAGCGCGGCCCGCGCCTATGCCCTGAAGCGCGAAAATGTTGCACTCGGAGCGAAGCGCCGCATGGAGCTGGAGCTCCAGGCCGCACATGCCATAACCCGCAAAGAGCTTAACGGCGCCCGCAGGGACCTGGAAAAGCGGCAGACGGCGCTTGTCGGTTCCCAGAAAGCCCTGGCTTCAACCCGCAAGGCACTCTCGGAACGCGCATCGCTGCGGCGCCACTTCAGGCTTGTGCTGCGCAAGCGTCTTGGTCTCGGCAGCGAAAAACCCGCACCGACTACGGGCGGCAGCGCTTTCGCAGAAGGGGTGCTCAGATTTCACGACACACGTGTCATGCGCGCGCTCTCGGACACTCTTGCCCCCCGCGGATTGCGCCGCAAATTCGGGAACTGGCTGCGCCGCAGGGCAAAGCCGCACCCGCCGACGCTGCACAGACCGATCGCGCATCAGCCCCCTCCGGCCAGTCTGCCGGGCAGCGTGGTCCCGGCCCCCGCGTCCGTTCTGGCCATGACGGCCTCCGAGGCAGCCACGCCGGATCTTGCTCTGCCCTCCGCGAAGCAACAGTCGGGCGCGCTTGGCGAAGCGCTGGCGAAAGCGGATTTCATCGTGCTGGTTAACGCCTATCCCGCAGGAGATGGCGCTTATGGCGGAGAATTCATCCGGACCCGTGTCGATGCCTATGCCGAAGCGGGGCTGCTTGGATGTGTGATAGAGTTGAACGCGCGCAACCGCGACCTGCAGCAGGATCCGACCGGAACGGTTCCGGTTTTCCGGATGCCCGCTCATGAGGCAGAAGCGCTTGCCCGCAGGCTGAGCACGGTCAGGGGCACAGTCCTGGTTCATTCGCCATCGCCCCAGATGCAGCAGCTGCTGCCACAGCATATTGATGGCAAGCGGTTGGTCTACTGGTTCCACGGTTTTGAGCTGCGCGATATCCGCCGGCTGTCTTACAACTTCACCACCGAGGAACGTGAGACGCGGCGCGCAAGCCTTGATCTGACCAACCGGCAACGCTGGGAGGCGGCGCGCGCGACCTTTGCCAATCCCGATATACGGGTGATCTTCGTATCAGATTACCTGCGTGGCATCGCCGGTCGCGATGTCGGCAGTCTGCCCACGCGCTCCTCCGTGATCCACAATTTCATCGATGGGGATTATTACAGTTTCGTACCGGCCGCCCAGCGCGGCAGCGGCAGGATCCTGCTCCTGCGCCCGTTCAAGCAGCGCAATTATGCCGGCGACATTGCGACCCGAGCCGTGAAACTTCTGTCTGATCGCCCTGGATTCGAGCGCCTCAGCTTCACCATTCGCGGCTTTGGTCCGCTTTACGCCGAGAATACCGAATTCCTTCGCGGCATGAGCAATGTCACCTTACAAGAGCAATACAGCAGCCGCGACGAAATGAAGGCGCTTTACGCGAGCCACGATATTGCTCTCTGCCCGACGCGGCATGACACCCAGGGCGTGAGCCTCGGAGAGGCGATGGCCAGGGGCATGGCCTGTATCTCGAACGATGTCACAGGTATTCCGGAATTTGCCGGTCAGGGAGCCGCTGTTCTGGTGCGCCCGGACGATGTGCGCGGCTATGCGGATGCGATCTGGGATCTGGCACATGACAAGCAGCGGATCGGCAGAATTGGCGCTGCCGGCGCGGAGCGTGTTCGCAGGCAATGCGGCCTGGATGCCACTATCCGCCGTGAAATCGCATTGCTCAGGGAATGACGTGAAGATCAGTATGACCTGGTCATCCCCTGAGACAGACCGGGCCACCACGTCAGGTGCCGGTTTCTGGCGGCTCTTGTTCTGGTGGATCATACAGTTTCCAGAAGCCTGCCATTTGCAGGCCCGGCGCAGATCCCGCGCTTCAAGACCAGGCTGAGCGTTGCGATTTGCAGTATCCGGCTGCCATCCGAGCTCTTCGAGATGGGTAAGGTCATCCGTGACAGAAAGCTGGCCGAATGGCAGCCGATCCTCGACTGGCTTGCAGGGATTGCGGGGTCGTTCTCATCCATGACAACGACTGCGACACGCCGACGAAACTATTCGATGACATGGCTTATGGCAGGATCTGCTGATCCTGAGCGATGGCGAACAGGGTGCCGGCGCGGCCGATCCGCTGGTCAAAGGTGTCGAGCGGGTGTTCTGGGCAAATAACACGCCCGAGGCGATTGCCGCATTTCTCGGGGATTATCGGCCCTCGTCAGAGCGGCGGGCCCCGCGCACATCATCAGACCCTGCGGCGGATCCAGTGGCGCAGCTTTGGCAACAGGCGTGTCTTGAGCGCGTAAAGCCAGGGTGTGGAATTGGCCAGCATCATTGCCCTGTCGATCCGGCTCAGCCCGCCGATGAAAAGAAGCGCCAGCCACCTTCCGCGGCTGCGGAGTTCTTCGGCGCGGATGATGGCCTCAAGCCGGCGTCGCCCGGACGCGGTGATCTCGCGGTCAAAGCGTTCCAGCGCCAGCGCATAGGCGGCATTCCTCTCGCGCAGATTGCGGTCGGCTTCGGCAAAGCTGCGCAGCGGACCCACGGAATTTCCGGCGTGAATGCGGTAATGCAGCCCGAGGCAATCCAGCGGAACCACCTGCAGATCCAGCGCTATCGCCAATGCCCGCAGCCAGCTGTCCTCGTTCGGCAGCTGTTCTGGAATCGGGAAGTAGCGCCCGGCAAAGGCCCGGTTGAAACTGACCGCGCCGCCTGCGATGTGATCCTCCATTCCCGGTCGCGGAAAGAGGATACCGGCCAGCCCGGGATGTGTGTCTGAAAAGCTGCGGTAGCGACATTGCGCGACACAGGGGGATCGCGCTGTCATGCCGGCTGTCACGGCCGCCAGACGGGCCGGCAGGGCGCTGCCGACAAGCAGGTCATCGCCGGCGAAGAAAATGAAGGCGTCCCCCCTGGCGGCGAGAAATGCCAGATTGAGCGCCCCCGCCTTCCCCCGGTGGCCATTGCGGATCACCTGCATCGGAATCGCCGACCCGGCTGCGAAATCAGCCGCTATCGCCGCGCTCTCATCCTCGGAGCCGTCATCGACCAGCACGATCTCACATAACAGCCCCGATGGGGGTTCTATTGACGCGAGACAGGATTTCAGAAAGGCAGCCTCATTGCGCACCGGCATGAGTATCGTAAGCACTGGCTCATCTTCGGAAGAGGAGTGCTGAGCTGCCGTCGTCATTGGTGCTATGTCCAACTGCACCCGGATCAGACGACCGGACGCGCCTGCATGTTACGATTGTGATGCGCGATCGCGTCATCCACATCATCGTAATAGGTCAGGATACCGCGTTCCAGCACGGCACCGGCGCTGCACATGCTGCGCAACATCGTATCGTTGTGAGAGACTACGATGGCCCCGGCATTGCTCAGCCGATCTTCCATCACTTCGTTGCATTTCGCCCGGAAGGAGGCGTCACCGACGGATGTGACCTCGTCGATCAGGTAGTAGCTGAAGGGGATGCTCATCGAGACGCCAAAAGCGAAACGGGCACGCATCCCCGAACTGTAAGTCCGGAATGGCATGTCGAAACTGTCGCCAAGCTCGGCGAAATCCGCGACGCTGCGCGCCAGACTGTCGCTGTCGACCCCATAGATCCGGGCAATGAAGCGGGTATTCTGTGTCCCGGTCAGATCCGGGTGAAAACTGCCGGCAAAGCCGATCTGCCAGGAAATCCGGCCGCTGCTCATAACCTTGCCGCTGTCGGGCCGCATGGTGCCGCCAATGACTTTGAGCAATGTGGATTTTCCGGCACCGTTGCGGCCCAGGAGCGCAACCGAAGTGCGCGAGGGGAAGACAGCATTGATGTTGCGGGCCACGTAATTCAGCCTGTGTCCGCGACGAAATGCTTTGGTCACCCCTTTGAGAACGATCATCCCCGGTCCCGCAGAGAATAGCCGATCATCACCAGCAGCGCCCATCCCAGCAGACAGATCGCGGCAAAAATCCCGGTGATCATCGCCCGACGCGGATACAGAGGACTGTCGGCCAAAGTCGGCTCGATATGGACGGCAACATAGCGGCTGCGGCGTTCGGCTTCGGCGCGCGCGATATCATAGGCCGCAGTGGCAGAGAGAAACGCCTTCTCGGCGAATTCCCGCTCTACGGTCAACGCCTCGAAGGTTCCCACGATCTGCACAAGGCTTGAAGTGTCGCCATCGCTTACCGAGTTGCGCTCTTCGTCGATCCGCTTGCGAATGGCCGCGATACGGGAATCTGACTGGCCGATCCGCGGATCGCTCTCTGGCGGATTGTTGGAAAGCAGCATGTCCTTGGCCAGCAGGGCCTCTACCAGCTGCTGCTGCAAGATGCCCATGACGCCGCCATTGCTCGCGAGATCCAGCGTCGGGTCAATGATATTGGTGGTTGCGCGGAAGGTGCTCAGATTACCGCGTGCCGCTTTCAGGCGCTCCCGTGACTCTTCGAGGTCGACCTCGGCATAGCGCAGGGCATCTTCACGGGCAATCAGGCTCAGCCGGTCGGTCAGTGCCTGGGTTTCGCGCAGAATGGCGCCATTGATGGCCTGGGCCTCCTGGGGCGTGAATGCGAGGCTTTCGATGCGCAGGACACCGCTGCCCTTTTCCAGCCGCACAGAGATCATACGCTTCCAGTAATCGCGCATCTCTTCGATGCTGGCCCCGTCAGGAAGGGTGAAATACCTGTCTCCCCGATCACGGCCAAAAATCGCCCGAAGGTCCAGGTCTTTATTGATATCTTCAACGATTTTCTGGCTGCTGAGATATTCGTGAACGATCTCAGAGTCGGAAGAAGAGCCGGTCGCGATCTGCCCCAGACCGCTGAGCGCCTCAAGCGGGTTCACGTGCTGTTCGGAGCGCAGCGAGAAAGACATTTGGGAGGAATACTGATCCGCCGCGATCAGATAGAGATACCCAGCAACGAGTGTCACCGGCAGCAGAACAATCGCGAAAAAGGCGACAAGAACTGCCAGATGCCGCCGCCGCAGCCGGGCGGGCTGTGCCGTCGCCATGACTTTTGGCTTTTTCACCACTGTGGGCGACGGGCCTGGCGTGGGAGACTGGCCCGGCCCGGGCACCACGGCCGGGATCGGCCTGACAGCGCGAATAACCGGGTCATTGACCGGAGCATGAACCGGCGCCGGGAGAGCGGGATTTTCCGTAAGCACCCGAAGGGGGGCACGGATAACAGGTTCAGCAGCCACAGCTGTCCCTTCCTCAATACCATCCGCGGGGCGTTGACTGCACCCACTTGCCTGATCTACGCTTGTAAACGTTGCAGGGGCCTGTTAGCAAGTCTGGACATCAGGATCGAGAAAATCGAGATGACCGACCAGCCGAATCCGGGCATGGTTCCGCTTACCAAAACTCCAGAACTTCACGAAAGTGGCGACTTTCGCCTCAGATTTCAGAGTCTGCGTGTAATTCTGGCTTTGCTCGTCCGGGAAATGATCACGACGTTCGGGAGATCTAGGCTCGGTTACCTCTGGGCCGTGCTGGAGCCGGTCGGCGGTATCGTCGTGCTGACGCTTGGTTTTTCAATTCTGTTCAAACAGCCGCCTGTCGGTACCAGTTTCTCTTTGTTTTACGCGACAGGGTTCATTCCCTTTGCGTGTTACACAAACAGTTATGCCCAGATAGCGACGGCGCTGAAAGCAAACCGGATGCTGCTTTTCTATCCGGCGGTCACTTTCATGGATGTGATCTTCGCCCGTCTCATCCTGCTGATCATGACCCAGTTTACCGTGGCTTTCCTCGTCTTCACCGGCATCGTGCTGCTTGAGGATACCGGAAGCCAGATTAATTTCGGCAGGGCCGTGGGCTCCCTCCTGATGGCGGTGGGGATCGGCACGGGGATCGGCCTGATCAACGCGGTTCTGTTCGAGATGGCCCCCTCCTGGCAAAACCTGTGGAGTATCCTGAACCGTCCGATTTTCTTCCTGTCCTGCGTTTTTTACTCTTTCGATGCGATGCCCGAACAGGTGCAGGTATTTCTCTGGTGGAATCCGCTGGTTCATGTGGTGGGTGAGATGAGGATGGCGTTCTACCCCGAATACCAGGGTGACTATCTCTCTCCGCTCTATGTCGTCTGCCTGATGATGCTGCTCATTACTATTGGCCTTCTGAACATGCGCGCTATGCGCAAGTTCATCATGAATAACTAGATGATACGCATGAGCGATAAAGACGTCCGGATTTCACCCTTGCCCTGCGCCTGCGATCGCACCCTGAACCGGTTGGATTGAATCAGGGCATGCGCGTCTCGATGATCGTCCCCAACCCCTGCGCGCCGGATTTTCGCGTGATGAAAGAGGCCGAAAGTCTCGCGGCGGCGGGACATGAGGTATGTGTTTTCTGTGTTGCCATGCCCGGACTGCCTCAGGACGAAGTGAGGGCCGGCGTGCGCTATCAGCGCCTCGAATGGAAAGGCGCATCACCGAGGCAGGCGCTTGAACAGCTTTTCCGGCGGCGCATTCAAGCCCCCGCTGCGACACAGCCCGGGGCGCCGACCTCAGCGCCGTCTGTCGCCCCTCCAAACCCCACGCCCAATTCCGGCAGGCTCGCAAAAATTTTGGGCGCGGAACGTGCGGCAGTCATTCGCGCCTGGCTGCGCGACCAAAGCCAGACATTGCATCAGCCCTGGCTCGCGGCCAGTTTCGGTCGGTCTTTCGAGGCGGCGCTGACCGCCTCGCGGGCCGATGTGATCCATGCGCATGATCTGCCCGCCTTGCCGGTTGCCTCCCGGGTGGCGATGAATACCGGCGCGGCCTTCATCTTCGACAGCCATGAGCTGGAAACCCATCGCAATCCCCCGCTCAGTCCGGCGCGCAGACGGCAGGTGGAGCGTCTGGAGGCGCGGCTGCTGCCCAGGGCCGCCGCCGTGATCACGGTCGGGGACAGCATCGCCGACCACCTTGCGACGCACTATGGCATCCCCCGCCCGCTGGTGCTTTACAACACCCCGCGGGCAGCTGATCAAAGCCCTCGTTCCGACCAGGATCCCGGGTTGCGGATGCGGGCAGGCCTGCCGGAGGACAGCTTCCTTCTGGTTTACACCGGAAATGTTGCGATCAATCGCGGGCTGGAAACCGTTGTCGCTGCGCTTGGCCAGTTGCGGCAAAACGCGCCGGAGCACGGTTTCGGGCGCCCGGTCTGCCTTGTCACGGTTGGACGCAGCCCGCCATCGGTGGCCGCCCGCCTCTCCCGCCTCGCGCAAGAGGCCGGTGTCCTTGACAGGCTGGCAATGCTGCCCCCGGTCCCGCCGGAAGACGTCTCCCGCGTGATAGCCTCCGCTGATGCCGCGATCATTCCGATCATCCCGGTGGCTTTGTCCTATCAATACGCCATGCCGAACAAATTGTTCGAGGCGCTGATGGCCGGCCTGCCGGTAATTGGCTCCGATCTCGCCGAAATGGGGCCTTTTCTGCGGGACCGGCAGCTTGGCCTGACCTTCCCTGCGGGAGACGCATCCGCGCTGGCGGAGACAATACTGACAATGGCCCGGGCGACGCCTGGCACCTTCCGGAAGCTCGCAGCCGAAAGCATCGGCTGGGAAGCACAGGCAGAGCGTCTGGTTGAGTTCTATCACCAGCTCGGCCAGGAACGGTGCGATTAAGCCCCTGCCTGCGCGATATGGCCCCCTCCACGCTTGACCGGAATGTCAAAAGGGTGAAGCAATGGGCGCAATTGCAGGAGATGCAGCATGGCACAAGATCCGAGCGTTTTCATCCTGGGCTCATGCGTCACTCGCGATGCTTTTGAGCTGGTGCCACATGGCTACAAGCTTGCAGGCTACATTTGCCGCACCTCTTTCGGCAGCGGCTTTGCGGCAAAACCTTTCAGCCTCTCTCTGGAAGAAATCGATCCCGCAAATGAAATGATCAGCCAGTTCCAGCGCACGATGGTGCACACGGATCTGACCAAGGCGTTGACACAAATGCTCTGCGATCTGCCTGCGGATACCACGATCATCGTCGACCTGATCGACGAGAGATTTCAGTTGCTGGAACGCGACGGAACCATCGCAACCAATTCAGTCGAGATGCAGCGTCCAAAGCCTTTGGCGCGCTACCCCGATATCAGGGTGATCAAGGCAAATACAGATGAGCATTTCGCCCTGTGGTCAAAGGGGGCGGACGAGTTCGCCGCGCTGGTGGCCGAACAGAAGCTCCGCGTTGTTCTCAACAAGGTCCACTGGTCGGCAGGCGATACGGGGGGCGGACGCTTCGATGCCACCCATGTGCAGACCCACAATGCCCATCTTGACCGGATGTATGCCTATCTTGAAAGCCGGATGGCTGTTGCTTCCGTCTCTTACCCCATATCCTTTGTGTCCGATCATGAGCATAAATGGGGCCTCTCTCCCTTCCACTATTCCCGCGACATTTATGAGCACCTGATCGGAGAGCTGAACCGGATCACGCTTGCTGGCTGACACCTCCCGGTTCAGATGATCAGAAAGTGATCGGCGGTGAGCAGCGTTCCGGGCGTGACGCTTGCAAAAATCAACATCCCGGCTGCCCCGCTGCCATCCGGGTCATAGTAAATCTGCCCACTTGCCTGATTATAGACAATCCGGTGCGCGTCTGTGGTCGCGCTTTCACCGATGGTGAAGCGCGTGGCCCCGAGAACTCCCAGGTTCAGAGCTGTGAAGACCGCATCATCGAGCAGGATCATATCCTCCGCCGGGTTGAAATCGGCGATCCGGTCGGCATTTGCGGCGCCTGGCGCAGAGAGAAACAGAAAGACATCGCGCCCGGGGCCGCCATGCAGCCAGTCGTTGCCGTCGCCGCCATACAACCAGTCATTGCCATCGCCGCCATAAAGCGTGTCATTGCCGTCGCGGCCATAGAGCACGTCATTGCCGCCCGCGCCCTGGATCTCATTGCCCGATGCATCGCCCAGCAATATGTCGTTGAAGGCCGATCCGACGAGATCCTCGATCCCGAAGAAACGGTCGCCGGCGGCGATACCGGTATTGGTCCCGGGCGCTTGCAGATCCGCCCGCATCCCGGCAGGCGCATCCCCATAATGCGCGCGGTCGCGCCCCGCGCCGCCATAGAGCCAATCCGCCCCTGCGCCGCCATAGAGCGTGTCGTCGCCATCGCCGCCATACAGCGTGTCATTGCCGTCGCGACCATAGAGCACGTCATTGCCGCCCGCGCCCTGGATCTCGTTGCCCGATGCATCGCCCAGCAACATGTCGTTGAAGGCCGATCCGACGAGATCCTCGATCCCGAAGAAACGGTCGCCGGCGGCGATACCGGTATTGGTCCCGGGCGCTTGCAGATCCGCCCGCATCCCGGCAGGCGCATCCCCATAATGCGCGCGGTCGCGCCCCGCGCCGCCATAGAGCCAATCCGCCCCTGCGCCGCCATAGAGTGTGTCGTCGCCATCGCCGCCGTACAGCGTGTCATTGCCGTCGCGGCCATAGAGCACGTCATTGCCGCCTGCGCCCTGGATCTCATTGCCCGATGCATCGCCCAGCAGCATGTCGTTGAAGGCCGATCCGACGAGATCCTCGATCCCGAAGAAACGGTCGCCGGCGGCGATACCGGTATTGGTCCCGGGCGCTTGCAGATCCGCCCGCACCCCGGCCGGCGCATCGCCATAATGCGCGCGGTCGCGCCCCGCGCCGCCATAGAGCCAATCCGCCCCTGCGCCGCCATAGAGTGTATCGTCGCCATCGCCGCCGTACAGCGTGTCATTGCCGTCGCGGCCATAGAGCACGTCATTGCCGCCTGCGCCCTGGATCTCATTGCCCGATGCATCGCCCAGCAGCATATCGTTGAAGGCCGATCCGACGAGATCCTCGATCCCGAAGAAACGGTCGCCGGCGGCGATACCGGTATTGGTCCCGGGCGCTTGCAGATCCGCCCGCACCCCGGCCGGCGCATCGCCGTAATGCGCGCGGTCGCGCCCCGCGCCGCCATAGAGCCAATCCGCCCCTGCGCCGCCATAGAGTGTATCGTCGCCATCGCCGCCGTACAGCGTGTCATTGCCGTCGCGGCCATAGAGCACGTCATTGCCGCCTGCGCCCTGGATCTCATTGCCCGATGCATCGCCCAGCAGCATATCGTTGAAGGCCGATCCGACGAGATCCTCGATCCCGAAGAAACGGTCGCCGGCGGCGATACCGGTATTGGTCCCGGGCGCTTGCAGATCCGCCCGCACCCCGGCCGGCGCATCGCCGTAATGCGCGCGGTCGCGCCCCGCGCCGCCATAGAGCCAATCCGCCCCCTCGCCGCCGTAAAGCCAGTCATCGCCATCGCCGCCATACAGCGTGTCATTGCCGCCGCGACCATAGAGCACGTCATTGCCGCCCGCGCCCTGGATCACATTGCCCGATGCATCGCCCAGCAGCGTGTCGTTATAGGCCGTTCCGGTCATCGCCTCGATGGACAGATAGACCTGCCCCTGCACCGGCCCGGCAATGCCGGCGCGCATCTGGAGATCGACCCGGATCGCGGCATTGATTTCGGAAAAATCAATGTGATCGAAACCATTACCGCCCTGGATCGTGTCCTGGCCAGTACTTGCGAGGAACAGATCATCTCCATCCGTCCCGACCAGATAATCCGCACCGGGAGTGCCTGCGATCATGCCATCCGGTGTGAGCATTGTGTAATCACCATGCCAGAGGTCGAACAGCCCGGCGCTTGCAAAGCTGGCAGCCGTCAGGGGAAGACCATTGGCGGAATAGACGATCAGCTCTTCTTTGCCGTAGCGGATCCTGGCGCCACCTGCGAGCGACGTTATGGTCAGCTCGCTCAGACCGTAGAACCTGCCCCATGCGCTCAGATCGAGCCGGTCGATACCGGGCTGGTAGTCGTGAATGTAATCCAGCGCCCCATCGGACGAAAGCACGAAGAGATCCGCGCCGGCGCCGCCATAAAGGCGGTCGACGCCCGCCCCGTCAATCAGGATGTCATCGCCGGCGCCACCATAAAGAACATCATCGCCAGCCCCACCCGAAATCAGATCATGCCCCGCGCCGCCGGTGAGCGTGTCGGCCGCGCCCGTCCCCATCAGGGGGGCCGGAAGCGCGCCGGTCTCGACATAGAGCCGGGTGACGCCTGTGCCTTCGCCGGCCACATAGATCCAGAAGCCGGTCGCCCCTGGCTGCAAGGCCAGCGCTGTGATGTTTTGCAATGCCAGCCCGTCCTGCTGCAACATGGTGGCGGCGATGACGAACCGCCCCCCCGGCAGGATCTCGAAAACATGCAGACCGCCATCGCCGCCGCCGGCAACCAGAAAGCTCCGCCCTTTGATGTTGATGGTCTCAAGGGTCACCACGGCCCGGAACCGCGTATCAAGCGTATCTATGATCTGATCCGCTACCGTCATCGTTCCTCCTGGCGAGAGCGCCAGCAGCGTGATCGACGAACTGCTGCCTGAGGCGACCGCCAGATAAGGGCTGCCATGCACTTCACAAAAGCGCACCGCCGAGGGGGCGCTGATGCCCAGCCCGTCGCTGGCACCAATGCTCCCCGCTGCGGTCGGCAAGCCGTTTGCCGCAAGGCGCAATATGTCGATCCGGTCTGCAGACTGCGATGTCACCGCGACGAATTGAGTAGAGCCGATGCCGAACACGGCCATGCCCGATATATTGATGCCGGCAAGATCCGGCCCCAGCTGCAATGCCCCGAGCCGCGTCATCACGCCATTGGTGGCCGCGACTGAATAGGTCGTGATCAGCCCGCTGCCGGTGGTGGCGGCATAGAGCAGGGTCTGATTGCCCGATGTGACAAGGGCCTGGGCCGAAATGATCCCTGCCGGCCCACCGGCGGGGCGCGACGATCCGCGCAGCGTCCCGTCCGCATTCAGCCTGAACGAGACAAGCGTGCTGTCCTCGAGCCCCGAATAGATCAGATGCTGGGTCGAGCCGAGCTGATAGAGATCGAGCGTCGGCGGAGCAGAGAGCGTCCCGCGCGCGGCGATCTGGCCCTGACTGGTCAGCAGCATCCCGCCCGCGCCGATCTCGAAGCTGAGCAGCCCGCCCCCCGCCCGTGTCGTTGTGTAAAGCATCAGGCGCGATCCGACCGTCGCCAGCAACATATCTCCGATGCCCGAAATCAGATTCAATGGCGCATCGACAAAGGTTTGCAGTGCTCTCACCTGAAACATAGACACATACCCGTTCTTCCCCGGGCACCATCTTCACCTGGCGGGCTTGCTGCTTCCTTTTGACATTCGGGCGATATCAGGGCTTTGGTGAATGGTTTTAGCCAAACTTTATCAACACGCCAGGATCAGATCTGCGGGACCGCGCCGGGAACCGAGGCCGGCATTGCCTCCGATGCCTCTTTCGGCGAAAGTTAGCGAAAGGCAGACGCGTTGCAGACCGGGGCCGCGCATCTCCTGCCACCGGGAAGACGATGCGCCAGAAAGACGATCATGTGACCATCGTGATGGCCACCCGCAACGGGGCGGCCTGGCTGGCTGAACAGCTGAACAGTTTCGTCACGCAAAGCCATGGCAGCTGGTCGCTTTTCGTCTCCGATGACGGATCAACCGATGGCACCCGAGAGATTCTCACTGCTTTCGGCCGCAAATATCCGCTGACCCTGGTGGAGGGGCCGCGCAAAGGGGCGGCGGCGAATTTCCTCTCAGCGCTTTGCCACCCGGATCTGCCGCAGGGGATCATCGCACTGGCTGACCAGGACGATGTCTGGCTAAAGGGAAAGCTCGCGCGCGGGCTGCGCCGGATCGCAGCGGCAGAGGGTCTGATGGGCGGGGCGGGGCCAGTGCTTTATGCGGGCGAGAGCATGCTTGCCGACGGGGCGCTGAACACGCTCAGCCAGTCGCGGTCAGGACGAACCAGACCGGGTTTTGCGCCGTCACTCGTGCAGAACCTTTTTGCCGGCCATTCGATCATGCTCACGCCAGAGGCGCTGGCGCTGGTGCGCGAGGCGGGGGTTCCCGACAGCGTCAGCTGGCATGACTGGTGGCTTTACCAGCTGATCGCGGGATGCGGCGGCGGCCTGGCGCTCGACCCGACGCCGGTGGTGATCTACCGCCAGCATGGTGAGAACGCGCTTGGGGGCGCGCGGGGCACGGCGGCCGGCAAACGTCGGCTGGCAATGCTGCTGAATGGCGAATGGGGCCGGATGATGCAGGGCCAGGCGGTCGCGCTGAGGGCGCGCGAGGCCATGCTGACAGCCGATGCGCGCGCCACGCTGGACGGATTTCTCCACGCGCCGGCTTTTGGTCCAGGGCGCGCGCTTGCCTTTCGCCGCCTCGGCATTCATCGCAGCTCGCGTTCCGGCGATGCGGCGATGGCGATGGCGGCGATGCTCGGCCGGCTTTAGAACCAGCGCCCGACGGCCATCGCCCTGACGCCGATTGCGCCGCTCTTCGGGACCATGGTCAGCACCCGGAGCGAAACCGAGCCCTCCACCGGTGCCGCAGCCACAAGCCAGGCGTCCACCGCATCCGCCATGCCCGTGACCACGGGGGTCGATCCGACAAGGAAAGTTTGCGGAAAGACCCAGGGCAGCGCCGCTGAGGTAAAGCCCGAGCCGAGCGCGGTGGAGGCATTGGTTACAGTGAGGTCATTCTTCCAGCAGATCTGGGTGCCATCGGCATAGCGGATAAAATAGCCATTCGCATTCGATCCGCGCTCGATGACCGCGCCCGTCGGAACGCCGCCGGTCTGGCTGACGGTGCCCAGAATATTGCTGCGCGCAAAGACCTGCGAGCCGGCGCGGGTCAGCCCCTGAGGAAAATCGGGCACACCGGTTGCCGCCGCAACCTGCAACCCGGTGAACCAGGTGGATCCATTGGCGCTGACCTTGACCGAGAAGTCGCTGCCGCCCGCCGTCCCCATCTCGGCCCGCCCCGACCAGGCGGTCTGGAAGAGAAGGCTCGCGGTATCCCCCACTGCCGCCTTGTTCAGCTTGAGCTGCATTCCCGCGCCCTGATGGGTCATCAAAACCGCCTCGGAGGCCACCGCGAGCCGGTTCACCGCATCGGGCGTCGTGCTGACGCCCAGCCGGGCAAAGCCTCCCTCGCCCTCATTCGGGGTCTTCCAGATCAGGCCGTCATAGACCGCTTCGCGCGCCTCACCCAGCACCCAGGCCCGCCAGCCGGGCTGCGGCGCATGGAACTGCCAGCCGGTCCCGGTCAGGACCGCAATCCGCCCCTCCTGCCCGACCCAGAGGCCGGTCGCAGTGCCCGCCACAAGATGCCGGTCGCCGGGGGTCGCCGTCACCGGAGGCGCGGTGCGGTTGCGGTCCAGCACGGCAAGCTGCACCACCGCATCCAGTGCCAGCAGCGCTTCGTTATGGGTCACGTGTTTCTGCGCCTGGGCAGGCAGGATCAGCGGCAGGCCAAGAATATCGGTGGTATCGGACATATTTGCCTCCATGCGGGGTCAGCGCCGCAGTTAACCGCGAGGCATGTCGCGCACCCGCGGGGCAGAGGCTAGGAAGACAGGGTTTAACGCGCCCTGGCCCGGCGCGCGCCAAGTCTGCGCCGCGCGCAACAGCGCGGGTTGCAGGATCCGGGCCGGAAGGTTCAGCTCAGGTCGCGGGGCCGCTGGTGCCGGCACCATCGGCCGCCCGGATCACCCGGCGCGCATGGGCCTCGGCGCGGATGTTGAAGCTGATCGCCCCGATGATCACCGCACCGCCCAGGATCACAAACGGGTCGATCCCCTCATGGAAAAAGACCGCCCCCATCAGCGCCGCCCAGATGATCTGCAGAAAGCTGACCGGTTGCGTCACCGCCAGCGGCGCCGCGGCAAAGGCCCGCGTCATCGCATAATGCCCCAGCGTCGCAAACCCCGCCCCAAGCGCCAGCGCCGCGATCTGCCACAGCGCGACCGGCTGCCAGTCAATCAGCGCCAGCGGCAGGAGCCCGATCGCCGATGTATAGGTCATCATCGCCACAATAACCCCCGCCGGGGCAAGCGCGCTCAGCCGTTTCGCAATGACATAGCCGCCCGCGAACAGGAATGCCGCCCCCAGCTGCGCCCAATGACCCATAGCAATCTCGCGCAGCCCGGGGCGCAGCACGATCAGCGCCCCCGCAAAGGCAACCAGCGCCACAAGGATGCGCCGCAGGCTCAGCCCCTCGCCCAGCAGCAGCCCGCCAACGATCAGCACGATCACCGGGTTGAGAAAGCCGATGGCTGAAACTTCGGCCACGGGGATCCTCGCCATGGCATAGAACCACAGGATCACCGCGCCGACATGGAAGATGCCGCGATAGCCGAACAGCTGCCAGACCCGTGCCGGATAGCCCGCGCGCAGGATTGCGGGCAGCATCGGCAGGAAGAACACCAGCCCGACGGCAAAGCGCAGAAAGGCCGATTGCGTCGCCGGCAGCGAGGTGCCGACATATTTCACTGCTCCGTTCACGCCAACCATGGCAATGCCCGAAATCAGCATCCAGATGATCCCCGCAACCGGGCGGTCGGCCTGTCTGTTCCACATCCCTCCCGGTTGCGCCGGTTTTCAGGAAAAGGCAAGGGAGAGCGCGATGGCCCACATCACAAGGCCCACGCTGATCTCCAGCAAGACCCAGGCGCGGGGCTCTGCGAAGACCGGCGCAAGAAAGCGCGCGCCAAAGCCAAGCGCCGAGAAAAAGCTGAAGGATCCCGCCGCCGCCGCGATCCCGAAGGCAAGTCGGTGACCGTCATGCTGCGCCGAAACCGAGCCGAGCAGCAGCACCGTATCAAGATAGACATGCGGATTTGCCCAGGTCAGCAAAAGGATCGTTGTCACCACCTTGCCGCGCGAGACCCTGGCCGCTGCCGAGGGCACCAGAGCCTCGCCGCCCTGCATCGCGGCGCGAAATCTCAGTGCGCCATAAACCACCAGAAAGGCCACACCTCCCCATTTCATCACCGGCAGCGCCCAGGGTGCGGCGCGGCTCATCGCGCCGAAACCGACCACACCCAATGTGATCAGCAGCGCATCCGAGATCGCACAGATCGCCACTACAAGGCCGACATATTCCTGCCGGAGCCCCTGGCGCAGCACAAAAGCATTCTGCGCCCCGATGGCGAGGATCAGGCTCAGCGCCGTGAAATAGCCTGATATCAGCGCCTCGAACATCTTCGTCCTCCCGGGTTACACCGGCTTCGCTACCGCTTGCAGGCGACATAATTCCAGTTAATGTTTCTTTGCCTGATTAAGCGTGGCTTATCCCGATGCTCGACCCCGGCTGGCTTGCCGCCCTCTCTGCCATTCACCGGCGCGGCGCTTTTGACCTCGCGGCGGCGGAGCTTTCCGTGACGCCCCCGGCGATCTCGCAACGTATCCGGGCGCTGGAGGAACGGGTCGGCATGCGGCTGATCCGGCGCGGCCAACCCTGCGAGGCGACGCCGGAAGGCCTGCGGCTGATCCGCCATTTCGATGAGATCAGCCTGCTGGAACGGCAACTGGCCAGGGACCTGCCGGCCCTGTCCTCCGGGCCGGCGCCGCTCAGGATAGCCGTCAACGCCGACAGCCTGGCGACCTGGGTACTGCCGGCGCTGCGCGCCTGCGAGGGCGATTTTCTCTTCGATCTCGTAATCGACGACCAGGATGTCAGCCAGGACTGGCTCAGACGCGGCGAGGTGATGGCGGCGGTGACATCCCATCCGGGCCCCCTGCAGGGCTGTGACACGGTGGCGCTCGGGTCGCTGCGCTACCTGGCCACCGCGAGCCCGGATTTCATGGCGCGCTGGTTTGCAGGCGGCATCACGGCAGCGGCGCTCGCCCGCGCGCCCTCGCTGATCTATTCCGGCAAGGACCGGCTGCAACAGACCTGGGCCGCGCGGATTGTCGGGCCGGTGACGCTGCCCTGCCACCGGATCGGCGCGAGCCAGGCCTTTGTCGATGCCGCGCTGCTGGGGCTGGGCTGGGCGATGAACCCGGAAACCCTGGCGCGTGCCCATATCAACGCCGGCAGGTTGCAGGAGGTGGTGGCGGATTCGGCGCTGGATGTGGCGCTTTACTGGCAGTTCCCGCGTCTGGTTGCCCCGGCCCTTGCACCACTGACCCGCGCGATCCGGCAGGCAGCGGCGGAAGTCCTCGTGCCCTCCTCTGCCGCCTGAGGTGCCCTTACCATTTGATACGCGACGGGAAGACGAACTCTTCCTCGGGCTTTGGCCCCTTCACCCCTGCCAGGCCGAAGGTGAGCCGCCTGAGTTCGCCGGTGGCTGCCGATTTCAGCCCCGGATCCAGTTTGACCGGCGCGCCGATGGCGATGCGCAACGGCTTTTTCGCGCGCCTCAAAGTCTCGCGGAAGATCAGCGCCACGCGGAGCGGGTAGGAATAATGGCTCGCGATCTGGAAGAGCCGGGAATTCTGACCATGAAACCAGATCGGCAGCACCCGGACCCCGGGCCGCGTCGCAAGGCGCGAGACGAAAGGATGCCAGGCCGGGTCAGCCGCGCGGCGCGAGAGCGGCTTTGGCGCGGTCGAGACGCCCCCCGCCGGGAAGATCACCAGCACATGCCCCGCCTCGAGCCAGTCGCTCGCCGCGCGGCGCGTCTCGGCCGAACTGCGCCGCGCCTCCGGACCATGGCTGAAATCGACAGGCAGCACGAGGTCCTTCGCTTCGGGCGCATGGGCCAGCGCGGCATGAACCATCAGCTTCACATCCGGGCGGATCCGGGTGATCAGATCGCCGATCGCCAGCCCGTCCGCGATGCCGAAAGGATGGTTCGCCACCACCAGCAGCCCGCCGGTTTTCGGGATCAGCCCCTCATCCCCGGCGGTATATTCGGTGCGCAGGCCCAGGACACGCATCGCCTCGGCGAAAACCGGCGCCTGAGCATCCCGGCCCGGATCGGTGCGCCAGTCGCGGTAGAGGCGCTCGATCCGGGTCTGGCCCGAAAGGCGCTCGACCGCGCGGATCAGCCGGCGGCGCAGCGGGCTTTGATCGGGATGCGAATAGGTGAAGACCGGGCCCGCAGGGAGTGCGCCGGGAAACCTGTTTTGCAGATCATCACAGGCCCCGCCGGAGGGGTGCATTGGCAAGGCCGTAAAGCTGTCATCCCCATGCACCATCTGCCCCATGCGTTTTTCCCGTCTTGCACCGGACGCGGGAAGCGCGCCCTTCTGGCACCGCAAATTACAACCGCGAGGTGACACCGAGGTGACGGTGGCGCCCCTCGGAACGCAGGCAAGAAAAAACCCCGGCACGATGGCCGGGGTTCTGATCGTCGGAAAAGACAGATTTCAGAGCTGTGCGGCGACGTCGTCGGGCACATCGAAATTATGGGTGACGGTCTGGACGTCGTCATCCTCTTCCAGAAGATCCACCAGCTTCATCAGCTTTTGTGCGGTGTCGAGATCGACCTCGGTGCGTGATTGCGGGCGCCAGACGAGTTTGGCCTCGGTCGATTCGCCAAGCGTGGCCTCCAGCGCGTCCGAGACTGAGGAGAGGTCTTCGACCTTACAATAGATCCAGTGGCTCTCGTCATCGGTCTCGACATCTTCGGCGCCGGCCTCGATTGCGGCCATCATCACCGAATCGGCATCGCCGGCCGAAAGCGGGTAAGAGATCTCGCCCAGACGGTCAAAGCTGTGCGAGACCGACCCGGTCTGGCCCATATTGCCGCCCGCCTTGGTGAAATAGCTGCGCACATTCGAGGCGGTGCGATTGAGATTGTCGGTCAGAGCCTCGACGATGATGGCGATACCGCCGGCACCGTAGCCTTCATAGCGGATCTCGGTATAATCCGCCGCATCGCCCATCTGCGATTTCTTGATGGCGCGGTCGATCACATCTTTCGGCATCGAGACCGCCTTGGCGGCTTTCACCGCGAGACGCAGACGCGGGTTCTTATCAGGATCCGCATCGCCCATCTTCGCGGCGACGGTGATCTCTTTCGAGAGCTTCGAGAACATTTTTGAGCGGATGCCATCCTGCTTGCCCTTGCGGTGCTGGATGTTCGCCCATTTCGAATGGCCTGCCATAGGGGCCTCATTCCTTCGATTTCGCTGGTGGGGTTCTTTACACCGGCCCTCGGGGATGCGGCAAGAGCAGGGGGACCAGTCCCCCGGCCCGCCTGGGATATTTTTGGACAGAAAATGAAGAAAACGGCTCAGAGCGGCCAGAAAACGGGGATCAGGGCAGAGCAAAGGAACATCAGGATGATGTTGAGCGGCAGGCCGACGCGCATGTAATCGGAGAACCGGTAGCCGCCGGGACCGTAGACCATCATATTGGTCTGGTAGCCAACGGGCGTGGCGAAGGCGAGCGTGGCCGAGAACATCACCGCGACCACCAGCGGGCGCGGATCAATGCCGAGATTTCTGGCAAGCTCGATGGCGACGGGGGTATAGATCACCGCGACCGCGTTGTTCGACAGAAACTCGGTCAGCACGAGGCCGAGAAAATAGACCGCAAGGATCAGGAAGAAAGGCGAGAGCCCCTGGAGCCAGGGCGCGGCGGCATTGACGATCATTTCGACCGCGCCGGAACGGTCCAGCCCCTCGCCCACCGCCAGCATGGCGAAGATCATCGCAAGCAGCCGCCCATCGACAAAGCTGAAAGCCTCGTCGCTGTCGACGCAGCGTGAGACAAGGATCACCGCCACGGCGAGGAAGGCCAACAGCTGGATCGGCGCCACATCAAAGGCCGAGAGGATGACGATGAAAGCAAGTGCTCCGACCGCGATGGGGGCTTTCGCGCGGCGATAGGGCTTTTCACGCGGGCGGGTGATATCGACGAGGTCCATATCCGCGGCAAGGCGCTGGATGTCTTCGATCGCGCCTTCCAGCAGCAAGGTATCGCCGACCCGCACGATCAGATCATCCAGCTGGCGGCCGATATTCTGGTTGCGACGATGCGCGGCCAGCACATAGACGCCATAGCGGCGGCGCAGGCGCAGATCGCCCAGACGCTGCCCCTCCATCCGGCAGCCGGGGCCGATCAGCACCTCGACCGTCTCGGTTTTGACCGAGGAGAGCTTATCGACCAGATGCACCTCGCGGCGGCGGTCGAATTCCATCAGATCGGCCAGTTCGGCGCGCAGCACAACGCGGTCTCCGGGTTCCAGCCGCACCGGCGCGAGGTCACGGCGCAGTGAGGCGTCGCCACGCAGAACGTCGATCAGCCGCACGCCGTTCCGGCGAAACAGATCAACCTCCAGCGGCGCCTGGCCAACCAGCGGGCTGTCTTCCGGGATCGCAACTTCGGTGAAATATTTCATCTTGCGCCGGTCGGTCAGCAGCATCCCCATCGACTGGCGCACAGGCAAAAGCCGGTTGGCAAAGAGACCAAGGAAGATCGCGCCCACAACCGTCACCGCAAGCCCCAAAGGCAGGATCTCAAAGAGCGTGAAATGCGCCATCCCGGCCTTGACCGCCACCCCGTCCACCAGCAGGTTGGTCGAGGTTCCGATCAGCGTCATCATCCCCGCCATAACTGTCATATAAGACAGCGGGATCAACAGCTTGGACGGGGCTGTGCCCATTTTCAGCGCCAGTTGCATGACCACGGGGATCATCACCGCCACCAGAGGCGTGTTGTTCATGAAAGCCGAGGCCACCGCGATGAATGAAAACAGCGCGATGATGGTCAGACGCGGATTGCCCTCGACCGATTTTTCGGCGGCATGGATCACCTGCTCGATGGCGCCGGTGCGCACCAGACCGCCCATCACCAGAAACATCAGCGCAATCGTCCAGGGCGCCGGGTTCGACAGCACCGATTGCGCCTCGGACAGGGGCAGGAAGCCAAGCACCATCATCACCGCTGCGGCAGCAATGGCGGTGACCTCGACCGGGATGATCTCTGAGACGAAGAGGCCGAACATCACGACAAGGATGGTCAGCGCCACCCAGGGCTGCGCGGCGGCGGAGATTTCAAACCAGAGCATCATGACCTTCAACTGAACTGGCGGCTTTATAGGATGCGCCCCCTGTTCGGGGAAGAAAATTCTACAAAGCCGGTCGTCTTTGGATCTGATCTGGTGTCGCCCCGGCCCGGACAGGGCCCGAGACGCTCAGAACGGGGCAGATGCCGCGCCTGTCGGAAACAGCCAGGCAGGCGTCCCGCCACTGCCTCCGGCAATGGCAGAGGACAGGGTTACGCGATCAGGGGCCGGATTGCTGCAAGCGGCCGCCCTGACGGACCATCACCACCCGGGTGGCAAGACCGGTCCGGTCATCGGTCTCGACATAGACCCCGGAAAGCGTCGCCTCGCCCGCAGCCGGCTCGAACCGGGTCTTCGACATGCCGGTGACGAAACGGCGCATCGGCTCCAGCTTTTCCATGCCGATCACCGAATCGTAATCACCGCACATCCCGGCATCGGACAGATAGGCGGTGCCGCCCTTCAGGATCTGCGCATCACCGGTGGGCACATGGGTATGGGTGCCCACAACAAGGCTCGCCTGACCATCACACCAATGCCCGAGCCCCATCTTCTCGGAAGTCGCCTCGGCATGGACATCAATGATCGCCGCCTGGACCGTGACGCCCAGCCGATGCGCCTTCAGCACCGGATCCACGGCGGAAAACGGATCGTCGAAAGGTTGCTTCATGAACACGCGGCCCAGCACCTGCGCCACCAGCACCTTGCGCCCGCCGGCTGCGTCAAACACCCGCGCGCCCCGTCCTGGTGCAATCCTGGAATAGTTCAGCGGCCGGATCACCCGCGGCTCAACCTCAAGGAACTGCGCCATATCCTTCTGGTCAAAGGCGTGATCCCCCAGCGTGACCACATCGGCCCCCGCCGCCAGGATCCCCTTCGCATGGTCAGCCGAAAGCCCCATGCCGCCGGTCGCGTTCTCGCCGTTCACCACGACAAAATCGAGACCCCAATCCGCGCGCATCTTTGGCAGGCCGGCCGTTATTGCCGCCCGCCCGCTGCGCCCCATCACATCGCCAAGAAAAAGCAGTTTCATGACAATCCGCCTTATGCCTCTGCCCCCCTTCCTGCAAGCCCCCTTGCTCCTGACTTCAATACTCTCCCGCCAGAGCTAACCGCAGCCAGTCAGCAGCACCCTGTTGAGCCCCGGAGCGGAACCCGCTAACCAAAGGCCATGTCGCCAGATCAGATCCAGACGCTCTTCACCCGCCGCGATGGCAGCTTCCTCTGCGCCCGCTGGGGCCGCCCCATCGTGCCGGTGATCTTCGGCACCGATGATGCGACGCTTGCGACCGTCAAGGGGGCCATCGAGGCAATCGTCGCCCTTGCCGGCCACAGCATGGCGGAAACCGACCCCGAACTCGGCGCCAATCTGATGGTGTTTTTCTTCCGCGACTGGGCGGAACTGCCGCAGGTGCCCAAGCTCGACCATATGATCCCCGGTCTCGGACCGCTTTGCGAGCGGCTCAGCGCCGAGGGTGCCAATCGCTACCGCACCTTCCGGTTCGATGAGACCGGAGCGATCAAGGCGGTATTCCTGTTTCTCAGGATGGATGAGCATCTCTCGGACATGCCCGCCCAGGACCTCGCGCTGGCCCAGGGAGCAGAGGCGATGCTTTCCTTCGCCGATGGCGCCTTCAGCCAGATTTCCCCGCTGGCCCGCAGCGAGGGCAAAGTGATCCTGCATCCCGATCTCGCGCTCCTGATCCGCGCCGCCTATCACCCGATCCTTCCCGCGGTTGCCCGCGACCCCGGCCATGCGCTGCGGCTGATGGCAAGGATGCTCCCCACACCCGACAGTATTGCAGCCCCCGATGCATGAATTCAGCCTCCGCGTCTGGTATGAAGACACCGACCTTGCCGGCATCGTCTATTACGCCAATTACCTGAAATTCATCGAGCGCGGCCGCAGTGACTGGGTCACCGCCTGCGGCATCGACCAGATCGCTTTGCGCGACCAGCAGGACATCGTCTTCGCCGTCCGCCGGGTCGAGGCCGATTACCTGCGCCCTGCGAAATTCCAGGACGCCCTGACCGTCACCACCACCCTCACCTCGGTCACCGGTGCGCGCATCGTGCTGGACCAGGAGGTCCGGCGCCAGGACGAGACGCTGTTTCGCGCCACTGTCACGCTGGTCTGCCTGACCGGCGCCGGCCAGGCCAGCCGCATCCCGGCAGAAATCCGCGCGCGGCTCGCCCCTTCGCTGCACTGACCCGCTGCAAAGCCGCAACTGGCGCCCTGCTCACGCCACATTCGCTAAGATGTGTTGGCATTCCCCTTGTAACGCTGCTAGAATCAGGTCTAACGACCGGCGAATACTGACCGGCGATCTTAAACGAGCAGGCGCAATGGACCCCACAACCCTCGCGACAGCCGCGCAGGAGATTGACTTCTCGCTGCTGGCCCTCTTTGCCCGTGCGACCTTTACGGTCAAACTGGTGATGATCCTTCTGATCGGCATGTCTTTCTGGGCATGGGCAATCATCATCCAAAAACACATCCTGTTCCGCAAATCCCGCGCCGAAGCCGCAGCCTTTGACCAGGCCTTCTGGTCGGGCGAGCCGCTGGACGAGCTTTACGAGCGGATCGGGCCGGAACCCCAGGGCGCATCTGAGCGGGTCTTTGCAGCGGGGATGCTGGAATGGCGCCGCAGCCACAAGCAGGATGGTGCACTGATCGCCGGTGCCCAGGCCCGGATCGACCGCGCCATGGATGTCGCCATTGCCCGCGAAAGCGAAAAGCTGAACAAAGGCCTTTCCTTCCTCGCGACCACCGGATCGACCGCGCCCTTTATCGGGCTTTTCGGCACGATCTGGGGGATCAAGCACTCGTTCGAGGAAATCGCGATCTCGCAGAACACCTCGCTCGCCGTCGTGGCCCCCGGCATCGCCGAGGCTCTGCTGGCGACCGGCATCGGCCTGATCGCCGCTATTCCGGCGGTGGTGTTCTACAACAAACTGAACGCAGACAGCGAACATATCCAGGGCAACTGGGAAAGCTTCGCCGATGAATTCGCGACCATCCTGTCGCGCCAGCTGGATTCCTGATCCATGGGCGCCGGGGTGATGAAAAAATCCGGGGGCGGTGGCCGGCGCGGTCGCCGTCGCGGATCTTCCGCCGCGATGAGCGAGATCAACGTCACGCCCTTTGTCGACGTGATGCTGGTTTTGCTGATCATCTTCATGGTCGCAGCTCCGCTGATGACGGTGGGTGTGCCGATCAAACTTCCGGAAACCGCCGCCCGGGCAATGGCCGAAGAAAAGGAAGAGCCGCTTTCGATCACCCTGACCGCTGATGGCCTGGTGATGATCATGACCAGCGAAGTCGACCCGAACGAGCTGATCCCCCGCCTCAAGGCGATCGCGGCGGAGCGGAGCTCGAACAAGGTCTATCTGCGCGCGGATGGCAATCTGGCTTATGAGCGTGTGGCCCAGGTGATGGGCGCGCTGAATGCCGGCGGTTTCAATGATATCGGTCTGGTGACCGACAGCCAGGGCCCGAGCTTCGGCGCCGGCGCGGCCAACTGAGACGGATCGACAGCATGGAAGGGCGCTTCAAATCAGGCACCATCCTCTCAGGGGCAGGCCATGCCGGTCTGATCCTCTGGGTGATGATCGGCGACTGGTTCTTTTCGCCTTCTCCACCGGCCGAGCCGATGTCGATGTCGGTCTCGACCATCAGCTCGATTGATTTCGCAGCACTTGAGGCCGCCGCGCCGAAACCCAGTGATGACACGGCAGAGCCGGGCGAGACCATCGCGACCCCGGATCCGGTGGAGCCGTCGGTTGACGAGCCGGTATCCGAACCGACAGCGGAACCGCAGCCCCAACCTGAACCTCAGCCAGAGCCGACACCGGCGCCGCGGCCTGACCCCACGCCCGAACCGACCCCCCAGCCCATCCCCGAGCCGGTGATCTCAAATCCCGCGCCGCCCGATGCCATTTTCGCGCCCGAAGAGCAGCCGATCCCGACCATGAGCACCTCGCCCCGGCCGAAACCCCGGCCGGCAGAGCGCGTCGCCCCGAACCCGGTGGTCGCGCCCGAGGACACCCTGACCGCAGAACGGCCGCAGGACCAGGTCACCACCTCGGAGGAGCCGACCCCCGAGCCCCCGCGTGAGGACCAGCAGGCGACCACCGAGGTAAACAGCGGCGATGTGCTGATCACCGAGGCCAACCAGCAGGACCGCGACGCGGAGCCGCTGGGCCCGAGCACCTCGCCCCGGCCGAAGCCGCGGCCGAATCGCACCACACCGACGCCCGAGCCTGCCCGGGAGCCCACGCCGGAACCTGCAGGCGAGACCCAGGACCAGCGCGATGCCCGCATCGCGGCTGAGGTCGCCGCAGCCGACCGCGCACAGGCAGAGGCCGAAGCCAAAGCGCGCCGCGAGGCCGCCGCCCGCGAAAAGGCCGCCGCCGATGCCGAGGCGGCAGCTATCGCAGCCGCTGTCGCCGCAGCCAATACCGGCTCGGGCGGCCAGGGCCAGGCGGCCAGCGGCCCGCCGCTGAGTGGCGGTGAGATGGGCGATATCGCAGCCGCAATCGGGTCGAAATGGAATGTCGGAACGCTGAGTGCGGATGCGATGGATGCCGTGGTCGTGCTGCGCGTGACCTTTGACGAAAGCGGCAGGCCCGGCAGCGATATGCCGCTGATCGAATCTCGCGGGCCCAGCCAGCAGGCGATCCAGGCCGCCTATAACGCGGCCCGCAGTGCGATTGCCCGCGCCTATCAGTCGGGGGGCATTCCGCTGCCGCCGGGCAAATACGAGACCTGGAAAGTTCTCGAATTCGAGTTCGATGGCAGCGGGATGAGGCTGCGGTGATGGGCATTGCCGCAGCCCCCCAGACGCGCCCGGCCCTGCTGGGCCCGGCGGCTCTTTTCGCGCTGGCGACTTTGTCCGGCGGCCCGGCCCTGGCTGATCGCGCCCCCCGCAACAATGCGGTGGTCGAAATCTTTACCTGTGCCAATCTGCTGCCCGACAACGACATCAGCCCCGAAGCGATGCATCAGATCGGCCGCGCTGTGGCACTGGTCCATAACAGGGGCACGCTGCCTCCGGGGTCTGAACGCGCCCGCGTCGTGTTGCGGCTTTGTTTTAACAAAAGTCTCGGGCAGCCGATCATCGAAGTGGCGGATTATTCCGGCCCGGTCGGAGAAGTGGCCGATGCCACGCAAAAGGCCGCGATGCGCAGTCTGGAGCGGGCCCTCGCAGCCGGCACCCTGACAAAAGCGCTTGGCGCGCTGGCCGGGGGAAGACCCGAGGCTGCGGTGGTCGATCTTGTCTTTGGTCCGGCTCAGGCGGAAAATCAATGACAGATGGCCCTATGACACAGATGTCAGATGACACAGGAACCCTTTTACGCCGTGATGAGTTTACGGCGGATGTTTTAACCATGAGCCGCAAACCCGGCACCAGACCGGACGAGATCGGAGCGAGAGGCAGATGACCTTCACCAGAAGAAGCTTTGCGACCACCCTGCTGGCCGGGGCCGTGATGGTCCCCGCCATGGTGCGCGCCCAGAACAGTCCGACCCGGATCAGGATCGGCACCGGCGTGATAGAGCCGATGCCCATCGCAGTACCCGCCTTCGTCGATGAAGGCGGCGCCGGGGATCTCGCGCGCAATCTCGCGCAGGTAGTGACATCGGATCTGGACGGCACCGGCCTCTTTCGCACCATCAACCGGGATGCCTATATCTCGCGTATCCAGAGCTTTGACGGCGCGATCGCCTATGAAGACTGGCGCGTGATCAAATCGGAAGTCCTGGTCGTTGGCGCGGTCTCGGCAGCCGGAGACCGGATCACCGTCAAGGTCCGCGCCTATGACATCGCGAATGGCCAGCAGTTCGAAGGCGCCGCGATGCAATTCGCCGGTACCAAAGCCGGCTGGCGCCGCATGGCGCATAAGGTTGCCGACCTCGTCTATTCGACCCTGACCGGCGAAGGCCCCTATTTCGACAGCCGTGTGGTCTATGTCGCTGAATCCGGTCCGAAAAACGCCCGTCTCAAGCGTCTTGCGGTGATGGATTACGACGGCGCCAATGTGCAGTATCTGACCGACAGCTCATCCATCGTGCTGGCGCCGCGCTTCTCGCCCTCGGGCGACCGGCTGCTTTACACCAGCTATGAGACCGGCTTTCCGCGCATCACGCTTCTGAACCTCGCCAATCTCAAACGCCAGACGCTGGCGGAACAGCCCGGCACCATGACCTTCGCGCCGCGCTTTTCGCCCGATGGTGGCTCGGTCGTGTTCAGCCTGGAACGCGGCGGCAATACCGATATCTACAAGATGAACCTGTCCTCGGGGCAGACCCAGCAGCTGACCAATGCGCCCTCGATCGAAACCGCGCCCTCCTATTCCCCGGATGGCACTAAGATCTGTTTCGAAAGCGACCGCACCGGCGGCAGCCAGATCTATGTCATGAATGCGAGCGGTGGCGAGGGGCAGCGGATCTCGGGCGGCGCGGGCCGCAACAGCACACCGGTCTGGAGCCCGCGCGGCGACCTGATCGCCTTTACCAAGCAAAATGCCGGCCGGTTCCACATCGGTGTCATGCGCACTGACGGATCGGAAGAGCGCCTGCTGACCGCATCCTTCCTCGATGAGGGCCCGACCTGGTCGCCCAATGGCCGCGTGATCATGTTCACCCGCGAGACCGAGGGCGGCGGCGGTCAGGCCTCGCTCTGGTCGGTCGATACTTTCGGCAGAAACCTGAAACAGATCCCGACCGAAGGCGCGGCGTCCGACCCGGCCTGGTCACCCCTGTTGCCGTAAACCGCCATTTTCGGGCCTGGGCGATCCTGCCGGATTCCCCAGCCCCCCGGAACCTGCTAACCTGGGCGGCGAAACACTGATCCGCGCTGGCCCGAAAGCCGAATTATAAGGACGAAACGATGAGCTTTACCCCGAAAGCCCTTCTTCTTGTGGCCGCGCTTGGCCTTGCAGCCTGTCAGAACCCGGACCGTTACGGTGCGGGTGGCCCAGGTGGTACGGGCGGCACCGGTGGCACCGGCGGGTCGGGCTATATCGACACGAACGGGCTCGGCGATCCGAATGATCCGCGCTCCATCGCCTATTTCAACCAGACCGTCGGCGACCGCGTGCTCTTTGCGGTTGACCAGTCCACCGTCTCGGATCAGGGCCGCCAGATTCTGAACGGCCAGGCCAACTGGCTGAACCAGAACCCGGGCTATGCGATCATCGTCGAAGGCCATGCCGACGAACAGGGCACCCGCGAATACAACCTCGCTCTTGGCGCGCGCCGCGCGGCATCGGTGCAGCAATACCTGCTGTCGCAAGGCGTTGCAGGTTCGCGGATGCGCACGATCTCTTACGGCAAGGAACGCCCGATCGAGGTTTGCTCGACCGAGAGCTGCTATTCCAAGAACCGCCGCTCTGTGACGGTTCTCTCGGTCGGCGCCGGGTCGTGATATGATGCGGGCGAGGTTCCTTCTTCCCCTGCTGGCCCTTGGTCTCGCCACACCGGCGGCGGCGGAAAGCCTCGCCGATGTGCGGGCCGAGCTGGGCCAGCTCGCCGCTGAATTCAACTCGCTCAAGAGCGAGCTCACCACCACCGGCGCTTCGGCGCGGGTGGGCGGTGTCGATGCCCTGGCGCGGATGGACAGGCTTGAGGCCGAGCTGATGCGTCTGACCTCGCGCACCGAAGAAGTCGAGCTGCGGCTGAACCGTGTCGTCCAGGACGGCACCAACCGCATTGGCGATATCGAATTCCGCATTTGCGACGCGGATCCGTCCTGTGATCCGATGAATATGGGCGCGACCGCGCCTCTTGGCGGTGGCAGCTCTGCCGCAGCCGCCCCCGTTGCGCCCGCTGCCCCGTCTCAGGGCAGCACCTCCTCCGCACCAGCGCTTGCCGTCGCAGAACAGGCAGATTTTGACCGGGCCAAGGGGGTGCTCGGTCAGGGTGACTTTCATGGTGCTGCGGCGCTCTTTGAGACCTATGCCAAATCCTATCCTGGCGGGCCGCTGATCCCCGAAGCGCATTACCTGCGCGGCGAGGCCCTTCGTCAGGCCGGCCAGACTGCACCGTCCGCACGCGCCTATCTGACCGCCTATAACACGGCGCCGGATGGGGCGATTGCCCCGGATGCGCTGCTGAAACTCGGCGAGGCTTTCGGCCAGCTGGGCGAGCGTGATCAGGCCTGCGTCACCTTGCAACAGGTGCCGCTGAACTTCCCGACCAGCCAGGCTTCGGCCCAGGCCACCATCGCCATGCAGGGGCTCGGTTGCCCCTGAGCCCAGAGTATCGCTGGCTTGAACAGCATGAGCCGGCCGACCGCGGCCTGCTCAGATCATGTCTGCCCTTTGAATTCCGGCATCACGCCGGTGCTTCGAAAATCGGGGTCGCAGTCTCAGGCGGCGGCGATTCAGTAGCGCTTTTGCACCTGGTCGCCCGGGCCGCGCCGCATTGGGGCCTGAGCGCCGAAGCTGCGACCGTCAATCACCACCTGCGCCCTGAAGCCGCTGATGAGGCCGATTTCGTATCGCAGGTGGCGGCGGGCCTTGGGCTGGCGCATCAGACACTTGACTGGAGCTGTCATCCTGCCACCGGCAATCTGATGCAGGCTGCCGGGCAAGCGCGGCTTGATCTGCTGGCAGCCTGGGCGAAATCACGGGGGATCGCGCATATCCTCCTCGGCCATACCGCCGATGATCAGGCCGAAACCTTTGTCATGGGCCTCGGCCGCGCTGCAGGCCTCGACGGGCTGACCGGGATGCGCGCGCGCTTTGATCACAATGCTGTCAGCTTCTGGCGGCCCCTCTTGGGCTGGTCACGGGCCGAGCTGCGCGCCTTCCTGAACCGTCATGGCTTTGCCTGGTGCGATGACCCGACAAATGAAGATGACCACTATACCCGTGCGCGTATCCGCAAGGCGTTGCCCGGGCTGGCGCCGCTTGGTCTGACGCTTTCCAGCTTCAGCGAGACCATCAGCAATCTGGCCGATGTGCAGGATCTGCTCCGCCATACCACCGCTGACGCCTTCGCCCGCTTTGGCCGCGAAGAGGCCGGGGCGCTGCATTTCGCCCATCGCCCCTTCACCGACAGCCCCTTCGAGCTGCAGCGCCGCCTGATCATCGCCGCGATCCGCTGGATTTCCGGCACCCGCCACCCGCCCCGTGCCGATTCCGTGCATCAGGTGCTCAGCGAACTCTGGCGTCATCGTGGCAGCACACTGGGCGGCTGCCTGATCCGTGTAGGCCCGCAGGAAATCCGTGTGACCCGCGAACCGCGGGCCGTTGCGGGTCCGCTCGCCTGGCATCCCGGCGCGACCTGGGATCATCGCTGGCAGGTAACCGGCCCGTCCCTGCCCGATGCAACCCTGCGCGCGCTTGGCACAGATGGGCTTGCGCAGATGCCGGACTGGCGCAGATCCGGCATCCGGCGGGATGCGGCCCTTGTCTCGCCCTCACTCTGGCAGGGCGACCGGCTGGTTTCCGCCCCCCTTTTCCCGCAATTTGCCGCCAAATGGCAGGCCAGCCTTTACCCAACCTTTGGAAGTTTCATCTTATCGCATTGAACCCAGGGCCTGGATTGCTAAATTAGTACAAAATGCGGCCCTGCCCCTTTGGCTCAGCTGGCCGCCTGTCGGGAGAAATACGTGAACAACGCGCGCAACATCGCATTCTGGGTGGTCCTGCTCTTGCTGGTCCTGGCGCTTTTCCAGGTCTTCTCTGGCGGCCAGTCAAATATGGGCGCCCGTTCGCTGAGCTGGTCTGAGTTCATCACCCAGGTGGATCAGGGCCGGGTTGCCTCGGTGACCCTTGACGGCGAGCGGGTGACGGTACGCACCAAGGATGGCGGCGCCTTCTCGACCATCAAGCCCGGTGACGAACAGGTGACTGACAAGCTGATCGCGAAAGGGGTCGAGGTTCAGGCCAGCCCGCAGCAACAGGGCTTCCTGTCGTCGCTGCTGGTGACCTTCCTGCCCTTCATCCTGCTGATCGGCATCTGGATCTTCTTCATGAACCGGATGCAGGGCGGCGGTAAAGGCGGCGCGATGGGCTTTGGCAAATCGCGGGCAAAACTGCTGACCGAAAAGCAGGGACGCGTCACCTTTGACGATGTGGCCGGCATCGACGAGGCCAAGGAAGAGCTGGAAGAGATCGTCGAATTCCTGCGCAACCCGCAGAAATTCTCTCGCCTTGGCGGCAAGATCCCGAAAGGCGCGCTGCTGGTCGGCCCGCCCGGCACCGGTAAGACGCTGCTCGCCCGTGCCATTGCAGGCGAAGCAGGCGTGCCCTTCTTCACCATCTCAGGCTCGGATTTCGTCGAGATGTTCGTGGGTGTCGGCGCGTCGCGCGTGCGTGACATGTTCGAACAGGCGAAGAAAAACGCTCCCTGTATCGTCTTTATCGATGAAATCGACGCTGTCGGCCGCGCCCGTGGCGTCGGTATGGGCGGTGGCAATGATGAACGCGAACAGACGCTGAACCAGCTTCTGGTCGAGATGGACGGGTTCGAGGCCAATGAAGGCGTGATCATCGTCGCGGCCACGAACCGCAAGGATGTGCTTGACCCCGCGCTGTTGCGTCCGGGCCGCTTTGACCGCCAGATCAATGTCTCGAACCCCGATATCAAGGGCCGCGAAAAGATCCTCAACGTGCATGCCCGTAAGATCCCGCTGGGTGCCGATGTCGATCTGCGCACGATCGCGCGCGGCTCGCCCGGCTTCTCGGGGGCTGACCTTGCGAACCTCGTGAACGAGGCCGCGCTGACAGCCGCCCGCGTGGGCCGCCGTTTTGTCACCATGGCCGATTTCGAACATGCGAAAGACAAGGTCATGATGGGGCCGGAACGCCGCTCGATGGTGATGTCGCAGGAAGATAAGGAAATGACCGCCTATCACGAGGCCGGTCACGCGATTGTCGGGATCAAACTGCCGAAATGCGACCCGGTCTATAAGGCGACGATCATGCCGCGCGGCGGTGCGCTTGGCATGGTAATGAGCCTGCCCGAGATGGACCGCAATTCCTGGCACAAGGACCAGATGAAGGACCGGATCGCCATGGGCATGGCCGGCAAGGCCGCCGAGATCAAGAAATGGGGCGAAGACCGCGTTTCCTCGGGTGCCTCGGGCGATATCCAGAACGTCTCGGCCGTGGCGCGTGCCATGGTCATGCGGTGGGGCATGTCGGACAAGATCGGCAATATCGACTATTCCGAAGCGCATGAGGGCTATAACGGCAATACCGGCGGCTTCTCGGTTTCGGCCGAAACCAAACGGCTGATCGAGGATGAGGTGAAAGCCATCGTCGATGAAGGCTATGCCCGCGCGATGCAGATCCTCACCGAGAATGAGGAAGAGTTCGAGCGCCTGGCCCAGGGCCTGCTGGAATATGAGACCCTGACCGGCGACGAGATCCGCAAGGTTCTCGCGGGCCAGAAACCCGGCGATGATGACGGTGCAGAAGACGTCGGCGAAGCTGCGGCTTCGGTGCTGGCGATCCCGAAAACCCGCACCTCGCGGGGGCCAAAGCCCGGAGATGCCGAACCCTCGCCGACCTGATCCTGTGGATCTGTTTTTCATCAGCCGGGAAGCGCCGACCGCGCCTCCCGGCTTTTGCATACCTGCTTTACGGCAGGTGAAGGTGCCTTTGGCTCAAGAGATGATTGGAAATGACATATCACTCGTTTAAGGGTGAACCATTCTGGTGGGGAGGATAGCCATGTCGAGCGGAATGCAGGATGAAGCAGCCCAGGCAGCGCGTCAGGCGGCGCTGAATTACCACGAATTCCCCAAGCCGGGTAAGCTGGAGATCCGCGCGACCAAGCCGCTTGCCACCGGCCGCGACCTGTCGCGCGCCTATTCGCCCGGCGTGGCCGAGGCCTGTCTCGAAATCAAGGCCGACCCCTCCACCGCCTCGCGCTACACCGCGCGCGCCAACCTGGTTGCCGTGATTACCAACGGTACAGCGGTGCTGGGGCTGGGAAATATCGGCGCTCTGGCGTCAAAACCCGTGATGGAAGGTAAGGCCGTCCTCTTCAAAAAATTCGCTAATATCGACTGTTTTGACATTGAGGTGAACGAAAGCGACCCGGTCAAGCTGGCCGAAATTGTCTGCGCGCTGGAGCCATCCTTCGGCGCGATCAACCTTGAAGACATCAAGGCACCAGATTGTTTCATCGTTGAACAAATTTGCCGCGAACGGATGAACATCCCCGTTTTCCACGACGACCAGCATGGAACAGCCATCGTCGTCGGTGCGGCCGCGACCAATGCGATGATCGTCGCCGGCAAGAAATTCGAAGATATCAAACTGGTATCCACCGGTGGCGGCGCGGCAGGAATCGCCTGCCTCGAAATGCTGGTGAAACTCGGGGTCAAACGCGAGAATATCTGGCTTTGTGACCTTGAAGGCCTCGTCTACCAGGGCCGCGAGACGCAGATGACGCCGCAAAAGGCGGCTTTCGCACAGGGCAGCACCCCGGCGACGCTCGCCGAGGTCATCAGGGGCGCCGATATGTTCCTCGGCCTTTCCGGCCCCGGCGTGCTGACAGCGGAAATGGTCGCCACAATGACCGCAAAGCCGGTGATCTTCGCGCTGGCAAACCCCACGCCCGAGATCCTGCCCGCCGAGGCCCGCGCCGTCGCCCCGGACGCGATCATCGCCACCGGGCGGTCGGATTTCCCCAACCAGGTCAATAACGTCCTGTGCTTCCCCTTCATCTTTCGGGGCGCGCTGGATGTCGGCGCCACCACCATCAATGACGAGATGGAGCTCGCCTGTATCGAAGGCATCGCCGCGCTGGCACGCCAGACCACCTCGGCCGAGGCCGCTGCCGCCTATCAGGGTGAACAGCTGACCTTTGGCCCGGACTATCTGATTCCCAAACCCTTCGATCCACGTCTGATCGGCGTTGTTGCCTCGGCCGTGGCCTGTGCGGCGACCAGTTCCGGCGTGGCGGCCCGGCCGCTGACCGACCCCGATGCCTATAAGCGCAAGCTCGACGGCTCGGTCTTCCGCTCGGCACTTCTGATGCGCCCGGTTTTCGAGGCGGCCCGCACCGTCACCCGCCGCATCGTCTTTGCTGAAGGCGAAGATGAGCGCGTGTTGCGCGCCGCGAATGCGATGCTTGAGGAAACCACCGACGTTCCGATCCTGATTGGCCGCCCCGAAGTGATCGAGTCACGCTGCGAACGCTATGGCCTCGCCATCCGGCCGGGCCGCGATTTCCATCTCGTTAACCCCGAGAATGACCCGCGCTACCGCGACTATTGGGGCACCTATCACGAGCTGATGGCGCGGCGCGGCGTCTCGCCCGACATCGCGCGCGCGGTGATGCGCACCAATACAACCGCCATCGCCGCCGTCATGGTGCATCGCGACGAGGCCGACAGCCTGATCTGCGGCACCTTCGGGCAATATCACTGGCATCTCAACTATATACGCCAGGTTCTCGCCCGCGACGGACGTCACGCGGTGGCGGCACTTTCGATGATGATCCTCGAAGATGGCCCGCTTTTTGTCGCCGATACCCATGTGAATGCCGAGCCCACCGCGCAGCAGATCATGGAAACCGCGATGGGTGCCGCCCGCCATCTGCGCCGCTTCGGTATCACGCCGAAAATTGCCTTCTGCTCGCAAAGCCAGTTCGGCAATATGGACAACCGCTCGGGCCGGGTGATGCGCGAGGCGCTGGAACTGCTCGACGCGCGCGAACCCGATTTCGCCTATGAGGGCGAGATGAATGTAGACACCGCGCTCGACCAGGAGCTGCGTGAGCGGTTGCTGCCGGGCGCTCGGTTCGAAGGCGCCGCGAATGTGCTGCTGTTCGCCTCGGCAGATACGGCGTCGGGGGTGCGCAACATCCTCAAGATGCGCGCCGGCGGCCTGGAGGTCGGGCCGATCCTGATCGGGATGGGCAATAAGGCGCATGTGGTGACGCCGGCGATCACCGCGCGGGGCCTGCTGAACATGTCGGCCATCGCCGGCACGCCGGTTTCGCATTACGGCTGAGCCTGCGCTGACACTGGCAGCGGGGAGAGAATCACCTCTCCGCTGCAAGGCGCATCGTGCTGCGGGGATTTGCAAACTTCCCTTGATTTCGCGCTGCGCACGCAGTCAAACATGATTTTGCAAATATTTCGCAACCCATTATCGCGAATTCTGCAAACCAATGCGATTCCGGCAGCACTGTTGCCGGTAACAAAGTTGCGCCCTTCGATACCCTGGCATAACAAACGCTTAAGTCAGGAGGAGGAGCAGGGATGGGGTATCGCGACGTCTACGCGCAATGGAAATCCGACCCGGACGGGTTCTGGATGGAGCAGGCCCAGGGCATCGACTGGGCAAAACAGCCCTCCCGCGCGCTGAATGCCGACCACGCACCGAATTACGAATGGTTCGCTGACGGGCTGGTGAATACCTGCTGGAACGCAGTTGACCGGCATGTCGAAGCCGGGCGCGGCGAACAGCTGGCGATCATCCATGACAGCCCGGTCACCCATCTGAAAAAGGGCATCACCTACCGCGAATTACAAAAACGCGTGGCCAGCCTCGCAGGTGCGCTGCGGGCCAAAGGCGTGACCAAGGGCGACCGGGTCATCATCTATATGCCGATGATCCCCGAGGCGCTGGAAGCGATGCTGGCCTGCGGCCGGCTCGGCGCGATCCACTCGGTCGTCTTCGGCGGGTTTGCAGCCAATGAACTGGCGGTGCGCATCAATGACTGCACCCCCAAGGCGATCATCGCAGCATCCTGCGGCATCGAACCCTCGCGCATCGTACATTACAAACCACTGCTGGATGCCGCCATCGACCAGGCCGTCCACAAGCCTGACTTCTGTGTTATTTTTCAGCGTGAACAAGAGGTTGCCCAACTGATCGAGGGCCGCGATGTCGCCTGGCACAGTTTTCAGTATGGCGTTGAGCCCGCCGAATGCCTGCCCGTCGAAGGCAATCACCCGGCCTATATCCTTTACACCTCCGGCACCACCGGCGCGCCGAAGGGCGTGATCCGCGCGACCGGCGGCCATCTCGTCGCGCTGAACTGGACCATGAAGGCGATCTACGACATGGACCCCGGCGAGGTCTTCTGGGCCGCGTCAGACGTGGGCTGGGTCGTTGGTCACAGCTATATCTGCTACGCGCCGCTGATCAGAGGCTGCACCACCATCGTATTCGAGGGGAAACCCGTCGGCACGCCGGATGCCGGCACCTTCTGGCGGGTGATCGCGGAAAACAAGGTGAAGAGCTTCTTTACCGCACCGACCGCGCTCCGGGCCATAAAGCGCGACGACCCTGCCGGGGAATTCGTCAAAGATTACAATATGAAGCATCTGAAATACTGCTTCCTCGCCGGCGAGCGCGCTGATCCCGACACCATCGCCTGGGCGGCGCGGCATCTGAATGTGCCGGTAATCGACCATTGGTGGCAGACCGAGACCGGCTGGGCCATTGCCGCCAATCCGATGGGTATTGAAGCGCTGCCCATCAAACCCGGCAGCCCTTCGGTGCCGATGCCCGGATATGATATCCAGGTGCTGGATGAAGGCGGGCATCCGGTGGCCTCCGGCACGCTTGGCGCAATTGCGGTGAAACTGCCATTGCCTCCCGGCAACCTGCCCGGGCTGTGGAATGCCGAAGACCGTTTCAAAAAGAGCTATCTCTCTCATTTCCCTGGCTTTTACGAGACAGGAGATGCCGGTTATATCGACGAAGACGGCTATCTCTACATCATGGCCCGCACCGATGATGTGATCAATGTGGCAGGCCACCGGCTTTCGACCGGCGCGATGGAAGAGGTGCTGGCCTCGCATCCGGATGTCGCCGAATGTGCGGTGATCGGGGTGGCCGACACGCTGAAAGGCCAATCACCCCTGGGCTTTTTGTGCCTGAACAAGGGCACCAGCCGCCCATATGACGATGTGGTGAAGGAATGCGTGAAACTGATGCGCGACCGCATCGGCCCGGTCGCTGATTTCAAACGCGCGCTGGTGATCGACCGCCTGCCGAAGACCCGATCGGGCAAGATCCTGCGCGGCACCATGGTGAAAATCGCCGATGGCACCGAATGGAAAATGCCCGCAACAATCGACGACCCCGTGATCCTCGACGAGATCACAATTGCGCTGAAATCCATCGGCCTCGCCGGCTGATTCCGGCGGATTTGCGAGTTGCGGCGCTGTGTCCTGACCGGCACGGCGCCCTTCTCACATCGGAACCAGGCGGGAATCCGTCCTTGACGCCGGGTCCGACTGCCTGAATGACGCGAGGCACTGGACCTGACACTCTGGTCGTGCCAGCTTACGCCATTGTGGAAGAAAGAAATTTCATTCCATGAATATTATTTCCCTGGCCTGTTTGATGGCTGAATTGATGTGCTCCCTGCCAGATTGGCAGACAGTCCGGGTGTGAGTCAGATGCGGATACCTGTTCTGCTGGTTGAAGATACGCCATCGTTGCAATTTGTTTACCGTTCCGTCCTGACTGCTGCCGGAATGAATGTGCATCCCGCCGGCAGCGCGTCAGAGGCGCTGCAGCTGCTGCATCAGGTGAAACCCGGGGTGGTCATTCTCGATCTCATGTTGCCCGATCGCGATGGTCTGGCGCTGATGTCCGAAATGCTGGCCATCAACCCTGACCTTTGTGTTGTGGTCATGTCGGCGCAGGGATCGGTCGACCGGGCCGTGGCGGCGATGCGGGCGGGGGCTTTTGACTTCCTGCTTAAACCCTTCGAAGAAAACCGGTTTCTCGCGGCAGTCCGTGCCGCGGTTCTGGCCGCCGAGGAAACCGCCCCCGGCCAGCCGGCGCCGAAACGACGGGCGGAGACCGCCGCCAGCAGCGATCCTGCCGCCAGCATCGGCTCCTCCGAGGCGATGAAACAGGTGCATCGGGTGATTTCATCGGTTGCGGGCTCCATCGCCACTGTTTTCATCACCGGCGAAAGCGGCACCGGCAAAGAGCTTGCAGCCATCGCCCTGCACACCCAATCGCCGCGCGCGCGCGGCCCGTTTATTGCTCTGAACTGCGGCGCAATCCCGCATGACCTGCTGGAATCCGAGGTATTCGGCCATCTG
The DNA here is from genome assembly GCF_900105075.1 of Rhodobacter sp. 24-YEA-8. Taxonomy (NCBI): domain Bacteria; kingdom Pseudomonadati; phylum Pseudomonadota; class Alphaproteobacteria; order Rhodobacterales; genus Rhodobacter; species Rhodobacter sp. 24-YEA-8. Next base: position 2,648,373 of record NZ_FNSK01000001.1, read on the forward strand.
AAAGGCAGTTTCACCGGCGCCATCGCCGATAAGCCCGGTGCAGCAATGGCGGCGGATGGTGGGACGCTGTTTCTTGACGAGGTCTGCGAGATGGCACCGGCGCTGCAGACCAAGCTTCTGCGCTTCCTGCAGACCTCGATGGTGCAGCCGCTCGGCGCAACCCGACCGCAAAAGGTTGATGTCCGGATCATCTGCGCCACCAATCAGGACCCGCTCGATGCGGTGCGGCGCGGGCAGTTCCGCGAAGACCTCTATTACCGCCTGCATGTGGTGCCTCTGCATATGCCACCTTTGCGGGATCGCGGCCGCGACGCCGCCGAAATCGCCGAGGTCGCGCTGCGCCGCTTTGGCGGTGAGGAGGGTAAGAGCTTCGCAGGAGTCGCGCCCGAGACACAGCGGATCCTGTTGCGCTACCGCTGGCCGGGCAATGTGCGTCAGCTTTTGAATGTTATGCGCAATATCGCGGTGATGCAGCCGGGCGGCCTTGTGACGCCGGATATGCTGCCCGTCGAAATGCTGCGCGACGACCCTGGTCAGCATCGGGGGGCCTCACCTCCAGACGCGCCCCTCGAGACCGCGGGTGGGACCACCAGGTCCCGGGCGGCCGGCTTTACGCCAGTCGCTGCGCGTCTTGACGACGCCGAGCCCGTTTTCGCAGGAAAAACCCTTGCCGAGATCGAACGCATGGCCATCGAAGCGGCACTTGCGCGTCATCAGGGCTCGGTTCCAAAAGCGGCCCATGATCTCGATATCTCGGTCTCGACACTGTACCGCCGGATCGAATCCTGGAAGTCAGGCCAGAGCTGACGGCGCGCAACCCAACGAAATATCAGACAAACTGCTCTCGGATCAGCCGTTCCTCAAGGCCATGCCCGGGGTCGAACAACAGGCGATAGCTGATTTCGGAATTTGAACGGACCACGACCGAGATCACATCGCGGACCGAATTGCGGCTGTCGGCATCGGCCATGACCGGGCGCTTATCCGAATCGAGAACATCAAAGCGCACTTCGGCTGTCTTCGGCAAAAGCGCCCCACGCCAGCGGCGCGGGCGGAAAGCCGACATCGCCGTCAGGGCCAGAACATCGGCGCCGATCGGCAGAATCGCCCCATGCGCCGAGTAGTTATAGGCGGTCGACCCGGCCGGGGTCGCCACCAGCGCCCCGTCACAGACCAGCTCCGCCATCCGTTCACGACCGTCAATCGAAACCCGCAAACGCGCCGCCTGCGGTCCCTGCCGCAGGAGCGACACTTCATTGACCGCAAGCGCGTTGGTGACCTTGCCGCGCACGTTTTCGGCCTGCATCGAGAGCGGATTGAGCAGCGCCTCTTCGGCCAGTTGCAGCCGTTCGGGCAGCCCGTCATCGATATAGGCATTCATCAGAAAGCCGATGGTGCCGCAATTCATGCCATAGACCGGCAGATCGCGCCCCGATTGCGCATGCAGCGTCTCAAGCATGAACCCGTCACCACCCAGGGCGACCACAACCGAGGCACGACGCAGGTCGGTCTGCCCATAGCGGGCCGTCAGCCGCGCCAGTGCCGATTGCGCCGCCGGGGCCTTCGAGGCCGTAAACCTGATTTTTGGCTGCATCCCACCTCTCCGTCAGGTCGCAACCCTGACCCCGGCGGGGCGGAAACTCAAGGGCTGGCGCACCCTGTCTTTCACCCGGGCAGTGTCCCGGCCCCCCCCTGGCCTCATTGTTCCCGCCAGGAAGTTTCCGGGGCAGGCAGCAGGCACCTGGGAACAGCCGCCATCCCGGGCGCAACCAGCCCTGATTTCGTCACCATATCGCAACGGGTCGCTTTCCGGCCTTTCCCTGGCGGGGTACGTGTTCTAAACAACCGGCAACCAAAAATACCATCCCGCATGGCCCAACGGAGACGAGTATGACCGCCCAGACCCGCGATTCCGGCTTTTTCACCGAATCTCTTTCCTCGCGCGACCCCGAACTTTTCGGAGCGGTGCGCTCTGAACTTGGCCGTCAGCGCGATGAGATCGAGCTGATCGCGAGCGAGAACATCGTCTCCCTCGCGGTTCTTGAGGCCCAGGGCTCGGTGCTCACGAACAAATATGCCGAGGGCTATCCGGGCAAGCGCTATTACGGCGGCTGCCAGTATGTGGACATCGCCGAAACTCTCGCGATCGAGCGCGCGAAAGAGCTTTTTGGCTGCAAATTCGCGAATGTGCAGCCGAATTCCGGCAGTCAGATGAACCAGGCGGTCTTTCTCGCGCTTTTGCAGCCGGGCGACACCTTTATGGGGCTCGATCTGAATTCGGGCGGACACCTCACCCATGGCTCGCCGGTCAATATGTCCGGTAAATGGTTCAAGGTTGTCTCTTATGGTGTGCGCCAGCAAGACCAGCGCCTCGACATGGACGAGGTGCGCAAGAAAGCCCTCGAGCACAGGCCGAAGCTGATCCTGGCGGGGGGCACCGCCTATAGCCGTGAATGGGACTGGGCCGCCTTCCGGGCGATTGCTGATGAGATCGGTGCTTACCTCCATGTTGATATGGCGCATATCGCGGGCCTCGTGGCTGGCGGCGTGCATGCCTCGCCCCTGCCCCATGCCCATGTGGTGACCACCACGACCCATAAGAGCCTGCGCGGCCCGCGTGGGGGTATGGTGCTCACAAATGATGAAGACATCGCTAAGAAAATCAATTCGGCGGTCTTCCCCGGCCTGCAGGGCGGCCCGCTGATGCATGTGATCGCCGCCAAAGCGGTCGCATTCGGCGAAGCGCTGCGTCCGGAGTTCAAGGCCTATGCCGCCCAGGTGAAAACCAATGCGGCAGCGATGGCGGATGAGCTGATGAAGGGCGGGATCGATATCGTCTCGGGCGGCACCGACAACCATCTCTGCCTCGCCGATCTGCGGCCCAAGAAGGTGACCGGCAAGGCGGCCGAGGCCGCGCTTGGCCGCGCCCATATCACCTGCAACAAGAACGGCGTGCCGTTTGACCCGGAAAAGCCGTTCGTGACCTCGGGCATCCGTCTGGGCGCGCCGGCAGGCACCACGCGCGGGTTCGGCGAGGCCGAATTCCGCCAGATCTCGCGCTGGATCGTCGAAGTGGTTGATGGGCTCGCCGCCAATGGCGAAGACGGCAACGGCGAGGTCGAGGCCAAAGTGAAGGCCGAGGTTCAGGCGCTCTGCGACAGGTTCCCGCTTTACCCGACCCTCTGACCAGATCCGAAAATCAAAAAAGCGCCGGGTTTCCCGGCGCTTTTTTTATCGTGTTATGAGGTCTAACTGAGGTCAGGCGCGACCGACTTGCAGGTTCGCCGCAACCGGGCGTCCGGTATAGGTTCGGTCATCCACCCGGATCACTACGGTGCCATCCGCGTTCTGGCTGACCATCAAACCCTGCACCGAAATGCAGCTGCCGATTGAGATTGTGCGCAACATTCCTAACCTTCTCCCCCACAGGAATTTAATTAAGTTTCACTCAACATGCTCATTTTTGAAACAGAAAAGTTAAAGAAACGGAAACAAAAACGGCAGAAAAATGACGATTGCTGCGTAACCGCTCACAACCAGTCGCGCAAAATCGGGATCAGGGGCAGATCAGCAGGCGGCATCGGGTAGTCACGCAGCCTGTCAGGCGCAACCCAGGCGAGAACCTGGCCCTCGCGCGCTACCGGAATGCCGTCCCATTTGCGGCAGGCAAAAAGCGGCATCAACAGGTGGAAATCATCATAGCTGTGGCTGGCGAAGGTCAGCGGGGCCAGGCAGCTTTTCCAGGTATCAATGCCGATTTCCTCTTTCAGCTCGCGGATCAGGCAGGCCTCCGGGGTCTCCCCCGGTTCGACCTTGCCGCCGGGAAATTCCCACAACCCGGCAAGGCTTTTGCCTGGCGGGCGCTGTGCAAGCAGGATGCGGCCATCGGCGTCAATCAGGGCGACGGCGGAAACGAGAAGGGTTTTCATGCAGGTCTCGGTCTGGCCGGAGCCGGGGGCGCTGCCCCCGGACCCCCGGGATATTTACGGACAGAAAATGGTCAGGAACGATAATCGGCGTTGATCGCGACATAGCGGTCGGTCAGATCGCAGGTCCAGACCGTGCGCCTCGCGCGGCCCATGCCGAGGCCGACATCGATCACCAGCTCCTGGCCCTTCATATAGCTTGCGCCGGCGTCTTCGCTGTAGCCCGGTGATTTCCAGCCTTTTTCCGCCACAAGGATATCTCCGAAACGGATGGTAAGCCGGTCACGCTCGGCCTGGGCGCCGGATTTACCGACCGCCATCACGATGCGGCCCCAGTTAGGATCCTCGCCGGCGACCGCAGTTTTCACCAGCGGCGAATTTGCGATGGCGAAGGCCACCTTTGCCGCATCCGCATCAGTCGCGGCGCCCGAGACCCGCACCTCGATCAGCTTGGTCGCGCCCTCGCCGTCGCGCACGACCTGAAGCGCGAGATCCTGCATCACCTGCGCCAGCGCAGCCTCGAATGCCTTGAGCACTGCGCCTTTCAGCGGTGCAGCCTCTGACTGGCCGGTCGCGGCGACCAGAAGCGTGTCAGAGGTCGAGGTATCACTGTCGACGGTGATCGAGTTGAAACTGCCATCGACATGGCGCGAGACCAGTTTCTGCAGGCTCGTCTGGCTGATTTTCGCATCGGTAAAGATATAGACCAGCATCGTCGCCATATCGGGCGCGATCATACCCGAGCCCTTGGCGATGCCAGCGATATGGATCGGGCCGCCTTCGCCTTCGATCGTCGCGGTGGCACCTTTGGGGAAGGTGTCGGTGGTCATGATCGCCTGGGCGGCGCCTTCAATCGCGGCCTCGGTCAGCCCCCCGGTGAGGTCACCGATCACGGCGGTGATCTTTTCCGCCGGCAGCGGCTCGCCGATCACGCCGGTCGAGGAAGAGAACACGCGCGTGGCCGGGATGCCGAGCGCTTTCGCGACAGCCCCGGTCACATCCGCCACCGCCTTATCGCCGATCTTGCCGGTGAAAGCGTTGGAATTGCCCGAATTCACGATGATCGCCGCACCGGTGCCGGGCGCCGCCTTCAGGGCCAGTTTCGCCTCGCAATCCCGCACACAGCCCGAACGGGTGGTCGAACGGGTGAAGGCCCCGGCCATAACCGTGCCCGGGGCAAGCCGTACCAGCATCACATCCTTGCGATTGCGATATTTGATCCCGGCCCCGACCGAGGCAAATTCCGCCCCCCGGATCACCGGCAGTGCCGGGAAACTGGCCGGAGCCAGCGGCGACACCGGATGCGCGGCCTTATGGACCACCGCCGCGACCTCGTTCAGCGCGCCCGAGGCCGCGCCGGACACCGCTTCGGTCACGCGGTCTTTCAGCTTACGCACCTTCTTCTTCAGGTTCTTCGCTTCGGCTTTCCAGTCAGTCTTTGCCATTTTATCCCCCCGCCGCTCAGTCAATCAGAGCGTTGTTCTTCAAAAGAGCCGGATCAATGCCCTCACCCGGCTTTGTGATCGTCGCCGCGCCGGTCAGCTCGGTGATCTTTGCCGCGATGGCACGTTCCTCGACTTCGCCCGCGAGCACGTCGCGCACCTCATCCAGCGTCGGCGCCGGGCGGTCGCGGCTTTCATGGACCAGGATCAGGTGCCAGCCGAAATCGCTCTGCACCGGATCGGTCACTTTGCCGGGGGTAGCAGCCGCCACCCCATCCGCGAAGGGCTTCACCATGCGGTTCAGCGTGAACCAGCCCAGCTCGCCCCCCTGCTCTCCCGACCCCGGATCATTCGATGCTTCCTTCGCGAGGGCCGCGAAATCCGCACCGCCATCCAGTTCGGCCTTCAGCTCCTTCGCCTCGGCCTCGGTCTCAACCAGGATATGCGCCGCACTGTATTCTTTTTGTGGCACGTAATCTGCGTATTTCTCATCCCAGGCCTTTTGCAGGGCCGCATCGGTCACCGCTGCACTGGCCACATCCGAAATCACAAGACCCGAGAAATAGCCGCGCTCGGTATTGATGGTCACCGCCTTATCGCGCGGACTTTTCTGGCTATGGGCCTGGGCCAGGGCCTCCTGCTGGATCAGTTGTTCCAGAATACCATTGAAGAGAACGTCATCGGCAAGGCTCAGATACTGGTCAGGCAGGCTTTCCCGCAGGGCGATCATCTGGCCAAGGGTGATCTCGGTACCGTTCACGGTTGCGACCACGGTCGCGGCGGTTTCCCGCTCTGCCAGAGCCGGCCCGGTCGCGAGCCCGGCGAAAGCGGCGGCCACCCAGAAAACGGCAGCCCCCAGACGCTTTTCTATGGCCATTTCAGCTTCTCCCGATCTGCCGCAGAGCCTGCGAACGTTGACTATGATCCTTGCAGCCCTTACATCGCGACAGTCGCGTGATCGGGGCACAAATACGGACCTACCCGGCTTTTCTATGGAAGGCGTTAAGGGCGGGCAAGTCACAGCCTCACGAGATCACGCAGGAACGACCGCACGGAGAGATCATGCTGGGTCTGGGAACGCTCGCGAAAAAGGTCTTTGGCACCGCCAATGACCGCAAGGTCAGGGCCACTCGGTCGCTGGTCGCCAAAATCAACGCGCTCGAGCCGGAATTTGCCGCGCTGAGCGATGAGGGCCTTGTCGCGAAGACCCGGGAATTTCAAAAGCGCGTGCAGGACGGCGGCGAAAGCCTCGACGACATCCTGCCCGAAGCTTTCGCGAATTGCCGCGAAGGGGCGAAACGTTCGCTGGGGCTGCGCGCTTTTGATGTGCAGCTGATGGGCGGGATCTTCCTGCATCAGGGCAATATCGCCGAGATGCGGACCGGTGAAGGCAAGACGCTTGTCGCGGCTTTCCCGGCCTATCTCAATGCCCTGACTGGCAAGGGCGTGCATGTCGTGACCGTGAACGACTATCTCGCGAAACGCGACGCTGACACTATCGGCAAGGTTCATGCCAAACTCGGCCTGACGACCGGCGTGATTTACCCCTGGCAGCCCGACCCGGAAAAGCGCGCCGCCTATGCCGCCGATGTCACCTATGCAACCAATAACGAACTCGGCTTCGACTACCTTCGCGACAATATGAAGGGCTCGATTGAAGAGATGATGCAGCGCGGCCATAATTTCGCGATTGTGGACGAGGTCGACTCGATCCTGATCGACGAAGCCCGCACGCCGCTGATCATCTCGGGGCCGAGCCAGGATCGCAGCGACCTTTATCTCTCGGTCGACCGGCTGATCCCTTCGCTGGTCGAGGAGGATTTCACCCTCGACGAAAAAGCCCGCAACGTCACCTATACCGAAGCCGGCAACGACCATATCGAGGAACTTTTGCGTGAAGCGGGCGTGTTGCCGGAAGGCCAGCACCTTTTCGCACCGGAATCGACCTCGATCGTTCACCATATGAACCAGGCGCTGCGCGCCCATAAGATGTTCCACCGCGACCAGCAATATATCGTCCGTGACGATGAAATCGTGCTGATCGACGAATTCACCGGCCGCATGATGAAGGGCCGCCGGTTGTCGGACGGCCTGCATCAGTCCATCGAGGCGAAAGAGGGCGTGACGATCCAGCCCGAAAACGTGACCCTCGCCTCGGTGACGTTCCAGAATTATTTCCGCCTTTACAACAAGCTGGCCGGCATGACCGGCACCGCCGCGACCGAGGCCGAAGAATTCATGCAGATCTACGGGCTGGGCGTGGTCGAAGTGCCCACAAACCGCCCCGTGGCGCGCAAGGACGAACACGATCAGGTCTACCGCACCGCGCGCGAAAAGTTCCTCGGCATTGTCGAGACCATCCGCGAGGCGCATGAGATCGGTCAGCCGCTGCTGGTCGGCACGACGTCAATCGAGAAATCCGAAGAGCTTTCGGCCATGCTGAAAGCCGAAGGCATCGCACATAACGTGCTGAACGCGCGCCAGCATGAGCAGGAGGCGAAGATCGTCGCCGATGCCGGCCGTCTGGGTGCGGTGACGATTGCGACCAATATGGCCGGGCGCGGCACCGATATTCAGCTTGGCGGCAATGTCGAGATGAAGGTGATCGAAGAGCTCGATGCCAATCCGGATGCGGATCCGGTGGCGCTGCGCGCCAGGATCGAAGCAGAACATGCCGATGAAAAGGCCAAGGTGCTCGACGCCGGTGGTCTCTTTGTTCTCGCCACCGAACGCCATGAATCGCGCCGGATCGACAACCAGCTGCGCGGCCGTTCGGGCCGTCAGGGCGACCCGGGGCGCTCGTCGTTCTTCCTGTCGCTGGAAGATGACCTGATGCGGATCTTCGGGTCCGAACGGCTCGACAAGATCCTCTCGACGCTGGGGATGAAGGAAGGCGAGGCGATTGTTCACCCTTGGGTCAATAAATCGCTGGAAAAAGCCCAGGCGAAAGTCGAAGGCCGCAATTTTGACGTGCGCAAGTCGCTCCTGCGGTTTGACGACGTGATGAATGACCAGCGCAAGGCCGTGTTCAGCCAGCGCCAGGACATCCTCAGGGCCGAACATGTCTCGGAAATCGCCGAGGATATGCGCCATCACGTGATCGACGACATGGTCGACGAATTCATGCCGCCGAAAACCTATCCCGACGCCTGGAACCTTGAGGGCCTGCGCGAGGCCGGCCGCCAGCGGCTGAACATGGATATGCCCATCGAGACATGGGCCGCCGAAGAAGGTGTCGATCAGGCCGCGATGGCCGAGCGCATCATCGAACATTCCGACCGCTATATGGCGGAAAAGCTTGAGGCTTTTGGCGCCACAACCATGGTGCAGATCGAAAAGCAGGTGCTGTTGCAGGCAATCGACGGGAAATGGCGCGATCATCTCCTGCGGCTGGAACATCTGCGGTCGGTGATTCATTTCCGCCAATATGCGCAGCGCGACCCGCTGAATGAGTATAAGACCGAAGCCTTCCAGCTGTTCGAGACGATGCTCGGCAGCCTGCGTCTGCAAGTGACGGAACAGCTGTCGCGCATCCGCCCGCTCTCGAAAGAAGAGCAGGAGTCGATGATGGCGCAATTGCTGGCGCAGCAACAGGCCGCCGCCGGGATCGAGGTCGGGCCGGCCACTGCGCCTGCAGACCCCGCGCCCGCCGAACCTGCGCCGGCAGTGCCGCTTGCGTCAGGCTTTGACGAATCGGACCCCTCCAGCTGGGGCAATCCGGGCCGCAATGATCCCTGCCCCTGTGGCTCGGGCGAGAAATTCAAACATTGCCACGGCAAACTGGTCTGAAAATCCGGAGAAAATAGTATGTAAGGGGCGGCATTAACCGCCCCTTTTCAATTCGGTGTTTCCCTGATGGGAAACATTCCACAGGCTCGCCACGGGATTGCCGCGATCTCTTGCGATACTGGCACCAATGCGGGCGATTCCGGGTATGCTGACTATGGGTACGAAACGCACTATACTGCGCGTGACGATGGTTCTGTTCCTTGCTCTGGGGGCGGGGCATCTTGTGCAGAGCATGCATAAGAACCAGCCCGGGGAGATGGCAAAGTCCGGCGCGCTTGGCGGGCTGCAACAAGTCGTCGCCGGGGCAGAGCACAGGGCCCGACCGAAATCAGGGGCCGGGGCGCGCGCTGCTGAGACAGTAATCCATCCGCCGCTAATCCAGGATGAACCCCTCGCTGTTCCGGCCCGACCTGAGCGCCGCGATGATCAGTCCGCGCTGCCCCCTGGCAAAGACAGATTTGCAGATATTGCCCCCCGCGCGCTCTGAGCGCTGTCACACCTGCTGGCATCTGACATATCTAGGCGCTTGGCCTGACTCGCCTATGGCCGGTTCTCGCCATTAAGGTGTTGAAGAATCCGGTAGCGCAGCGGAAAATGGCGCTGCTGAACTAATCCCGGTGGGAAAAGATGCTAACGCGGCCAGGCGCGGCGATTTTCTTCGCTTTGCTGTTTTTCCTGTCTCAGTCGCCTGTCGTGCAGCCCGCCCAGGCGCAGGATATCACGCTGATCTCGCGTGAGGGGAATATTGTGCTGCCCGGCAGCCTGCAGGGCTATGACGGCGAATTTTACCGGATCGAAACCGCCTGGGGGCTGCTGACCGTCGATGGCCAGGGCGTGATCTGCGAGGGTCCGGCCTGTCCGGATCTGACCACGCCACATGCCGATATCCGCGTCGTCGGCGCCCCGGATGCCGGGGCACGGCTGTTGCCTGGCCTTTTCAGCAGCTTTGCCGCCGTGCGCGGTTTGGCCTTTCGCGAAGTGACACCGCAGAATGGTGCCTCCTGGGCGGCACAGATCTACAAGGCACAGGATGATACTGTCCTTGCTGATGTCTCTTTCTCGCCGATGCTGCCGGGCCCGGCCCAGGCAGCGCTGGCAAGTGGCGCCGCTGAAATGGAGCTCTCCGCCTCGCCCTCGCGTGCTTCGGGCGCGAGACCGATTGCACTGGACGCCCTTGTCCCGGTGATGGCGCCGGGCAATCCGACGCCGAAGATCTCGACCGTAAATCTCGCGAAGGTTCTCGCCGGTCAGCTGAAGAACTGGCGCGACCTCGGCGGGCCGGACATGCCGATCGTCCTTCATGCATTGGCGCCGGATACAGACATGACGCGCGCCTTGTCGGAACGGCTCGGTGCGCCGATAAAGGCCGATATAGTTCACCCCGATATGCAGCACCTCGCCGAGGCGGTCGCAAAAGATCCCTGGGCGCTGGCAATCACCGGACGTGCCGAGATGGCCCCGGCGATTCCCGCACCGCTTGTTGACAGCTGTGGCTTTCCCCTGCTGCCATTGCCGATTTCTGTCAAAGCCGAGGACTATCCCCTGGCCTTGCCGCAATTCCTGATCCCCGCCCCACGTCGCATTCCGGTCTTCGCGCGCGAGTTTCTGGAGTTCACCGCCACCCCCCGCGCCGGCCATGTTGTGTCTGCGGCCGGCTTTATCGACCGCTCTGTCGAAGCCGCACCGATGACCCAGGACGGTCTGCGGCTGATCAATGCGATCCTTGGCGCCGGCGATGACGTGACGCTTGGTGATCTGAAACGGCTGGCCGAAGTGATGAATGGTGCAGACCGGCTGTCGCTGACCTTCCGCTTTGAAGAAAACACCTCCATTCTGGATGCGACCAGCCAGGAGAACCTGGCCCAGCTGGCGCGGATGATCGCGTCAGAGAGCTTCCCTTCCAAAACGCTGATTCTTGCCGGCTTTTCTGACGGCAAGGGCGAAGCGAGTGCCAATAAAGCACTTTCGGCAGAACGTGCCGAACGGGTGGCTCAGGATCTGGCCGATCTCGCACCGGATCTTCGGGCCGATCAGATCCCGGTGACCGAGGGCTTTGGCGAGGCGATGCCGATGGCCTGCGACGAGACCGTTATTGGCCGCCGGCTGAACCGCCGTGTCGAAGTGTGGATCGTGCCGAATTTCACGCCAGAACCGCTCTGATCAGAGATAGCCCTGCGAGCGGAAGCTCATTTCCCTTCCCTTGCCGATTACGAGGTGGTCGTGAAGCGTGATGTTCAGCGTGCGACAGGCATCCTGAACCTGAAGTGTCATGGTCACATCGGAATCCGAAGGCGTCGGATCGCCCGACGGGTGGTTGTGTACCAGGATCAGCGCCGAGGCGTTCAGTTCCAGCGCCCGTTTCACAACCTCGCGTGGATAGACAGGGACGTGATCGACTGTGCCCCGCGCCTGTTCCTCATCTGCGATCAGCACATTCTTGCGGTCGAGAAACAGGATGCGGAACTGTTCGGTCTCGCGATGCGCCATGACCGTATGACAATAATCCAGCAGCGCATCCCAGGAAGAGAGCACTGGCTGGTTGATCACCCGCGCGCGCATCATCCTCTGCGCCGCCGCACCGACGATATGCAGGTCCAGCGCCACCGCCTCGCCAACGCCCTTCACCTGCATCAGCCGGACCAGCGGCGCGCTCACCACCCGGTTAAAATCACCAAATGTCTCAAGCAGCAGGCGCGCCAGTGGCTTTACATCCTGGCGGGGAATCGCCCGGAACAAGAGCAGCTCCAGCAATTCATAATCCGGCATCGCCGCCGCCCCGCCTTCGAGAAAACGGGTGCGCAACCTTCGGCGGTGGTCCTGGATATAGCTCGGAAGCCGCCCGCCAGGCGCAATTGCCACAGGCGTCGCAAGGGCCTCATCCCCGAAGGGGAGGAAGGGCGGCAAGGGTGATTCTGCGAAGGAATGATGCTGAGCCATGCCAGCAGATTGCGCCCGACTGGTTTAGAAAGACTTAATACCACAGTTAAACACAGAAATGTCCACAGCCGCATGCGGGCAACAAAAAGGCCGGCCCCGCATGCGGAACCGGCCCCAATATAGCCAGGACTGAACAGGTCAGCCCTTCATCCCATCCCAGAAGCCTTTGACTTTCGAGAAGAAATTTGACCCCTCCGGGTTATTTTCTTCTGATAGCTTCTCGAATTCGGTCAGCAGTTCTTTCTGGCGCGAGGTCAGATTGACCGGCGTTTCGACCCGCAGCTCGATCACCATATCGCCGACCCCGCCACCGCGCAGCGCCGGCATGCCCTTGCCCCGCAGCCGCATCTGTTTCCCGGATTGCGCCCCGGCGGGCACCTTCACCCGGCTCCGTCCGCCATCGATGGTCGGCACTTCGACCTCGCCGCCAAGCGCGGCGCGGGCCATGGAAATCGGCACCGGGAAGAAAAGATGCACGCTGTCGCGCTGGAAGAGTGCGTGTTCTTTCACCTCGATAAAGATGTAGAGATCACCCGACGGCCCGCCACGCAGCCCCGCCTCGCCCTCTCCGGCGAGCCGGATACGGGTGCCGGTTTCGACGCCTGCCGGGATATTCACCGAAAGCTGGCGGTCTTTCTCAAGCCGCCCTGCCCCGTGGCAGTTCTTGCAGGGGTTCTTGATGATCTGACCGGTGCCCGAGCAGTTCGGACAGGTGCGCTCGACGGTGAAAAAGCCCTGCTGCGCCCGTACCTTGCCCATGCCCGAGCAGGTCGGGCAGGTCTGCGGCTCGGCGCCGCCTTCGGCCCCCGACCCATGACAGATATCGCATTGCACCGAGCCCGGCACCGAGATCGTCTTATGGACGCCCTTCCAGGCCTCCTCCAGCGACACCCGCAGGTTGTAGCGCAGATCCGAGCCGCGCTGCGCCCGTTGCCGGCCGCCACCGCCGCCGCCCTGGCCGCGCCCGCCCATGAAATCGCCAAAGAGATCCTCGAACACATCCGAGAACGCGCTCGCGAAATCGCCCTGCTGGTTAAAGCCGCCGCGCTGGCCGCCGCCACCCATGCCGCCCTCGAACGCCGCATGACCAAAGCGGTCATAGGCGGCCTTCTTTTCGGCATCCTTCAGCACGTCATAGGCCTCGTTCGCCTCTTTGAACTGAGCCTCGGCCTCGGGATTGTCAGAGTTGCGGTCGGGATGAAGCTCTTTCGCCTTCTGGCGATAGGCTTTCTTCAACTCATCGGCGCTGGCCCCGCGGGATACCCCGAGAACCTCGTAGTAGTCGCGTTTTGCCATAGCAAAAGCCCTCTCCTGACCGGCGAAGGGCGACCCATTGGGCCGCCCCCGTTTCCGGTCAAATCGGAATTACTTCCGCTTGTTGTCGCCAAGATCCTCGAAGTCGGCATCGACGATGGTGTCATCGTCAACCGGCCGCGCCGCATCTCCGTCATCGTCGCTGGCCTCGCCGGCCTGCGCCTTATAGATCGCTTCGCCAAGCCGCATCGCGGCCTCGGTGAGGTTCTGGATCCCGGATTTGATCTTGCCGGCATCTTCGCCTTTCAGCGCCTCTTCCAGCGGGACCATAGCGAATTCAATCGCCTCAACCGTCGAAGGATCGACCTTCTCGCCGTGATCCTTCAGCGATTTCTTCGTGGAATCGAGCAAGCTTTCACCCTGATTCTTCGCTTCGACCAGTTCACGCCGTGCCTTATCGGCATCGGCATTGGCCTCGGCGTCGCGGACCATTTTCTCGATATCCTCATCCGACAGACCGCCCGAGGCCTGGATGGTGATCTTGTGCTCGCGATTGGTGCCCTTGTCTTTCGCCGAGACCGACACGATGCCGTTGGCGTCGATGTCAAAGGTCACCTCGATCTGCGGCACGCCGCGCGGTGCGGGCGGGATCTGTTCCAGGTTGAACTGGCCGAGGATCTTGTTATCCGCAGCCATTTCACGCTCGCCCTGGAAGACGCGGATCGTCACGGCCGACTGGTTGTCCTCAGCGGTCGAGAAGACCTGCGATTTCTTGGTCGGGATCGTGGTGTTGCGGTCGATCAGGCGGGTGAATACACCGCCCAGCGTCTCGATACCCAGCGAAAGCGGGGTCACGTCGAGCAGAACCACGTCTTTCACGTCGCCCTGCAACACGCCGGCCTGAACGGCTGCGCCCATAGCCACGACTTCGTCCGGGTTCACGCCTTTATGCGGCTCTTTGCCGAAGAACTTGGTGACCTCTTCGATCACGCGCGGCATCCGGGTCATACCGCCGACGAGAACCACCTCGTCGATATCGTCCTTGGAGAGACCGGCATCTTTCAGCGCGGCCGCACAGGGCTTCATCGACTTGACGATCAGATCGCCGACAAGGCTTTCCAGTTTCGCGCGGGTCAGCTTGACCACCAGGTGGAGCGGCTGGCCGGTGTTCTTGTCCATCGAGATGAACGGCTGGTTGATCTCGGTCTGGCTTGCGCTCGACAGCTCGATCTTGGCCTTTTCAGCCGCCTCTTTCAGGCGCTGCAGAGCCATTTTGTCCAGCGTCAGATCGACGCCGTTGTCCTTTTTGAACTCATCGGCCAGATACTGGACGATGCGCATGTCGAAATCTTCGCCACCGAGGAAGGTGTCGCCATTGGTCGATTTAACCTCGAAGAGGCCGTCATCAATTTCCAGAATGGTGATATCGAAGGTACCGCCGCCAAGGTCATAGACCGCGATGGTCTTGGTCTCTTTCTTGTCGAGACCATAAGCCAGCGCCGCAGCGGTCGGCTCGTTGATGATGCGCAGCACTTCGAGGCCAGCGATCTTGCCGGCGTCCTTGGTGGCCTGACGCTGAGCGTCGTTGAAATAGGCGGGAACCGTGATCACGGCCTGGGTGACGGCTTCACCGAGGTAGGATTCAGCGGTTTCCTTCATCTTCTGCAGGATGAAGGCAGAGATCTGCGAGGGCGAATATTTCTCGCCGCGCACTTCGACCCAAGCGTCGCCATTGCCGCTGTCGACAATATCATAGGAGACGAGCTTCTTGTCTTTTTCGACTTCGGCATCGCCGATGCGGCGGCCGATCAGACGCTTCACCGCGAAAACGGTGTTCGAGGCATTGGTCACAGCCTGGCGCTTGGCGGCCTGGCCGACCAGACGCTCGGTCTCGGTGAAGCCGACGATGGACGGGGTGGTGCGGGCGCCTTCCGCGTTTTCGATGACGCGCGGTTGCGAGCCATCCATGATGGCGACGCAGGAGTTGGTGGTGCCGAGGTCGATACCGATGACTTTGGCCATATTTGTATCCCTTTCTTCAGGCGATCTCCCCTGTCGCTGCCCGGAAACTTCGGCACAGGATCAGGGTTATGGATTGGAATGGGTGACGCATCACCCTTTGACTGGCCGTATATAGGCAGGGGCAATTCCGCCTGCAACGGGACATGGGCGGAGTCGGCCGCGATTTTTCACAATCCTGTGCCTGATCTGCACGCAATCGGGCGCCTCGCAGGGCAAGGTTCAGCGCATGTCAAGGGTGCAGCAGCCCTGAAAGGCCCGCCCCTCGCCCTTCGTTTGCCGCGCGACAAAGGCTTCGAAGCCGTAAACCCGGTCGGACATACCGTCGGAACAGGTGCCGCGCGTGACGGTCAGGCTGAAGATTTCGGCCGCCCCGCTCGCGGCTCTTCCGGCAAGGGTCACGAACCAGACCATCTCTCCTGAAGGCGTGGCAAAACGGGGCTCGGACAGATCCAGCGCAGACAGCACCACAAGGGATTGCGGCCTCTCCTCCGGTGCAGCCCATGCGCCGCTTTGCGTGCCGGTCCCGGCGCCACTGTTCAGGCTCCAGAACGGTTCCGTGCCGTGACAGAGGAAGGGGCGCGGCGCGCTGCCGGTCGCCACCGGAAGCGGGCGCAGATAGCGCATCGCAACCCAGCCATTGCCCTCAGCGGTGCCGACCTGGCCCCAGGCACCGCTCTCACTCAGCCGGATCACCTCGACCCCTTCGGTGTCGGGCGCGATGGTGCCGAGGATCGCCGCCCCTGCCTCGGGCGCGGCCCGGATATTCAGCTCATCATCAGCGGCCACACCCTCAACAGAATAGAGCGCGGGAAGGGTCTCGGCCTGCAAAACCGCACCCGGAGCCAGCGCAATAATGGCCAGGACGGCAACGGCGAGACCCGTGAGACAGCGTCGGATCACCGGCGTTTCCCCCAGCTGGCCGAGGCATATTTGCGGGTGAAGAACTGGCCCATCAGCCCGATCATCAGACAGACCATCACCGCCCAGATCGGATATTCGATATTGGTATAGCGAGGTTGATAATTCAGGAAAATATCGCCACGCGCCTGGTCAATCGTGTGATAGAGCGGGTTCCAGTCGAACTTGCTGCGCAGCCAGGCCGAGGCCTGATTGGCCACGAACATCTTGCCCGAGGCGATCATATTCGCGCGCTGATAGATCGTCGACAGGATGCCCACCAGATCCGGCTGCCAGGGCTTTGCGGCATAAAAGATCAGACCAATCGCCGCACCCGAGGCCCAGGACAGGATGAACATCCCCATAGTGCCGATCGGGTCGAAGATTGTGATCGGCTGCATCACCGCATGATAGACGAACAGGATGACCCCGGCCGCGAATGTCTGCTTATACAGCGCGGCCAGCGCGGCCGAGACCACTGCGATGATCGGGTTCATCGGCGCATGCATCATCATCGCCGAGGCCGGGCTGTCTGCCGCTGCCACGGCGCCAAGCGCTTTCACATGGGTCAGGAACATGAAAACGCCCGACATCACGTAAAGGATGAAATCGCCGCGCAGCGCCAGCCGCCGCATCCCCAGCAGATCGAACATCACCACGAACAACACCAGCACCAGCACCGCCTGCAGCACATTCATCACCAAAGCGACCACCGCATTGGAATGCGAGCCGCGCAGCTGGCGCACGGTGGCGTGGTAGATCACCTCGATAAGCTCGAAGCCGGTCCGCATATGCGAGATCCGTTGCGCCTCTGGTCGGAACATGGATGATGCCCTTGCTGCCTCTGGCCGTCGCGCCGTGTCTCGGTACCGAACCACGGGCAGCGCCCCCTGCGGTCGGCCGACTATCCCCTGGAAAAGCGTCTGAATCGGGGCAGTTCCTGGAATTCTGGCAGCGATTGCTTGCCGATCCCTTTCCGCGCGAAGATAAAGGGCTGCAAACCCTGTGGCAACAGGCGCCATTTCGCGCCCCATCAGACCCGACCGGAGCATTTCATGGACTTTGACCGCCTCGTCACCGTCATCCGCCGCCTCGCGCTCGAGGCCGGGGACCGGATCATGGAAGTCTATAACGGCCCGGATTTCGAGGTTAAGGCCAAGGGCGATTCGAGCCCGGTGACCGAGGCAGACGAGGCCGCCGATGCACTGATCTCGGCCGGGTTGCGCGCGGAGTTTCCGGACCTGGTGCTGATCACCGAGGAACAGGCCGCGAGCCATGCCCTGACTGCCTCGACCTTCCTGATCGTCGATCCGCTGGACGGAACCAAGGAATTCGTGCAGCGCCGCGGGGATTTCACCGTCAATATCGCTTATGTCGAGAATGGCGTGCCGCGCCATGGTGTCGTCTATGCGCCTGCAAAGGAACGGCTTTTCTATACTCTGGCCGATGGCACCGCCGTCGAGGAGGCCGGGCCCTTCGACAAAACCCGGCCCGGCGCGCTGACGCCACTGCGGGTCAATGCGGCGCCGGATAACGGCGCGCTGATGGTTGTCGCCTCGAAATCGCACCGCGATGCGGCAACGGATGCTTACATCGGCCGCTATGCGGTCAGAGATTCGAAAAGCGCCGGTTCCAGCCTGAAATTCTGTCTGGTCGCCACGGGCGAGGCCGATCTTTATCCGCGCCTCGGCCGTACCATGGAATGGGACACTGCCGCAGGGGATGCCGTGCTGCGCGGGGCCGGCGGCGAGGTGCTGCATTTCGACAGCCACGCCCCCCTGACCTATGGCAAACCCGGCTGGGACAATCCTTTCTTCATTGCCCGCGCGCCCGGGGTCTCTCTGAAATTTCCGGACTGACCCGCATTGCCTGAGATTTGCGCAATTCAACCTGAGGCAGAATTCTCCACACGCTTTCGCGCTGTACTTTAGCAGAATCTCGCCTAGAAACACGTTGGCGCCAAATTCAGGACAAATTGTTCTGGGAAGAGCTCAAATTGAGGTGCAAATGCTGCGCCGGAATAAACACGAGTGCGATCATGAAGCCCCAAAAAGTCACTAAAGCCGTCTTCCCTGTCGCTGGCCTCGGTACCCGTTTCCTGCCTGCCACCAAGTCGGTGCCAAAAGAGATTATGACCCTCGTCGACCGCCCGCTGATCCAATATGCGATCGACGAAGCGCGGGCCGCAGGGATTACAGAGTTCATTTTCGTGACCTCGCGCGGGAAATCCGCGCTTGAGGATTATTTCGACCGCGCCCCCGAGCTTGAGAGCGAGCTGAACCGCAAGGGCAAGACCGAGCTGCTGAAGGTGCTGGAAGACACCAATATGGATTCCGGCGCCATCGCCTATGTCCGCCAGAACCGCCCGCTTGGCCTTGGTCACGCCGTCTGGTGTGCCCGCCGCCTGATCGGCGATGAGCCTTTCGCCGTGCTTCTGCCCGATGACGTGATCGCGGCAGAGCAATCCTGCCTCGCGCAGATGGTTGAGGCCTATCAGGAAACCGGCGGCAATATGGTTGCGGCGATGGAAGTCCCGCCGGAGAAAGCATCGTCCTATGGCATGCTCGATATTGCCGAAGACCGTGGCTCTATCGTGCGGGCGAAGGGGATGGTCGAGAAGCCGAAGGCCGAGGATGCACCCTCGAACCTCGCGGTGATCGGACGTTACATCCTTGACCCGAAAGTGCTGCACAACCTGCATGAAACCAAGCTTGGCACCGGCGGCGAGATCCAGCTGACCGATGCCATCGCGGAAGAGGCGGGCTGGGGCGGTACCGGGGTTTACGGCTACCGCTTCCGGGGCATGCGCTATGACTGCGGCTCGAAAGCGGGCTTCCTGCAGGCAACCGTGGCTTTCGGCATGTCGCGCCCCGATCTGCGCGATGAGTTCACCGCCTACCTCAATGACATGCTGGTGCAGCTGAAAGCGGCTGAGTAACCTCATGACGGCGGGCGCAGCCCCCCGCCTGACATATGCGATCGGCGAATTGCCGGCCGCTGAAGACAGCCGCCAGAGCCTTATCGGGGCCTGGCGGTTGCGCAACCGGCGCCGGATATTGCTGGCGCGTGCGCTGCGCAAAAGGCGCGAACTGACCCGCCTGGCCGACCGCACCGGTGCGATCTGGAAAGGCGCCATCCTCTGTGCGATGGTGGTCAGGAACGAGGTGGCGCGACTGCCCTGGTTTCTGGCGCATCACCGCCGGCTCGGCGTGGATCATTTCCTGATCATAGACAATGCCAGCACGGATGGCAGCGAAGCCCTGCTGCGCGACCAGCCGGATGTCTCGCTCTGGTCCACCGCCGGCTCTTACCGCAAATCGCGCTTTGGGCTGGACTGGCTGAACTGGGTGCTGATGCGGCACGGGAACGGCCATTGGTGCCTCGTGCTCGATGCCGATGAGCTGCTGGTCTACCCCTGGCACGAGACCCGGCCTCTGCCCGCGCTGACCGCCTGGCTTGAAGGCAAGGGCCACCGGTCGATGCCCGCGATGATGCTGGATCTCTACCCCGAAGACCGGTTGGGAGAGCGGCCCTATACCCCCGGCACCGACCCGCTTGACCTGCTGCAATGGTTTGATTCCGGCAATTACAGCCTCCAGGTGCAACAGCCGCTGCGCAGCCTCTGGATCCAGGGGGGCCCCCGCGCGCGGACGTTCTTTGCCGATGACCCCCGCCGTGCGCCAACCCTGAACAAGATCCCGCTGGTGAAATGGTCCTGGCGCTATGCCTGGCATAACTCGACCCATTCACTGCTGCCGGCGCCCCTTAATCATGTCTTCGACGAAACCGGAGGCGAGATGACCTCGGGCGTATTGCTCCACACCAAATTCCTGCCTGAAATCATTGAAAAATCTGGTGAGGAGAAAGAGCGCCGCCAGCATTTCGCCGATCCCACCCGCTTTGGCAGCTATTATGACGGGCTGATCGCCGCGCCACTGCTGAAGACCGCGCAATCGCGGCGCTATACCGGCTGGCGGCAGTTGGAGGCGCTTGGCCTCATGTCACGCGGGGGCTGGGTATGAACCATTGCCCGCGACCATCTTTCAGCCTGGTGAAATGTTTACTTTGTGACGGCATTTCTCTAGCTATCAACACAGCAATTTCCATAATGGAAACAATGCCAGAAGACAAAAGCAAGGCTATGGTGCCGGTTCATGTAAAACGCAGCCCGGGCCGTCAAGGTGCGGGACGAATACAGGCCCGACGCCCGGCGTTCGGGGGCAGCCCTGCCCGCTGCGACCGGAGGCCCGCATGAGCCTGACCGGATCCTACCGTCTGCGCCTGCGCCGCAAGCGGCTGATCGGCCGCGCGATGTTGCGAGGCCGCGAGCTGCGCCCGATCGCGCTGCGCACGGATGCGGTCCGCGGCGGTGCCGTCCTGCTTTTCTGCACGCTGAGAAACGAGCGGGTCCGTCTGCCCTGGTTTCTGAGCTACTACCGCGATCTCGGCGTCAGCCATTTCTTTTTCGTGGATAATGACAGCGACGATGGCAGCCGCGACTATCTCGCGAGCCAGCCGGATGTCTCGCTCTGGACCACGAAGGCAAGCTATAAGAACAGCCGTTTCGGCATGGACTGGATCACCGCGCTGCTGCGGCGCTACGGTCATGGCCACTGGTGTCTGACCGTCGATGTCGATGAATTCCTGATCTACCCGTTTTGCGAGACGCGGCCTCTGCGCGCGCTGACCGACTGGCTCGACACCAGCGGTATCCGCGCCTTTTCGGCGATGCTGCTGGATATGTATCCCAAAGGCCCGGTCCAGGATCAGCCCTACCGCGAGGGCCAGAACCCGTTCGAGATCGCGGAATGGTTCGATTCCGGCAATTATACGATCAGCCGCAACTGGGGCTATGGCAATCTCTGGATCCAGGGCGGCCCGCGGGCGCGCACCTTCTTTGCCGGCAATCCGCGCGCTGCACCCGCGCTGAACAAGGTGCCGCTGGTGCGCTGGCACAAAAGCTATGCCTATATCAGCTCGACCCATATGCTGCTGCCGCGCGGGCTGAACCTCGCTTTTGACGAATGGGGAGGGGAAAAGGCCTCCGGCTGCCTTCTTCACGCCAAGTTCCTGGATACATTTGCAGCCAAGGCGCAGGAAGAGATGGCGCGCGGCGAACATTATGCCGACAGTCGTGAATACAAGGCCTATCTGGAGGGGCTGAAGGATCAGCCCGATTTCTGGTGCAAATGGAGCGAGAAATACATCAACTGGCGCCAGCTGGAGATTCTGGGCCTCATGTCCAAGGGGAACTGGGCATGAGCACCGGGAAAAGCAGCACGGGGAAAAGCAGCACGGGGCAGAACAGTCTGGGCTTTGTTATGCTCTGCCATACCGCGCTGCACCGCGCGGCCCAGGTGGCGCGCTACTGGGCGGAACGCGGCTGCCCGGTGGTGATCCATGTCGACCGCTCGACCCCGGATACCAAATTCGACTTCCTGCGCGATGCGCTTAAAGATCTGGAGAACATCCGCTTTTCGCCGCGCCATATCTGCGAATGGGGCACCTGGGGGATTGTGGCCGCCACGCAGGAGGCCAGCGAGCTGATGCTGAAGGATTTCCCCGAGGTGCGCCATGTCTGCCTCGTGTCGGGATCCTGCCTGCCGCTGCGCCCGATCGAAGAACTGCGCGACTATCTCGACGCCCGCCCGCGCACCGATTTTATCGAAAGCGTCACCACCGCGGATGTCGGCTGGACGGTCGGCGGCCTGAATGCCGAACGGTTCACGCTGCGCTTTCCGTTCTCCTGGCGCAAGAATCGCTGGCTTTTTGACACCTATGTCGAGCTGCAGCGCCGGCTGAAAGTACGGCGCAGAATGCCGCTGAACCTTGTGCCGCATCTGGGCAGCCAATGGTGGTGCCTGACCCGCCAGACGCTTTCGGCAATCCTGGAAAGCCCCGACCGCGCCAGCTATGACACCTATTTCCGCCGCGTCTGGATCCCGGATGAAAGCTATTTCCAGTCGCTGGTGCGGCTGTTCTCCACCAGCGTCGAAAGCCGCTCGCTGACCCTGTCGAAATTCGATTTCCAGGGCAAACCGCATGTTTTCTATGATGATCACCTGCAGCTCCTGCGCCGCTCGGATTGCTTTATCGCGCGCAAGATCTGGCCACAGGCAAACCGGCTCTATAACACATTCCTGCATCCCGACGCCGCCAGCCAGCCCCGGGCCGAACCCAATCCCGGCAAGATCGACCGGCTTTTCGCCAAAGCGGTCGAGCGCCGCACCATGGGCCGCGCCGGGCTTTACATGCAGTCGCGCTTTCCCAATCGCGAACAGTCAAACGGCCGCACCGCCGCCGCCTATTCGGTGTTTGAGGGCTTTTCCGAACTGTTCGAGGATTTCGACACCTGGCTTTCCCGGGTCTCGGGCACCAGGGTCCATGGCCATCTCTTCGCCCCTGAAGGCGTCGAGTTCGCTGGCGGCGAGGTGATCTATAACGGTTCGCTGAGCAATTCCGCGCGGCTGCGCGACTACAACCCGCGCAGTTTTCTGACCAGCCTGATCTGGAACACCAGGGGCGAACGCCAATGTTTCCAGTTCAGCCCGCGTGACAGCCAGAAGATCATCCCTTTTATCGCCGGCGATCCCCATGCGCAGATTTCGGTCGTCTCCGGCGCGTTCTCGGTTCCCCTGTTCCACTCCAATCTGAATTTCAGCGAGATCAGGGCCGAAGCGGCGCGGCTTCAGCGCATCGAGGCCGAACTGCTGACCCTGTTGCGCGCGCCCGATGTGAAGGCGCGCGTCCGGGTCTGGAACCTCGCGGAATTCGTCGAGAACCCGATGGAGCCGCTGCAGATGATCGTTGATGAAATCAGCCCGCGTTCGCTCCGGCGCCTGACCGAGGTGCCACGCCTCAGGGATCTGACCGGCTTTGGCCGGTTCCTGCAAAACCTGCGCAACCAGGGGATGAAGCCCGAACTGATGGGCGACTTCCCCGCCGGCGGCGAGATCCCCGGCCCCGGCAACCGCCGTCCGCGCCCCTATCTGGTGAAGTGACCGTCCATGTCTGACACAGCAGCGGCGGTGCCGCGCTTTACCTCATTCGTCATGCTGGCCGAAATGCGGACCGGCTCGAATTTCCTCGAGGCCAATCTGAACGCGCTCGACGGCGTCACCTGCCTCGGCGAGATGTTCAACCCGCGCTTCATCGGCGGCTCAAAGCGGCAAGAGGGCTTTGGCTATGATATGGAGGCGCGCGAGAAAGATCCGCTGGGCCTGTTGCATGCCATGCGTGACCAGACCCCGGGGCTTTCGGGCTTTCGCTATTTCCACGATCACGACCAGCGCATCCTGCCCGCCGTGATGGAAGATCCGGCCTGCGCCAAGATCATCCTGACCCGCAACCCGCTGGAAAGCTACATTTCCTGGCAGATTGCCCGCGCGACCGAGCAATGGCGGCTGACCAATGTGAAGAACCTGAAAACCGCCCGTGCCGAATTTGATCCAGCCGGGTTTGAGGCCCATCTGGAAAATGTGCAGGATTTCCAGATCCGGCTGATGCATATGCTGCAGGTTTCGGGTCAGACGGCGTTTTATATCGATTATGAGGATATCCAGGATCTTGATGTCCTGAACGGTCTGGCGGCCTGGCTGGGCGTCAGCGCCCGGCTTGAGGCGGTTGACGCATCGCTGGTCAAACAAAATCCCGGCGCGCTGTCCGACAAGGTGACCAATCCGCAGGTGATGGAAGAGGCACTGTCGCGGCTGGACCGTTTCAACCTCGCGCGGACGCCGAATTTCGAACCCCGCCGCAGCGCAGCCGTCCCGTCTTACATCGCGTCTGACCAGGGCCGCCTGCTTTACATGCCGGTCAAGGGCGGGCCGGTTGCCGAAGTGACGGCCTGGCTTGCGGCACTTGGCGATGTGACAGGTGAATTCACCCGCAAATCACTGCGCGACTGGGAATTGGCGCATCCCGGAAATCTCAGCTTTACGGTGCTGCGCCATCCGCTGCTGCGCGCCCATACCGCTTTTACCGACCTTATCGTCTCGGGCCGTCTGAAAGAACACCGCAATGCGCTGGTCCGTGCCCATCATGCCGAACTGCCGCCCAGGGGCCAGGATTTCGCCGATACTGACAGCCACCGCGCGGCCTTCCTGGCGTTTCTGCGTTATGCGAAACTCTCGCTGAGCGGCCAGACCAGCCAGCGCGTCGATCCGCACTGGGCGAGCCAGACCGCTATTTTGCAGGGCTTTGCCGCTATTCGCAGCCCCGATCTGGTGATCCGCGAAGAGCGGCTCTCTGCCGGCCTCGCGCATCTCGGGGCGGAACTAGGGTTCAGATCGCCCCCCGTTGCCATCGCCCCCGAACCCACAGGTGCACTCGAAAACATCTGGTGCGAAGAGCTGGAAACCGCCGCGCAAGACGCCTGGCCAAGGGATTATTCCGCATTTGGCTTCGGCCGCTGGAAGGTCTGAGGCTTCAGCATCTGACACCGCCGGATGATGTGCCTGAGATGCCGGCGCAAAAGGATTGCCGCAGTTGACCGGGACCGGGTGGAGGATTAGTTCCATCTGGCATCCGTGTGAAAGTGACCCAATTGGCTATTCATCTGCATCAGAACGACCTGCCCGACGGGCTCGACCTTGGCGCGGTCGTCGCTATCGACACCGAAACCATGGGGCTTGATCCGCGCCGCGACCGGCTGTGCGTGGTGCAGCTTTCGGATGGCAAGGGGGACGCGCATCTGGTGCAGATCGCGCGCGGCCAGACTTCGGCCCCCAATCTGGAACGGTTGCTGACCGATCCGGCGGTGCTCAAGCTCTTTCATTTTGGCCGGTTCGACATTGCCGCCATGAAGCGCGCTTTTGGCGTCACCACCGCGCCGGTCTGGTGCACCAAGATCGCCTCCAAGCTGATCCGCACCTATACCGACCGGCACGGGCTGAAATACCTGCTTGCCGATCTGGTTGGTGTCGATGTGTCGAAACAACAGCAGACCTCGGACTGGGGCTCGGAGCAGCTGACCGAGGCGCAAAAGGAATATGCGGCGTCGGATGTGCTTTACCTGCACCGGTTGAAAGCAGCGCTGGAAGAGAAGCTGATCCGCGAGGACCGTCTGGCGCTGGCGGAAAAGCTCTTTGCCTTCCTGCCGGTGCGGGCTGAAATGGATCTGCTGGGCTGGGATGATCTGAATGACATCTTCCATCATTGATCCGGGCATCATTGATCCGGCCGCCCTGCTGGCCACCGGCCAGCGGGTGATCCGGCGCGAGGCCGGAGCGCTTGACACTCTGGCCACGTCGCTTGGCCAGAGCTTTACTGATGCGGTCGCGCTGATCCTGAAAGCGCGCGGGCGCGTTGTCGTCTCGGGCATGGGGAAATCGGGCCATATCGGCAAGAAGCTGGCGGCGACCTTTGCCTCGACCGGCACGCCGGCACAATTCGTGCATCCGGCCGAGGCCAGCCATGGCGATCTTGGCATGATTGCAGAAGGCGACGTTCTTCTGATGCTGTCGAATTCCGGCGAGACGCCGGAGCTTGCCGATATGCTGGCCCATGCGCGCCGTTTTGGCATTCCGCTGATCGGCATTGCGGGCCGCGAGGGTTCGACGCTGCTGCGCGAGGCCGATGTGGCGATCCTGTTGCCCACTGTGCCTGAGGCCTGTGAGACCGGCATCGTTCCGACCACCTCGACCACGATGACGCTGGCACTTGGCGATGCGCTGGCGATTGCGCTGATGGAACACCGCCGGTTCACCCCCGAACATTTCCGCACCTTTCACCCGGGCGGCAAGCTGGGGGCGCGCCTGCTCAGGGTGCGTGATCTGATGCATCGCGACCCGCCGCTGATCGCGCCCGACACGCCGATGTCTGACGCGCTGATTTCCATGACCCGCGCCGGCTTTGGCGTGGTCGGCGTGGCCGGTGCCGACCGGCATCTGCAGGGCATCATCACCGATGGCGACCTTCGGCGGCATATGGACGGGCTTTTGAGCCTCAGCGCCGGTGAGGTGATGACCGCCCGCCCGCTGACCATCGCGCCCGAAACCCTGGCGGTCGAGGCGCTTGGCCTGATGAATGAGCGCAAAATCACCTGTCTGATGGTGACCGACCCGACCGGGCTGGCAGAAGGGACCCTGCATATCCATGATTGCCTGCGCGCAGGCGTGGCCTGAAACCGGAGGACGGATGCCAAGGCTCGACCGACATTCCCGGCTGGTCGGCTGGCTGAAAGTGGCGCTGCCGCTTTCGGCGCTGGCGCTCTTGTCGACGCTGTTCCTGCTGGCCGACCGCATCGATCCGACCGCCGCGATCCGCTATGCCGAAGTTGATGTCGAAGATCTCGTGCGCGACCCCCGGATGACTGCGCCGACCTATGCCGGCACCACCTCGGATGGCAGCGCCATCACCATGACCGCCAGCGCGGCGCGACCCGCCAATGGCACCCGCACCGCCGGGGCCAGCGATGTGGTGGTGCGCCTTGATATGCCGGGCGGCGGCAGCACCGATATCCGTGCCAAAGACGCCGAACTCGACACCGGCACCGATCAGCTGCGGCTTTCGGGCGGGGTCACGATCGACACATCCTCGGGCTTTCATATCGTTACCGAGCGGCTGACAACCGCGCTTGACCGGTCCGGCGCCGCAAGCGACAGCGCGGTCACCGCGAGCGGCCCGCAGGTCACCATTGACGCCGACAACTTCACCCTGACACAGCAAAGTGACACCGGGGCTGCCTCCCCCTATCTTCTGGTTTTCTCAGGCTCGGTAAAGCTGGTATATGAGCCAGGCGCACCAGGACGCGAAACGGATACGCCATGACACCGATTGCCCGCCTTTTGCTTTCGCCGCTGACGCTCATTCTGGCGCTGGCCGTATCGCCCGTCTTTGTGCAGCCCGTTTTGGCGCAGGGAGCGACGATCTCCTTCGGCCCGATGACCCAGGACACCAGCCTGCCGGTCGAGATCAAGGCCGATACGCTTTCGGTGAACAATGCCGATGGGTCGGCGGTGTTTTCCGGCAATGTGCTTGTGGGCCAGGGCGAAATGCGCCTGACTGCGGCCGAGGTGCGGGTCGAATATGCCGCCGACAGCCGGGCGATCAGGCGCCTGCGCGCCACCGGCGGTGTGACTATTGCCAGCGCGCAGGATGCCGCCGAATCACGCGAAGCGGTCTATGAGATCGACAGCGGCCTTGTCGTCATGACCGGTGATGTGCTGCTGACCCAGGGCGCCAGCGCCCTTTCCGGGCAAAAACTGACGATACGGATGAAATCCGGCACCGGCCTGATGGAGGGCGGCGTTTCGACCACCTTCCTGCCCGGAGCCAACTGATGGTTCTTGCCGATAATGTGCAGCCGCCGGCCGCCCGGACCGCGACCGAATCCGCCGGGCTGCAGATCCGCAACCTCAGGAAAAGCTACAAGAAACGCCCGGTTATCCGTGATGTGACCATGGATCTGCGGCGGGGCGAAGTGGTGGCGCTTCTGGGCCCCAATGGCTCGGGCAAGACCACGTGTTTCTATTCCATCGCCGGCCTTGTGACGCCCGAGGGCGGCCAGGTGCTGATTGACGGGCGTGATGTGACGCCTTTGCCGATGTATCGCCGCGCGCGGCTTGGCATCGGCTATCTGCCGCAGGAGGTCTCAATCTTTCGCGGCCTTTCGGTCGAGGACAATATCCTCGCCGTCCTGGAAATCGCCCATGCCGACCGCCACAAACGGCGCGAGCGGCTCGAAGAGCTGCTGTCGGAATTCTCGATCACCCATCTGCGCCAGGCTCCGGCACTGGCATTGTCGGGCGGCGAGCGCCGGCGTGTCGAGATCGCGCGCTGCCTTGCCGCCGATCCGAAATATCTCCTGCTTGATGAACCCTTCGCCGGGGTCGATCCGATTGCGGTGAATGAAATCCGGCATCTGGTCCAGGACCTGAAATCGCGCGGCATCGGCGTGCTGATCACCGACCATAACGTGCGTGAAACGCTGGGCATCGTCGACCGCGCCTATATCCTGCATGACGGCAAAGTGCTGATGTCGGGAACCACGGATGAAATCATCCGCGACGAGACCGTCCGCCGCGTCTATCTGGGCGAAAATTTTCGTATGGCCTGAGCCATTTGCGCGATCTCGTGCAGAGGTCAGACGATTCTGTTGACAGGCCGCGCGCGCTGTCACCAAATGGTCATATGAGCGCAAGCATTGCCCACCGCAACCAAGGTCAGGGCGGCCGTAAATGGCCCCGCCGCCTTGCGGTCTTCCCCGCCAGCCCCCAGATCAGAAAGACGACCCGACAGACGAAATGTCTTTGAAGACCCGGGTTCGTGACAGCATGTTCACAGACCCGGCCCTGAAAGCAGAGGAGTTATCATGCGCTACCAGATCAGCGGCAAACAAATCGACATCGGTGAGGCCCTGACCACTCATGTCAAAGCCGAAATTGGCGAGTTGATCGAGAAATACGCGCAGCGTGCCACCGATTGCCTGGTGGTCTTCTCGCGCGCGGCGCATGAATCCGTCTGCGAGACGACGATCCACCTGGCCACCGGTCTGAATGTCTCGGCCAAAGGCAATGCAACGGAAATCTATGCCGCTTTCGAGAGCTGCCGCGAACGTCTGGACAAGCAGGTGCGCCGCTACAAGCGCCGGTTGCGCAGTCACCATGTCGATCGCAAGGGGCCAGTTGAATTCGGCGCCGCCTCGTCCTATATCCTCGCCCCATCCGAGGAACACGAGGATGCCGAGCCAGAAACCCTTGCTCCGGTCGTAGTTGCAGAGATGGAGACGAAGATTCCTTCGATCACCGTCGGCGAGGCCGTGATGCAAATGGAGCTGGCTGGGCAGAAAATGCTCGTGTTTCGCAATGAAGGCCATGGGGGCGTGAACGTGGTGTATCGTCGAGACGACGGCAACATCGGCTGGATTGACCCTCGCAACAGCGGGTGAAGGGCCGGTGCCCTTCCCTGCCTGACCACAGGATTTCTGCTTTCTCATGGAACTTTCCAGTCTTCTCGTCCCCTCTGCCGTCCGCGTGGTCGGCCAGTTCACTTCGAAGAAACGCCTCTTCCAGGAGTTGGGGGATATCGCGCAATCGGCCTGGGGCATCCCGGCCGATCCCGCAGTAGACGGGTTGCAGGAACGTGAGACGCTGGGTCCGACCGGCGTGGGGCATGGCATCGCCCTGCCCCATGCCCGGATCGAAGAACTCGACCGTATCGCCGGTATTTTCATCCGGCTGGAAAAGCCGCTGGATTATGATTCAGTCGACCGCCAGCCGGTCGATCTGATCTTCTGTCTGCTGGCGCCAAAGGATTCCGGCGTCGACCACCTGAAAGCACTGGCCCTGGTCAGCCGCACCATGCGCGACCAGGGCGTGGTCTCGAAACTGCGCTCCAATACCGATCCCGCAAAGCTGCATGCGATCCTCGTAGAGGCCCGCAGCACTCAGGAAGCGTAATTTCGCGCAACCGAACGGGCGGCAGCCGGGGGGTTCCCCCCGGCCCCCAGAGTATTTTCTTCATGAGGAAGCAGGCCGTCTTCCTCATGACCTTCTGTCTCAGGCACCTGCTGAGCTGAGGCTTCCTTCTTCGGGGAAAGGGGCGACGGGGTCCGCGACGTCTGCTCCTTGTGGCCTGACCAAGCTTCTTAGCCTGTTTGCACTACTCCTCTTCATCCTCCCGGACTGGCGATTGCGCGCACTCAAGACCGCGCACCAGAAGGAAGTGAGGCTGCACAATCTGTCACATGGCAGCGGTATCGGCACAGCTGTCAGCCGCGATTGGCCTCGCGTTCATTGCCTCCCGTAAGGATATCTCTGCAAAACTCCAAATGCCCCGGCAGATCATGCTGAGGTGGCAGCTCAGGATGGTTCCTGAGACAGAAGCTGTTGTCGCCCGCCAGCTGTACCCGGTTCAGGTGAGGGCTTTTGCGCAAAACCGCGGCGCTGGCGTCAGAATCGACCAAGTCGATGCCGGAGTTACTGTCCGCTTCTTCGCCGTCCGGCCCGAAGCAGGCCACAGTCCTCCTGCGTAAAAGATACGCTTTCTCAGCGCTTTGACGACCAGGAGCGCGCAAACGGCTTCTGACCCAAATCCGTGCACGTCAGAAGCCCGGCACCTGCGATATTCCAAGATGTAAATACCGGGTTGAAGCACCGGATCGACAGGCCGATCAAAGAAGCGGAAGACTGCATCACCCTGGCCAGTGCGCGGGGGGAACACCTGTCAGAAACTACCGGTCTTCTCTGCTCTGTCCCAGGGAGAGGCCCTGGTCGCGGCGCGTCCCGGCCCGAGCCCGAGCCCGAAATCCTTCGCAGATCGCCAGCGCAAATCCGGAAAACCGCTCAAGGTCATCCCCCTTGCCCTGGACCCAGAATGACAGCTCCAGTGAAAAAGCCGCGCAGAGACCCGCCACGAAGATGATCCCCCAGCCAGCCTCAGCGGGCGCGCAATGACGCGGACGGTAGCGCGGGCGGTGGCGCCGTGACCTCTGGTGATCATCTTTACCGCGATGCCTGCGCAGCGGCATCCCGCCATGGACGTTTCCGCCCCACCGCACAGCGCCAGCCGTGTCGCGGCAGGACGGCGCGCGCCGCCTCCGGCGCCATGCGGGTCTTCAGCGCGAGTGTCAGCAGCGTGCTATCGGCGCCCAGAGCCACCACAGCCCCAACTCGTTGCGGGTCAGCGTGCCGTTCTTTCACAACAGATTACCGGGGCCCCGGCGGCACTGCGGCCAGGGCGGTTGCGGTGGATTTCCCGCTGCTGACTGATTCTTTCGTCAGGATCACCTCGTCCAGGGTCAGATGGACGGGCAGAGGCGCGCCCGCGTCATCACATCACCGAATTGCGGGCGGAAACGGGCGATCCTGCCCTGGCGCCGCCCTTCGGGAAGCGCGCTCCGCCCGGGACGGCGCAGCCGGCGGCGCGTATAGCAACCAAGACGCGAATGTGATGCCGGCCTTTTATCCTGATCAGACCCCGAGCCGCCCGGGCACGCGGAGAGGGTGTCGCCCAAAGGAGGCGGCCTTTGTGATCACAACTGGGTACAATCCCCGGTCCGCAGAGGCTCTTTGATCATCACAATCTCGCGCTGACGCTGCGAAACCATGGAAAAGCCGACATTTTCCTGCCGGTTTCGTCTGTTATGGGGTTGTAATCCAGGGCCAGTATCTTCCATTTTGGAAACAACTTCCCCCCCGGTTTTCCCCGGAAACCTTTCGCGCCTTGTCTGTCATGACAAGCGAACCGCCGCAGCCGATCCCTCCGGGGCATGGATAGCGGTGTGTCAGAGCGTGGTTTCAGGCGCGCGCGGGGCCTTGGATATGACACGCGACAAAACAGGAGTGACGGCCACAGAATGATCGAGCAGAACCTGATCCTCATTCTCGTGTTGCTGCCGTTTCTGGCAGCGATTGCCGCAGCCACGCTTCCGGTGAATTCGCATGGCGCGGCCGCCTGGGTCTCGGGCCTTTCGCTTGCCGGCGGCCTTGTGATCCTGATCACGCTTTACCCGCAGGTCTCGGAAGATGAGGTGGTGCGCAGCCTGGTGCGCTGGTTGCCGATCCTGTCGATCAACCTGAATTTCCGGATGGATGGTTTCGCCTGGATGTTCACCTTCATCGTGCTGTCGATCGGCATTCTGGTGGTGATCTATGCGCGGTTCTATCTGGCAAAAACCGATCCGGTGCCAAGGTTTTACAGCTTTCTGATGGCGTTCACCGGCGCGATGATCGGGATGCTCCTTTCCGGCAATATCCTGATGCTGGTCGTGTTCTGGGAACTGACCTCGATCATGTCCTTCCTCCTGATCGGCTACTGGCATCAGAGCCAGTCGGCCCGCGACGGTGCCCGCATGGCGCTGATCGTGACGGCAGGGGGCGGCGTTGCGCTGACGGTTGCGATGCTGGTTCTGGGCCAGATCGTCGGCGGCTATGATCTTGATCTGGTGCTGCGCTCGGGCGCGATCATCACGGCGCATCCGCTCTATCCGGTGGTGCTGGTGCTGTTCCTGATCGGAGCTTTCACCAAATCGGCGCAGTTCCCGTTCCATTTCTGGCTGCCCGGTGCCATGGCCGCGCCGACGCCGGTTTCGGCCTATCTGCATTCCGCGACCATGGTGAAGATGGGGGTCTTCCTGCTGATCCGCTTCCAGCCCTCGCTCGGCGGCACCGATCTGTGGTTCTGGCTGGTGTGCGGTATCGGGATGCTGACCTTCACGCTGGGTGCCGTGATCGCGCTGTTCCGACATGACCTGAAAGGGTTGCTGGCCTATTCCACCATTTCGCATCTTGGCCTGATCACCGCGCTTGCGGGCATGGGGACCGAGGGCGCGATCATCGCCGCCATCTTCCACATCTGCAATCATGCCGCCTTCAAGGCATCTTTGTTCATGACCGCAGGGATCATCGACCACGAGACCGGGACCCGCGATCTGCGCAAGCTTTCAGGCCTGCGAAAGGCGCTGCCGGTGACCTGCGTGCTGGCGGTGATCGCCTCGGCCGCAATGGCAGGTGTGCCGCTTCTGAACGGGTTTCTCTCGAAAGAGATGTTCCTGACCGAGACCATGGCCTCGCATGGCGGAAGCTGGCTGGACAATGCTTTGCCCTGGATCGCAGCCTTCGCCTCGATCTTCTCGGTCGCCTATTCGCTGCGTCTCGTGATGGAGGTGTTCTTTGGCCCCGAGGCAAAGAATCTGCCCAATGAGCATGTGCATGAGCCGAAACACTGGATGCGCTTCCCGGTCGAGCTGCTGGTCGCGGTCTGTGTGGTGGTTGGCCTCCTGCCATGGCTCGCCGATCCGATCCTGAATGTCGCGGGCCGCGCGGTTCTGGGACCGGATATGCATGACGCGCATGTTGCGATCTGGCACGGGTTCAACACGCCGCTGATGATCAGCATTTTCGCGCTCGCCGCAGGCGCGGCACTTTGGGTCACGGCACGGGGCCGGATCAATGCCGGACCCGAGGGTCCGCCGGTCTTGTACCGGATCCGGGCACAGAAGATTTACGAATGGCTGCTGCTCAGGCTCACCTGGGTCTGGCCACGCGCGCTGCACCGGCTCTTCGGCACCGAGCGGCTGCAGACGCAGCTCAGGTTGCTGGTGGTGCTGGGGATCTGTGCTGCTGCGGTGGCGGTCTGGGGCAACCTCGCCCCGGCGCAAAAACGGATCGGCAATGACCTGAACCCGGCCTTCGCGATCATGTGGCTGGTCGGTGGCGCCTGCGCCATCGGTGCGGCCTGGCAGGCGAAATACCACCGCTTCGCGGCGCTGGTGCTGCTGGGCGGCGCCGGGCTGATCACCTGTGTCACCTTCGCCTGGTTCTCGGCGCCGGATCTGGCCGTGACCCAGCTGGTGGTCGAGATCGTGACGACGGTTCTTCTGCTCCTCGGGCTGCGCTGGCTGCCGAAACGGCGCGAAGAGATCGCGGGTGATGACCTTCTGATCTCAAAGGCGCGGCGCGGGCGCGATCTCATCATCGCAGCCATTGGCGGCGGCGGGCTTGCCGCCCTGGCCTGGGTTGTGATGACCCGACCGCTGGTCCCGAATATCGGCGACTGGTTCCTCAGGAACGCCTATTACGAAGGCGGCGGCACCAATACGGTCAATGTAATACTCGTCGATTTCCGCGCCTTTGACACTTACGGCGAAATCACGGTTCTGGCGATTGTGGGCCTGACGGTCTATGCGCTGCTGCGCCGCTTCCGCCCCGGATCCGAAAGCATTGGCGCGCCCGAGCAGCAACAGGGCTATGCCGCCGACCGGCTTGAGAATTTCATGCTGATCCCTTCGGTGATCATGCGCTGGATGTTCCCGGTCACCCTGGTGATCGCGGCCTATCTGTTCTTCCGCGGCCATGACCTGCCCGGCGGGGGCTTCTCGGCCGGTGTTACGGTCGCGATTGGCCTTCTCCTGCAATATATCGCGTCGAATGTGCGCTGGATCGAGGCGCGGATCATCATCCTGCCGATCCGCTGGATGGGATTTGGCCTGCTGATCGCCACCGCAACCGGTATCGGGGCCTGGCTTTTCGGCTATCCGTTCCTGACCGCCCATGCGCGCTATCTTGATGTGCCGCTGATCGGCAAGGTGCCGATGGCGACCGCGATGGCCTTTGACCTTGGCGTCTTCCTTGCGGTGGTTGGTGCGACCGTGCTGATGCTGATCGCGATTGCTCACCAGAGCCTGCGCGCCGCGCGTCTGCGCGAGCTGGAAGAGGAAAAGGCCGAAGAGAAAGCCGCGAAACAGAAGGGAGCCGCCTGATGGAAATCGTGCTTTCCGCCGCCATCGGGGTGTTCGCCGCATCGGGCATCTGGCTTTTGCTGCGCCCGCGCACCTTTCAGGTGATCATCGGCCTGTGCCTTTTGTCTTACGCGGTCAATATCTTCATCTTCTCGATGGGGCGCCTGACCATCGGCAAGCCCGCGATCATGCCAAAAGGCGGCTGGATCAATGCCGCCGAATATGCCGACCCGCTGCCCCAGGCGCTGGTGCTGACCGCCATCGTCATCAGCTTTGCCACCACAGCGCTGTTTCTGGTGGTGATGATCGCCTCGAAAGGGCTGACCGGCACCGACCATGTCGATGGCCGCGAACCCGACCGCAGCGGTGAGACCAAATGATGCTTGCGACTGAACACCTGATCATTGCCCCGATCCTGATCCCGCTGATCGCGGGTGCCCTGATGCTGCTTTACGATGAGAGCCAGCGGAAGGCGAAGCTGGGGATCTCGATCGGCTCGACCATCGCGCTTTTGTTTGTCGCGATCGAACTGCTGAACCGCTCCAAAGGCTCGCCTTTGTCGGGCGGCAATGAGATCAGCTTTTACCTGCTGGGCGACTGGGCGGTGCCCTTTGGCATCATCCTGGTGCTGGACCGGCTGTCGGCTCTGATGCTGCTTCTGGTCGCGCTGCTGGCGATCCCGACGATGATCTATGCCGGCGCCAACTGGCACAAGCAGGGCCAGCATTTCAATTCGATGTTCCAGTTCCTTCTGATGGGACTGAACGGCGCGTTTCTGACCGGCGACATCTTTAACCTCTTCGTGTTTTTCGAGGTTCTGCTGGCGGCATCCTACGGGCTGTTGCTGCATGGATCGGGCCAGGTGAAGGTGCGCGCCGGCATCCATTACATCGCGATGAACCTGGCGGGGTCTTTGTTCTTCCTGATCGGTGTTGCGCTGATCTATGGCGTCACCGGCACGCTTTCGATGGCGCATCTGTCGCAGATGGTGGTCAATATCCCCGCGAGCGAGCGGCCCCTGTTCCATGCAGGGGCAGCGATCATGGGGGTCGCGTTTCTGGTGAAGGCCGGTCTCTGGCCTTTGTCCTTCTGGCTGCCGATCACCTATATGGCCTCGGCCGCGCCGGTCGCAGCGATGTTTTCTGTGATGACCAAGGTGGGCGTCTATGTGATCCTGCGCCTTTCCATGCTGTTTTTCGGTCTCGGCGCAGGGGCCTCGGCCGGTTTTGGCGCCGAAGTGCTGATCTGGGGTGGCATGGCCACGATGGTCTTCGGGATGCTGGGCGTCCTGAGCAGTCAGAGCCTTGGCCGCATGGCCGCACATCTGGTGCTGATCTCCTCGGGGACCGTGCTGGCAGTGATCGGCCTCGCGCTTTCGGGGGGCGGCAGTTCGATGCTGTCGGGGGCGCTTTACTATATGGTGTCTTCGACGCTGGCGACCGCGACGCTGTTCCTGCTGCTGGAACCGATGAGCCGCGAAGAAGGCGGTATCGCCGCCATGCTGGCCCTGACCGCTGACGCTTACGGGCTGGAAAAAGACGAGGATGAGGATGAGGAGGTCGGTCTGGCGATTCCCGGCACCATGACCATTCTCGGGCTGAGCTTTGGCGTCTGCCTGCTGGTGCTGGCGGGGCTGCCGCCTTTGTCGGGCTTTATCGGCAAAGTGGCGATCCTGTCGGGGATGCTCGGGGTCGGAGGCGTGCCCGCCTATCTGACCTGGACTTTCCTCGCGGTGCTGATGATCTCGGGCTTTGCCACCATCCTTGGCCTCGTGCGGATCGGGATTCAAACCTTCTGGGCCTCGGATTCGAAACCACCCAAGGTGCTGGCGATGGAATTCGCGCCGGTGATCCTGCTGGTCGCGATGATGCTCGCCATCACGGTGCGCGGTGATTCCGTGCTGCGCTATACCGATGCCACTTCGCGCGCACTGCATGACCCGCTGGTCTACTCCGACGGGGTGTTTTCGACCAGGCGGACCGTGGGCGCGGAGGACCAGGAATGACCAGGCTCTTCCCGCATCCCCTTCTGACCCTGGCGCTGATGCTTTTGTGGCTTTTGCTGACCAGCTTCTCGCTGGGCAATCTGGTTCTGGGCTTTGGCGTGGCCGCACTGGCCTCGCGCGCCTTTGCGGCCATCGAGCCGGATCGGGTGAAATTGCGCGCACCCATGGCCCTGCTGAGGCTCTTCTTCATCGTCGGGCTCGACATCATGCGGTCGAATTACGCGGTGGCCCGGCTGATCCTTTCGGGTGGCCGGCATGGCAAACGCCATTCCGGCTTTATCGAAATCCCGCTGCAGCTGCGCGACCCGGCGCCGCTGGCGCTTTTGGCGATGATCATCACCGCCACGCCGGGCACCGCCTGGGTGGAATATGACGAAGAGACCAGCACGCTTTTGCTGCATGTCTTCGATATGATCGAAACCGATGACTGGGTGGAACTGATCGGCACCCGCTATGAGTCCCTGCTGCTGGAGGCCTTTCCCGCATGAGCGCCCTCATCATGTCCCTGGCCCTGGGTTATGCCCAGATCGCCCTCGCACTGGCCGCCTGTCTTGGCGGCTACCGGCTGCTTTACGGGCCGCGCGCCCAGGACCGGGTGCTGGGGCTTGATACGTTTTACGTCACCGCGATGCTTTTGTTTGTCGTGACCGGGATCCGGGTCGGATCGCCCTTTTTCTTTGAGGCCGCGATGGTGATCGGCGTGCTGGGCTTTGTCGCCACTGTCTCGCTTGCGAAATTCCTGATCCGGGGCGAGGTGATCGAATGACCTATCTCGAAACGCTTCCAGCCTGGATCGCGCTGCCGGTGGCTTTCTTCCTGGTGCTTGGCTCTACGCTGACGCTTTTGGGCACCATCGGCCTTGCGCGGTTGCACAGCTTTTACGACCGGCTGCATGCCCCGACGCTCGGCACCTCCTGGGGGGCGGCGGGGATCCTGCTCGCCTCGATGATTCTGGTCAGCTGGACCGAAGGCCGCGCAGTTCTGCACGAGCTGGTGATCGGAATTTTCCTGATGATCACCACGCCGGTCACGCTGATGTTCCTTGGCCGTGCCGCCCTGCACCGCGACCGGATCGAGGGCACTCCCGGCATCCCCGGGGCCGTCGCGCGCTCGGATGTGCCGATCGGGCCGGTGTCGCCGCCCGAGGGAGAAGCCGCCTTTGCCGATCCTGCGGATGCGCCGGGTGAAGACTGAGAGTAAGATCTGAGGCGGCGTCTCACATCTGCCGGAAATGACAAAGGGCAGCCCCCGAACGGCTGCCCTTCTGCATTGTGATCTGCGACTTTCAGAATCGTCAGGAATCCCAGGACTGTCTGGCTCTGGCTTCGTGGCGCGGGGGCGAGTGGCTGCCTGCTGCGAAGCTTGCGGGATGGTTGGCTGCCTGGCTGGCCGGACCACCAGAGGCGGTCCTTCGCGTGCAGGGAGGCGAGGAGTCCTGTCTGTCCGACTGGCGGGATGATCATGGGGGCTGGCCTGGGTGGCTTCGAGCTGCCGGGCTTGCTGCCGTCATCTTGCTGGCGGGAATTTTGTCGAGAGCTGGCTGACCCTGGCGCTTTGGCTAACGGCTGGCTTGCTGTCGTTGAGAATCGTTCTAAACCGGAAAATCGCATCCGTCAAGAAAAAAGCGAATGGATTCAAATAGTTGACTATTTTACTTGGGTGTTTGGCAAAAAGCGAAACACTCGGAAATCTGCCGAATCGAGTCTCCACTGCGCCCCTGCCCCGATACAGGCACCCATCCTAAGAACCTGGGCCTGACAGCTAGGCAGACCAACAAGCACCGGTTAAGGTGAGCCAGACAAAACCTGTTACACATCCGTTACATCGTGGTTATGTCCCCGATACATACCGGCTCTAGGCAGGCGGCGTCAGACATTCAATCCGGCCCCGGCCAATCCCGGCCAGGGCAGGTAAAGCGGAGATCATAACAGTGACCCTCATCAACCGCCGTTCATTTGTCCGGGGCGCCGCTGTCGCCTCGCTCGCCGCCCCCCTCGTGTCGCGTGGCGCATTGGCGCAGGGCTCGTCGGGCTCGGTCAATGTCTTTGCCTGGGCCGGCTATATTTCCGACGACCTGCTGGCCGCCTTTGAAAAGGCCACCGGCATCAAGGCGACCTATACGCCCTATGGCACCAATGACGAGCTTCTGAACCAGATGCGCGCCTCGAATGGCACCGGCTATGACATCATCTGGCCGGCAGTCGACCGCGTGCCGAACTATGTCGAATTCGGCCTCCTGAAAGAGATCGACGATTCGAAAGTCGAATGGGACAAGTGCCTTCCTTCGGCTGCGAAATCCTCGGAAGTGCTGGGCGCCGTGGTTGACGGCAAGCGCTACCAGGTTCCGACCGACTGGGGCACCGAAGCCCTGGCCTTCGACAAGAACGATAACCCGCTGGAATATGGCACTGCATCCTACGGCGATATCTGGAAGCCGGAATCGGCTGGCAAGGCCACCGTGCGCGGCCATTCCGGCCTTGTCGGCCTGGCGCTGTGGATGGAATCGGAAGGCAAACTGCCGCACCCCTTCCTCGACAGCTTCAAAGACGAAGCCATCATGAAGGCCAATTACGACGTCGTGCTGGCCGAAGCGATTGCCCGCAAGGGAAATATCATCCAGTTCTGGTCGAATGAGAACGAGGCCCAGGGCGCGTTCCGCACCAATGGCGCCAAGATCGGCCAGACCTGGGACAGCTCGGCGGCAACTCTTGCGAAGGAAGGCCTGCCGGTTGGCTTCATCGCCCCGAAAGAAGGTGCCCTTGCCTGGATGGAAGGGATCTCGATCCCGACCGGCGCGCAGAATGTCGATCAGGCCTATGCCTTCCTGAACTTCATGCTGACGCCCGAGGCCGGCGCGCTTTATGCCAATCACACCTCGATCAACTCGACCGCCGTCGGCGCCGAGGCCCATCTGTCGGAAGCCTCGCGCACCTTCTTCACCGGCGCCTATCCGGGCGATGCGCTGGAGAAGCTGTGGTGGTGGCCGGTGCAGGAAAACTGGTTTGTTGCCCTGCGCAACGAATACCAGGACAAGTTCCTTTCGGCCTGATCTGTCGACCTCAAGACCCGCTGCGGCGCGCTTCATCGCGCCGCAGCCTTTCCATTAAGCAACTGGTGAGAGAACCCGCATGTCGCATTCGGTCGAACTGATCGACGTTGAACAGGCTTTTGGCGATGTGAAGGCGGTTCACCACTTCTCTGCCCATATTGCGGGGGGGGAATTCTTTTCGATCCTGGGCCCTTCGGGATGCGGCAAGACGACACTGTTGCGCCTGATCGCGGGCTTTACCGAGCCAACCGCGGGCCGCGTGCTGATCGGCGACAAGGATATGGCCGGCATTCCGGCGGACCGGCGCCCGACCGCGATGATTTTCCAGTCGCTCGCCCTGTTCCCATTGATGCCGGTCTGGGAAAACATCGCCTTCGGGCTCGAGGCGCGCGGCGTTCCGAAAGCGCAGCGCCGCAAGCGCGCCGAAGAACTGCTCGAACTGATCGCGCTCCCGGGTTATGGGACGCGCATGGTGCATGAGCTTTCCGGCGGTCAGCGCCAGCGGGTCGCCATCGCCCGCGCGCTGGCGGTAGAGCCGCAGGTCCTGCTGCTGGACGAGCCGCTTTCCGCGCTGGATCTGAAACTGCGCCAGCATATGCGGGCGGAACTGCGCGCCTTGCAGAAACGCACCGGCGTCACCTTCATCTACATCACCCATGACCAGTCCGAAGCGCTGGCCATGTCTGACCGTGTGGCGGTCATGAATGCGGGCGTGTTGCAACAGATTGCAACCCCGCAAGAGCTTTACGCCAATCCCGCGACCCCCTTCACCGCGCGGTTTGTGGGCGAAACCAATGGTATCGTCGGCACGGTACGCGGGCTTGAGGGCGGCCTTGCCACCCTTACCACCGCCGAGGGCCGTTTCACCGGCCGTGCCGGCGCGGGTCTGGAAGATGGCGAGAAGGCCAGCATCTTCATCCGCCCCGAAGCCATGGCAGTGAGCCGCATCGCGCTGCCGAACAGCCTGAGCGCGCGCGCCGTTTCGCTGGAATATGAAGGGGCAAGCGCCATGCTGCGCGCCGTCTCGGAACATGGCCAGGAATTGCTGGCCACCGTCCCGAACCGCCAGCTTGGCGAGGCACCGCAAGCGGGCGAACAGGTCTGGCTGAGCTTCCGGCCCGAAGAGGCGCTGATCCTTTCGGAAAAGGCGGGCGCCGCATGAATGAGATGATCAAACGGTTCGGGCCGGGCCTGGGCGGGTTTTTCATCGCCCTGGTCGCGCTCTGGATCATCGGCATGGTGCTGGCGCCCAATCTGATGATGCTGAATTTCTCGCTGAAACCGATGCTGTTCCCCAATGACATCGGCGGGCCGAAGGATGTTTATACGGTCGACAATTACACCGCGCTGTTTGGCGACAAGGTCCATCGCGCGATCTTTCTGAAAACCGTCTGGGGCTCGGGCCTCGTCATGATTGCGACGCTGGCGATCACCTATCCGCTGGCCTTCTGGATGGCGAAGGTCGCCACCATCCGCGGCGCACGCGCCATGCTGATCGCGCTGATCATTCCCTTCTGGATCAATGAGGTGCTGCGGACGCTGGCCTGGTTCATCATTCTTTCCTTCAACGGGCCGCTGAACGCTTTCCTGCTGTCGATCGGGTTGATCGACGCGCCGGTGCGCTGGCAGGGCGACTTCGGCGTGCTGGCCGGAATGGTTTACGCCTATATCCTCTTCATGCTCTTCCCGATCTACAACTCGATCTCGACGCTGGAGACCGCACAGCTTGAGGCCGCCAAAAACCTCGGCGCCTCGACCTGGCGGATCCACTGGCGGATCGTGATCCCGCATGCCAAAGCCGGGATCGCGACCGGCTGCGTCTTTACCTTCATGCTGGCGGCCGGGTCCTATGTGGCACCCGCGCTGCTCGGATCGCCCGGCTCGCGCTGGTTCACCGAGATCATCTATAACTGGTTCTTTGAAGGCGGAAACTGGAACCGCGGCGCGGCCTATGCGCTGGTGCTGCTGGTCCTGTGTATGGCGGTGGTGATGGTCACGCTGAAGATCTTCCGCGTCAATCTGGCGGATGTTGCGAAATGACCATGGCAAGCTCCTCCCCCGCCCGCCCTGTCACGGCCCTTGACCGGCTGTCGCGCGCTTTGCCGAAACTGCTGTTCATTGCCTATCTGACGCTGTTTCTGGCCTATCTCTTCCTGCCGCTGATCATCATGTCGGCGGCAACCTTCAACACCTCGAAATTCCCGACGGTCACGCCCTGGCTTGGCACCACGCTGGGCTGGTTCCAGGAGCTGTGGAACGACAGGGCCATGTGGAAGGCGCTCTGGCTCTCCCTCGGGATCGGCCTTGCCGTGGTTGCTTTCGCTTTG
Organism: Rhodobacter sp. 24-YEA-8; assembly: GCF_900105075.1. Taxonomy (NCBI): domain Bacteria; kingdom Pseudomonadati; phylum Pseudomonadota; class Alphaproteobacteria; order Rhodobacterales; genus Rhodobacter; species Rhodobacter sp. 24-YEA-8. The sequence goes on from NZ_FNSK01000001.1 coordinate 2,690,202, forward strand.
CCGGTCGGCACAGCAGCCGCCTTGTTCCTCACGAGCCTCGACGCGCGCGCAAGGGGGATTTTCTACGCGATCATGGTATCGCCCCTGCTGACGCCCGGCGTCGCCATCGGGATCGCCACGCTGATCCTGTGGCGCCAGGCCGGGATTGGCGGCGGCACCTTCCTGATCGTGCTGGCCCAGGCGACATTCATCACCGCCTATGTCATGCTGATGGTGGTGGCGCGGCTGCAGCGGTTCGACCGCACCCAGGAAGAGGCCGCGCTTGGCCTCGGCGCGTCGAAATGGATGATCTTCCGCCGGGTTCTGCTGCCGTTCCTGAAGCCAGCACTGATTGCGGCAGCATTCATCGCCTTTCTGCAATCCTTCGAGAACTACAATACCACGCTGTTTGTCCGTGGCACCGACACGCCGCTGACCGTCTATATCGCGACCAAGGTCCGCACCGGGCTGACGCCAGCCGTCAACGCCCTTGCCCTGATCCTGATCGCGCTGACGATTGTCACAGCCTTGGTGATGGAGCTGAACCGCCGACGGAAAGAGGGTGCGCGCAAGGAGGTCTAGCATCTGTCTTTTTCAGGCTGCTGAAGAGGTCCGGCTCTGGTGGCTCTGACAGAGCGCATTTGCGAAGGATTTCAGGCTCGACCCCTGACGCGCCGCGACCAGGGCCAATCGCTGGCGCAGAGCGGAGAAAACCGGCGGTCTCCGACAGGCGTTCACCCCGCGCCCTGGCCGGGGTGATGCGGGCTTCTGATGCGCAAGGATTTGGGCCAGAAACTGTTTGCGCGCTCCTCGGCGTCAAGGTTCAGAGATGCGTTGAAAGACAAGGGCATAAGAGCCAGCTACCCGGGCGGGAAACCCCCGCAAGAACACAGTCCGATACCACAGGCGCCGCAAGAAACGCCGAAACCGCATCGGGGTCATAATCGCAAGGTCAAGGACCGGAGGCGCCTCTCCCCTTATGGCTGTGAGGGTCAGTGAGCCGGAGCCTATGTCAGTGCGGCGGCAATGCGCTCTGCTAGCTGCCGCGCGACCTGCTCTTTTAGCATCCGGGGCCAGGTCTCGGCGCCCTGATCCGTGATCAGCACCACGGCGTTTTCCGTCCCGCCCATGATCCCGGTGGCGGGCGAGACATCATTCGCGACGATCCAGTCGCAGCCTTTCCTGAGCCGTTTCGCCGTCGCGTGTTCCACCACATCGGTGGTCTCGGCCGCAAAACCAACCACCAGGCGCGGGCGCGGGCTGCCTTTGGACACGCCCGCCAGAATATCTTCATTCTCGGCAAATTGCAGCGCGGGCAGGTTCCCGGTGCCATCCTTCTTGATCTTCTGCGCGCCCTGATTGTCCACGCGCCAATCGGCCACCGCCGCCGCCATCACCGCCGCATCCGCCGGGAGCGCAGCCTTCACCGCACACGCCATCTCTGCCGCCGTCTCGACCGCGACCACATCCACCCCCTGCGGCGGCGGCACGCTTGCCGGGCCGGTGACAAAGGTCACCCTTGCCCCCAGATCCCGCAGCGCGCCCGCGATCGCCGTGCCCTGTGCGCCGGAAGAACGGTTCGCAATATAGCGCACCGGGTCAATCGGCTCATGCGTCGGGCCGGAGGTCACCAGCACATGTTTGCCACGCAAGGGCTTTGGCCCGAAAGCGGCCTCAATCGCCGCAAGGATCTGCGCGGGTTCTGCCAGCCGCCCGGCGCCGAACTCGCCACAGGCCATCTCGCCCTGATCCGGGCCAACCACCAGCACACCGTCGTCTTGCAAGGTCGCGAGATTGCGCTGCGTCGCCGGGTGGTGCCACATCCGCACATTCATCGCCGGTGCGATCATGACCCGCTTGTCGGTCGCCAGAAGCAGGGTCGAGGCCAGGTCATCCGCCCGGCCGGTCGCCATCTTCGCCATGAGATCAGCGGTCGCGGGCACGACGACCAGCAGATCCGCCGCCCGCGACAGCTGGATATGGCCCATCTCGGCCTCATCCATCAGATCGAACAGCTCCTGGTAATGCCGTTCCCCCGCCAGCGCCGACAGCGACAGAGGGGTTACGAATTCCGCCCCGGCTTTTGTCAGGACCGGGGTCACCGACGCGCCCGCCTTGCGCAGCAGCCGCACCAGCTCCAGCGCCTTATAGGCCGCGATGCCGCCACCCACGATCAGAAGAATGCGTTTACCGGCAAGCATTACTGGCCCTCCATTGCGAAAGGGAACTTAGGTTGCATGCGGCGGGAACTCAATCGTCACGCCGCTGGCACATCGCCGCGCCCGCGCTATAGTCGCGCCATGACCCTGCTCCCTCCCTTCACCCTGATCACCGGCGGCGCCCGTTCCGGAAAATCCGCCTGTGCCGAACGCCTTGCCTTCGGGTCGGGGCTGAAGCGGCGCTATATCGCCACCGCCCAGGCCTTTGACACCGAGATGGCCGAGCGTATCCGCCAGCATCGCGAAGACCGGGGTCCGGATTGGGAGACCTTCGAGACCCCGTTCGACGCCGCCCCTGCCGTCGCCGCCGCGCCCAGGGGCAGTGTGACGCTGTTTGACTGCGCCACGCTCTGGCTGACCAATCATCTGCTGGCGGAAAATGACATTGGCAATGAGACCGAGGTGCTCCTGATCGCACTGGCCGCCGCACGCGGTCCGGTGATCATGGTCACGAATGAGGTCGGTCAGGGCATTGTTCCCGGCGACGCGCTGTCCAGGCGGTTTCGCGACGAACAGGGGCGGCTGAACCAGCGCCTGGCGCAGCAGGCCGGGCTGGTCGTCGCGGTGATGTGCGGCCTGCCGCTGGCCCTGAAAGGCACGCTCCCGGAGATGGCGCCATGAGCCGCTTCTGGCTGGTGCGCCATGGCCCGACCCATGCGAAAGCGATGGTGGGCTGGACCGATATTCCCGCCGATCTGTCGGATCATGCGCAGATCGCGCGGCTGAACGCTTATCTGCCGGATGTCCCGGTGGTGTCCTCGGACCTGTCGCGCGCGATCTGCACCGCCGACTGTCTCGCGCCCCGATTGCGCCTGGCCCATGACCCGGGCCTGCGCGAGATCAATTTCGGCGCCTGGGAGATGAAGACCTATGCCGAGGCCGAAGTCTCCGACCCTATCCTGATCCGCGCCTTCTGGGACCAGGCTGGTACCCCACGCGCGCCGGGCGGAGAAAGCTGGGACGATCTGACCGCCCGGATCGGAACCGCGCTGAACCGCCTGGCCGAACAGGCCGATGAGCTGATCATCGTCGCCCATTTCGGCGCGATCCTTGCAGCGGTGCAGCTGGCAGCCGGTCTCACCACGGCTGAGGTACTGTCGCATAAAATCGACAACCTCTCGGTGACCTCGATCGGTTTCCGCCCGGGCCAGCTGCATCGCATCAATCACATTCCGTGATGGATCCGCACACAAAACAGCATTTCCCTTCCCGGTGCCGCCACCCCAGGCTGCGCGCTAAAGGAGACAGGGATGACTTACGATCTGGTGATCGGCGACCGCGCCTATTCCAGCTGGTCACTGCGTGGCTGGCTGCTGTTTGATGCATTTCGAATTCCGGTGCGGGTGCACACGGCCCGGCTCTATTCAGACGAATTGCCGCGCCTGCTTGCCAGTTATGCACCCTCGCGCACCGCGCCGACCGCACGGATGCCCGAAGGCACCGTGGTCTCGGAAAGCCTCGCCATCGCCGAGGAGCTGGCCAGCCGCCACCCTGAGGCCGGTCACTGGCCGACAGATCCCGCGCACCGCGCCACGGCGCGGATGCTGGCCTCCGAAATGCATGCCGGTTTCGAGGCGCTGCGCAATTATTGCCCGATGAACCTGAGGGTGTCTTATCAGGGATCACAGCCACCCGAGGCAGTTCTGAAAGACCTCGCCCGCCTTGACGTGATCTGGGATCACGCGCGCCGGGTTTGCGGCGGGCGCGGCCCCTGGCTTTGCGGCGACTATTCGGCAGCGGATGTGTTTTTCGCGCCGGTTGCGGCCCGGATCGCGGGCTACAACCTGCCGGTCGGTGCGGCGGCCAGCGCTTATGTGAACGCGCATCTCGCGCATCCCTCATTCCGGCGCTGGCGCGCAATGGGGCTGGTGGATGGCCCTGATCAGACGGTTTACCGCCGCGACTGGCCGCGCCGCGACTGGCCCGGCCCGGTGCCCTTGCCCGCGAAGGCCGTCACGGGAACCGAAGCCGAGAACGTGGCCTGCCCCTATTCCGGCAAGCCGGTGACGCATGTTCTGGAACTGGCCGGGCGCCGGCTCGGGTTTTGCAATGCGTTTTGCCGCGACAAGACCGCGGCCGATCCTGAAGCCTGGCCCGCCTTCATGCCGCTGCTCCGGGGTGTTGCGGCGTGACAGGTCCGCGCCGTTTCGGAACGTGATGTCGTTAACCCTTCGCTAACCAGTCTTCGCGCAAGCTGACCCCCTTCGGGCAAGGGGAAGCGCGCATGATCGCCAGCGCCTATAGCGTGGCTTTTGAAGGGGTTGAGGCGCGGCTGGTCGAGGTGCAATGCGCGGTCCAGGGCGGGGCTGCGGCCTTCACGCTTGTCGGTATGGCCGACAAGGCGGTGAGCGAATCCCGTGAAAGGGTGCGCAGCGCGCTGCAATCTTTGTCCATCGCGCTGCCGAACCGGCGCATCACCATCAACCTCGCACCGGCGGATCTGCCGAAAGAGGGCAGCCATTTCGACCTGCCGATTGCGCTGGCGTTGCTGGCGGCGATCGACATCCTGCCCCGCGATGAGGTCGCGAGGGTCCTCGCCCTGGGAGAGCTGTCGCTGGATGGCCGCCTGCTGCCGGTCGCTGGCGCCCTGCCTGCGGCGCTCGCCGCTGCAGAAGAGGAATGCGCCCTGCTCTGCCCCAGTGCCTCCGGTGCGGAAGCGGCCTGGGTTGGCGCGACCGAGGTCATCGCCGCTGCGTCACTGGCCGAGGTAGTACGACATTTCACCGGTCAGGCGGTGCTGACGCCACCGCGCCCGGGAGAGATCCGGCCTTGCACCGCCGCGCCTGACCTGCGTGGGGTCAAAGGCCAGGAACGCGCCAAGCGCGCGCTTGAAATTGCGGCCGCCGGGCGCCACCACCTCATGATGACCGGCACGCCAGGATCGGGGAAAAGCATGCTCGCCGCGCGCCTCCCCGGGCTTTTGCCCGGGATGAGCCCGGCCGAGGCACTGGAAACCTCGATGATTCATTCCCTCGCGGGGCTGCTGACCGGCGGTGGGATTTCGCGCAGCCGCCCGTTTCGTACGCCGCATCACACCGCATCGATGGCGGCAATGTCAGGCGGCGGGCGTGGCGCGAAACCGGGCGAGATCAGTCTTGCGCATAATGGTGTCCTGTTTCTTGATGAATTGCCCGAATTTTCCCGTCAGGTGCTGGAAGTGCTCCGCCAACCGATCGAGACCGGCGAAGTGACTGTCGCGCGCGCAAATGCGCATATCCGCTATCCCAGCCGTTTCCAGCTGGTTGCCGCCGCCAATCCCTGCCGCTGTGGCTATCTGACCGACCCTTCCCGCGCCTGCGCCCGGGTGCCGGTCTGCGGGGCGGAATACCTGGGGCGGATCTCTGGCCCGCTGATGGACCGGATCGACCTGCGAATCGAAATGCCGCCGGTCGCTTTCACGGATCTTGACCTGCCGGCGAATGGCGAAAGCTCGGCCGTGGTCGCAGCCCGGGTGAAGGCCGCGCGCGATGTTCAGGCGGAACGGCTCGGGGCAGAGGGACAGACCAATGCCGATCTCTCCTGCGAATCGCTGGAGAGATTTGCCAGCCCCGATGCCGGGGGCCGTGCGCTGATCGGTGTGCTGGCCGACCGCATGGGATTGTCCGCGCGTGGCTATCACCGGCTGTTGCGGGTCGCCCGGTCAATCGCGGATCTCGAAGGCAGTGACGCGCTGCGCCGCAACCATATAGCCGAAGCCGCCTCTTACCGGCTTTCGCCCGGCGCCCTCGGATAGGGTCAGCCGGCGCGCTTCGCTTCGATCACCTGCCAGATTTTCTCGGCCGCATTGGTGCCATCAAACCGCTCCAGCTCCTGGATGCCGGTGGGCGAGGTCACGTTGATCTCGGTCAGCCAGTCTCCGATCACGTCAATACCGACGAAGATCTGGCCATGTTCGCGCAACGTCGGGCCGATGCGGCGGCAGATCTCCATATCGCGGTCGCTGAGCCCGATCTTCTCGGGTCGCCCGCCCACATGCATATTAGAACGCGTCTCTCCCGCCTGCGGCACCCGGTTGATCGCACCGACCGGTTCACCATCAACCAGAATAACCCGCTTGTCGCCCCTGGCCACGGCAGGAAGGAACTTCTGGACGATCATCGGTTCACGCGACATCGAGGTGAACAGCTCGTAAAGCGACGAAAGGTTGCGATCATTCTCATCCAGCCGGAACACGCCGGCGCCGCCATTGCCATAAAGCGGTTTGAGAATGATGTCGCCATGCCGGGCTTTGAAGGCGCGAATCGTTTCAAGATCGCGGGCAATGGCCGTCGGGGGGGTGAGGTCGGGGAACCGCAGCACGAGCAGCTTTTCCGGGAAGTTCCGGACCCAGAACGGGTCATTGACCACCAGCGTTTTCGGCTGGATCAGGTCGAGCAGATGGGTTGTGGTGATATAGCCCATGTCGAAAGGCGGGTCCTGGCGCAGCCAGACAACATCGAAATCTGCAAGATCGACCTCGGTTTCTGCGCCGAAACTGACGTGATTGCCCTGTTCACGGCGCAGTTCGATCCATTGGCCACGTGCGAGGACCCGCCCCTCGACAAAAGCCAGCCGGTCGGGAGTATAGAAAAACAGCCTGTGCCCTCGGATCTGGGCCTCCAGCGCGATGCGGAAAGTGGAATCGGCGTCGATATTGACCGACCCGATCGGGTCCATCTGAAAGGCGACCTTGAGTGCCATAACATGCTCCGGCTGTTCTGCCCCTTTGATGCCGCAAGGACGCAGCCGATGCAAACCCGTCTGTGCCTTTTGCTGACCTTTGGGTCAGAGAAAAAAGGCGGCCTCGGCGATGTCGACGCGCCCCAAGCCATCAACCAATGCCAGATCGAATCGCATATCCACGATTGTCATAGGATCGCGGCCGCTCAGATGGATTTCCCGGAGATATTCCTCGGCGCAGGCGCCAAGCCGGATCTGCTGCGCGCGCCCGAAATACCCGGCTGCGATATCATGATTGCGCGCGCTTTTGACTTCGACAATCGCAAGATCATCGCCTTTGCCGGCAATAATATCGACCTCGCCACCCGCCCCGCGCCAGCGCCTTGCGAGGATCTTATAGCCCTGCGCCTGATATTTGCGGGCAACCGCCTCTTCGGCCGCGAGGCCGGTCAGATGGCTGCGCAACCCGCGTCTCGCCCGGGCGGAGGGGACAGGATCATCCTGAACGAAATCAAGGCGCATGGCAGGTCCTGCGTCATTGCGGTTTCTGACTGCGCGCAAGGGCCATCTGATAGACCTCACGGCGCGGCACATTCAGAGTTTGCGCGACAAATGCTGCTGCTTCCTTAACGCGCATCGTTGCAAGGGCCTGATCCAGAGCGACAGCGATGGTTTCCGGCCCGGCCTGTTCGGGCGGGCCGCGATCAACAACCAGCACGATCTCGCCCTTCGGATCCTGGTCTCCAAGCTGTGCCAGCACTTCGGCCAGCGAACCGCGCAGGATTTCTTCGTGCCTTTTGGTCAGCTCGCGGCACACGGCGACCGGCCGGTCCGGCCCGCAGATCGCGATCAGTTCCGCAAGTGTCTTGCGGATTCGGCGGGGCGATTCGTACAGAACGAGGGTCGCGTCACCCCGCGTGGCCCCGGTGAGAAACCGCTGCCTTTCGCCTGCGGCGGCCGGCGGAAAGCCCGCAAAAAGGAAGCGGTCTGTCGGCAAACCTGCCACCGCCAGAGCGGCCAGCAGCGCCGAGGCTCCGGGGGCGGCCAGCACCTTTGCGCCCGCCTCCACCGCCGCCCGCGCCAAGCCGAAGCCCGGATCAGAAATCAGCGGTGTCCCCGCTTCCGAAGCATAGGCCACCGATTTCCCCTCGGCGAGCAGACCGGTGATCCGCGACGCGATGCCTTTCTCGTTATGGTCATGCACCGCGATCAGCGGCCGCCCTTCCAGCGCGATGCCGTGGATCTCCATCAGATGCCGGAGCGTCCTGGTGTCCTCGGCCGCCAGCACATCGGCCCCGGCCAGGATATCCAGTGCCCGCAGCGTGATGTCGCGTGCCGCCCCGATCGGCGTGGCGACCATATGCAGACCAGGCTCAACCCGACCGGCGGAGGCCCGCCAGCGGGGAGAATTTTCCGAACTTCCCACCATCTCATCCCTCTGCGCGCGTTTACTTCGATCCCGGAAACAACTAACCTTCGCGCTGTCGTCGCGCCCTTGTTCAGGGCGGTTCCCGCGTGAGGAGACCTGATGTTGTCCGCATTCCCGATGGCCCGCAAGTCCCTGGGCCGGTTCCTTTTTGTCTTCTTCGCGCTCTTTGCCGCCGCCTGCGTTCCGCAAGACGGCGGCGGCGGCACGCCCGGCAAATCCGACCGTTCAAAGCCGGTACAGGTTGCATTGCTGGTGCCGGGCGGGTCGGGCCAGGCCAGTGATCAGGTCCTGGCCAACAGCCTGACCAATGCCGCGCGCCTTGCCGCAGCCGATCTCTCGGGCGTCAAAATCGACCTTCGCATCTATCAGACCGGCGGCAACCCGTCCCAGGCCTCGGCGGCTGCAATCCAGGCCGTGGCCGAAGGCGCCGAGATCATCCTTGGCCCGGTTTTCGCGCAGGAGGCCAATGCCGCAGGCGTCGCCATGGCCGGCAAGGGCATCAATGTTCTCGCCTTCTCGAACAATGTCGATATCGCCGGCGGCAATGTCTTTGTGCTGGGCCCGACCTTCGACAATGCGGCCCGCCGCATGGCGTCTTATGCGGTCAGACAGGGCCGCAACCGCATCATGATCGTGCATGAAAAGAACAGCGCAGGCGAGGCCGGCAAACGCGCCATCCAGCGTGGTGTCTCGGCCGCAGGCGGCACTGTCGTAGGTGTCTCCGGATATGATTTCAGCCAGCAAGGCGTGTCGGCTGCTGCACCGGGCATCGTTTCCACCGTGCGTGACACCGGGGCATCGGCCGTATTCCTGACTGCGGATACCGCGGGCGCGCTGCCGCTTTTGAGCCAGCTGTTGCTGGACAATGGGCTTGACCGCAATGCGGCGAAGTTCCTTGGTCTGACCCGCTGGGATGTGCCTGCACAGACGCTGGGCCTGCCGGGCGTCCAGGGCGGCTGGTTCACCCTGCCCGACCCCAATCTTTATGCACAGTTCCAAAATCGCTACCAGGCCTCTTACGGCGCGGCGCCGCATCCGATTGCCGGCCTCGCCTATGACGGGATCGCTGCCATCGGCGCGCTGGCGCGGCAGGGCAACGACCTTTCCACAGGCTCGCTGACGCAGAATGCCGGTTTCGTAGGCGTCTCCGGCATCTTCCGGCTGCGCAGCAATGGCACCAATGAACGCGGCCTCGCCGTCGCCGAAATCCGCAACAATCAGGTGGTCGTGATTGACCCTGCGCCCCGCAGCTTCTCCGGCGCCGGGCTCTGATCCCGCCCCGCGCAAGCGGGCAGGACAGGGCGCCTCCGGAACCGGCCCTGAACCGGACGACAAGGCAGCCGGATTTGTTCCGGCTGCCGTCCCGCTTTTGCTGCCCGAAGACGCGATCATCGACACAGAGGCCGTGACGGCAGCGATCCTTGCCGATCTTGCGCCCGGGCTTGACGGAAAGGCCTTGCGCGCCGTTGCGGTCGCGCATCTGGCTGCGGCAAAAACCCGCGCCAATGCCGCCCTGGCCGAGGCATTCCGCGACCATCCGGCCGAGGCAAGACCGCTGATCTCGGCCCAGGCCTGGCTGACGGATCAACTGGTGATCATCGCCTTCACCATCGCGCAAAAGCTGCATCCGGTGGCGCTCCCGACCGATGCCGAACGGCTCGCGATACTCGCGGTCGGCGGCTACGGCCGCGCCGAGATGGCGCCGCATTCCGATATCGACCTTCTGTTCCTGACCCCGATGAAAACCACGCCATGGGCGGAATGCGTGGTTGAATCAATGCTTTACATGCTCTGGGATCTGAAGCTGAAGGTGGGCCATGCGGTCCGGACCATCCGCGATTGCCTCCGCCTTGCGCGCGAAGACATCACGATCCGCACCGCGATGCTCGAGAAACGCTTTATCACCGGTGACAAGGCGCTGGCCGGGGAACTGGCGGAAAAGCTCTGGAATGAGGTCTTCCGCAAAACCGGCCCTGAATTCATCGAGGCAAAACTCGCGGAGCGGGCAGAGCGCCACCGCCGCCAGGGCGGCCAGCGCTATGTGCTGGAACCCAATGTCAAAGAGGGCAAGGGGGGGCTGCGCGACCTCCAGACGCTGTACTGGATCGGCAAATATCTGCACAGGGTGCCGAAAGCGGCGGGCCTGGTGAATGCCGGTCTCTTCACCCGCGAGGAATATGAGGCCTTCCGCGCCGCTGAGGATTTCCTCTGGGTGGTGCGCAGCCATCTGCATTACATCACCGGCCGTCCGACCGATCAGCTGACCTTCGATCTCCAGCCCGAGGTGGCTTTGCGCATGGGCTATAAGGATGCCCGTGGCCGGCGCGCGGTCGAGATCTTCATGCAGGATTACTTCCGCCACGCCACCCGCGTCGGCGAGCTGACCCGCATCTTCCTGACCGGGCTCGAGGCACGGCATGCCAAGCGCGAGGCCTCGCTGATGGGGCTGTTCAAGCTGACCAAACGCGTCCGTCCGGGCTATCGCCTGGTTCAGGGCCGGATCGACGTGGTGAACCCGGCAGAGTTCCTGAAAGACAAACTGAATCTGTTGCGGGTTTTTGAGGAAGGGCTGCGGACCGGCTATCTGCTGCACCCGAATGTCATGCGTCTGGTCACCGCGAACCTCGCGCTGATCGATGACGAGATGCGCGAAGACCCCGAAGCGGCGCGGATCTTCCTCGATCTGTTGCTGAAACATGGCAACCCGGAACGCAGCCTGAGGCGGATGAACGAGCTGGGCGTGCTTGCCGCATTCATCCCTGAATTCGAACCCATCGTCGCGATGATGCAGTTCAACGTCTACCATTCCTACACGGTGGATGAACACACGATCCAATGCATCTCGACCCTGGCGCAGATCGAGCGCGAAGAGCTGATCGAAGAGCTGCCCTTGTCGTCGGAAATTCTCAAGACCGGCGTGAGCCGCAAGGTGCTTTATGTCGCGCTTTTGCTGCATGATATCGGCAAGGGCCGGCCCGAGGATCATTCGATTCTCGGCGCCCAGATCGCCCGGCGGGTGACGCCGCGCCTCGGGCTGAGTGATGAAGAATGCGAGACAGTCGAATGGCTGGTGCGCTGGCATCTTCTGATGTCCGACATGGCGCAGAAACGCGATATCGGCGATCCACGCACGGTCAGGGATTTTGCCAAAGCGGTAAAGACCCGCAAACGCCTTGACCTGCTGACGGTGCTGACGGTCTGCGATATCCGGGGCGTCGGGCCGAACACCTGGAACAACTGGAAAGCGATGCTGCTGCGTCAACTCCACCAGGTCACCGCCGAGGCGCTGGAGGCGGGGCTGGAAACCGTCAACCGCGAGAACCGTGCCGATGAGGCCAGGCGGGCCCTGCGCGAGGCCCTGCCCGACTGGGACGCCAAAGACCTGCGCGCCGAGACGCAGCGCCATTATCCGCAATACTGGCAGGGGCTGGAAACCTCGACCCAGGCCGTTTTCGCGCGGCTGCTGCTCGGGATCGGCGATGATGAGATCCGCATCGATCTGGAACCGGATCTCTCGCGCGATGCCACCCGCGCCTGTTTCGCGCTGGCCGATCACCCCGGTATTTTCTCGCGGCTCGCGGGCGCACTGGCGCTGGTGGGCGCGAATGTGGTCGATGCCCGCACCTATACGTCAAAAGACGGCTATGCCACGGCAGTGTTCTGGGTTCAGGATGCCGAGGGCCACCCTTATGAGATCTCCCGCCTGCCCCGGCTGCGCGGCATGATCGAAAAGACACTGCGTGGTCAGGTTGTGGCGCGCGAGGCCCTGAAAGATCGCGACAAGGTGAAACGGCGCGAGCGGGAATTCCGCTTCCCGACCCATATCACCATCGATAACGAAGGCTCGGATATCTACACGATCATCGAGGTCGATACCCGCGACCGCCCGGGTCTGCTTTATGACCTGACCCGGACGCTGGCGAATAACAACATCTCGATCGTTTCCGCGGTGATCGCGACTTACGGTGCCCAGGTGGTCGACACATTCTATGTGAAAGACACGTTCGGGCTGAAACTGCACGAAAAACGGCGCCAGGAAGCGCTGGAAAAAAAGCTGCGCCAGGCGATAAGCGATGGTGCGGAACGGGCGCAGGCCCAGGGCTGAACGAAACAGATCGCAGACGCGAGGAGCAGATCCCGAAATGAAACCGATCCGGCTGGTGGCGGGGTTCCTCACCGTAGGCTTCTGGACGCTGATTTCACGCGTCGCGGGCCTCGTGCGAGATATGTTCATGGCGGCCTATCTTGGCGACGGGCCGGTCAGCCAGGCGCTGGTCGCGGCGCAATCCCTGCCGAATATGTTCCGCAGGCTCTTTGCCGAGGGCGCCTTCAACATGGCATTCGTGCCAATGTATGCCAAAAAGCTTGAGGCAGGCGAGGATGCCAATGGCTTTGCCCGCGATGCGTTCTGGACAATGGCGGCCTTTCTCGCGGTCTTTTCGGCGGTCTGTATCGTGGCCATGCCGGTGCTGGTCTGGATCCTCGCAGCCGGCTTCGAGGTGGATACCCGCTTTGATCTGGCGATCACCTATGGCCGGATCGCATTCCCCTATATCCTCTTCATCTCGCTGACCGCGCTCTTGTCAGGGGTGCTGAACTCGATGGGACGCTTCCTTGCGACCTCGGCAGTCACCGCGCTTTTGTCGCTGACGATGATCGCCGGCATGATCTTTGCGCGCCGGTTCGACTGGGATATGGGCATCACATTGGCCTGGGCAATCTCGATCTCGGGCGTGTTGCAGCTTTTGGCCGTGTGGTTCGCGCTGAAGCGGCTCGGGTTTTCGCTGCCCTTCCAGCTGCCGAAATGGACGCCCGAGCTGAAGCGCCTTGCCATCATCGCCGCGCCGGCAGCACTTGCTGGGGGCGTGGTCCAGGTCAATCTCGTCGTGGGCCGCCGGGTGGCAAGCTATACTGATGGCGCTATGACCTGGCTTTACAATGCCGACCGGCTTTATCAGCTGCCGCTGGGGGTGGTGGGGATCGCGATTGGCGTGGTCCTGCTGCCGGAACTGGCGCGGCGGCTGCGGGCCTCGGATGCCGAAGGCGCGCGGTTCAGCTTTTCGCGCGGGGCGGAATTTGCGCTTTTGCTGACCCTGCCGGCAGCGGTCGCGCTGATCGTGATCGCGCGGCCCATCATCGGTGTGATCTTCGAGCGTGGCGCCTATAGCGCCCATGCCGCCGACAATACCGCCCTGGCATTGGCGATCTACGGCGCGGGCCTGCCGGCCTTCGTGCTGCACAAGGTTCTGCAACCGCAGTTTTACGCCCGCCATGACACGCGGCGCCCGTTCAATTATGCGGTGGTCGCGATGGTGGTGAACCTGGTTGTTGCCGTCGCGCTGATGCCCCTGATCGGCTTTCTCGCGGCGGCGATTGCGACCACGGTTTCGGCCTGGATCATGGTGGTTCAGCTCTGGCTTGGCTCGCGCAGCATGGGGATCTCGGCCACGATGGATGACCGGTTCCGCCAGCGGCTGCCCCGGATCATCCTGTCTTCGCTGCTGATGGGCGCGGTGCTGCTCGGGCTGGTCTGGATCATGGGCGATGCCGTGACCGAAAAAGGCACCCGGACGCCTTTGCTTCTGGCCCTGGTTCTGGCGGGAATGGTGAGTTACTTCCTCGCCGCGACGCTTACCGGTGCCATGAACCTCGCCGATCTTAAATCCTCGCTCAGGCGCGGAAAGCGGGCGTGAACCTCAGCGCGCCACCATGGCGCGCTGATTGATCAGAAGTGATGCGATCACCACCACAACCCCGGCGATTTGCAGCGCCGAGGGCATGATCTGCAACAAGGCCGCATCCAGCACCAGCGCCGTCACCGGCGTCAGCAGGATCAGCGGCATGATCGCGACCGCCCCAACAGCCTCGATCCCCCGGAACCACAACAGGAACGGGATCCCGGTCAGCACGATGGCAAGGATCACAAAGGCCACGATGTTCAGCCCGGTCAGCGGGCCCTGGAAATCGCCGATCAGAAGCGCGACCAGCGTCAGCTCGATACCGCCGATCAGAAGTTGCCAGGCGGTGAAAGAGGTGATGCTGATCCCCGGGCTGCCCCAGCGGCTGAGCAGCACGCCCCCGAGCGAGATCGACAGCACACAGCCCAGCATCGCGGCGACGCCGATCCCGTCAATCGCAGCTCCGTCCTTGAGTACCACCATCGCCACGCCCAAAAGACCCAGAAGCACCGCAAAGAATTGCAGCCCCGTCGGTCTTCGGTGCAGGATCCCCCAGGCCATCAGCAGCACGAGCACGGGCCCAAGCGCCTGAAACACCGCCGCGACACCGCCCTGGAGCCGCATCGCGCCGATGAAAAACAGCCCGAAGAAAAACCCGACATTCAGCGTGCCGAGGACGATCATCCGACCCCACCAGCCCGGCAGGGGCAGTTCGCGGCTCAGAAGAAACAGAAAGCCCGCACCGCCCACCGCCCGCACCGCGCCGGCCATTTCCGGATGCGGCGGCAGCCAGCGCCCGGCCAGCATATAGGTAAAGCCCCAGAGAATGGTGCAGATGGCGGCTCCGGTTTTTGGTCCGATCATGGGTCTTCCTGCGGCGTCAGTGATGCGCCCTTCTGTCACCCATCGCCGCGACAGGCGCAACCGACCGCCGCGCGCAGCCAGAATGCCCGGGCCGCACCAAGCGCGCTCAGCGGTTGCGCAGCCGCGCGCGAACCCGACCCCAGCCGCCGGGGCTGACAAGGAAGGACAGCGCAAAACCGGCGGCGAAACCGGCCACTTCGGCGATCCATTCAAAGCCGCCGCCGAACAGCACGCCGAACAGAAGCTGCACAAACAGAAGCATCCCGATCAGCGTGAAGGCGCGATAGCCATTCGAGCCGGTCCCGATCAGCTGCACCCACAAAAGGAAGGTAAAGGCGCCGATCAGCCCGTAAACCCCGGAATAGGCCCCGATCAGCGGGTAATTTTCATAGGGCACCAGGGCGATAAAGGCGAAGGCCCCGGCCCAGCTTGCCCCGTAGAACACGCCGAGGACAGCCCACCAGCGGAAAACCTCACCGACCATCTTGCCAAGCGCCAGCAACAGGACCACCGCAAACAGCGCGCTGGTCGTGGTCTGATGCACGAAGGGGAAGGCGACAAAGCGCAGAGCCAATTCGTCCCAGACCCGGTTGGCCCAGAAATACTCAACGACATTGCGCGCCACCGCGTAATCCATCAGGGCGCTCTGGCGCCAGCCGATGCCGCCCGGCCCTCCGATCACCCCGGCCTCGGCGAGACCCAGCACGATCTCGGCCGCAATCATCGGCAGCGCCAATGCCCAGACAACCCAGGGCAGCTGGTTGATCGGGCTGGCATTCGGATCGGTATCATACATGCGGCACGCATCCCCTTCGGGCGCGATGTTGACGCCCCTCCTGCGAAGCCTTACGCCGTGCAGGTCAGTTTTTCCAGACGGAGAGCATCATGTCCTCGCAAGACATCCAGGGTCAGGGCGGCTCCAATCCAGGTTTCACGCCGCGGATCTTTTCCGGCATCCAGCCCTCGGGCGGGATGACGCTGGGGAATTACCTCGGCGCGCTGAAGCGCTTTGCCGAAAAGCAGGATCAGGGGATCGAGACGATCTATTGCGTCGTCGATCTGCATGCGATCACCGTCTGGCAGGATCCCGAAAAACTGCGCCACCAGACACGCGAGATCACGGCGGCCTATCTGGCCAGCGGCATCGACCCGGCGCGCTCGATCATCTTCAACCAGAGCCAGGTGACGGGACATGCCGAGCTGGCCTGGATCTTCAACTGCGTCGCCCGCATCGGCTGGATGTACCGGATGACCCAGTTCAAGGACAAAACAGCCGGCAAGAATGCCGAGAATTCCTCGCTGGGCCTGCTGGCCTATCCCTCCCTGATGGCGGCGGATATCCTGCTTTATCACACGACCGGCGTGCCGGTGGGCGAAGATCAGAAACAGCATCTCGAACTGACCCGCGACATCGCGGCCAAGTTCAACCATGATTACGGTGTCAATTTCTTCCCGATCACCGAGCCGCTGATCGAGGGCACCGCGACCCGCGTGATGTCCCTGCGCGATGGCACGAAGAAAATGTCGAAATCCGACCCGTCAGATGCCAGTCGGATCAATCTCACCGATGATGCCGATACGATCGCGAAGAAGATCCGCAAGGCCACCACCGATCCGAACCCGCTGCCCGAGACCGTGGAGGGGCTGAAGGACCGCCCCGAGGCAAAGAACCTCGTGAATATCTACGCGGCCCTGGCCGGGATCAGCGCCGAAGCGGTGATCCGGGAGTTCGCCGGCGCGCAATTCGGCACCTTCAAGCCGCGTCTCGCCGATCTGGCGGTGGCAAAGCTTTCGCCGATCACCGAGGCAATGAACCGCTATATGCAGGACCCGGCCGAGATCGACCGCATCCTTGGCGAAGGCGCTGGCCGCGCCGATGCCATTGCCAGCCCGATCCTTGCGAAGACTAAAGAGATTGTCGGCATGATCGGCTCGCGCGGCAGGTGATCGCGGCAGGCTATCGGGCACAGGCCCGGAAAGCCCCATTGTCATAAGCCTGAATCGAGGCGCTGGCAGGATCGGAGTCGCTTCGGGAGGTCCTGTCCCCCCTTTGCCGATGGGTCATCCCCTGCCCCTCCGGCACCACCCGATGACCTGGCCCCCGTGCAATCTGTACGGGGGTCACTTTCTGCCTGCGGGTACCTTTTCCATTTACACCGCCCCGGGCGGAAGCCATGATGAGCACGTTGTAACAACAGGCCGCGCCTCAGCGGCTATCTCCCATGAAAATGACAGGTTTTGACCGGCTGGCACGCGAAGTCTGTGCCAAATACGGTTTCTGCGGCTCTGGCCATACCGGGATCTTCGTGCATTTTACCGATTTTCTTCCGGAAACCGGTCCGGTCACAGCCGAAGACTTCACCAACTGGCTGCTGATCGCCGATGGTTACGATCCCGAAAGGCAGGCAGAGGTCTTTGAAGAGTTCAGAGCCATCTTCCGTCCCATATTCATAAAGCATATGGGCGCCGACTGCGTGGATGCCGGCTTGCTTTATTATTCTCCGGGCAGCAGCGACGGCCCCTTTCATCCACGCCGCTGGGCCAGACCAGGATCCGGGCCGAAACGCTGACCCGGATTGCGGCCCGCCCCGCAAGAATCGCAATTACCTGTGGAAACCCCGGTTTTCCACAGGATCCTCCACAACAAACTGCTTTACATGATTCGCGGAACGAATCAGGATAAATCAATATCTGGTGGGGGCTGTGGATAAATCCGCATAACCTTGCAGGTTCCCCAGCTTCTGGTGGTTATCCACAGGGCAGAAGCGTCATGATGAGGCCGGGCATGTCACTTTCCGAAGATTATCTGCTCTCGGATGAGATCCATCCCATCGACATCGTCGAGACGCTGGCCGCCAGCAATGCCTGGGAATTCGACCGCGTCACCGATGATCAGATCGCCATGGCGGTCGAAGGCCTGTGGCGCACCTATTCGCTGACCCTTGCCTGGTCCGACCAGGACGAGACATTGCGCCTGATCTGCACCTTCGAGATGGAGCCCCCCGAGGGCCGCATGGCCGAGCTTTACGAGCTGATCAACCGCTGCAATGACACGGTCTGGACCGGCGGTTTCACCTGGTGGGATGACCAGAAACTGATGGTCTGGCGTTATGGGCTCTGCCTTGCCGGCGGCCAGACGGCCGGGCCGGAACAGATCGACAAACTGATTTCCTCGGCGGTGCTGGCGGCCGAGCGCTTTTACCCGGCCTTCCAGCTGACCCTTTGGGGTGGCCGCGCGCCGGTGGATGCGATGAAAGTCGCCATTGCAGAGGCTTACGGCCGCGCCTAACCTCGCCGCCCGAACGGGCGGAAAGGCAGGACCATGTCAGCTGATATCAAAATCGAACACGGGCTTTTGCTGCTTGGCTGCGGCAAAATGGGATCGGCGCTGCTCAGGGGCTGGCTGGATTTCGGCGTGCCTGCCAGCAATGTCTGGGTGATCGAGCCGCATCCCTCGGACTGGCTGCAAGCAACCGGGGTACATCTGAATAAAGGCGTGCCGGACCGCGCGGAAATCGCCATTCTTGCCGTGAAACCGCAGATGATGGGTGCCGCGTTGCCGGGGCTGACCGCGCTTGGGAATGACGAAACGCTGTTCATCTCAATCGCCGCCGGGACGACGATTGCCACGCTGGAACAGGTGCTTGGGGCCAGGACACCGATCGTCCGGGTGATGCCGAACACCCCGGCGATGGTCGGGCGTGGCATTTCGGGCCTTGTCGGCAATGCCCATGCCTCTGCCGCGCAGATCGCGCAATCGCGGCTGCTGATGCAGGCCGTGGGCGAGGTGGTCGAGCTGGAGAACGAGACCCAGATCGATGCGGTGACAGCCGTATCCGGCTCTGGCCCGGCCTATGTCTTCCATCTGATCGAAGCGCTGGCTGCCGCCGGTGAAGCCGAGGGCCTTTCCCCCGAGATCGCGATGAAACTGGCGCGGGCGACCGTCACCGGATCGGGCGAGCTGGCCTATCGCTCGGAAGACAGCGCTGAACAGTTGCGGATCAATGTGACCTCGCCCGGTGGCACCACCGCCGCCGCCCTTGCAGTGCTGATGGAGACGGAGACCGGTTTTCCGGCGCTTCTGAAACGGGCGGTGAAAGCAGCGGCGGACCGCGGCCGGGAATTGGGCAAGTGAGCACGGAAATGACAGATCAGATCAGCTATGACGACTTCGCAAAGGTCGATATCCGGGTGGGCCGGATCATCGAGGCCGAACCTTTCCCCGAGGCCCGCAAGCCCGCTTTCAAGCTGCGCATCGATTTCGGGCCCGAGATCGGCGTGAAACGCTCTTCGGCCCAGATCACCAGGCATTACACGATTGAAGGGTTGATCGGTCGCCAGGTGCTGGCGGTGGTGAACTTCCCGCCGCGCCAGATCGGGCCGGTGCGCTCCGAGGTGCTGGTGCTGGGTGTGCCGGATGAGGCGGGCGAGGTTGTGCTGCTGAGCCCCGGCCATGAGGTGCCCCTGGCCGGGAAGATGTTCTGACAAACCGCTTGCCCCTCTAGTGACTAGAGGGATTAGAACTGATTCGATGATAAAAGGCCGCTGCCGGTTCCCACCGGGCAGTGGCCGGAGGATCGGTGATGCAAGAGACGAACAGACGTGAATGGCAGGTGGGGGGCATGGATTGCGCCTCCTGCACGGTGAAGGTGACGAAGGCGGTCGAAAAACTGCCCGGCGTCGGCGATGTACGCGTTGCACTGATGAGCGAGCGGCTTTCGGCAACGCTGAGCGAGGGCGGTGCCGGCCCCGAAGAGGTCGAAGCGGTGGTACGCCGGCTTGGCTATGAGATCAGCGCCGGCAAGGGCGGCCCGGCAACGCCACGGCCTGATCAGGATCACGGTAAGGCGGAAGACGATCCCGGTCATGGCGCCCCGGGCCATGTTCATTCGCATGACGATCCGGCAGATCGCGGCAAGGCCTGGTATGCGACGGGCAAAGGGCGGCTGGTGATCTTCACCGGCATCCTCCTGGCTCTGGCCTGGATTTTCGAGCTGCTGACCAATGCCGAATATGGCTATTGGGCCTTCCTGGCCGCCTGTGTGATCGGCGTCGCCCCGGTCGCGAAACGCGCTTTCGAAGCGTTGCGGATGGGTCAGCCCTTCACGATTGAAAGCCTGATGACCATTGCCGCCATCGGCGCGCTGTTCATCGGCGCGGCGGAAGAGGCGGCGCTGGTTGTCTTCCTCTTCGCGGTGGGCGAGGTGCTCGAAGGCGTTGCCTCGAACAAGGCACGTGACGGCATCCGCGCGCTGGCAAATCTCGTGCCGAAAACCGCATTGCTGGAAGAGGGCGGCACGACGCGTGTGGTGCAGGTCTCAGACCTTGCCATCGGGCAGACGGTCCTTGTGCGCCCCGGCGACCGGATCCCGGCGGATGGCACGATCCTTGAAGGGTCCAGTGGCATTGATGAAAGCCCGGTCACCGGCGAGAGCATCCCTGTCACCAAAGGCCCTGAAGATGCCGTTTTCGCAGGCTCGATCAATACCGAAGCCGTGCTGCGCATCGCCGTCAGCCGCGAGGCCTCGGACAATACCATCGCCCGCATCATCCGCCTCGTCGAAGACGCGGAAGAGGCCCGCGCGCCCACCGAGCGCTTCATCGACCGCTTCTCGCGGTTTTACATGCCGGCCATTGTCGGGCTTTCAGCACTGGTGATCCTGATACCACCGCTTGTGGGTGGCGGCGACTGGGACACCTGGATCTATCGTGGTCTTGCGCTTTTGCTGATCGGCTGCCCCTGCGCTCTGGTGATTTCGGTGCCGGCCTCTATCGCCTCGTCGCTCTCTGCGGGCGCGAAAAAGGGGCTGCTGCTGAAAGGCGGTGCGGTAATCGAAGCTGCGGCCACCGTGCGCCGCATCGCCTTTGACAAAACCGGTACACTGACGCATGGCAAGCCTGTCGTGACCGATCTGGTGGCGGCGCCAGGGGCAGGCGAGGCCGAACTTCTCGCGGTTGCAGGCGCGGTCGAGACCGGCTCGTCCCACCCGCTGGCCCGCGCGGTGCTGGACCGCATTGCAGCTGCGGGCATCACCGCTCTGCCCGCACGTGAAGCGCGGGCAATCATCGGCAAGGGCGTGGAGGCGATGATCACAACGCCCAAGGGCGAGGTCAGAGCCTGGGTCTCATCCCCCCACCATGCACATGCGAGTGGTGGCATCGACACCGCATTGAACGACCGCGCCGGCACGCTCGAATCCGAAGGAAAGACCGTGGTTGCGGTCTATGACGAGACGAGGGCCTTCGGCCTGATCGCCATGCGCGATGAACCCCGCAGCGACGCCGCCGATGCGATGCGGCAATTGCAGGCGATGGGGATCGGTGCAACCATTCTCACCGGCGACAATCCCCGCACCGCTGCCGCCATTGCAGGCGGTCTCGGAATGGAGTTCCGCGCCCAGATGATGCCTGAAGACAAGCTTGCGGTGATCCGCGAGATGGGGGCGGAAGGCGGTGTCATGATGATCGGTGACGGCATCAATGACGCACCGGCGCTGAAACAGGCGGGCGTGGGCGTCGCGATGGGCTCGGGCACCGATGTGGCGCTGGAGACTGCGGATGCCGCGATCCTGCGCGACCGGGTCTCGGATGTACCCGCGCTGATCCGGCTGTCGCGCGCGACCATGGCGAATATCCGGCAGAACATCGCCCTGGCCCTCGGGCTGAAGGCGGTGTTCCTGGTGACCTCGGTGCTGGGGATCACCGGGCTCTGGATCGCCATTCTCGCCGATACCGGCGCAACCGTGCTGGTGACGCTGAACGCGCTGCGGCTGCTGGCCTATGATCCGGGGCGCGAAGGCTGAGTTGGCGAGGCGCCCGGCCTGACGTTTCGCCCTGCAGATGATGCGCCTGCCAGCCCTCGCCAGGTTTGCCGCACTCTTCGCCTGCGTCTCCTTCCTGCTCAAAGGCGGCCCTGGCGCGGCCCGGGCCGTCTGCAGCGCGACGCGGGGGGTCCGGGGGGTCTTAACCCCCCGACCTTGCCAGAGAAATCCCCATCACCCGCGTGCAAGCCGCGCAAGCCAGGCCCGGCCAAGACGTGCGGTTCCTTCGGCGAAATGCGGGGCCATGGCCTGCGGCTCCGGCGCCTCGATATGACTGCCGATCCAGGCCAGAAGCGCCATCCGCCGCAGCATGACAAATGTGTCGATCTCGCGCTCCTCCTCCTCGGACAGGGGCGCGATGTCGCGATAGCCGGCCACCCAGGCCGCGCGCAAAGCCGGAACCTGGGGGTGATCTTCCATAAAGCTCACCGCCGCCGCAAAGTCGTAAAGATACCAGCCGAGCCCGGAATCATCGAAATCAATCAAAACGGTACGTGACCCGTCGATCAGCAGATTGGTCAGCCGCATATCGCCATGGATCAGCCCATAGCGCGCCTGCCCCTTGCCCCAGGCCGCCAGCCGCAGGCGGATCATCTGCTCTGCTTTCTCCAGCACTTCGCGGATCTCAGGCGTCACATTCGGGCCAGCGCGCCAGTCGCCCCAGGTCGCGCCGGGCCCAAACACGGCCGCCTCATCCCAGACCAGCCGCTCCAGCGGTTCCGCCGATTGCCAGCCCCGTGCATGGATATGGGTTCTGGCTGCAATTGCCCCAAGGCTGCGAAACGGCGCCACCAGATCATCATCCGGCCCCGGCTGCCGGCCCGGCGCGAATTCGAACATCACCATGTAGCGCCCGGCATCGCGGCCCGCTTCAACTCCGGGCACCGGCGCCTCCTGTACCAGCGCGCCATTCACCCCGGCGATCACGGCAGGCGTATCAATCCCGGCATCGCGTGCCAGCGCCTGGCTCCAGGCCAGTTCCTGGCCGATGCCGGTCCGCGTGTGATAGCCCGGCCGATGCACCCGCAGCACCGCGCGAAACGCCCCCGCCTCCACCAGCCAGGTCATGTTTTCGGCAATGTTCAGAAGGCTCACTTCTGCCCCCGCCGGCACCGGCCAGAGCGGCAAGGCCGCTTCCACCATCTGGCGGATCATAACCAGCTCGTCTTCCAGCGCCATATCGGTCTTTGCCAAAACCCGGATCTCCCTGCGCGGTCCTGCCGTCTCATGCGACTTTCACGGATCACAGATTTCGCCGCATGGGCCGCGCCCTTCAAGCAGGAATGCCGGGATGCATGTGGTTTTTAACCGCGCGCGCCCTGCCTGACCCCGCTTTGCGCGCCTCCGGGTCGCGATCACCGCCATCGGACGCCGAGCGGGAAAAGCTATAACGACACGCTGTAGCGGTGCGGTTCCCTGCAGTTCTGGCCGGAGATGGACATAGTGTGGGTCGTGCCGAAGGTCGGAACCAGCCCCCGGTGTTCAGCGATGCGGCTGTCCGGGTTTGTCTGATGGTGACAGCTCTGATCGGCCAGCCGCTTCGACAAACGACCAGAATTGTGACAAGCGGTCTCCCGATGGCCGGCCCTGACGGGCCGGTGCCGGGCTTTTCCGCCCTGCTCCGGGTCCGCTGAACCTGGCGGTGGGGTCTTCGACACAGGGCGATGCCATCGCACGATCCTTGAGCGCGGCGGTATCGCGGTCACACCTATCTGCAGAAATGAACGAAGATGGCACGAGGACTGCCCTTGCCGCGAACGCCTGTGACGACTTCGTCGGACTTACGCGGCACCTATGCCGCCCCTGTTCCTCCTCAACCTGGAAACCCTGGTCCGGATATCAGGTCCGGACCAGGATCAAGGCAAAGATAAAGTACCTCAAGGCCTTCGGGGAACGCATCGCGTCACGCGATCCGGATCGCCAGACTGCAGACGCCCAGTTCCGCGTGACCCGCGTCACCTGCTTCACTGCTCCCGGCGCCACCGGGATCGAACGCCTGGCCTGAGCTCAGCGGGGAAAGGGCCAGGTCCGGCTGGTACCTGACTTCTGCAACAACGCCCAAAGGGCAAATCCGGGCATGCCGGCCTGCCGTCTTTGTCGTGCCTGGCGATCACTCCCAGACGGTTCTGAACAGATCGAGCGGTATTTTCAGATAGCGCGTGCCATTGGCCTCACGCTCCGGCAGGCGGCCGGCATTGGTGTTCACCTGCAGCGCATGAAGGATCAGTTTTGGCATCGGCAGGGTCGCATCGCGCGCCTCGCGGACCGCGACGAAAGCGGCCTCACCCGGATGTTTCGAGAGATGGATATTGGTTGCCCGCTGTTCGGCGACGGTGGATTCCCAGGCCGCCGCACGCCCGCCCTGGCGGTAATCATGACCGGTGAAAAGCCGCGTCGCATCGGGAAGTGCCAGGATCTCCTGGATCGACTGCCACAGCATCCTGGCGCTGCCGCCGGGGAAATCGGCCCGTGCCGTGCCGGTATCGGGCATGAAAATCGTGTCATGGATGAAAGCCGCATCACCGATCACATAGCTGACCGACGCCATGGTGTGACCGGGCGAGAACATCACCCTGGCCGGGATTTCCCCGACCATGAATGTGTCGCCCTCATCATAGAGCCTGTCCCATTGCGATCCGTCTGCGGCCATATCGCGGTTGTAAAACCCGTTCCACAGCGCCTGAACCTTTGTCACCTTCGCCCCGATCGCAATGGGCGCTCCGGTCTGCCGTTTCAGGTAATCTGCGGCCGAGAAATGGTCGGCATGGGGATGGGTGTCGAGGATCTGATCAAGCCGGTATCCACGCTCTGCGACAAAGGCCAGCAGGCGGTCAGCCTCGATTGTGGCGGTCGCGCCTGACTTCTCGTCATAATCCAGCACCGGGTCGATAATGACACAGGCCTTTGTGGCGGGGTCTGCCACCACATATTGAACCGATCCGGTGCGGGCCTCATAAAAGCCGGTGACCTCAGGACGGGGTATCATAGGTGCCTCTTTATTCCGGACAAGTACAGGCAGCCTGTCGGCTCAGGTAGAAACATGTGTTTTTCCGAAGATACGACATCAAAGAAGGGAACAATGTTCTACCCGATCAGCCTCTACAGGGCGCTCTTCCTTTCAGATACAGAAAACCCGGGATCAGATCACGCAATCATTGCCGCCTTCGACAGAAATCTGTGCACCGGTGGGTCGGGCAAAGCTATCATCCGCCAGCGCAGAGATCGCGCGCCTCGCCTTTGCACAAGCTATTTCCGCCCCCTGCAGCACGTCGCCCGGATTCTGCCCGATCAGGCGCGACGGGTAAGCCCTGAGTGCCAGCCCGGTGAGGCCGGATCCGCGGCCTCATCGCAGTGGATCCGCATCACAAACCTTCTCCGGACATGATCCGGCCGGCGGGCCACAGGATCGCCCGTGATTAAACTGCATTTGGTTTACCCGCAGGCGGTCAGGTGTCGGACTGTTTGGCGCTCTGCCAGATCGCAGTACATCTTATAGACTGCAGCGCCGCTCCGGCCCTCTTGCACCAGGATAGCCAGCGCTCTGAGCGTCGCAACCGGGCCTGAGACCTGGAACAGCTTGCGGGCCATATCTGCCCCCGCCGCACCCTGGCCGATGGCGCGGTAAGCCATCTCCATTGCCTCGGACTCCGGCAGCTTTTTGTCACCCGTGATCACGACAGGCACCGGGCACATCATCAGCGCCAGATGGAACCCAGTATTTTCGACCCCGCGCCATCTCTCTCCAAAGCGGAACGCCGGCGTGAATAGATCCTCCGGATCCTGATACCGGGCTCCACCACGCTGAATGATGTGGCTGATCTGACCGAGTTCGACCTGATCCTGCCGGCGCGACCCGTGGCAAAGGCCTGCCTTCAGCGCATGCGCGGCGGCAGGGCAAATGTCGAGCTGGTCTGACAGGCTTTCTGCCCGCCAAAGCGCTTGATCCCGAAGCACTTGCCAGGTGTTATTGCGCTGTCCGGAACGGAGAGCGCGATGCATGACGAACTGATCCCGACTCATTTGCCTGCCGCCCTGCTAAGCGGCCTCCTCCTGTCAGCGCCCCTCGCGACCCATGCAGCCGAGATCTCGCTCATCGACCCCGCCTTGCGCGATGCGGCAGGACTGGTATCGGGCAGCTGCAGCCTTCGCCTGAAAGGCGGGATCGAACCAGGGGATGCCGGCCGGCTTGAGGCCATGCTGGAAGATGACAGCATCGAGCACGGACGCCCGACCAGTCTGATGTCCGGGACCGGCGCCGAGGGTCAGGTGCTTTGCCTCAACAGCGCCGGAGGTGATGCCCCTGAGGCGCTGGCGCTGGCAAAGGTGATCCGCGACAACGCGCTTGCGACCGTGGTGCCGGATGGCGCGGACTGTTTCGGCGCCTGTGCGGTGGCGTTCATGGCCGGGTCAGCCGCCTCCTCGAATTCGGGGGGCGGTGCGCGGATGCCGATGCGGGCGCTCCATACCGGGGGAAGGCTGGGCTTTCTGGCACCTGATTTGCCCGATGGCGATGCAGTGCTGGATTACATCGCCGGGCTGACCGACCTGTTTTCCGGCATCGACAGCTATACGCCCACCGCCCGGTTCCATCCGCAACTCCTGGTCGGGATGCTTTCGCATCGTGATCCGGCCCAGCCCTATATGATCGACACCACCGGCAAGGCCGGCCTCTATGATATCCGCCTTGCCGGCGTGCCGCCCATCGAGACTGATGAGGCCACCTGGATGCGCGCCTGCAACAATCTCTCGCTGCAGGCCAGGGGCTGGCAGGGTGCGACCGATCCGGATCTGAGTTCCTGGGCCTGGCAGGTCAATCTGCCCGAAGAGGGATATGAACCCGAAGCCCGCTTGCCGCCCGCAAACTGGAACCTGCTGGCCGGGGGCACGGATGAGACAGCGCCGCCCTTTTTCCGCGAAGTTCTGTCGCGACATCACCAATGCCTGTTCTACCATGATGCCCAGGCCACGCCGGCCTATACCGCCTGGTTTGAACGGGTGAGCGAAGATTCGGTGCCGCAGCACCGGCTGTTCGATCTCTGGCAGACACTGCCGCATTACACGCCGCTGGCCGAATTACGCGCCATGGCACGGGTGGAACCCGCCGATTTCCGCACGCTTTACGCCAATCCGCCGGTGGACGCGCCCCATCCTGACCTGCCCGCTGTCCAGGCCTTCGCGCCCGGGCACTCGGTGCTGCTGGAAAGCAAAGAGGGAAGTATCGCCTATTGGCTTGGCGAGAATGGCGCCGGCAGGGCCTATGCCTCCGGCGCGCCCGCCGCCAGTTTCCGCTACCGGATCGAGGCGGATCAGCTTTGTATGACCCGCGAGGCGGGGGCCGAAACCTGTGGCCGGATCGTCAGCGCCGGGGATGGCGGGGCGCTGCTGAGAACCGAAACAGAGGATCTTACGATCCTCTGGATGCGGCCCGGCGATATCGGCCCGCTGCCGGCAAACTGACAGCCAGGCGCCCCGCATCTCGCGGCCATTGCAGATTCGGGGAAGAATCCGGGGGCAATCACGCCCCCGGGGCAGGATTACGGAGCCGGTGCGTCGACCGGCGGCGCCTCTGCCGGAGCATCCGGTGCCGCAGCGGGCCTGTCATGCCCCTGGCCGGATTTGTCATGTCTGAACACGGCCCCGCCTTTTTCGCGATCCTTGCCGCGATCCTTGCCATGGGCTTTATGGTGCTCCCCGCCCCGGCCCTTTGCATGGTCGCGGTCTTTGCCGGGGCCTGCAGCCGGGGTCGCGGCCAGCTTTTCGGCCAGCGGCGTGATCGCCTCGACACAGGCGGCAATTGCGGTCTCGCCGCATTGCACGCTGATGGTCCGCCCGGCCCCGAAATCAAGCCGGATCATCGGGGACCGCGCAAAGCGCGCGCCCGCGCCGTGACCATGACCCGTCCCGGGGCCGGCCCCCTGGTCTGCATTTTGCCCCGGGGACGGCGCTGCGGTCTCCTGGGAAAACGCGCTCAGCGGCATCAGGGCAAGGGCGGCGGCCAGCGCGGCCGGAAGAAGCTTAAGTCCTGCCATGGGAGATACTCCTTTTCATGGTCTGTTCGTCCTGGATCACGACTGTTCCACGCCGCGCCCCGGGGTTTCCGTCGGCAAGGCGCCCCCGGCACGGGAAGCGCCAGGCGGCGATCCGCCGGGCTCCGACAGCAACGCCCCGATCTGCACCACAGGCGTGGCGCGCCGCGCGACTTGACGCATGGCCTCTGACCAGGTCATTGCAGGATCATGTCGGACGAGATCGTTGAGCAGCCCGAGGAAAAGAAGCCGGTGGTCCGAAAACCACGGAAAAAACCCGCAGCGGGCGCGACGGGCGCTAAAAGCACGCGGCGTCGCGGTGCGTTTGCGCAGCTCCGGCGTTGGGCGCTCCGGGCGGTTCTTGGCGTCGTGGGCTTCTTCCTTGTGCTGATCCTTCTGTTCAGCTTCCTGCCGCCCCCGATCAATATCTATCAGATGCAGGAAAAATGGCGGCTTGGCGCAATTGACCGGAAATGGGTGTCCTGGGACGAGATCGCACCGGTGATGGGCCGCGCGGCCGTGGCGGCAGAAGATGCGAATTTCTGCAACCACTGGGGATTTGACATGACCGCGATCCGGGACGCGATCAATTCGGGATCGAACCGGGGGGCGTCCACCATCACGCAGCAGGTGGCGAAGAATGTCTTCCTCTGGCATGACCGCTCTTACGCCCGCAAAGCCGCCGAAGCCGCTCTCACCCCGGTGATCGAGCTTTTCTGGTCGAAAGAGCGTATCCTCGAAGTCTATCTGAACGTTGCAGAATTCGACGAGGGCGTGTTCGGGGTTCAGGCGGCGGCGCGGCATTATTTCGGGGTCGATGCGAAAAACCTGTCGGCCCTGCAGGCGGCGCGGCTCGCGGCGGTGCTGCCCGATCCGAAACGCCGCTCGGCCTCGAAACCCTCGGCTTTCGTGCGCAAACGGACCGCCTCGATCATGTCAGGCGCCGATACGATCCGCGCCGATGGCCGCGCCGGCTGTTTTCAGTAGCACGCTTTTGCCGCTCTGACCGGCGCCGGGATTGATCGCCAGGCCCGCAGGGTCTAGGACAGGGGAAGTTTGCGGGCAGTAACCAGATGAACCGTCTTTATCACGTCCCCCTTTCCCCCTTTTGTCGCAAGGTGCGGCTGACCTTGGCCGAGAAGAAAATCGAGGTCGAGCTGGTCGAGGAGCGCTATTGGGAACAGGGCCAGGATTTCCTGCGGCGCAATCCGGCGGGGAAAGTGCCGATTCTGCGGCTGAACGGGCGACTTCTGAGCGAAAGCCAGGCGATTTGCGAATATATCGACGAAACGGTTCTGGTGCCGCCGCTGGTGCCGAGGGATCCCGAACTGCGCTATGAGATGCGCCGCCTCTGCACCTGGTTTGACGACAAGTTCCATCACGAAGTGACGTCCAAGCTGCTTTACGAGCGGGTGAACAAGAAGCTGACGAAAGAAGGCTACCCGGATTCGAAAAATGTGAAATCCGGGTCGAGCAAGATCAAGTATCACCTTGATTATATGGCCTGGCTGCTGGACCGGCGGTCCTGGCTGGCCGGAGATGTGATGACGCTGGCGGATCTGACGGCGGCGGCGCATCTGTCGAGCCTTGATTATATCTCGGATGTCGACTGGCACCGGCATGAGGTGGTCAAGGACTGGTACGCCAAGATCAAGTCGCGCCCGTCTTTCCGGACGCTGCTGGCGGATCAGGTGCCGGGTTTCCCGCCGCCCCGGCAATATACCGATCTGGATTTCTGAAACTGGCCGGGTGGGGGCCAGCCCCCACACCCCCGGAGTATTTGAGCCAGGATGAAAAGCAACCATCCCCTCCCGTTGAAGGAGCGGCTGCGGGAGCAGGCGCTGGCAGAGGGATTCTCGAAAATGGGGATCTGCGCGCCGGATGCGGTGCCGGGAACGGCGGCGCGGCTGAGGGAATTTCTGGAAGCCGGGCGACATGGGTCCATGGGCTGGATGGCAGAGCGCGAGCACTGGCGGGGCGCACCGGGGGCGCTCTGGCCAGAGGCGCGGTCGGTGATCATGCTGGCAGAGGTTTACACGCCCGAAGAAGATCCGCGCGCGGTGCTGGAACAGCGCGACCGGGCGGCGGTCTCGGTCTATGCCCAGGGCAAGGATTACCATGATCTGGTCAAGCGGCGGCTGAAACGGCTGGGGCGCTGGCTGCTGGACCAGACGGCGGGCGAGGAGATCAAGGTTTTCGTCGATACCGCGCCGGTGATGGAGAAGCCACTGGCCGAGGCGGCGGGTCTGGGCTGGCAAGGGAAACATACGAACCTGCTCAGCCGCGATCTGGGGAACTGGTTCTTTCTCGGCTCGATCTTCACCACGCTTGATCTGCCGAAAGATGCGGCAGAGGTCTCGCATTGTGGCTCCTGCCGGTCCTGCCTGACCGCCTGCCCTACCGATGCCTTTCCCGCGCCCTATCAGCTGGATGCGCGGCGCTGCATTTCCTATCTGACCATCGAGCATAAGGGGCCGGTGGACGAAGACCTGCGCGCCCGGATGGGCAACCGGATCTATGGCTGCGATGATTGTCTTGCCGCCTGCCCCTGGAACAAATTCGCGCAGCAGGCCAAAGAGATCGGCTATCAGCCGAAGGTCGGGGCACCAGAACTCGCCGAGCTTGCCACGCTGGATGATGCCGCATTTCGCGCGCGCTTTGCCGGCAGCCCGATCAAGCGGATCGGACGCGATCGTTTCATCCGCAACGTGCTTTACGCCATCGGCAATTCGGCAGACCCTGGCCTCGCCAGCGCCGCCGGGGCGCTGTGTGCGGACCCGGATCCGGTCGTTGCCGATGCAGCAAGATGGGCTCTGAGCCGGCTGACCAATGCCGGGCCCGGCCGCTGACCAGGCCGGATCCGGCCGGACGGGGTGGGGCTCGCGGAAAACTCCTGATTGCAGGCTTGGGATATAAGACGGCCTGTGCCAGACTGCCTGCAGTGACGCAGCACATGTGAGGAGGACGTTATGAGCAGGCATCTTGCCGACAAACGCACAGCCACCACCGGCGCGAGGGTCAAAGCCTTTCTGAACATCGCCCGCAGCAAGGGCGAGACCGGGCGCGACACATTCCACAAGCCGCGCGAAGGCGCCGGTCCCGCCCGGATGCAGCAATTCTTGCGGATCGCACGCGGCCGCACGGTCTGAGGCCCATCCGGGTGACCGGATGCCCCGGCCCGGCGAAAAGATCCGGGCCATTTCAAAGGAGTGACCATGTCTGTCGACGTGAAATACAAGACTTCTGCCAAAGCCACGGGCAGCGGCCGCAACGGGGTGGCCGGGCTCGACAATGGCCAGCTCACCGTGACCATGGCCAGCCCGAAAGAACTGGGTGGATCGGGCCTCGGGCATAATCCCGAAGAGCTGTTCGCCACCGGCTATGCCGCCTGCTATCTGGGTGCGATGCGCTTTGCCGCCGGGTCCGAAAAGCTGGGCACGGTGCCGGATGCGGCAACCGTCAGGGCAGAGGTCGGGATTGGCCCGCGTTCGGATGGGGGATTTGGCCTGAAGGTAACGCTGACGGTCAGCCTGCCGGGCCTGGAGCGCGACGTGGCCGAAAAGATTGTCGAGCGCGGGCATTTCATCTGCCCCTATTCCAACGCAACCAAGGGCAATATCGAGGTCGAAACCGTTCTGGCCTGAGCGGGTCGGAACGGATCGGGCCGGCTCCGGCTTGACCTGGACGGCATTTGCGCCTATCTGGGCGGCAGGGTTCCGGTCCCTGCCGCCTGCTGGCGTATCGCCATGGTGAAACCGGAAAGACCGATCCGCCGCTTCTGTTTCAGGCCGGGTTCGATGGCAATGCAGGCTCCATCCCAGATCTCCCGGCGCTCTGAATAAGGATGCCAAGGCAGATGGAACACAGAATTTCTGCAATACCGCGCCTCGAAGAGGCAAAGACCCAGGCGAAAGCCCTGCGCAGTGAACTGGCCCGCCAGGGTCAGGAGATCAGCCATTCCGCCGCGCTGGAACTGGTGGCAAAGGCGCATGGCTTTCACGACTGGAACACGCTTCATGCAAGGGCCGGCAACCGGCCGCAGCCCCCGGTGCGACTGGGAGACATCACTGCCGGGCGCTATCTGGGTCAGGACTTCCTCGCCGAGGTGATCGGTGTGACGGCGCTGTCCGAGGGCCGTTATGAGGTCGAATTGCAACTGGATCAGGCGGTGGATGTGGTGACATTCGACAGTTTCTCGAATTTCCGCAGCCGGATCCGCAAAGTGGTCGATGCCTCGGGGCGGTCGTTTGACCGCACGTCGGACGGGGCGCCGCATCTCGTCCTGCGCGCGCCATAAGCACGACGGCTTCGGGTTGCAGAGCGCATCTCGGGGCGCCAGCTTCACGCGCCCTGAGATGCTGTCGCCCCTATGAGTGCCTCTGTATCTGAGATCCCCCGGTGAACCGCTGACCTTTCAGCCCAAAGCGTTCCCGAGCCCGAGGGAAAGGGTATGCTGCGGCTGAACAAACAAAAACGGCGGAGCAAATGCTCCGCCGTTTCTGATTTCATGATTCCGCAGCTTACGCGCGGACGTGGCGCTCATAGGTTTCCGCGATGTCGCGGGCGATAGCACCGACTTCGAATTTAAAGCCACCAATCTCACCGACCGGGGTGACCTCGGCGGCGGTGCCGGTCAGCCAGCATTGTTCGAAATCAGCAAGCTCGGTCGGCATGATATGGCGCTCATGCACGGTGAGGCCTTTTTCTTTCAGCAGGCCGATTACCGTCTGGCGGGTGATGCCGTTCAGGAAGCAGTCGGGCAGCGGCGTATGCACTTCGCCGTCTTTGACGAAGAAGATATTCGCGCCGGTCGCCTCGGCGACATAGCCGCGGTAATCCATCATCAGCGCGTCGGAACACCCTTTGGCCTGGGCCGCGTGTTTCGACATGGTGCAGATCATATAAAGACCGGCAGCCTTGGCGGCGGAGGGGATCGTCGCCGGATCCGGGCGGCGCCATTTCGAGATGTCGAGCTTGGCGCCCTTCATCTTGGCGTCGCCGTAATAGGCGCCCCATTCCCAGCCTGCGATCACCAGACGCACCGGGTTGCCAACGGCCGAAACACCCATCTCATCGCCCGCACCCCGGAAGGCAATCGCGCGCACATAGGCATCGGTCCAGCCGTTTGCCTTCAGCATCTCATATTTGGCGGCCTCGATTTCCTGCACGGAATAGGGGATATCCATGTCAAGGAGTTCGGCCGATTTGCGCAGCCGCATCGAATGCTCGACGCCCTTGAAAATCTTGCCATTATAGCAGCGCTCGCCCTCGAAGACCGAGGATGCGTAATGGAGCGCATGGGTCAGGACGTGGACATTCGCCTCACGCCAGGGGACGAGCTTTCCGTCCATCCAGATCCAGCCATCACGATCGTCATATGCCGCCATATCCCGGCCCTCCATTTTTACGAAAGTTGCGCGACACTCATGCTGCACATGCATTATCTTGCGCCAACCTGTCGACTCGCTACGCTTCATGACTTGGAAAGTCAACAAGGCTGACGTAAGTTGTCCTGAAATAGGAGGCTGACCATGTCTCAATTTTCTGGGTCTCAACTTTCTGGCACCGCTCCGGGTGGCGGCGGCGAGAACCTGCTCTTCCTGACCGATGAGCAGCTGCGCAAAGGGATCGAAGCGATGTTCTTCGCCTATCGCGGCTTTACCGCCGATCCGGACCGGATTCTGGAGACGATGGATTATGGCCGCGCCCATCACCGGGCGGTGCATTTCATCCATCGCAGCCCGGGGACGACGGTGTCGAACCTGCTGGGGATCCTTGGCGTGACCAAGCAAAGCCTGAACCGGGTGCTGCGCAGCCTGATCGATGATGGTCATGTCCGCAGCGAAAAGGGCCGGCGCGACGGGCGCGAGCGGCATCTTTTCCTGACCGAAAAGGGCGAGGCGATGGAGAAAAGCCTGTCGGATGCGCAGCGTGCGCGGATGCGGGCAGCTTACCGTGCCGCCGGGCCGGTGGCGGTACAGGGTTTCCGGCAGGTGCTTGAGGCAATGATGGACCCGGGCCTGCGCGACTATTACAACCGTCTGAGAGATGGCGCCTGAGGCGTTGCAAAGGGAGAGCGACGCATGACAGGTACCGCACAGCATCTGGCGGATATCCATCTTCTCGTGGTCGATGACGACGAGCGGATCCGGGTTCTGTTGCAGAAATTCCTCGTGCGCAGCGGCTATATGGTCACTGTGGCGAAGGATGCCGCCCAGGCCCGGCGGCTGCTTGCCGGGCTTGAGTTCGACATGCTGATCCTTGATGTGATGATGCCCGATGAGGACGGTATCGCGCTTACCCGCGATCTGCGCAAAAAGACCTCGGTGCCGATCCTCCTTCTGACGGCGCGGGGCGAGACGGCGAACCGGATCGAGGGGCTGGAGGCGGGGGCGGATGATTACCTCGCCAAGCCCTTCGAGCCGAAGGAGTTGCTGCTGCGGGTGGCCGCGATCCTGCGCCGGGTGCCACAGGTGAGCGAGGCCGATCAGCCGCCGAAGATGCTTCACATGGGCCAGGTGCGCTATGATATGGACCGGGGCGAGCTGTGGCGCGGGCCCGAGCTGGTGCGACTGACTGCGACTGAGGCCGCTTTGATGCGGCTCTTTGCGGCAAGCGCGAATGAGCCGATCTCGCGCGAGCGGCTGGTCCTCGATATGGGCCGCGAGGAAGAGGCGCAGGAACGCGCGGTCGATGTGCAGATCACCCGGCTCAGGCGCAAGATCGAGGATGATCCCAAGGTGCCGCGCTATCTGCAGACGGTGCGGGGCGAGGGCTATATGCTGGCCCCCGACTGAGGTGGCCGAACGCGGGGGGCCAGCCCCCGGAGTATTTAAGTCAGGAGGAAGGAGCATTGATGCTGGTTTTCTCAGATGGTGCTTTCGCGCGGCATCTGGTGCCTGAGGGGCATCCGGAACGGCCGGAACGGATGGCCGCAGTCGCGCGGGGCCTCGCCGGGCTTGAACTGGAAACACGGCCCGCACCTTTGGCATCAGAGGCAGAGCTCTTGCGCTGTCACCCGGCGGATTATGTCGCCCGGGTCAAGGCAGCCGTGCCTGCAGCTGGCCTCAGAGCAATCGATGGCGATACATGGCTGTCTCCGGGGTCATGGGAGGCCGGGCTTTGTGCCGTGGGTGGCGCCTGTGCAGCAGTCGATGCGGTGCTTGGCGGCGAGGCACGGGCGGCTTTTGTGGCCGCGCGCCCGCCGGGCCATCATGCGGAAGCGGCGGTCGCGATGGGGTTCTGCCTTTTCGGCACCGTGGCGATTGCGGCGAAGCGGGCGCTGGATCATCACCGGCTGACCCGCGTCGCGGTGCTGGATTTCGACGTGCATCACGGCAACGGGACGCAGGATCTGCTATGGGATGAGGCGCGGGTGCGCTTTGTCTCTTCGCAGCAGATGCCGCTTTTTCCCGGCACGGGATATGCGGATGAGCGCGGCGCGCATGGGCAGATCACCAATCTGCCGCTTAACGCCGGATCGGACGGGCGGGCGATGTGGGCGGCCTGGGCGCCGGAGCTGGAGCGGCTGCGGGCCTGGAAACCAGAGCTGATCCTGATCAGCGCCGGGTTTGACGCGCATATCGAAGATCCGCTGGGGGGCCTTGGCTGGACGACGGCGGATTTCGTCCGACTGACGCGCGCGATTGCCGATCTCGCAGCGGGATGCGGCGCGGGGGTCGTATCCTGCCTCGAAGGGGGCTATGATCCGGGCGCGCTGGAAGATACTGTCCGCGCGCATGTGAGCGAGCTGAGCAGGACCCTCCGATGAGCCAGAAACCCGTTGCGGAAATGAGTTTTGAAGAAGCGATGGCGGCGCTGGAATCGGTTGTCGGCCAGCTGGAGCGCGGCGATGTCGCGCTGGAACAATCGATCAGCCTTTACGAATTCGGCGACAGCCTGAAAAAGCACTGTGCCGCGAAACTCGCCGAGGCCGAGGCGCGCGTCGAGATGATCCGAGTCCAGGAAGGTCGCGCCACCGGCACCGCTCCGGCGGAGGGGCTGTGAGCTTTCCCGAACTGTTGAAGGCCGATGCCAGCCGGGTGCAGCTCTGGCTGCGCGATATGCTGGCGGGGCGCGCCGATCTGCCGGTGATTGCGGCGATGCGCTATGCGCTCACGGGCGGCAAAGGTTTGCGCGGCTTTCTGGTGCTGGAATCGGCGCGGCTTTTCGGGGTCGACCCGAAAGCAGCGCTGCCCGTCGCGGCCGCGGTCGAGGCCCTGCATGCCTATAGTCTGGTCCATGACGATCTGCCGGCGATGGATGATGATGACCTGCGGCGCGGCCTGCCGACCGTACATGTGAAATGGGACGAGGCCACCGCGATCCTTGCCGGTGATGCCTTGCAGACCCTGGCGTTTGAGGCGCTGACCGACCCGGTGATCGGCGCGGCAGAGCGGCGGATCGCGCTCGTTGCCGCCCTTGCAAAGGCCTCGGGCGCCGAAGGGATGGTTCTGGGCCAGGCGCTGGATATCGCCGCCGAGACTGCCGGTCGCCCCCTGTCTCTTGCAGAGATCACATCCCTCCAGGCTGGCAAGACCGGTGCGCTGATCGGTTTTTCGGCCAGTGCCGGAGCGCTGATTGCCGGCGAAGACCCGGCACCTTTGCGGGCCTATGCGGCGGCGCTTGGCCTCGCGTTCCAGATCCATGACGATGTCCTTGATGTCACGGGCGATGCCGGCATCACCGGCAAGCGCACCGGCAAGGATGAGGGGCGCGGCAAGGCCACTTTCGTCTCGCTTCTGGGCCTTGAACCGGCCCGTGACCGCGCCTCCGGGCTGATCCGCGAGGCCGAAGCCGCGCTTTCCCCCTATGGGGCGCGGGCCGAAAATCTTGTCGCCGCCGCCCGTTTCACCATATCCAGACAGGCCTGACCCCACAGGCCGCGCCGCTTCCCAGGAGCCTCCCCATGGCAGCATCCTCCACCATTCTCGACCGGGTGCATTTCCCGTCCGATATGAAGGCGCTTTCCGATGCCGAATTGCGCCAGCTGGCCGATGAGGTGCGGGCCGAGACGGTTGCGGCGGTCTCGGTGACCGGCGGCCATCTGGGCGCGGGGCTTGGCGTGGTCGAGCTGACCGTGGCGCTGCATGCCGTGTTCGACACGCCGAAGGACAAGCTGATCTGGGATGTCGGCCATCAATGTTACCCGCATAAGATCCTGACCGGGCGGCGCGACCGGATCCGCACGCTCCGGATGGAGGGCGGGCTTTCGGGTTTCACCAAACGTTCCGAGAGCCCCTATGACCCGTTCGGCGCGGCGCATAGCTCGACCTCGATCTCGGCGGCGCTAGGCTTTGCGATGGCGGCGGATCTGGGCGGTGACGCCGGCGATGCGATTGCGGTGATCGGTGACGGCTCGATGTCGGCGGGCATGGCATTCGAGGCGATGAACAATGCGGGCGCGCTGAAAAAGCGGCTTTTCGTGGTGCTGAACGACAATGAGATGTCGATTGCGCCGCCGGTCGGCGCGCTCTCGGCCTATCTCAGCAAGCTTTACGCTGAAGCCCCGATGCAGGATCTGAAAGAGGTTGCAAAGGGCTTTGTCTCGCTGCTCCCGGGCCCGCTGCAGGAAGGCGCGAAACGCGCGAAAGAGATGCTCAAGGGCATGGCGGTGGGTGGCACGCTGTTTGAAGCGCTTGGCTTTACCTATGTCGGGCCGATTGATGGCCATGACCTCGACCAGCTTCTGCCGGTCCTCAGGACGCTGAAGGCGCGCTCGCATGGGCCGGTCCTGCTGCATGTGCTTACGAAAAAGGGCAAAGGCTACGGCCCGGCCGAGAATTCACCGGATCGGGGTCATGCCCGGGCGAAATTCGACCTGGTGACCGGCGAGCAGAAAAAAACGCCCTCCAACGCGCCGTCCTATACGAAAGTCTTCGCAGAAAGCCTGATCCAGGAGGCCGAACGCGACGACAAGATCGTCGGCGTCACAGCCGCGATGCCGGACGGGACGGGGCTGGATCTGTTCGGGGCGCGTTTCCCGCGCCGGCTGTTCGATGTGGGGATCGCAGAACAACATGCGGTGACATTCGCCGCCGGGCTGGCGGCGGGGGGGATGAAACCCTTCTGCGCGATCTATTCGACCTTCCTGCAACGCGGCTACGACCAGGTGGTGCATGATGTCGCGATCCAGCGTCTGCCGGTGCGCTTTGCGATTGATCGCGCAGGGCTGGTCGGCGCCGATGGCGCGACCCATGCGGGCTCGTTCGACGTGGCCTTCCTTGCAAACCTGCCGGGGATGGTGGTGATGGCGGCGGCGGATGAGGCTGAGCTGAAACATATGGTCGCAACGGCGGCGGCCTGGGATGAAAGCCCGATTGCCTTTCGCTATCCACGGGGCGAGGGCATGGGCGTCGAAATGCCGGCGCGGGGCGAGATGCTCGAGATTGGCCGCGCCCGGCTGCTGCAAGAGGGCAACCGGGTGGCGATCCTTTCCTTCGGGACGCGGCTTGCCGAGGTGCTGAAAGCCGCTGAAGCGCTGAGCGCGCGGGGCCTCGCGCCAACCGTTGTCGATGCGCGCTTTGCCAAGCCGCTGGACCGCGATCTGATCCTGCGGCTCACGCGCCACCATGAGGCGCTGATCACGGTCGAAGAAGGCGCGGTAGGCGGTTTCGGCAGCCATGTAGCGCAGCTGCTGGCAGATGAGGGCGTGTTCGACGGGGGGCTGAAATTCCGCTCGATGGTGCTGCCCGATATCTTCATCGACCAGGCCAGCCCCGAGGCAATGTACCGCGTCGCCGGTATGGATGCCGCCCGGATTGAGGCGAAAGTGCTCGATGTGCTGGGCATTGCCAGCGCCAGAAACCGGGCCTGACCACTGTGCCCAACCCCGTTTCCTTACAAGGAAACGGGCAAATTCCTGCAGAGGAATTTTGCCGAAATCTTAAAAGATTTCGGGTCACAGGCCCAGAGGTTTCAGCAAGGCGTCAAACGGCGTCCAATCGTCAATCTCCAGCCGCACCACCAGGGTCAGCACTTTCAGGCGGAACGCCGGGGGCAGCCGCGCCGCATCCTTCTCGGTCGTGACCAGCTGCGCGCCGAGCAGCATCGCCTCTGCCTCCAGCCGCGCGATCAGCGCGGGCGAGAGCTTCTGGTGATCATCCAGTGCCTCGGCCCTGACCAGCTCGGCCCCTTCGGCCCTGAGCGTCGCGAAGAACTTCTCCGGATTGCCGATGCCGGCAAAGGCGAGCACCCGCTCCTGCCGCCAGTCCATCCCCATTTGCAGCGGCACGAGCCGGCCCGACAGCCTTGGGATGCCACCCAGGTCCCGCCCCCAGATCAGATCGAACCGCGTCTGAGCCACCGTGTCACCGATCGCAAGCACCGCATCCGCCCGCGCCAGCCCCGCCGCCACCGGCTCGCGCAAAGGCCCTGCCGGGATGCAGAGCCCATTGCCGAAGCCCTGGCCCGCATCCACCACCACCAGCGACAGATCCTTCACGACTGACGGGTTCTGGTGACCATCATCGAGCAGGATCACCCCGGCCCCATCCGCCACCGCCGCCTTCACCCCTTCGGCCCGGTCCTTTGCCACCCAGACCGGTGCGAAAGGCGCGATCAGCAGCGGCTCGTCCCCCGTCAGATCGGCGGCGTGCCGGGTCGTATCGACGCGCAAAGGGCCATTGGCTGATCCGCCATAGCCGCGCGTGACCACCTGGACCTGATGCCCCCGCGCAGTCAGATGCGCAATCAGGGCCATGACGGTCGGGGTCTTGCCGACGCCGCCCGCGTTCAGATTGCCGACGCAGATCACCGGCACCGGCGCGCGATAGCCGCCCGCCTGCCGCAGCCGCCGCGCGGTTGCCGCCGCATAAATTCCGCCCAAAGGCTGCAGGAGCCGCGCCTTCAGCCCCGGCGCGTCCGGCGGATTGTCCCAGAACCCCGGTGCACGCATCAGACCCGCCCCCGCGCTGTTGCGGCCGCCAGCGCTCTGCGCAGATCGGCGAGCACGGCCTCGGTCACCTCGGCCCCGTCCGAGACCACCCCCCAGGCTGCCTGGGCCAGACGTGCCGTACGATCGGGCGCCAGCAGATCGCCAAGCGCCTCGCTCAGATCCCGGATCGAGGCCACCGCCCGCGCCGCCCGCGCCGCGCCGAGCCGCCCGATCTGCGGGCCAAACCCCCCTGGTCGCGGCCCGTGCAGGATCGCCGAGCCAAGCGCCGCAGGCTCCAGCGGACTGGTCAGAAGCCCGGTGCCCGACAGACCGCCGCCCAGATAGCTGACCGGCGCCAGCCTGTACCACAGGCCAAGCTCGGCGGCATCATTTACGATATAGATCGCGGTCTCGGTCTCGGGCTCTTCTTCGTCACTGCGCGAGGCGGTGATCCAGCCCTGATCGGCGAGTTCCCGTGCCAGCGGCGCGGCCCGGGCGGGATCTTCCGGCATCACGATCAGCAACAGCCGGTGCGCCAGCTGCATCGCATATTGCTGCGCCGCCAGCACCGCGCCTTCCTCCGAGCGCGGCACCCGCGCGCCAAACCAGACCGGCCGCGTCATCATCGCCGCCGCCAGATATTCCCGCTCTGCCTCGAGACAGGGAAGCGCGAGCGAACTTTCCTCCATCCGTCCCGAGCTGACCACCCGTGCAGGCGCGATGCCCGCACGCCTCCAGGCCCGCATCGCCGCCTGGTCAATCGCATAGACCTGCGACAAGGCCGAAACCGAGCGCCGCATCGCGCCCGGGATCCAGCTTTCATGCCCGCGCAGAAACCAGGGATCGCTGGCATCCGCCATGATCAGCATCAACTGCCGCTCGGCACATTCATGCAAAAGCGCCGGCCGGATCTCGCCTTCGGAAAACACGACCGCATCGGGGCGCCAATGGTCGAGAAAGTCGCGCACCGTCTGCGCGCCATCTTCCGGGGCCTGGTCAAAGATCACGCCCTTCGCCCGCGCGCCGCCGCCTTCGCCGGTCATCAGCACGGCGACGCCATCCTCTTCGATCAACCGCCGCGCCAGCTCGCGCATGGCCGAAAGCGACGCCTGGCCCGGCACATGCAGCCAGATCAGCCCGCCCAGAGGGCGGGCCGGACGCTCTGCATGGCTGTGTCTCCGGCGACCCGTTGCCGGCCACCAGCCTCTCGACGGCGCAGTCGCCATGGGTCAGCCGGCCTGAGCCGCCGGCGCGGTCAGCTCTTCGTCCCGCAGACGATGAAGATGCGCGATGAAATATCGGGTATGGGCATCATCGACCGTGCGCTGCGCCTCGGCCTTCCAGGCGACATAGGCGCTGTCATAATCGGGGAACATGCCGACAATATGGATTTTGTCCGCATCGCGGAACTGGGTCGAGTCCGGCGAGACCAGCTCGCCGCCAAACACCAGATGAAGTCTCTGCGCCATGGTATTCCTTCCCGTCAGCGGGCCCGTCAGCGGGGCGGTCCTTCAGCAGCGCCGGACCGCAGTCACCGGCCGGATGCCGGGCGCAGTCTACAGTGCCACGACTGCGGGGAAAAGACGGCGGGCGGGCCTGTGGAAACTCTTACCTTGATATGAACGCCTTCCCCGATCACAATACGCGCAAATACCGGTAATCGGGCCGTTCCAGGAGAATTAATGATGGATCTTAGTAACATTTCAGGCTCAAACGCCGTCCTGGTGGCGATTGCCGTCTTTGTCATTCTCTGTATTTTTCTGGGCGTCCGCATCGTTCCGCAATCGGAAAAACATGTGGTCGAACGCTTTGGCCGGCTGAAATCCGTATTGGGGCCGGGGATCAACTTTGTCGTGCCCTTTCTTGACCGCATCGCCCATCGCGTTTCGGTGCTGGAGCGTCAGTTGCCCACCGCCAGCCAGGACGCCATCACCGCCGATAACGTGCTGGTCAAGGTCGAAACCTCGGTCTTCTACCGCGTGACCGAGCCGGAAAAGACCGTCTACCGGATCCGGGATATTGACGGCGCCATCGCCACCACCGTCGCCGGTATCGTGCGCTCGGAAATCGGCAAGCTGGAACTGGACCAGGTGCAATCGAACCGCAGCCAGCTGATCGAGCGGGTGCGCGAACAGGTTGCCGCCATGGTCGATGACTGGGGCGTCGAAGTGACCCGGGCCGAGATCCTTGATGTCAATCTTGATGACGCGACGCGCTCGGCCATGCTGCAACAGCTGAACGCAGAACGCGCGCGGCGCGCACAGGTGACCGAGGCCGAGGGCAAGAAGCGCGCAGTCGAATTGCAGGCCGATGCCGAACTTTACCAGGCGGAACAACAGGCGAAAGCCAAGCGCGTCACCGCCGAGGCCGAGGCATTCGCCACCTCAGTGATCGCCGCCGCCATCGCCGAGAACGGCATCTCTGCGGCGCAGTATCAGGTGGCGCTGAAACAGGTCGAGGCGCTGGAAGCCGTGGCCAAAGGTCAGGGCAAACAGACCATCCTGATCCCAGCCCAGGCGCTTGAGGCCTTCGGGAATGCGTTCAACATGCTGAAAGGCAAGTGATGGATCAGATCTGGAGCACCTGGTGGAGCTGGATCGTGCTGGGCCTGGCGCTCGGTATGGTCGAGGTGATCGTGCCGGGCTATATTTTCGTAGGCTTCGCGGTCGGCGCGGCGCTGACCGGGCTGGTCGTGCTGGTCGGGATCCCTGCCGGGCTGCCGATGCTCCTTGCGATCTTTGCGGTGCTGTCGCTGATTTCCTGGCTGGTGATCCGCCGGCTGCTGGGCACCCGCGACGGCCAGGTCAAGATCTGGGACCGCGACATCAACGACAATCCGTAAGCCGGTCATGGCCGGATTCAACGGCGCAAAAGCCGCGTTTTTCCACCTGGACGGTGGTGAAGCGCGGCTTTTGACTTATCTGCGCGACGACTTCCCGCACCTGCCCTGGCCGGGCCACTGGGACCTGCCCGGCGGCGGGCGCGAAGGCGACGAGACCGCCGAGGCCTGCCTGCTGCGCGAGTTCCGGGAGGAATTCGGCCTCACCCTTCCCGCCGCGCGGCTGCTGTACCGGGCGGAATTTCCGCCCATGGCCGGTGGCGACCTGCCGGGGATCTTTTTCGCCGCGGAAATCACCATATCTGAAATCGCCGCGATCCGCTTCGGCAGCGAAGGCCAGTGCTGGGAGATGATGCGGGTCACCGATTACTTCGGCCACCCCCGCGCCATCCCGGCCCTGATCACGCGGCTGCGTCATGTCGCACCGCTGTTTGGAATCAGGCTTTAAACGGCCCCCTGGTCACCGCGTCAGACGCCAAGCCCGCGCATGAAGCCCTGATGCAGGGCGGGCGGCGCGGCGACAACGCCGTCGCTTTGCGGCACTGCGCGATTGAACACCAGATCCGCACCATGGCGGTCGGTGACCCTGCAGCCCGCCGCCGCCGCGATCAGGCTTCCCGCTGCCGCGTCCCATTCCCAGGTCCTGCGCAGCGTCAGCATGGCATCCGCCCGCCCTTCGGCCGCCAGACAGAGCCGGTAGGCCAGAGACGAGCGAAACACCCGTTTCACATCGGGGATGCCGCCTGGCCATTGCGCCGGGTCGAGATTGACCCGGTTGGTCATCACACTGGCCCCGGTCAGCTCCGCGCGCGATGAGGCACGGATCTCGCGGTCGTTGCAAAATGCCCGCCCGCCAAGCCGGGCGCTATAGGTCAGATCGCGGGCGGGCAGATGCACCACCCCCGCCACCACGACCCCGCCGCGCACCAGCGCCAGCGACAGCGCGAATTCCTTCTCTCCGGCGAGAAAAGCACGGGTGCCATCGATCGGATCAACGATAAACACATCCTCATGCCCCAGCCGGGCCAGGTCATCCGGGGTCTCCTCAGAAAGCCAGCCGTAAGAGGGCCGCGCCGCCATCAGCGTCTCGCGCAGGCTGCGGTCGACCGCGAGATCGGCTTCGGAAACCGGGCCGGCATCATCGGGCTTTTCCCAGGCCTCCGGCGCGCGCCGCCAGTAGATCAGCGCAAGCGGCCCCGCGGCCCGTGCGGCGCGTTCCAGCAGATCGAGATCTTCGGCATCCCGGTCAGGCCTCGATTCACGCCCCAAATCACACCCCGGCAATGGTCATTCCGTCGATCAGGATCGAGGGCACCCGGATCGCCAGATGCTGCCGCGCATCATTGGCCTGAACGATTCGCCGCAGCATGTCGCGCAGATTGCCCGCGATGGTGCATTCATGGACCGGATGCGAGAGGCGGCCCTTCTCGACCCACCAGCCCGACGCCCCGCGCGAATAATCGCCCGTGGTCGGGTTGATGGTCGAGCCGATCAGCGAGGTGACCAGCAGCCCCGTCCCCATCTGCGCGATCAGGTCGTCGCGGCTGGCGGTGCCCGGCGTCAGTTCCAGATTGGTCGTGCCCGGCGAGGGCGGCGCCGAAGGCCCGCGCATCGCATTGGCGGTCGGGCGCAGTTTCAGCCGCCGCGCAGTGGCGAGGTCGAGCACCCAGCTT
Source organism: Rhodobacter sp. 24-YEA-8 (assembly GCF_900105075.1). NCBI lineage: Bacteria > Pseudomonadati > Pseudomonadota > Alphaproteobacteria > Rhodobacterales > Rhodobacter > Rhodobacter sp. 24-YEA-8. The sequence goes on from NZ_FNSK01000001.1 coordinate 2,734,264, forward strand.
GTCAGCACCCCATCCGCCACGAAATCCTTTGCCGAGGTCGCCAGCCCTTCGGCGTCAAAAATCCGCGAGGAAGACCCGCGTTTGCGCAGCGGGTCTTCGCGCAGGCTGACCCCCGCCGGCAGCACCGGCTGATCCAGCAGATCGCGCGCCCAGGAGGCGCCGCGCGCTACGGCCTCGCCATTGATCGCGCCCAGCAGATGGCCGATCAGCGAAGAGGCGATCCTCTCATCATACAGAACCGGGAAAGTGCCGGTCGGCGGTTTGACCGCGCCGAGCCGTTGCAGCGCCCGTTCTGCCGCGAGCCTGCCGATCCCGGCGCCATCGGGCAGGTCAGTGGCCCAGGGCCGCGCCTCTCCGGCGTAATCGCGCTCCATCGCGGTGCCAGAGCCGCAAAAGGCCACAACCGACCGGCTGTGACCGCTGCGGCCATAGCCGCCGGCAAAGCCATTCGACTGCGCAAGATGCAGGGCGCGGCGCGAAAAGGTGGCCGAGGCTTCGGCCTGGGTGATGCCCTCTGCTTCAAGCGCGGCCGCTTCGAGCCCGCGCGCTGCAGCCTCCAGCGCCGCCGCATCCGGGTCGGCACCGCCATCTTCCAGCTCGAGCCCCGAGGAATCGCGCAGCGCGGCCAGGTCACCAGGATCCGCAAGCCCTGTCGCCGCATCCTCCGGGGCCTCACGCGCCATGGCAACGGCGCGTTCCGCCAGTGCTGCAATCGTCACTGCGGAAATATCAGAGGCCGAGACACAGGCCTGGCGCTGGCCGATCAGCACCCGAAGCCCGATATCGGTGCCTTCGGCGCGTTCGGCCTGTTCCAGCTGGCCCTGACGGATATCGACCGAAAGCGCCGTGCCGCGCACTGCAAGCGCATCGGCCTGGTCGGCCCCGGCGGCGCGGGCGGCTTTCAGAAGTTCATGGGTCAGTTCGGCAAGATCGGGCGCGGACATGCGTTATCCTTTGTGGGGCAAGGCAGAGGTAATCTGCCCCGCCCCCTGGCGCAAGGGCTGGCCCCGGCGCGGCGGCAGGGCAAACCCCGGCGGTTTCAGCGGATTTTGACCCCGTTGAGGAACAGGCCCTTCTCGCGGAAATCGACCTCGGTATTCAGCGTATCCGGCGCTTCACCGGCGCGCCCCACCATCATAAGTGCTGCCCGCGCGCCCTGGACATCTTCGGCGCTGATCTGACCGGCCTTCGCCATCAGGTCGATCAGCCCATAAGCGCCCGTGGTCAGGATCGAGACACGGCCCGAGGGCAGCGGCAATCCGTCAAACGTAGCCAGATCCGAGAAATCAAAGCCCAGCCCGCCCTGGCCGGTCGACAGAACCCCAAGGCCCGCGAGTTTCATCTCGTTGATCTTAAAGCTGAACTCGGTAAAGGGCTGACCGGCGTCGACCGGATTCCAGCCGGGTTTCAGCATCTCTGGCTGCACGCCGTAACGGCCACCCAGATCCAGCGCGAGGGTCAGCGGCTCATGCGGCAGCTCGGTGCCATTGCTGATCAGATGCCACATCTCATCCGACATGGTGATGTCACGCATCACATAGGCCGCCGACCAGTCCTGCGGTTTGGTCAGCCCGTTCAGCCCTGCCTCAAGGCCGATCCGGTATTCGCCTATTCCGTAGCTCATGCTGTCCGCCGGAAAATCGGGAATATCGCCGGTCAGCAGGAACCGCGTTCCCTTCAGCACCGTGGAATAGCCGATCTTCGTCGCATCAATCCCGAGCGCGAGATCCAGCGTGGCAAAGCCGATATCCCAGGTCGTCGGCGTGGTCGCGGTTCCGGCGGTGATTTCGGTCACGTCACCGGTGAATTCCGCATCCCCCAGCGAAAGGCTGACCTTGCCGCGCATCCCGGCATCGAGCAGCGCAAGCCAGGCCGCAACCGGGAAATCGCCGCGCGCCATCGCCGCCTCGGCCTCCTGAACCGCCGGCGAATTGACCGGCATCGCGCCGGAAAAGCCCGCCGAGGATTTGCCCAGCCGGGCCACCATCTCGGCACTGCCCGAGGCGTTTTTGCCCACCGCGGCCCGCGCATTCAGCGTGTCAAAAGACACCGCCGCATCAATCAGCGGCACATCCGTCGCGAGATCCTGCAGATAGCGCAGGACAAAGCTGTCCAGCACGACACTGGCGGTCACCACGCCCTTTTCGGGCGGGATCGCCGGCACGAAGCGGTCAAGTGTCAGCGTCATCGTCGGCGCCGCCGCCTGGAATTCGGCACGCTCGCCCAGCCCCTGCACCACAAGGCTCAGATCCGGCGCATCGACGGTGATGAACACCTTTTCTGGCCCGGGCTCCGCCCCGGTTTCATCGGCAGGCGCGTCGGGCAGTTCGAACATCAGCGGAAACCGGTCGGGCAGGATCACCGCCACCGAACCATCGGCCTGGTTGACCAGCTTCATCACTTCGAGCTGGAGCATCCCCGCCTCGTCGCCCATGTCGAGCCGCAGATCCTGGAGCACAAGCTGGTTGCCCTCGCGGTTTTCACTGGCGCTGAGGCTGCCGCCCGCCAGGGCAACGCCATCCTGCCAGGCCGCCCAGAGTTCCTGAGCGGTCACGCCCTGGGCCCAGGCCGCCGGCGGAAGAGCGGTCATCACGACCAGGGAACCGGCAAGGACGGCAGAGTTGCGCAACAAAGAAGACATGTCAGGAGTTTCCAAAGGACGAAGAGAGTGTTCCGGAAGGCGGGCTCCCGGGCGGCGTAAGAGGTTACAAAAGTTGCTGGCCGTTGACGAAGAGGCCCTTGTTGCGGAACACGATTTCAGTGGTCAGCTGATCGGGCCCGGCGCCTGGGCGGGTGAACATGGCCATCGCCATGCGGATGCCGTTCAGGTCATTGGCGCTGACAATCCCCAGGGCCACGAGTTTGTCGAGAAGCGCCGACAGCCCCGCCAGGCTGACCGTGATCCTGCCATCGGGCGCCGGGAAGCCCTGGAAGGTCGTGGTGTCGCTATTGTCAAAACTCAGCGCGCCACTGGCATCAAGTTGCGCGCCAAACAGCTTTGCAAACCCCTGCTTCAGGTCGATCTGATCGATGCGGGCCAGCGGCACGCTGGCGGAAGGGTCCTGCTTCGGCCCCGGCACCAGGAAATCCTGCAACCAGGCGCCCTTGCCGGTCAGGTCCACGATCAGCGTCGCCGGGTCTCGCGACAGTTGCGTGCCCGGGTCCGCAAGGCCCCAGACATAATCCGAGACCGTCACATCAACGAGGCGGCTCAGAAAGCTGAAATCCTGCGAAACCCCGTCATTGGCGAGCGGCATTCCCATCCGCAGCGTCACTTCGGTAAAAGCCCCGCCCAGATCGGTCAGCCCGGAAGACGGCAGCTCCGCCCGGACATCGCCCCCCAAAAGTGAGAGCCCGTAATCAAAGCGGGCGGCATCAAAGAGCAGCCCCAGATCCCCGCCATCGAGTTTCGCGGTAAAGCTTCCTTTGGCCGCGCCGGTATTGTCGGTCTCGTTGAACTGCGCCGTCACCGCCCCGAATTCAAGCTTGCTGTCAAAGGCCAGCCCCTCGGCCAAAGCCGTTCGGATATCGACCAGCCTGTCAGCCGGCAGAACCGCACCGCTGAAAGTTGATTTCGCGCTCGCAAGGGTCATGGTTCCCGAAAAGCCCGCCGCCCTCTCTTCCGCCGGGCCTGTCTTTTTCCCCGAGACGGTCAGCACCATCGGCCCCAGGGCCATTTCGGACTGAACCCTGACCGCCCCGCCGGGCTGCCGCATCTGCAGGCACGTGCCGGACAGCTGTTCGCCGGTCAGCACCCCCTGCACGTCATGCAGCTCAACGGCCTCATTGCGCAATTCGATCAGCTTCGCCTCGAAGCCGGCGATGGTGTAATCATAGGTGATCGCATCCACCGTGCCCGACGCAATGGTTTCGGCCCCGGTCTGGCGGATCTCGACCCTGAAGCCGCGGGCGTCATCCGAATTGAGTTGCGCCCTGTAATCAACGCGGAACATATCTGACATGGTCATCGCGACCGTACCGTCACTGCGGCCGGTCAGGGTCAGCCGGTCAATCTGCATCTGCACATTTGCAGTGCCATCAAGGTCACCCGAAAGCGTGCCGATCCCGCTGATCACCAGCGCATCGCCCTCGCGGGTCTCGGATCTGGTGGTGACCGATCCACCGCTCGCGGTCACGCCGGCCTTCCAGCTGTCCCAGACCTCTTCCGGGGTCAGCGCCCAGGCCGCCTGAGACGGAAGAACAAGCGCCAGCACTGTTGCCGCAGAAATAGTCCAGCGCTTCATCCTCAACCCCGACGCGGAAATCACTGCCATATCGTCGGCCCTGGCCCGGGGCGCGTCAAGTGGAGGTTGACATAGCTTGACTGCGATTCGATTGACATTTTCGACAGTCGCGCAAAGCAGACAGCCAGGGAGGAACGTGATGATTGCAACCGAAGACCAGGGCGCGCTGCGGATCATCCGCCTGAGCCGCGCCGACAAGGCTAATGCGCTGACCCGCGAGATGCTGGATGCCGTGGCGCTGGCAGCAGAAACCGCCTGGGAGGCGGGCGTGAAAGCCCTGGTCCTGACCGGCGAGGGGCGCGTCTTTTCCGCCGGTGCCGATCTTGAGGCGATGGGCCAGGGGCTGGGCCGTGATCCGGCCTGGGAGCGGGCGTCGGGCGCGATTGCCAATTTCCCCGGCCTGTCGGTTGCGGCGCTGAACGGCACGCTGGCGGGCGGCGCCTTTGGCATCGCGCTGGCCTGTGATCTGCGCATTGCCGTTCCCGGGGCGAATTTCTTCTACCCGGTGATGCGGCTTGGCCATCTGCCGCAGCCCTCGGACCCCGGACGGCTGATCGCGCTGATCGGCCCGGCGCGGGCGCGGATGATCCTGATGGCCGGCGCGAAGATCGGCGCGGAAGAGGCGCTGTCCTGGGGGCTGATCGACCGCATCAGCCCGGCGGAACACCTGATGGAGACCGCCACCGAGCTTGCGAAAGATGCGCTTGCCGCACCAGCCGGTCATCTTGAGACCATCGCCCGTATGACGCGCTGAAAAGCGCTCAGCGCCCCCCGGCCCGATCGGTCACCTCCGAAGGATAGGGCACGCTGGTGATCTCTCCGATGATCGCCAGCGCCCCGGTGATCAGTGCCCGGATACCGTCGCGGTGTTCGGGATCGATCCCCTCCGCGCCCTCGCCCCCGGATCCGCCAGTTTGCAGCCGGTCAGACTGAAGGCGGCCAGACTGAAGGCGCCCGGCCGGAGAGCCCCTCGCGGGCAGAACGGTATCTGCCACCGCCACGCAGTGAAAGGCGATGGTCAGCATCAGCCAGCGCGCCTGGGCAAAGCTCAGGCCGCGCGTCCCGGCCAGCTCCTCCTGATGCGCCACGATCTTTTCTGTCATTTCGCGCGTGATCATGTCGCCCCGCAAAAGCCAGGGTGCAATGCCGGGATGGGCCTCGACCAGGCGCCAGATCGAAGTCGCGAAATCCCAGAGCCATGTAGCCAGCGGCACCTCGGGGCCAGGGCGCGGGAACTCCCATCGCAGGAAGGCGGCCTCGGCCACAAGGCTGCGCAGGTCCGCAAGGCCCCGCACATGTTTATACAACCCCATATGGCTGACCCCGAGCCGGGCCGCGACCCCCACGATTGTCAGATCATTCAGCCCGATGGCGATGCCCGCATCGGCGATCCTGTCGCGGGTGATGGTTGCCGGTCGGCCCCTGGCGGGCGGGGATGGGCTGAGACTCATGGCTTTCCCTTTTGCGGCGGCTCCGGCTTCCGGCACTGCCGAAGCTTTGGGAGCGTAACGCATAATCATAATTTATCCAATATATTCTATAGCTTGTCGCAAGCTGTCGCGAGAAGTTGACGGTTTTGGTCAATTAGCTTATAGGGCTGCAACTAAATTTAGTTTAGCATCATGCAACTAAATTCCGCAGGGACAATGACCATGAACCAGCCTGACCCGCATTCTGACGTGCTTTCCCGGCCCATCGGGCGCATCGCTCCCTTTTCGCCCCGACACCGCCGGGGCAGCAGAACGCTGCTGCTGACGTCGATGCTGACCGGGTTCGCGCTTTTGCCGATGTTTGGCCTGCCCGCCTCCGCCCAGGCCGTGACCCAGGACGAAGAGTCCGCAAAGCAAGACGGCGCAGTCGCGCTTGGCACCATCATCCTGCAAGGCGGCGGCACGCCCGCGCCCTATGCCGGAGGTCAGGTTGCGACGGGCAGCGCGGTGGGCCTTCTGGGCAATAAGGACGTGCTCGATACGCCATACAGCACCATCGCCTATACCGAAGACTTTGTGCAGAACCGCGAGGCCCAGGATGTCGGCGCGGTGATTGGCGCGACCGACCCTTCGGTCTATGTGCCCAACAAACGTAATATTTTCGAGACCTATACGATCCGGGGCTTTTCCGGATCGGCCGATGATCTGACCTTCGGCGGGCTGATCGGCATGGCGCCGAATATGCGCGGCACGACCGAGATGGCCGAGCGGGTGGAAGTCCTGAAAGGCCCTTCGACCTTTCTTTACGGCATGCCCCCGGGCGGCAGTGTCGGCGGTGCGGTGGCGTTGCAACCCAAACGCGCGGGCGATGCACCCCTGACCCGCCTCACCTCGACCTACAGCTCTGACAGCCTTTACGGAGTTCATGCCGATATCGGCCGCCGCTTTGGCGCGAATAAGGAATGGGGCATCCGGGTCAATGCGGTCTCGCGCGATGGCGACACGGCGGTCGATGGCGAGAAGCACGGGATGAATATGGGCGCGCTCGCGCTGGACTGGCGTGGCGACCGCGCCCGGGTCTCGCTGGATTATTACAATATCCGCGAGAAGATGCGCGGCATCAACTATTTCGGCGTCTCGGCCGGGGCGGCCGTCACCGTGCTGCCCGCGCCACGCGACGGGTCGAACACCCTCGCCGCGCCCTGGGCGTTCAACACCAATTCGACCGAGACCGTCCTCCTGCGCACCGAGATCGATCTGACGGACAGCATCACTGCCTGGGCGGCTTATGGCCATAAATCGGGCGGCTATGACGCGCTGATCACCTCGAGCCAGATCACCAGCAATGCCGGCGCGCTTTCGGTCAGCGGTGTGCGGTCGCAACGCCAGGGCAGCCAGGACTCCGGCGAGGCCGGGATCCGCGGCAGCTTTTTCACCGGATCGGTCGGCCATGACTGGGTCGTGACCGCAACCAGCTACGATTCCTCCAACACCTTCAAGGACCGCCGTTTCGCGGTCGGCTCGGTCACCAGTATCGACAATCCCGACTGGGGTAACGCGCCGGATCTGACCGCCTATAATGCCAGCGGCCCGACCTCGATCATGGATCTGAAACTGACCAGCCTCGGCCTGTCGGATACGCTGAAATTCATGGATGACCGGCTGCAGGTGACGCTGGGTCTGCGCTATCAGACGGTGAAAAGCGCGAGCACCGCGATCAGCGCCACGGGCGTCCATACTCCGGGTGCACGCTACGATTCCAGCAAGACCTCGCCCGCCATCGCCTTGGTCTGGAAGGCCAGCGATCAGCTGTCCTTCTACGGCAATTACATCGAGGGGCTGAGCGCCGGTCAGGCCGCGCCTGCCACCGCCATGAATGCGGGCGAGGTGCTGCCACCCTATCAGACCAAACAGGTTGAGATCGGCGCGAAATGGGATCTGGGCCGCCTGACCACCACAGTCGCACTGTTCCAGATCGAAAAGCCCAGCGCCTATCTTGATCCGGTGACGCTGATCTATGGCACCTTTGGCGAGCAGCGCAATCGCGGGATCGAGCTGAATGCGTTCGGCGAGGTCCAGAACGGGCTGCGGCTCATCGGAGGGGTATCTTACACCGACGCCAAGGTGACGAAAGCCAGCACCACGGCCACCACCGGCAAGACTGCGGCAGGCACGCCTGCGGTCATGGCCAAGCTTGGGGTGGAATATGACCTGCCCTCGCTTCCCGGCCTGACGCTGAACGCCAATGTGAACCATACCGGCAAGCGGTATGCCAATAATACAAACACGCTGTCGCTGCCTTCGTTCACCGTGCTCGATATCGGCGCGCGCTATGAGACCGAATTGCAGGGCAACCCGCTGACGCTGCGCGCCACGGTGCAAAACGTCACAAACGAGGCCTATTGGGCCGGCGGCAGCCTCGCGGGCGGCTATGGCGCCCCGCGCACGGTGCTGTTGTCGGCCTCGGTCGATTTCTGACCGGAGCTGTGCTGACCCATCCGCCCCCGCAACCGCCTCCGGGCAGTGCGGGGGGCTTTCCTCCCGTTCCCCCATCGGCCTGACCAGATGACGCGCCTTGCGCTGCCCCTGATATTCCTTGCGCTCTGCCTCGCCTCCGTTCTGACCGGGGTGAGCCGCATGAGCCTCGCTTCCCTCTGGACCTTCGAGGCCGGGGCCTGGCTCACCCTGACCGCAAGCCGGCTGCCGCGTCTTGCGGCGGTGGTGCTCAGCGGCGCCGGGCTGGCGGTTTGTGGTATCATCCTTCAGCAGATCCTCAGAAACCGATTTGTCGAACCCGCCACCACCGGCGGGCTGGAAGCCGCGAAACTCGGGATCCTTGTCGCGATCACTCTGGTGCCGGGCCCTGGCCAGGTCAGTCGCATGGCACTGGCGATGGTGTTCTGCCTGGCCGCGAGCCTGATCTTCGTCGCAATCATCAGCCGCATCCGGTTCCGTGACACGGTTTTCGTGCCGGTTGCCGGCCTGATCTACGGCGCAGTGCTTGGGGCCATCGCCGAATTCTACGCCTGGTCGCATAACATCCTGCAAGACATGCAGGGCTGGATGCTGGGCGACTTCTCGCGGATCGTGCAGGGAAATTACGAGATCATCTGGCTGATCCTGCCGGTCGTCCTGGTGACCTATGCCTTTGTCCGCCGCTTCACCCTTCTGGGGATGGGCGAGGAAACGGCGACCAGCCTCGGCCTGAGCTATGGCGCGATGGTGGCGCTTGGCCTCGTACTGGTTTCGGCCACAGTGGCGGCGACAGTGATCGCTGCCGGAACCATTCCTTTTGTCGGGCTTGTGATCCCGAACCTCGTGCGGCTGACCCATGGCGACAATCTCGCACGGACCCTGCCGCTGGTTGCAACCGGCGGCGCCACATTGCTGCTGGCCTGCGACCTGATCGGGCGCGTGGTGATCTGGCCCTATGAAGTGCCGGTCGGACTGACCGTCGGCGGGATCGGCGGGCTGATCTTTCTCGCTTTGATCCTTCGGAGGGGAAAATGATCCGCCCCCTTGCGATCACCGCAGCGCTGATTGCTCTGGCGGCGCTTTATGTGGCTTTGGGGACGGGCCCTGATTTCGGCTATGTCATCCCGCGCCGCCTGATCAAACTGGCCGCAATGGTGACCGGCGGCGTCGCGGTTGCCCTGGCCTCGATCACCTTCCAGACCCTTGCCGGCAATCGCATCCTGACCCCCGCCGTCATGGGCTATGAGGCGGTCTGTCTGATGATGCAGGCGCTGCTGGTTCTGATCCTCGGCACCGGGAGCCTGGTGCTCTGGGGGGGGCAGGGATCGATCCTGATCACGCTGGCGGCCATGCTGGCCTGGTCTTTCCTGCTGCATCACTGGCTGTTTCGCCGCGCGGGGGGCGATGTCTGGTTCCTGATGCTGGTGGGGATCGTGCTGACCATGGTGATTTCCACCTTCACCCAGTTCATCCAGCTGCGTATCAGCCCGGGCGAATTTGCGGTTTTTCAGGGGTTTGCCCAGGTCTCTTTCGAACGGGTGGATACCACGCGTCTGATCGTCTCCACCGGTGCCGTGACCCTTGTCGCGATGCTGATCTGGCGCCGGGTTCCGGTGCTGGATGTGATGGCTCTGGGCCGCGATCAGGCGATGTCTCTGGGCGTCGCCCACGCGCGCGAGACCCGCCATCTTCTGGCGCTGATCGCGGTTCTGGTGGCGATATCCGTCAGCCTGATCGGCCCCACCGCGTTCATGGGGATCTTCGTTGCCAATGCCGCCCGCGCGATGGCGTCCGGTCCCGGCCACCGCCAGACGCTGCCGGTTGGTGCGGCTGTGGCCATCGGGCTTTTCCTGATGGCCGAGCTGGCAGCAGCGCAGGTCTTCGACCACCGCACCACAGTCGGCATCCTGATCAACCTCACCTGCGGCGCCTGGTTCCTGCTTTTGATGCTGCGCCGCCGGAGCTTTGCATGAGCCCGGACACCGCCATGATCACCACCACTGACCTCTCGATGAAACATGGCAACCGCCTTGTGCTGTCAGGCCTGACGACAGCGTTCCCCCAGGGAAGGCTGAGTGCGATCATCGGCCCGAACGGCGCCGGGAAGTCGACGCTTCTGATGCTGATGGCCCGCCTCGCAAGTCCTTCCGGCGGCAGGGTCACCGTCGCGGGGCAGGATATCGCCACGATCCCACCTGCAGCATTCGCCCGCCAGGTTGCGACCCTGCGCCAGTCGCCCGGCGTCGATCTGCGCCTGACGGTCGGGGATCTGGTCGCCTTTGGCCGCTTCCCCTATAGCCGGGGCCGCCTGGATGCCGCCGACCGCCGCGCGATTGACGACGCCATTGCGCGGCTCGCGCTCGACCCATTGCGCGACACGCTGATCGACGAACTGAGCGGCGGCCAGCGCCAGATGGCTTTTCTCGCCATGACAATCGCCCAGGACACACCCTGCCTTTTGCTCGACGAGCCGCTGAACAATCTCGATATCCGCCATGCCGCCGGCATCATGCGCGCGCTGCGTGACCTTTGCGCGGATCGTGGCCGCAGCGTGATCGCGGTGGTCCATGACATCAATTTCGCCGCCAACAGCGCCGACCATATCCTCGCCTTGAAATCCGGGCGGCTGCATTCCGCAGGCCCGGTCGATCAGGTCATCACCGAGCCCAATCTGCAAGACCTCTACGGTCTCGATTTCCGGATCCTGCCACGACCACAGGGACGGATCTGCGACTATTTCACCCCGAAAGGAGAACCGGCATGACCCGTTCCAATCCTCTCAGCCGCTGGCTTGTTCTGTTGGCTGCCAGCTGCCTGCTTGCGCCCTCCGCCGCACCCGCCGAAACGAAACCGCAAGTGGACTTGCCGGTAACGATCGAGCACGCGCTCGGGACCACCGTGATTGACAGCCGCCCGGACCGCGTTGTGGCCCTGGATATGAACGAGCTGGATTTCCTCGACCGGCTTGGCGTACCGGTGATTGGCACCGCCAAGGATTTCGTGCCGCATTTCCTTGCGAAGTACCGCGATGATCCTGCGGTGGCCGATATTGGCATGATCGTGCAGCCCAATGTCGAGAAGGTCCATGCCCTGCACCCCGATCTGATCCTGATGACCTCGCTCCAGGCCGCGCATTACCCCGAGATGAGCAGCTTTGCCCCGGTGATCCATTACGATGTCGATTACCGCGACAGCAGTTCGGGTCATATCCAGGTGGTCGGGGACCATTTCCTGACGCTGGCGCGGATCTTTGGCAAAGAGGATCTGGCAAAGGCTGAGATTGCCGCGCTGGAGGATAAGATCACCACGCTCCGCAGCCTGACCGAAGGCCGCCCGGAGCGCGCGCTGCTGGTCTTGCATAACAATGGCGGCTTTTCGGCCTTCGGAATGAAATCGCGTTATGGCTTTGTTTTTGATGCCTTTGGGGTGAAGGCGGCAAATGAGGCGACCGAGACCGGGCTGCATGGCCAGCCCGTCACCAGCGAATTCATTCAGGCCACCAACCCCGATATTATCTATGTCATCGACCGCACCGCTGTGATGGAACACCGCCCGGTGCTGGATGCCGCCACCATCGAAAACCCGCTTTTGCGCGAGACCACGGCCTGGAAGGCGGGCAAGGTGATCTTTGTCGACCCCGAGGCCTGGTACACCACCGCTGCCAGCATCACCCCGCTTGAGATCATCATCGACGATATCCGCAAGGGCTATGAGTAACGGCCTGCCCCGCGCAGCCTGCGACCGGATGCATGTGGCCCTTGCCATGCGTTCCCCGGGCTGCAAAATCCCTGATGTCGCTTTCCCTGCGAAAAGGAACCGGTTCGATGCTGCAAAAACCCGTCGCACAGGGCCTGTACGAAATCGTCCACTCCGCCCGCCAGGGCGCGGTATTTGTCGCCTCGGCCGGGGGGCGTGGCGAGGGCGGTCCGCCGGCGCAGATCCTGAAACTCGACCCAAACTCGCTGGAGCCACTGGTCCGGATCGCTCTGCCGGGCAAAGGCTTTGGCCTTGCGCTCGATGATACGTCGGACCGGCTTTACATCACAGACGCGACCGATGCCTCGGTCACCGTGGTCGATACCGCGACGGGCGCGGTGACGGGCCAGGTGCGGCTGGCAGAGAAGACAACCGATGACGAGGGGCGCGCAGGCTTTCCCTTCCATTGCCGTGAACTGGCACTGGATACGATCGCGGGCAGGCTTTACGCGCCCTGTCATTCGATGCAGGACAGCGTACTTTGCGTGATCGACACGGCCCGGCTTGAGGTCGAAACCCGGCTGACCGGTTTCGGCTTTGTCGCGACCGGCATCGCGACTGACCCGTCGCGCCAGCGGCTCTTCATCTCGAATGCCGAGGGCCAGGTGATCACTGTCGCGACCGACTTGCCGCAGATCACCAGGACTGTGGCGACGCCGGGGGATCAGCTGATGAACATCGCGCTGGATCCGGTGGGGGGCAGGATTTTCGCGACCGATCAGGGGCATGAGTTCTTTGAAACCCTCTGGGCGCGGCACCTGCCGGGCTACAGCCGCAAGGGTTCTGGAAACCAGCTTCTGGTTCTCGACGCCGCGAGCGGCGCGGCGATCCGGCGGATCCCGACCGGCCCAGGCCCGCTTGCAGTGCTTTATGACCCGCGCCGGCAGCTGATCTGCGTCACCGAACGCAGCGGTGCGGCGGTCAGCCTGTTCGACAGCGAAAGCTATGCGCTGAAAGACCGGATCACGCTTGAGGGGCACCCGAACAGCCTCGCCCTCGATGACCGGAACGGCATTCTTTATGTGACTGCCAAACAGGGCGATACCGGTACAGCGGGTGCCCCCGACCTGGTGGCGCGCATCGCGCTGTAATTCCCCCTGCCCTTGCCCGCCCGGGTCTTCGCAGGCAAGAAAGGGCAAGGTTGCATGGGTTGGACAAGATGGAACACGACATGGACGCCCTGGTGATCGGGGCCGGCCCCGCCGGGCTGATGGCGGCGGAGGAGCTGGCGCGGGCCGGGCGACGCGTGGTGATCTGCGAGGCCAGACCCAGCCCCGCGCGCAAATTCCTGATGGCGGGGAAATCCGGGCTGAACCTGACCAAGGACGAGCCGCTGGCCGCGTTCACCGCGCATTACAGCCCGCCCGACTGGCTGGCGCCGATGCTTGCCGCGTTCGGGCCGGACGAGGTGATGGAGTTCGCCCGCGGCCTTGGCCAGGAGGTGTTTACCGGCTCATCCGGCCGGGTGTTTCCGGTGGTGATGAAAGGATCGCCATTGCTGCGCGCATGGCTTGCACGGCTGGCATCCCTCGGGGCAGAGCTGAGCACCCGCTGGCGCTGGAGCGGGTTTGAGGGGGCCGCCTTTCGCTTTGACACATCAGGGGGCTGCCAGCTGCTGAGGCCCCGGGTGACGGTGCTGGCTTTGGGCGGCGCGAGCTGGGCGCGGCTTGGGTCTGACGGCGCATGGACGCCCTGGCTGGCTGGCCGGGGTGTAGAGATTGCGCCCTGGCAGCCCGCGAATATGGGGCTTTCGGTCGCCTGGTCGGCCCATATGGAAAGTCATTTCGGGCAGCCGGTCAAAGGCGTGACACTGAGCGCCGGAGACCTGACCAGCCGGGGCGAATTCGTGGTCTCGGCGCGGGGCCTCGAAGGCGGCGGTCTCTATGCGCTGTCGCGCCCCTTGCGGGACGGCGCAGATCTTGTGCTGGACCTGCTGCCCGCGCTGTCAGAGGCTGAGATTGCGGCGCGGCTGGCAAAGATGCGGGCCGGCGAAACCCTGGTGAACCGGTTGCGCAAGCTGGGCCTTGCGCCGGTACTGGTGGCACTGGTGATGGAATTCGCGCGCGGGGCGCCGCTTGCCGCGCTGAAACGGCTGGTGATCCGCCATGACGGCCCGCGCCCGCTGGATGAGGCGATCTCGGTCGCGGGCGGCATCACACGATCCGCGTTGAGCCCGGATCTGGAACTGACCGCCCTGCCCGGCATCTTTGCCTGTGGCGAGATGCTGGACTGGGAGGCGCCGACCGGGGGCTATCTGCTGACCGGCTGTCTGGCGAGCGGCAGATGGGCCGGGCGGGCTGCGTCTCAGTTCGACGGCCGATAGCGGGCCAGCGCGACCTCATTCGCGAAATCATTGATCTCGCTCGCCCTGACCTCCGCAATGCAGGATGCGGAGGACAGAGAAACAAACCGGTCAGAGGGCCTCAATCTGTGATTGTGCGGCGCTTTGCGGACACAATTCCGTGATCTGCCCCAAAGGGCAGACCAGACTGTCAGCGCGACAGGCCGCCCGGCAGGTTCGGCAGGTCAAGCGCGCCAAAGCCGTAATGTTTCAGCCAGCGCAGGTCGGATTCAAAGAAGGCGCGCAGGTCGGGGATGCCGTATTTCAGCATCGCGATGCGGTCGATTCCCATGCCGAAGGCAAAGCCCTGCCATTTATCGGGGTCAATACCACCTGCCGCCAGCACTTTCGGGTGCATCATGCCGGAGCCGAGAATCTCCATCCATTTGTCGCCCTCGCCGATGCGGAGCTGACCGCCGACATTGGAATAGCGGATATCGACTTCGGCCGAAGGCTCGGTGAAGGGGAAATGCGAGGCGCGGAACCGCAGTTCCACCTTGTCCACCTCGAAAAAGGCGCGGCAGAATTCCTCGAGCACCCATTTCAGGTTGGCCATCGAGATGTCACGGTCGATGGCCATGCCCTCGACCTGGTGGAACATCGGCGTATGGGTCTGGTCCATATCCATGCGGTAGACGCGGCCCGGAGCGATGACGCGGATCGGCGCGCCCTGGTCAAGTGCTGCCCGGATCTGCACGGGGCTGGTATGGGTGCGCAGCACATGCGGCGGGCGGTTGTCGCCTTCCGCGCGGTGCATGAAGAACGTGTCATGCTCCTGGCGCGCGGGGTGCTCCGGCGGGATGTTCAGCGCATCAAAATTATACCAGTCGCTTTCGACCTGCGGGCCTTCGGCGACCGAGAATCCCATATCGGCGAAAATCGCGGTCAGCTCGTCCATGACCTGGGAGACCGGGTGGATGGTGCCCTGACGGCGCGGGCGGCCCGGCAGCGTGACGTCAAGCCATTCGGATTTCAGCCGCTCATCCAGCGCCGCATCGGACAGCGCGGATTTGCGGGCGCGAAGGGCGGTGTCGATCTCGGTCTTCAGCTCGTTCAGATGCGCGCCGGCGGCCTTGCGTTCCTCCGGGTCCATCTTGCCAAGACCCGCCATCAGCGCGGAAATCTCGCCCTTCTTGCCAAGCGCGGCAAGGCGCACCTCTTCCAGTGCGGCCTCGTCGGCGGCACCGGCCACGGCTCCGATATATTTGCCACGGATGTCGGTCAGATCCATCGGAGCCCCCGGGTTGAGATAAGGCTGAATTGCGGCTCTGGGACTAGCCGGGCGGGGCCGCGATTGCAAGGGTCGCAGGGGCCGGGATTTGACGCCCAAAAGGTGTTGCGACGCGCTCAGTCACCATAGGGTGGCGGCAGTTCGGAGGACGGGCAGAAGCTGTAGTCCAGATCCATCAGCCCGTCGAAGATATGAAACGCCTGCTGGTCGCGGATCTCGATCACGCCTTCATTCAGGCTTTCAAGGCCGGTCTCCGCCTCGGCGCAGGTCACGGCATAGCTGTAGCGTGCATCGCCCTCAGAGGTGAGGCCTTCGAAACTGCACATCCCATAGCGATTGTTGAAACCGCCCGCATGAAGGTAGATCAGCGTCGCGTCATTGCCGCTGCCACATTCTTCTCCGGCCTCGACATAATAGCCCTCCTGCAGCGGCAGCCCCTCCGCAGCCAGGGCAGGGATAGCCAGAAGCGGGCCGAGCAATGCGGCGGCGATGGCTGGGACAAAGCGGTGAGTCATCTGTTCTTCCTTCGAAAACTGTCGCTCCATCCCTGGCTATGGAAGGGTACAAAGACAAATGACATTGCCCGTCATGGAGCATCAGCGGCAGGAAACGGCGCAAAAGAAAACCCGCGCAAAAGCGCGGGTTTCCGGATCGTTTCGCGTGTCGTCAGGCCGGATCAGGCCAGAGCAGCGCGGGCCTTGTCGGCGATGGCGTTGAACGCCTCCGGCTCATGCACGGCGAGATCGGCGAGGACTTTGCGGTCCACTTCGATACCGGCTTTCGCGAGTCCGTCGATCAGGCGCGAATAGGTGAAGGCCGGGTCGAACAGGCGGACAGCAGCGTTGATACGCTGGATCCAGAGCGCGCGGAACTGCCGCTTGCGGACCTTACGGTCGCGGGTGGCGTATTGCTGCGCCTTGTCAACGGCTTGCGTTGCAGTGCGGAAATTCGTCGAACGGGCGGCGTAGTAGCCCGAAGCCGCCTTGATCACCTTGCGGTGGCGGGCGTGGGTCACCTTACCGGATTTAACGCGGGACATCTGTGTCTCTCCTTACCGGTTATAGGGCATGTATTTTTTGACGATCTTCGCGTCCGAATCGTCCAGGATCATGGTCCCGGTCGCCTGACGGATGAAGGTCGTCGAACGTTTGATCATGCCGTGGCGCTTACCGGCCACACCGGCCTTCACGCGCCCCGAGGCGGTGAAGGAGAACCGCTTTTTAGCAGCGGATTTCGTCTTCATTTTGGGCATTTTACACTCCAGTGTTTTCACGCGCGACGCGGCATGCCACTTCCGCCGGTCTCGCGGTTCTTCCGAAGCCGTCCCTATAGGGGGTTCCGTCTCACGGGGCAAGGGCCAATCGGCCCCGCCCGTCAGGGCATATGCCCCTCGCCTGTCAGGGCAAATAGCGGGCGGCAACGCTGAGCATGACGCCGGGAATATCCGCCGGCCGGTAGCCGCCGGGCTTTTGTGTCCAGGCCACAATCAAAAGCGCCGCCGAAAGGACCACCATAAGTGTTCCCATCCGCGGCGCCCTTCCGTCGACCCAGCCTGCAAGCATCGTGGGGATGGTAAGAACCGCGATCACGATTCCCACCGTCAGCAACAGATCCGAATCCACGTTGCCCCCGCCCGAAAGCCTTTGTTCGGGTTCAGGTTAGCCGGGATCGACGCGCGAAATCAATCTTTCATCACAGGGCGCAACCCGCAGAATATTGGTCGAACCGGGCACGTTGAACGGCACGCCCGCCGTGACCACGATCTGATCTTTCTCATCGGCGAAGCCAGCCGAGCGCGCGGCGCGGATCGCGGAAAGAACCGCACCTTTGAAGCGCTCCTGCTCCGGTACGATCACGCAATGCACCCCCCAGGTCAGCGCAAGACGGCGCGCGGTCGAGACCAGCGGCGTCAGCGCGATGACCGGCACATGCGGCCGTTCGCGCGCCACAAGACCTACGGTCTGGCCGGACTGGCTGAAACAGGTGATGGCCTTGATGTCGGTCGCCTCGGCGATTTCACGCGCTGCGGCAACGATGCCATCGGCCACGGTCTCACGCTTCACCACACGGCTCGCGTCGATGATGTTGAGATAGGTCGGATCAGCCTCGACCGAACGCGCCACATTGTCCATCGTGGCGACGGCCTCGATGGGGAACTTGCCGGCAGCCGATTCCGCCGAGAGCATCACCGCGTCGGCGCCCTCATAGATCGCGGTCGCCACATCCGAAACTTCGGCGCGGGTCGGCATCGGGTTCTCGATCATCGATTCGAGCATCTGGGTCGCGACGATCACCGGCTTGGCCGCCGCGCGAGCCTTGCGGACAAGGCGCTTCTGGATCGGCGGCACCGAATAGACCGGCAGTTCGACGCCAAGATCGCCGCGCGCCACCATGATCCCGTCAGAAACCGCGAGGATTTCCTCATAGGCCTTCACCGCAGCCGGCTTTTCGATCTTCGACAGGATCGCGGCGCGGCCTTTGGCAAGGGCACGGGCTTCAAGCACGTCTTCGGCGCGCTGCACGAAGGAAAGCGCCAGCCAGTCGACACCCAGCTCGCAGACGAATTCCAGATCCTTGCGGTCTTTTTCGGACAGAGCCGCCAGCGGCAGCACCACATCCGGCACGTTCACGCCTTTGCGGTTCGAAATCACGCCGCCGACCTCGACCACGCAATCGGCGAAATCCTTGCCGCATTCGGCGACTTTCAGGCGGATCTTGCCGTCATTGACCAGCAGTGACGCGCCTGGTTCCAGGGCTGCAAAAATCTCGGGATGCGGCAGCTGCACACGGGTCGCATCGCCCGGCGCCGCATCAAGATCGAGGCGGAATTTCGCGCCATCGGCGAGGTCATAGCCGCCATCCGTGGCAAATGCGCCAACCCGCAGCTTCGGCCCCTGAAGATCGGCCAGAATGCCGATCGGGCGGCCAAGATCATGTTCGACCTGGCGGATGATGATATGACGTTCACGGATGTCGTCATGGGTGCCATGGCTCATATTCAGGCGGAACACATCGGCTCCGGCGGTGAACAGCTGGCAGATCATGTCATAAGTGCTGGAAGCAGGGCCCAGCGTTGCCACAATCTTCACGTTACGGTGACGGCGCATATGCCATCCTCCTGTCTCGGGTTTCGCGTTACGATGTGGGCCAACCGCGTTATGGCGCAGAATGTTAGCGCCCGCAACAGAACGATTTGTGACGCGGGCCCTTTCCTTCCCCTGGCGTTCGACCGGCGCGCGGGGTTAGGGTAGCCCGGTGAAACATCTGGCAGATTAACAGGCGGGATCAGCAGACCAATGCAGCATGAGGCGTTCCGGATCGAGGGCGAGGGCCGCCCCGGCCCCTGGCTGGTGACCTGTGACCATGCGACAAACCGGGTGCCGGAGTGGGTCGCGGGCGGCAGTCTCGGCCTTCCTGCCGCTGACATGGCGCGCCATATCGCCTTTGACCCCGGCGCACTTGGCCTGTCGCGCGCTCTGGGCGCGGCATTGGACAGCCCGGTGATTTACTCGGATTTCTCGCGGCTGGTGATCGACCCGAACCGGGGCGAGGATGATCCGACGCTGGTGATGCGGCTTTATGACGGATCGGTCGTTCCCGCGAACCGCCGTATCGGACAGGACGGGATCACCGAACGGCTCGACCGGCTTTACCGCCCCTATCACGGCGCGCTGGAGCGGCTGGCGGCGGCGCCCTCACCCTCCGGTCCGCGCGCGATCGTCGCGATCCATTCCTTCACACCCTGCCTGCGCGGGCGCCCGCCCCGGCCCTGGCATATCGGCGTGCTACATTCCCATCTCGACAGCCGGCTCTCGTCCGCGCTGCTGGCAGAGCTGGCCTTTGAGACCGATCTCTGCATTGGTGACAACGAACCCTATTCCGGCCATCTGCCCGGAGATTCCATCGACCGCCACGCGCTTGACCACGGGCGCCACAATACTTTGATCGAATTGCGCAACGACCTGATCGAAACGCAGTCGCAACAGGCGGCATGGGCCGCAAGGCTCGCCCCGATCCTGTCCCGCGCCCTGACCCGCACCCAAACGGAGACCAGCCATGTCTGACACCCCGACCTTCGACGACCAGACCCGGACAGAGCTGGAGGCCGCCACTTTCCGCGCCCTGATGCATCACCTGCTCGACGCGAGGCCCGATGTGCAGAATATCGACCTGATGACGCTGGCAGGATTTTGCCGCAACTGCCTGAGCCGCTGGTATCAGGATGCCGCCGCTGAAAAGGGCATCACCCTGACAAAAGATGCAGCGCGCGAACAGGTTTACGGGATGCCCTATGCCGATTGGGTGGCCGCGAATCAGACAGAAGCCGGGCCAGAGAAGCAGGCCGCCTTCCGCGACGCCTTTGCGCAGAACGTCGCCGGCAAGAGCTGAGCTTCGCCCCCGCCGGCGTTGCAACAATCGCACTCTGGGCGGGCTGCCGTTTCCATTCAAAGAACAGTCAGACAACCATTAGCTGATCCGCTTGACTTGCGGTAACGCTCTGCGCATCGCTTTTCAAATTATGTCATTTTTTGGGCAGTGGGGGCTGTTGTTATGGAATTGCTGTTTCTTCTTCCGGTTCTTTTGGTTGGCGGGATCATTGTCGCGCTGGATGACAATGACGATGATGATCGCGACGCGCCGGAACATCCGCATGTCCAGGAGGGTACCGAAGGGAATGATACCCTGACCGGCAGCGGCGAAAATGACATCCTGCGCGGCCATGGCGGCATGGATTTGCTTTATGGTGGTGGCGGCGCTGACCGGCTTGAGGGCGGCGAGGACGATGACACGCTATATGGCGGCACCGGCAATGACACATTGCTGGGCGGGGACGGCAATGACCGGCTGTTCGGCGAGCTTGGCGACGACATCATCTATGGTGGCGAGGGCGATGATTACGCCGAAATCCTGGCCGGAGGAGGCAATGATCACTTCTTTGGCGGCGCGGGCAGCGATACGCTGAACGCCTCGCAGTCGGATGGGGATATCTTTGCCCGTGGCGGCGCCGGGCGCGACATCATGCATACCGGCAGCGGCGACGACACGCTTTACGGCGATGCCGGCAATGATGCGCTGCGCTCGCTGGCCGGATCAGATGTCTTCTATGGCGGCGTGGGCAATGACTATATCCGCTCGGTCGATCTGAACCCGGATTTCATCGGCAATGACCAGCTTTTCGGCGGTGACGGCAATGACCGGCTGACCGCTGATGGCGGCGACACGCTGACCGGCGGCGCGGGCCGGGATATCTTTGAGCTTGATCATCGCGGGCTGGGTGAAGGCGTGATGACCGTGACCGATTACGATCCTGCCGAAGACCAGCTGCATATCCATGTTCTGGCAGGGCCGGAACTGCCGGAAGTCTCGCTGCGCGCCAGCGATTCGGGCACCGGCACAATCGTGACCGTGAACGGCGTGGATGAAGTGCTGCTGGAAAACATCGCACCTGCTGATGTGAACAGCGATGATTTCTACATAACCCGTCACGACATGCCGGTTCCGGTCGCGGGTCAGGGCCCGATTGGTGCCGGTGCGCCACTGATTGCGGTCAACTGACCATCAGATCATCAGGCTCCGGCATATCAAAGGGCCGCCCCGTCACCAGGGCGGCCCTTTTCAGTACAGCGTTTTTCCGGCGCGCTGCAGTCCCTCAGACCGCCGCCCTGTTCATCTCATCGAGATAGATCTCACGCATCCGCGCCGCGACCTTGCCGGGCTTGCCCCCGCCGATCGCCGCGCCATCGAGCTCGACCACGGGCATCACAAAGGCCGAAGCTGAGGTGATGAAAGCCTCATCCGCCGCCTGCGCCTCTTCGACGGTGAAGAGCCGCTCTTCGATCTCGAACTGCGCTTCTTTGGCGAACCGCAGCACCGCCGCGCGGGTGATCCCATGCAGGATATCCGAGGAAAGCGGCCGGGTGATGATCTTATTCCCCTTGACGATATAGGCGTTGTTCGAGGTGCCCTCGGTCACATGACCATCCTCGGTGAACCAGGCATCATCGACACCGGCTTTCTTCGCCATCATCTTGCCCATCGACGGGTACAAAAGCTGCACCGTCTTGATGTCGCGCCGGCCCCAGCGGATATCGGGGATCGAAATAACCTTCAGCCCGGTTTTCGCCTGCGGGTTGTCGGCAAGGCCCGTCTTCGACTGGGTAAACAGCACCACGGTCGGCGCCACCCCCGGCCCCCATGCAAAATCGCGATCCCCGGGATTGCCGCGCGTGACCTGCAGGTAAACCATCCCTTCGGTGATGTTATTGACGCGCACCAGCTCGCGATGCACCGCCAGCCAGTCATCGGCAGACAGCGGATTGTCCATCTCCAGCTCGTCCAGCGAACGCTGGAGCCGCGCAATATGGCCGCCGAAATCGATCAGCTTGCCGCCCAGCACCGAGGTCACCTCGTAAACCCCGTCCGCCATCAGGAAACCACGGTCGAAAATGGAAACCGTGGCCTCGGTTTCGGGCAGATACTGGCCATTCACATAGACGGTGCGGGTCATGAGACTATCCCCAGAGTTGGCGTTCGGGCGGATGAAGCTGCGACAGATCGTAACGCAGCGGGTGGGGCCGGTCTTCTGCCAGCAAAAGCGGCCCGTCAAGGTCTACATAGCCCGCGCCCTGCGCCAGCAGAACCGCAGGCGCCATCGCAAGCGAGGATCCGACCATACACCCAACCATGATACCAAAGCCCTGCGCCTGCGCCGCTTCGCGCAAAGCCAGCGCCTCGGTCAGCCCGCCGGTCTTGTCGAGCTTGATATTGATCACATCATAGCGGCCTCGCAGCGCGGCGAGGCTTTCGCGGTCATGACAGCTTTCATCGGCACAGACCGGCAGCGGGCGCGCCATTTCTGCCAGCGCCTCATCCTGCCCCGCCGGAAGCGGCTGTTCGACCAGCACCACCCCCATCTCCACCAGACGCGGCGCGAGGTCCTTATAAACCTCCGGCGTCCAGCCCTCATTCGCGTCGATGATCAGCCGCGCTTTAGGCGCACCACGCCGCACCGCCTCAAGCCGGGGCATGTCATCGGGCGTGCCGAGCTTGATTTTCAGGACCGGCCGGTCTGATGCCGCCCGTGCCGCCGCCTCCATCGCGGCAGGCTCGCCAAGCGAGAGGGTGAAAGCCGTCGTCACCGGCGCGGGCGCCGCAAGCCCGGCCAGGTCCCATGCCCGGCGGCCTGAGATCTTCGCCTCCAGATCCCAGAGCGCGCAGTCAACCGCATTCCGCGCCGCTCCCGCAGGCAGCGCCGTTTGCAGCCCGGTCCGTGTGATCCCCCGCGTAAGGCCAGCAATCTCAGCCAGCACCGAGTCGAGGCTTTCGCCATAGCGTGCATAGGGCACGCATTCGCCATGCCCGGTCATGCCACTGCGCGCCACCTGCACCGTTACCACCTGCGCCTCGGTTTTCGAGCCACGGCTGATGGTGAAAACCTGCGCGAGGCGAAAACGGGCAGTTGTGGCAGTTATCATCGGGAGGTCTCCTGTTCCCGCGCCAGTTTCCGCGCGTCCGGGGTGAGGGCAAGCGAAAACAGCGCCGCTTTGCGGCATGGATTTTCTGCGCACGCAAATTCCTCTTGCAAGCGCAAAAGCAACAATCTAACCAAATCACCAACAGTATAGAAATATGATTACCAAAGGATGCGCTCATGAGCTTTCGCCTCCAGCCCCCTGCCCCTGCCCGCCCCAATCGCTGCCAGCTGTTTGGCCCGGGCTCACGGCCGGCGCTGTTTGAAAAGATGGCGGCCTCGGCGGCGGATGTGATCAACCTTGACCTGGAAGATTCCGTGGCGCCCCAGGACAAGGATCAGGCGCGGCAGAATATCATCGAGGCCGTGAATAGCATCGACTGGGGAAAAAAGACGCTCTCGGTCAGAATCAACGGGCTGGACACCCCCTGGTGGTATCGCGACGTGGTCGACCTGCTGGAACAAGCCGGTGAGCGGCTTGATCAGATCATGATCCCCAAAGTCGGTTGCGCCGCCGATGTCTATGCCGTGGACGCGCTGGTCACAGCCATTGAGCGCGCAAAGGGCCGCACCAGACCGATCAGCTTTGAGGTCATCATCGAAACTGCCGCCGGCATCGCCCATGTCGAAGAAATCGCCGCCTCCAGCCCCCGCCTGCAGGCCGTGAGCCTCGGCGCCGCCGATTTCGCGGCCTCGATGGGGATGCAGACCACCGGCATCGGCGGCACCCAGGAAAACTATTACATGCACCGGGAAGGCCAGAAATACTGGTCCGACCCCTGGCACTGGGCCCAGGCCGCCATCGTCGCCGCCTGCCGCACCCATGGCGTGCTGCCGGTCGACGGCCCCTTCGGCGACTTCTCGGATGATGAGGGCTTCCGCGCCCAGGCTCTGCGTTCGGCCACTCTGGGCATGGTCGGAAAATGGGCAATCCACCCAAAACAGGTGGCGCTGGCCAATGAGGTCTTCACCCCGTCGGAAAGCGCCGTAACCGAGGCCCGGGAGATCCTCAGCGCGATGGAGGCGGCCAAAGCCGCAGGCCAGGGTGCCGCCACATACAAGGGCCGGCTGATCGACATCGCCTCGATGCGCCAGGCCGAAGTGATCGTCCGCCAGGCCGAGATCATTGCCGGGCGGTGAAGAGAATCCGTTGACACACTGCTTTTACAATGTGCAACATCGTCGCAACCAGGCCCGCCCCTGAGGCGGATTTGAAAAGGACACCCGCGCCGCGACCACAGGGAGAGGAGGCCCTGCGCGGCAAATGGGAGGAAGCACACCCCGTGGCGAAAGCTGCGGGGTGCTGCCATTTCCGGTGCCCAGTTTTGGCGCCCCGTTTTGGCGCCACGCCTCTGGCAGGCTGCGGAAGCCTCCGGCGGGGATATTTAAGGACAGATGAAATCGGCATGCTCTCTTCGGCTTTTCATCTGTCCTTAAATATCCCGGGGGTGAGCGGCACAGCCGCGAGGGGGCTGGCCCCCTCTGCTTCTCTGCCTGCCACGTGCGGCGTCAGTTGCACTTTGCGCCCGCCCCCTCCATATAGGAGGCGATCAGAATAAGGGTCCAGCGCATGATCTATCTCGATTTCGAAAAGCCCCTGGCCGAGATCGAAGGCAAAGCCGAGGAATTGAGGGCGCTTGCCCGTAAGGATTCGGCGATGGATGTCACGCGGGAAGCCGAAGCGCTTGACCGCAAGGCCGAGACCGCTTTGCGCGATCTCTACAAGAATCTCTCTGCCTGGCAAAAATGCCAGGTGGCGCGTCACCCGGACCGGCCGCATTGCCAGTCCTATATCGACGCGCTCTTTACCGAATATACGCCGCTTGCCGGTGATCGGGCCTTTGCCGATGACCATGCGGTCATGGGTGGCATCGCCCGGTTCAATGATCGCCCGGTCATGGTGATCGGCCATGAAAAGGGCCATGATACCAAAACCCGGATCGAACATAATTTCGGCATGGCCCGCCCCGAAGGCTATCGCAAGGCGATCCGGCTGATGGATCTTGCCGACCGCTTCGGCCTGCCGGTGATCACGCTCGTCGACACGCCCGGCGCCTATCCGGGCAAGGGCGCGGAAGAGCGCGGCCAGTCTGAGGCCATTGCGCGCTCGACCGAGAAATGCCTGTCGCTCGGCGTACCGCTGATCTCGGTGATCATCGGCGAGGGTGGCTCGGGCGGTGCGGTGGCCTTTGCGACCGCTAATCGCGTCGCGATGCTTGAGCATTCGGTCTATTCGGTCATCTCGCCGGAAGGCTGCGCCTCGATCCTGTGGAAGGATGCCGAGAAGATGCGCGAAGCGGCCGAGGCGCTGCGCCTGACCGCCCAGGATCTGCAAAAGCTCGGGATTGCGGACCGCATCATCAAAGAGCCGGTCGGCGGTGCGCAGCGCGCGCCTTCGGAGGCGGTCGATGCTGTAGGCAAGGCGATTGCCGTGATGCTGGCAGAACTGACCGACAAGAAACCGGCAGCCCTGCGCAAAGACCGCCGGCAGAAATTCCTCGACATGGGATCGCGCGGGCTGGCGGCCTGATCGCTGGCGCTGCGGCGCCCCTTGACGACAAAACAGCACCTGCTGATCAGTAGCACCCTGGTCGACCGGCTTTGCCAGCGACCAAGTTTTGCCACATCTGACCCATATTAAGACCTCACTCTTCCGGCAGCTTCGATCAGAACGCATTGGAGGGGTCTGATCGTGCCTGTTACGAATCTCATTGTTAACGGAAGTTTCGATCAGGGCAGCACGGGCTGGTCCGGCACCGATCTGGAAACCAGCTATGACGAGGGCACCTATCTCGGGAATGGGTCGCCGAATCGTGTTGCCGAAATGGATGGCGCCAGCAACAAGATCACCGTGATGTATCAGGTGGTCCATATCGACCATGCCGGTTCGGTTCCGCTGGAATTCCGCACAGCGCTGCGCCAGGGGCAGCCGCTCGCCAATAAAGAAGGCTTCCGCGTCGACATCATAGACTCGAACGGCAAGGTCATCTTTACCAAGTCGATCTATCCTCAGGGGCAGACCTGGGAACATCACAGCCTCGCCATCGACTTCCCGAGCGCCGGCGATTACCGCGTCAGCTTTACCGAGCTGGGGGTGAACAACAGCTATGGCGCGATCATTGATGATATCTCGATGCTGGTCTGCTTTGTGGCCGGCACGCTGATCGAGACGCCCGATGGCCAACGCCCGGTCGAGGATCTCCGCCCCGGCGATCTGGTCTTCAATGCCGAGGGCGAGGCTCTGCCGGTGATCTGGACGGGCGCGCGCCGGGTCCCGATGGAAGACCAGATTATCGATGAAAGCCTGCGTCCGGTCGTGTTCGAGCCCGGCTCGCTTGGCAAGGGCCTGCCTGCGCGGCGCCTCGCGGTTTCCCCGCAGCACCGGATGCTGGTCTCGGGCTGGAAGGCCGAGCTCTGGTTCGCGGAATCGGAAGTGCTGGTGCCGGCGATCTCACTGGTGAATGGCGATACCATCCGCCAGGCCACAGCTGATGAGGATGTGACCTATGTGCATTTCCTCTTTGAGGGTCATGAGATCGTCCTCGCCGAAGGGTGCCCGAGCGAGAGTTTCCACCCTGGGGACCATTCGCTGAATGGGCTGGACCGCGACGCGCGCAACGAAGTCCTCGCACTTTTCCCTGAGCTGAATACCACGCCGGTCATCGCCGCGCGTCAGGTCATTCGTCGCAAATTGGCCTCGGTTCTGGTGAACTGACCGGGGGCGCTTGCCGCGTCAGCCCCGCGATGCCGGGGCCGGCGTCAGGATGAAACCGGCCTCGGCCATCAGCCTGTTGGAATTGCTTTCAATCTTGTCCTCGATAAGTGCGAGGAATTCGGGCAAGGGGAGACCCGGCTCGATGCGCGGCAGGAATTCGATCACGGCCAGACCCGGTTTGCGCAGGATGCTGCGCTTTGGCCAGAAGACCCCCACATTGGTTGCCACCGGCACACAGGGCTGATCAAGCTGCTGATAAAGCAAGCCGGATCCGGCTTTATACGGCTTTATCACCCCTGGCGCGACCCGGGTGCCCTGCGGGTAGATCACCAGCTGCCCCGGATCCGTGCGTCCCTTCGCCACATCTGCTTTCATCTTCGCGATCGCGGCGCCGCGCCGGCCCCGATCAACCGGGATACAGCCGATCCTGAGAGCATATTGCCCAAGGAAAGGCGTGTAAATCAGCTCGCGTTTCATGATGAATTTCGGGCGCGGCAAGGTGCCGAAAATCACCAGAATGTCAAAAAAGCTCTGATGTTTTGCGGCGACGATCACCTCATCCTGCGGCACCTCGCCACGGATCTCGGTACGCAGGCCGCAAAGGATCCGAACCGAGGCGATCACCCAGCGGGCGTAGAGATGGCAGGCGGCAAAGGCTCCGTTGCGCGATATCAGCGCCCAGGGTGCGAAGACCACCGCGAACACGGCCAGCATGACATACATCTGGATCACGAAAATCAGCGACAACAGCCAGCGAAACACGATCATCTGAATTCCCTCAGCTTGCGCAGGGCGGCGTAGCGGGTCGAGAAAAAGGCCACGAGCCCGACCAGCGGCGGCAGGATAAAGGGCAACAGCCAGCCCAATCCGGTAAAGCCAAGACCGGTCAGGAAGGCGCCGGCAGTGTCGGCCCCCGGCAGGAACAACATGCCGACGATCCCGGCCACCGCACCGACACAGGCACCGGCAAAGGCCCGCAGCGTGAAACGCCGCACGAAAGCGCGGGCGATATACTGGTCGCGGGCGCCCACCAGCCGCAACACACGTACGACCTGGGCATTGGCCTCCAACGAGGCACTTGCCGCCAGTGTCACCATTGCGGCCATAGCAGTGCCGATCAGCACGATCGACAAGAGGCCCAGCAGCCGCAGCTTCGAGGCAGCCTCGGCCAGCGGACGGCGCCAGCGGGTATGATCATCGAGCACCGCACCGGGCGCCTCGGCGCTGAGCCTCTGGCGCAGACCCTCGGCATCATACCCGGGATCGGCCTCGGTCACTTCGATCAGACGCGGCAGGGGCAGCTCCTCGACCGGCAGTTCGGCGCCGAACCAGGGCTCAAGCAAAGCGCGGTTTTCCGCATCGGTGAGGGCGCGGGCGGCCTCGACCCCCGGCGTCGCGGCCAACAGCGTCAGAATCGCCGCCGTCTGCTGCTCCATCTGCGCGGGTGGCGCCGAAAGGCGGATCGTCGAGGTCCGCGCCAGCGCATCCGACCAGCGCCCGGCCAGCCGGCCCGAAGCCAACGACAGCGCCATCGCGAAAACGCAGAGAAAGGTCATCGCGGCGGCGGTGAACGAGGTCAGCCAGGCGGTGTGACCCGAAGGCGGCACCACACGGTCGGATCGCGCATCCGGCGACATCAGGGCAAGGGCGCGGGCAATCGGTCTGGGCAGTTTCACAGATCCGCCCCCGCCAGCTGAATCCGCCGCTTTGAGATACGCAGCACCCGGGTCGGGATCTGGTTCTTGGCCTGGCGGATCAGGTTCAGATCATGCGTCGCGATCAGGATCGTCTTGCCCATCCGGTTCAGTTCGACCAGCAGCGTCAGCAGCCTGAGCGACATTTCCCAGTCGACATTGCCCGTGGGCTCATCGGCGAGAATGATATCGGGCCCCATGATGATTGCACGTGCCAGGGCCGCGCGTTGCCGTTCGCCCCCGGAAAGCGAGGGCGGCAGTGCATCGGCGAGATGCGACAGTCCGACCCATTTCAACAGCTCGTCCAGATCGCCGCTTTCGCCCCGCCGCCCGGCGACGGTCAGTGGCAATTGCACATTGGCGGCAAGCGGCAGATGGTCGAGAAACTGCACATCCTGATGCACCACCCCGATCCGCCGGCGCAGGTTCGCCACATCGTCACGCGGCAGCGACTTCACCTCGCGGTCAAACAGGGTGACATGGCCGGACGTGGGCAGAAGCTCGGCATAGGCGAGCTTGAGGAATGTCGTCTTGCCCGACCCCGAGGGGCCGGTCAGAAAGTGAAACGACCCCGGCGCCAGCTTCAGCGTCACATCCGACAGAAGCTCGCCACCGCCGTAGTTATAGGCTGCACTTTCAAAGGCAATCACTGCCCGATCCCCCTGCGATGCCTCCGCGACACCCCTGCGATACCATTGCGCGCCCGAGTTTTATGCGCGCTCACTCTGACAAACCATGACTTAATTCGCACGGCTCTCAGGGATTGTTCAAGTCCGGGACACATAGTCTTGGACGATTGCAGGATTATTGTTAGAAGAGAAAAGGGCTTAGCTTGGGGCGGGGTTTTTCATGTTACTGGCATGTCCAAATTGTGACGCCAGATACGATGTGCCGGATAGTGCGATCCCGGAGGCCGGGCGCGACGTTCAGTGCTCGAATTGCGGCCATGCCTGGTTCCAACTGCCGGCTGAGTCGGTCTCAGACGGTCTGGCTGGTGCCTTTGCGGAAGATCGGACGGGTGCTGATTTCGCCGAGACTTCCGGAGGCGAAGGCAATACTGCTGAAAGATCAGCAAAAAAATACGAAGGTGCCGCGGCTTCCAGAGAACCCGACGTCGTCGCGGGCATCGCAGATGTGGCAGAGGCTGAGGCGGCACCCGCGCACAGTGCCGACCTGACTGGCCCCAACATGACTGGCACCGATGCGCTGAAAGCCGCTCTGGCCGGCAAGGCTGCAGCCGCGCCGGTCGCACCCCCGGCCCCTGCAGCGGAGCCGGTACGCCGTGACCTGGACGAGGCCGTGCTGGAAATCCTGCGCGAAGAAGCCGAACGCGAGGCCAGCGCCCGCAAAGCCGAAGCGCAGCGCAATACAAATCGCAGGGCCGAGGCCGATACCGGGCTGCAATCGCAGCCCGAGCTGTCAATACCCGCGCCCACGCCGGAAATGACCGCCCAGCAAAAGCGCCTGGCCATGCTGCGCGGCGAAGATCTCGACGAGCCGGAGCCCGCCCGCCCGACGGCGCGGCGCGATCTCTTGCCCGACGTCGAGGAAATCAATTCCACATTGCAGCCCGATGACAACCGCTTCGATCCCGAAGCCGAGGTGGATTCGCTGCCGGATCTGACCCGGGGCAGTTTCCGCACCGGCTTCCTTCTGGCGATTCTGGTGCTGGTGATCGCAGCGCTGCTCTATGTTTTTTCCGACCGTATCGTCGCGGCGGTACCGGCGCTGGAAGGCGCATTGCAGGCCTATGTTCTCTTTGTCGACAACCTGCGCAACTGGCTCAATTCGCTGATGGATGATGCGACTCAGGCGCTGACAGGCGATCCGCAGACCGGCGGCTGAGGCCCGGGCCCGTCTCCGAAAGGCCAATACCCTGAAAAAAAACCGCGCCGCTGCATCCGGCGCGGTTTTTCTTTTCAGGTTTTCGCCGCTGGACGTCAGAACAGATCAAGCAGGCGCTTGAGATAGTCGAGTTCGGCATCCGGGCGCCCCGCCTCGCCCGAGCGGCGGCGGATCTCGTCCAGGAGTTCCTGCGCGCGCTGATCAGGGTTGTTCTGCACCATATTGCGGTCAGACCCGATCCGCGCCGAATCGCCCGGCTCGCGCCCGAGCGGATCGACCGCATTCGGGTCGACCCGACGGGCGTCGCGCGGCTCCTGGTTGCCGCCTTCGGCCCCGGGTTCGCGTTCCAGATCCGCCAATGCGTCGCCGAAATCGCGCATACCCTGACGCAGCCGCTCCATCGCTTCGGCCTGTTTGTCGAGCGCACCGGCAAGATCACCCTGACGCAGCGCCTCTTCGGCCTCGCGCATCGCGCGTTCGGCCTCGCCCAGCCGCTCGCGCCCTTCTTCGCCCTTTGCCGAACCATCGCCCGGCAGCTTGCCGTTCTGCATCTCATTGAGCTTGTCGCGCAATTCGCGCTGACGATCCGCCAGATCGCCCGGATCGGTGCCCTGCTGACCATTCCGGCCACGCTGCATGTCGCGATAGGCATCATCCGAGAGACCCTGCTGGTCTTTCAGCGTCTCGCCCAGGTCTTTCATCGTGCCCTGGCCCTGGCCTTCACCGCCCTGCCCCTGGCCCTGACCCTGCTGCACCTGGAGGTTTTCCATCAGCTGGCGCAACTCTTCCATCAGCGCCATCGCTTCGGCGGTCTTACCCTCTTTCATCAGCCGCTCGATCTCGTCGAGCATCTGCTGCAGCTGGTCCTGGGTGATGGTCTGGCCGCCCTGCTGGGCCCCCTCGCCATCCTGGCGGTCGCCGTTCTGCTGCGCCTGCTGGCCCAGTTCCTTGAGATATTCGCGCATCGCCTGCTGCATCTCTTTCATCAGCTGGTCGATTTCCTCGGGTGACGCGCTATTGCGCATCGCCTCTTCCAGCCGGTCCTGGGCGCGCTGCAGCCGCTCGAACGCATTCCCCAGGTCACCCTCTTCGAACATGAAGGCGATATCCCAGAGTTCTTTGACCACCTCGTCACGCTGCCCATCGGTCAGCGGCAGGGTCATCGCATCGGCCTGGCGCACCAGCACCCTCAGCCGTTTCGCGGCATTCTGCGAACGCGTCAGTTCCTCGGGCCGGTTGCCAATAGCTTTCAAGAGCTCCAGCGCGCGCGGCAGGTTTTCGCGGTTCCACAGAATATCGCGCCGCATCTCGATCACCGCATTGGCCATCGGATCGAAAAAGCGCTTGCCGGGCAGCGTCACCTCATAGGGCGCGGCGCTGCCCTCGTTCCCGGCAGCATCAAGTGCGGTGAATACCATGCTGACCGGCATATTCGAGAAGACATGTTCCGAAAGATCATCGACCAGCGTCTGGGTGATCTCGGTCCGGTTGCCCTTCATCGGCATCGGCAGGTCGAGCGTGACCGGCGCGAAAGGCTCCGGCTCGATCTCCAGCCCGTAGCGGCGGGTGACTTTCTCGGGTTGCAGGCTGATCGTCACGCGGCCGGCGGTGACACCGTAATCGTCGCTTGCCTTGAATTCCTGTTTGAACCGGCCATCCGCTTCGCGGCCCATCTCGCCCGAAACGGCGATGGTGGGCGCGGTGTCGGGCGTGGCGATGACCTGCCAGTCGCGCCCGCCCGGGCCGCCGATGGCAAGGCGGCCAGACTGGCTGACCACCAGCTCTGTCAGGCCTTTCAGCCCTTCCGGGATCGCGCTCGCGG
Organism: Rhodobacter sp. 24-YEA-8; assembly: GCF_900105075.1. Lineage (NCBI taxonomy): Bacteria > Pseudomonadati > Pseudomonadota > Alphaproteobacteria > Rhodobacterales > Rhodobacter > Rhodobacter sp. 24-YEA-8. Next base: position 2,766,288 of record NZ_FNSK01000001.1, read on the forward strand.
CCTCGCCTTCCGGGGCGGGGGGCGCAACCCGCGCAATGGTCTGCTCGATCTGCGCATCCGCGCTGTCGCCATAGACGCGGATCTGGATACGGCTGCCAACCGGCACCTCGAATTCGCCCGCCGTGATGTCATTGAGGTAAAGTACCGGCTTGCCGGTATAGGCCGGGGGTCGTGCCCAGCCTTCCCAGACCGGGCCGGAGGGAATCGCCTGGGCGGGGCCGGGACCGATGGCCACAACCTCGGCCGCGCGCCAGAACGATCCGAACAAAGCCGCCATCACCGCTGCCGTCAGTGCGACATAGCGCAAAGACCAGCGGTCGCGCGACGCGAGTTGCAGATCCGGCGGCACCGCACGGGCCGCGCGGGCCTTTTCCGCCATCCGCGCCAGGTGCACCCGCCAGACCGCCGATGATTGCGCATCATCGGCCCCGATCGCCTGGCTGTCCCGCAAAGTCGCAATAGGGCGCCCGGGCAGTGACGCATCAAGCCGGATCAGCGCCTCGTCCGCGGTGGGGCGGCGGAATTTGCGTGCCCCCCAGATCAGCGAGGCCAGCACCAGAAGCGCCACGACCCCCAGCCCGATCTGCACCTGCAAGAGCGTTCCGACCTCATGCAGCCCGAAAGCCGCCGCCGAAAACGCCAGCAAAAGCACGGTCCAGAGCGGCCAGAAGGCGCGTGAAAGACGCTCGACCCACAGCCCTGCCAGCGTCAGGCGACGCGGCCATTTCAGGGCCTGAAGCGCCGCGATGGTCGCGCTGTCACTGCTCGGGGCGGGCTGTCGCGCTGCCATCCGTTCTCCCTTCGCCGCCAGGGCCTTTCGGCCGCGCGGAGGTTACTGATCCTTCATCCACGCGGGCAGTCTATCGCGCGCGAGGATTTCGTCAAAGGTAGGGCGTTCCCGAATGACAGCGAATTGATGCCCATTGACAAGAACTTCGGGAATCAGCGGGCGGGTGTTGTATTCGCTGGCCATCACCGCGCCATAGGCCCCCGCCGACCGGAAGGCGACCAGATCGCCGTCGCTCAGCAGCGGCAGATCGCGCGCTTTCGCGAAAGTGTCGCCGGTCTCGCAGACCGGGCCGACCACATCGAAAGGTTGCGTCGGATCACCGGGCGCACCCTCGGTCACCGGCACAATATCGTGCCAGGCATCATACATCGACGGGCGCACCAGATCATTCATCGCAGCGTCGAGGATCAGGAAATCCCGTCCCTCGCCGTTTTTCACATAGATGACCTCTGAGACCAGGATACCGGAATTGCCGGAAATCAGCCGCCCCGGCTCGATCTCGATCTCGCAGCCGAGATGGCCGAGCTTGCGCCGGATCATCTGGCCATATTCGACCGGCAGAGGCGGCGCCTCGTTCGAGCGCGTGTAAGGAATGCCCAGCCCGCCGCCAAGGTCGAGCCGGGTGATCTCATGCCCGTCAGCACGCAGCACTTCGGTCAGTTCGGCCACCTTGTCGAAAGCGGCCTCGAACGGCGCGAGTTCGGTCAGCTGGCTGCCGATATGCACGTCGATGCCGATGACTTTCAGGCCCGGCAGTTTCGCGGCCTCGGCATAGACCTCGCGGGCGCGGGCGATGGGGATGCCGAATTTGTTCTCGGATTTGCCGGTCGCGATCTTGGCATGGGTTTTCGCGTCGACATCCGGGTTCACGCGAACGGTGATCGGGGCCACCTTGCCCAGTTCGGTCGCGATTTCAGAAATCGCCCGCAGCTCGGGCTCGGATTCCACATTGAACTGGCGGATGCCGCCTTCCAGCGCGGTGCGGATCTCGTCACGGGTCTTGCCAACGCCTGAGAAAACAATGCGTTCGCCCGGCACGCCTGCGGCTTTCGCGCGCAGATATTCGCCTTTTGACACCACATCCATGCCGGCGCCCAGATCGCCCAGCACCTTGAGCACCGCGACATTCGACAACGATTTGATCGCGAAACACACCAGATGCGGCAGCGGTGACAGCGCCTCGGAAAACAGGCTGAAATGGCGGGTCAGGGTCGCGGTGGAATAGACGTAAAACGGCGTGCCGACCCCGGCCGCGATCTCGGGGATCGCCACATCCTCGGCATGAAGAATGCCGCCCTGGTAAAGGAAATGATCCATGCCCTGCCCTTTCGCATCCCGCATCCGCGCCTTGCTATAGCAGAGCGCCGGAAGAGCGCAATTCGGCGATGCCCCGGAGGGGGCGGCTCAGAACCCGGTGCTGAGGCGGATCGGCCCGAATCTTGTGCCGACATATCCGCCGCCGGTACTGGCGCCGACCGTCACCCCCGCCACATTGGCCGAAGCGGACGGAATGACGGTTCCGGTCCGCGACACATGCAGCCCTAACGTCGGGTCATAGACCACCTGACCCTCCGCCAGCGGGTCGCGTCTGGGCGCGCAACCCGCCAGAATGATGCAAAGGATCAGGCCCGCCCGGATCATCTCAGAAACTATGGCTCGCGCCGAGCCTCAGGCTGCCCGAAAAGCTGACCTTTTCTTCAGGATGCTTCGGCTCGCCCGCGACACCGCAGGCGGCCAGAAGAACAGTCACTGCGAGAGACGCAATCAGACGCATCGGAGACTCCCTTTTCCGGATCGTGGCTCAGGCGAGCTGCGCTTTCCAGCGCGCGATCTGTTCGCGCACCCTGACCGGCGCGGTTCCGCCATAAGAGACGCGCGAATTGACCGAGTTTTCCACACCCAGCACGGTGAAGACCTCATCCGTGATGCCGGGGTGAACGGATTGCATCTGGTCAAGGCTCAGATCCGGCAGGTCGATCCCCGCCTTTTCCGCCATGCCGACCAGGGTGCCGGTGACGTGATGCGCCTCACGGAAGGGCAGGTTGAGCCGGCGGACCAGCCAGTCCGCCAGATCGGTCGCCGTCGAGAAGCCGGAGGCCGCCGCGAGCGTCAGGCTGTCGCGGTTCGCCGCCATATCCGTGACCATGCCGGTCATGGCCGCGAGACCCAGCATAAGGTTGTCAGCCGCGTCAAAGACCTGCTCTTTGTCTTCCTGCATATCCTTGGAATAGGTCAGGGCAAGGCCCTTCATGATGGTGAACAAAGCCACGGTCGCGCCGAGAATACGCCCGAGTTTAGCGCGCAGAAGCTCTGCCGCATCAGGGTTCTTCTTTTGCGGCATGATCGACGAGCCGGTCGTCCATTTGTCGGAAAGCCGCACGAAACGGAACTGCGCCGAGGACCAGATCACCAGCTCTTCGGCGAAACGCGACAGATGCATCGCGGTAATCGAGGCGGCGGACAGGAATTCCAGCGCGAAATCGCGATCTGACACCGAATCAAGGCTGTTCGCGGTCGGGCGGTCGAAACCAAGCGCCTCGGCGGTCATATGACGGTCAATCGGAAAGCTGGTCCCGGCCAGTGCAGCGGCCCCCAGCGGGCTTTCATTCATGCGTTTGCGCGCATCTTCAAACCGCGAGCGGTCGCGGGCAAACATCTCGACATAGGCCATCATGTGATGGCCCCAGGTCACAGGCTGCGCGGTTTGCAGATGGGTAAAGCCCGGCATGACCCAGTCAGCCCCCTGTTCCGCCTGGGCGACAAAGGCACGCATCAGGGCGCTCAGACCGGAAATCGCCGCGTCGCACTGATCGCGCACCCAAAGGCGGAAATCGACCGCTACCTGGTCATTTCTCGACCGCCCGGTATGCAGACGCTTGCCCGCCTCGCCCACGATCTCGGTCAGGCGGCTTTCGACATTGAGGTGAATATCCTCCAGCTCGACCCGGAACGGGAAATTACCGGCCTCGATTTCTGACAAGACGGTGAGGAGGCCTTCCCGGATCACCCCGGCATCGCTATCGGTAAGGATGCCCTGGGCCGCCAACATCGCGGCATGGGCGCGCGAGCCAGCAATGTCCTGGGCATAAAGCCGCTTGTCGAATCCGATCGAGGCGTTGATCGCCTGCATGATCGCATCCGGCCCTTCGGCAAAACGCCCGCCCCACATCTGGTTTGCGGCTTTGGACTGGTCCTCAGTAGACATGCGGGCCCTCGGAGAGATGGAGTTGGTGATGCGGCTGTTTCTGGCGGCTCTTTATACCGCGCTGGCGCTTGGTGCAAATGCAGCCCTGGCCGAGGGTGCAGGCGGAGATGCCGTCAGCGATGCGGCGAGCCTGCGCGAGGGCGATATGAAAAAGCTCCAGCTGCATGAGACCCCGAAGGATCTGCCAGCGGCAGAGCTGGTCATGCTCGACGATACGCCCGCCTCGCTGGAGGATTACCGCGGCAAATGGGTGGTTCTGAATTTCTGGGCCACCTGGTGCGCGCCCTGCCGGGCCGAAATGCCATCTCTGAACCGGCTGCAGCTCGCGATGCCCGACATCGCCGTCGTGCCGGTCGCGACTGGCCGGAACGAGCCCGCCGCGATCAGCCGCTTTTACACCGAGGCCGGGATCACCAGCCTGCCGATCCTGCGTGACCCGAAATCTGCGCTCTCGAGCCGGATGGGGGTGATGGCCCTGCCGGTAACCGTGATCCTGAACCCCGAAGGCCAGGAGGTAGCCCGGCTGATCGGCGATGCGGAATGGGACAGCGCGAATGCGCAATCCGTGCTTTCAGCGCTGGTGGCTGGCCACTAGGGCACGGCGACAAGAGAGAGCCCGTCAGCCTGACCCGGCCGTCATCGTTTTGTGCAACAAAACGGGCCGATTTCTTGAAAGAAATCGGCTCCGCTTACAGATCGAATGTCGCGAAGACCGGGACATGATCGGAAGGTTGCTCCCAGCCCCGCGCCGCGCGCAGGATCTTTGAACCGTGGCCGGCATTCGAGATATCGGGCGTCGCCCAGATATGATCCAGACGTCGCCCCTTATCGGCCCCGTCCCAGTCCGCAGCGCGGTAGCTCCACCAGGAATAGAGTTTGCCTTCGGTGATGTCCTGACGGGTGATATCGACCCAGTTCCCTGCATCCTGCGCCGCGCCGAGATGCTCGACCTCGATGGGCGTATGACTGACGATCTTCAGCAGTTGTTTATGGCTCCAGACATCATCCTCGCGCGGCGCAATATTCAGATCGCCGACCAGGATCGCCTTCTCCGGCCGGTCAGCATGGAAGGCATCCCGCATCTCGGTCAGGAAATCGAGCTTCTGGCCAAATTTCACATTCTGCGCCCGGTCGGGAATATCCCCTCCCGCCGGCACATAGAAATTATGGATGGTCACGCCATTTTCCAGCTTTGCCGCCACGTGCCGCGCATGGCCGAGCGCCGCATAATCGCGATCCCCCGCATCTTCGAGCGGCAGTTTCGACAGGATCGCGACACCGTTATACCCTTTCTGCCCGCGCGCCACCAAATAGCGATAGCCGAGCGCCGCAAAGCCTTCGGTCGGGAATTTGTCGATCGGTGTCTTGATCTCCTGCAGGCAAAGTACATCCGGCGCGTCTTCCGAAAGAAGCTTTGACACCAGCCCCTCGCGCAGACGCACGGAATTGATGTTCCAGGTGGCGAGGGTAAAGCTCATCTCTCTCTCCGGCAGTCATGATCCGAAGCGGACACTAGGCCGATGGCTGCGCAAAAGAAAGCCCGGCACCGCAGATGAGAAACGCGAGATACCGGGCAAGGTCCAACAGGGAGGTCCGGAGAATCTAGCACCAAACAGGCCCGGCACGAAGCATGAGGCAAGACTGGCCCGCTCAGACGGCAAGAATTATTGCAAGAACGCAACACCCGCGCCGGGCATTGCCATGCCAACCGACCCGGTCGAAACAGATGGCAAAAAAAGGCCGGGCAAAAGCCCGGCCAGTCCAACAGGGAGGTTGTCGTGTCATAACCCCGACACGACAAGGGGAACTCTTTCACGAAACGCCATCAGGTCGTACCGGCGTCACCCTGCCATAATGGGCAGCAATCCATTAAGGCGCGGTGAATCAAGCGACATTATGTCGAATTGTTGCGACTTTTATCGGGACGGCGGCACAGTGGCTTTACAGTGACAGCTCAGGCAACAAGCCTGTACCCGCCGCTTTCGGTCACCAGCAGCCGCGCATTCGAGGGATCGGGCTCGATCTTCTGCCGCAGCCGGTAGATATGCGTCTCAAGTGTATGGGTCGTGACCCCGGCATTATAGCCCCAGACCTCATGCAACAGCACATCCCGCGCCACCACACCCGATTGGGCGCGGTACAGGAATTTCAGGATATTGGTCTCTTTCTCGGTGAGACGGATCTTCTTGTCCTTCTCATCCACCAGGAGCTTTTGGGCCGGACGGAAGCTGTAGGGCCCAAGCTGGAAGACTGCGTCTTCCGACTGTTCATGGGTGCGCAGCTGCGCCCGGATCCGCGCCAGCAGCACCGGAAACTTGAACGGCTTGGTCACGTAATCATTCGCGCCGGAATCAAGTCCCAGAATGGTATCGGCATCGGTATCATGGCCGGTCAGCATCATGATCGGGCATTTCACCCCCGATTTGCGCATCCGGCGGCACAGCTCGCGCCCATCGGTATCGGGCAGCCCGACATCGAGAATCACCAGGTCATAGATCGCCGCCTTGGCCTTCTCCATCCCTTCGGCGCCAGTGCGGCCCTCGAAGACATCGAAATCCTCGGTCATCACCAATTGTTCGGACAATGCCTCCCGCAGGTCGTCATCGTCATCCACCAGAAGAATTTTGCGAAGCTGGGCCATGATACGGTCCTTTCGTTTGCTTGGGAAACAAATGCGCCGCGTTCACATTTCCCGCAAGATTTGCGACAAGGGAGTCACGGCCTCGTGTCGCAGGAGCAGGAAATATTTCAATTCTGTCATCCTGCGCCCAGATAAACGGGGTCAGGAGACGCGTCATGACTGCAGCTGCCGGTGCCTTTTCTTCTCTCGGACCCGATATCACCGAGCGCCTTTCGCGCGCGCGCGGCGATCTGCGGATGGGTGTGCCGGTGGTGCTGGCAGGCGAGGGCGAGGCCGCACTTGCTATCGCCATCGAGCCGCTGGAGCCACCGCGCCTGAGCGCATTGCGCAGCTTTGGCGAGCCGGAACTGGCACTGACCGCCTGGCGGGCCGAGACGCTGAAAGCCTTTGCCTGTGACGGCGATATCGCCCGGATCGCAGTGCCACCGGGCGCCGATACTGCCTGGCTCAAGGCCATCGCCGATCCGCAGGATGATCTGCGCGTGCCGCTCAAGGGGCCGGTGCGGGGGCTTTATGGCGGCTCGGGCGCGCTGCACCGGGCGGCGGTGTTGCTGGCGAAATCGGCACATCTTTTACCGGCGGCGCTGCTCGTGCGGGTCGAAAACCCGCTGCTGTTGGCCGCCGATCACGGGCTGACCTTCCTCAGGATCGACGAGGCACTGCCGGCCCTCTCGCGGCTGGCACCGCTTGCCGACGTGGTCTCGGCGCGGCTGCCAATGGCACTGGCCGGTGCGGGGCGGCTCCATATCTTCCGCCCCGATGACGGCGGCGACGAACATTATGCGATCGAAGTCGGCCAGCCCGCGCGCGACCGCCCGGTGCTGGCGCGGCTTCATTCCGCCTGTTTCACCGGAGACGTTCTGGGCTCGCTGAAATGCGATTGCGGCCCGCAGCTTCACGCTGCGCTTGCCCAGATGGGCGACGAGGGCGCGGGCGTCCTGCTCTATCTGAACCAGGAGGGTCGTGGCATTGGCCTTGCGAATAAAATGCGCGCCTATTCGCTGCAGGATCAGGGCTTTGATACGGTCGATGCCAATCACCGGCTGGGGTTTGAAGATGATGAGCGCGATTTCCGCATCGGGGCCGAACTCCTGCGCGGTCTCGGATTTCGCGAGGTGCGGCTTTTGACCAACAACCCGCGCAAAGTGGCAATGCTGGACAGCTGCGGGCTGAAAGTGGTCGAGCGTGTGCCGCTGAAGGTCGGAAAGACCCGCGAAAACGCGGCCTATCTGGCCACCAAGGCCGCCAGATCGGGGCATTTGCTGTGATCCACCCGGGACAGACCGCTGAGGACCTTGTGCTGAGCCCTACAGGGCTTTTGTTCCGGGGTCGCCGTTTCGCCTGCACCATCGGGCGTGGCGGCATCTCGCGCGATAAACGTGAGGGCGATGGAGCGACGCCTTTCGGGCTGCATCATATCGTTGGCGGCTTCTACCGCCCCGACCGGCTGGCCCGGGCCGATGTGCCGGCCTGGGCAGAACCGCTGATCCCGGGCGATCTGTGGTCAGATGACAGCCGTGACCCGGCCTATAATTCCCATGTCCGGGCGCCGCATGGTTTCTCGCATGAGGATCTGCGCCGCTCTGACCCGCAATATGATCTGGTTCTGGTCACCGACTGGAACTGGCCCGATGCGACACCCTGCCGGGGATCCGCGATCTTCCTGCATTCCTGGCGTCGCCCGGGCTGGCCCACCGCCGGCTGCGTCGCCTTTGCACAGCCCGATCTTTTGTGGATCGCGCGGCGCATCCGCCACGGGACAAGGCTGATCGTGCCCTATTTCGCGTAGGCACGATCCCCGAAAATCGCCGAGCCGACGCGGATATGGGTTGCCCCATGCGCCACGGCGAGCTCGAAATCCGAACTCATCCCCATCGAGAGCCCCTCGACCCCGTTTCGCGCCGCGATCCCGGCCAGCATTTTAAAATGCTGCACCGGGTCTTCGCCATCTGGCGGAATGCACATCAGCCCGACGACCGGCAGATACATCGCGCGGCAGGCCGAGATGAAATCATCGGCCTGGCCCGGCAGGATACCGGCCTTTTGCGGCTCTTCGCCGGTGTTGATCTGGATGAAAATATCGGGACTGGCGCCACGCGCATTGGCAAGGGTCGCCAGCCGCTCGGCCAGCGAGGGGCGGTCAACCGAATGGATCGCATCGAAAAGATCGACCGCGACCTTTGCCTTATTGCTTTGCAAGGGCCCGATCATATGCAGCTTTACGCCGGGGTATTTCGCCTTCCAGATGGGCCATTTGAACGCGGCCTCCTGGACGTAATTCTCGCCGAAGACGCGCTGGCCTTCATCCAGCACCGCCTCGACCCGCGGGCCGGGCTGTACTTTCGAAACCGCAATCAGCGTAACAGAGCCCGCTTCGCGGCCCGCGGCCAGTTCGGCGGCGCGCAGCCTTGCGGTGATCCCGGTAAGTGACATTGCCCGCACCTTTGCTGCCTCAGAACGCGCCCTGATTACAACGCCCGGGCACAGAAGGGAAACGCCGGAAATGAAAAGAGCGGGCAATGCCCGCTCTTTCCAAAGATATTGATCCGTTAAGATCAGAAGTCGAAGCGAACGCCGAGATCAGCTTTGGTGCCGTTGTTGGCGCCAGCTGCATCGCCGAAGCCCGACTGGATCGAACCCGAGATACGAGCGCCTTCGCCGAGCGAGTAGTCAGCGCCGATACCGTAAGCGGTGTCGTAGCCGGCACGATCCCAATCCGACACATATGCTTTCAGCGTGGTCGCGCCGAAGGTGTAGTTGCCGTAAAGGGTCACTTGCGTCGAGTCCGAAACACCACCAGCAGCGGTGTTGTAGTCGTAGTAGTTCAGGCCGACATTGCCGTCGCCGAAGTTGTAGGCCGCACCGATGAAGTAGTCATCGTTGTCTTTGATGCCTTGCGACGACAGGTTGATGCCGGCAGCGACCGAGATCTGGCCGTTCGACCAGTCAGCAGCCAGGCCGATTTCTTCGTCATTAGCGAGGAGACCAGGAACGATGCTGAGGTCTTTAGCAGTTTGATCCGGGTCGACGTACGAGAAGTACAGATTGACATCGGCGATCGAATAGAACGCAGCAACGCCGGCGTAGTTGCTGTTCTGGTTCGAATCTGCGCCTTTCGAGTTATAGGCGAAGAAGCCGTTCTGCGCATCGCCGAACGAGCTGTCATCGAAGCCCATTTCCGAATCATAGGTCAGGCGAACCGAGTCCCATGCGGTGTCGACGTTGCCGACCTGAACGGTCAGACCTTCGTAGCCGACCGAGAAGCGGGCCTTGTTACCGACGGTGGTGTCGTTGCCCAGGTCGTTCTGCAGACGCAGACGCGCGCCGAAGGTCACGCCGACATCGGTCTCGGTGGTAGCGTCGATATTCAGACGCAGACGACCAGCGATCTGGGTTTCTTCTTCGGTCCCAGCGATGCCCGAACCCGGGGTAACACCACGATCTTCGATATACTGCAGACCGAAACGGCCGTAGCCCGAGATGGTCACATCAGCAGCGGCGGCCGAAGCGCCAGCAACCAGTGCGGTGGTTGCGATAAGAAGCTTTTTCATCGTATTCCCTCGATTGACTTCCAAGGATGGCCCAACTCAGGGGAATCCGAATTGGGTATGGATCGTATTTCTGCTTCTCGGGGCCTGATTGCAACGATGATGCCGCGCCGCGCCCGGAAACGCCTCGCCTGTGGTGCAGCAAAGTCACAGTGCGTTTTTGGCCCCTGACAGCGGCCCATCCGGAGCGTACTGCCGCAACTCCCTCGCCCGGAACGCGGCCTCTGCTATTGCCCCATTAAAGCGGCAATACAGGCATGGCGCCGCCGCCGCCGGGGTCTTGCAGGCCAAAAAGCCTTGTTCCACACAGGTGGCTAAGCTAGACAGCCGTTTAAGTTAAACGGGAGTTTCCGATGGCTCTGGCGAAATCCGCGCGCAGCCTGCTTTGTGGCGGCCTGCTTGTTACCCTTGCGGCCTGCGGCGGCAATACTGGTGGAACCGCAGACGACGCCCGCACCGGGGCGACCGCCGGCAAGCAGGGCACGGCAGAACTGGGCAATTCGCGCGAAAGATCAAACCGCGCCGGCGGCACGATCTGGAATCTCTTCGGCAATGGCGCAGATCCGAACACCACTGTCGAGGTGAACAAATATATCTGGCAGGCCTCGCTTGAAGTGCTGAATTTCCTGCCGATCGAAAGCATTGACCCCTTTACCGGCGTAATCGTCACCGGCTATGGCCGCCCGCCGGGTGGGGGGCGTGCCTACCGCGCTACGATCTATGTTCAGGATCCGGCGCTCGAGGCACGCAGCCTGAAGCTCTCGCTTCAAAGCCAGGGCGGCGGCGCAGTGGCGCCCGAGACCGTTCGCGCGGTGGAGGATGCGATTCTCACCCGGGCGCGGCAGCTCCGGGTCCGGGACACCAAGCTCTGACCACAGCCAGAACCGAGACGACCAGAGGCGGCTTCGGCCGCCTTTTTCATGTCACAGAAGAATATGCCTTGCAGCAAGGCGGCGCAGGCAGGGATCAGCGCCCCGCCCGCGCGGCGATCCGCAGAAAGACCCGCTCGACCAGCGCAAGCCCTGGCACTTTCATCGTCGAGCGCAGCGTCAGATCAGCCTCGACCAGATCGGCGATGGCGGGTTCCAGGCTGCGCATCCCCCATTTCCTGAGCTGTCCCTGCATCCGATCCCGGCGCGGCCCGAAGACCCGTGCCTTTTGCAAGCCATTGCCTGCACCGCCCGGATCACTTGCCGCAATATGCAGTGTGCGGAAATACCGCAGCGCCTGGATGCAGAGGGTTACCGGCAACACGCCCTGCCCTCCCAGCCGCAGCATCAACATGCCGACCTGACGGCTCTGCCCCTCGGCCACGGCATTCAGGAGCTCATCCACCTCGGCGTCAATCGTTGCCGGTGCCAGCGCCGCGACCTCATCCGGTGTCAAAGGCGTCGGATCCTGCCATTTATACAGCGCGATCTTCTCAAGCGTCTGCCGGAAGTCACCCGGATCCAGCGCCCGCGCAAGTTGCGTCAGATCATCCATCACCGCTGGCGGGATCTGCGCGAGACCGGCTCTGGCCAGTTCGGATTCGATCTCTTCGCGCGTCGGCGGATCGTCATAAAGCCCGATGCAAACCGTATGGGGGAGCTTTTCAAACAGTGACTTAAGCGTCGATTTGCCCTTCAGATCGCCCGCCGTGGCTATGATCACCGCATCACCCGGCTTCCAGTCCTTCAGCGCTGCGGTAAAGGTCGCGGTCAGCCCGTCGGTTGCATCCTCGACAAAGGCCACACGCGGGCCCGGGAAGAAACCGACCGCCCTGACCGCATCCGACAGTGCCGCCTGGTCCTTGCGCAGATCCGCGCCCGACATGCGCGCAAGCCGCATCTCGGCCTCGCCTTCGGGCCCGATCAGCGCGAGAATCGCCGCCTGGCGTTTCAGCGCGACCCGCATCGTATCGGCACCAAAGATCAGAAGCCCCGCGCGGGCGGGGTCAGGCTTTGCCATGTAACGATTGGCCTCGGCGCCGCGCAGCAGCATCAGCCGGCCGACGGACCAGAGGCGCGCGCGCTGTTGCGCCTTTGCAGCGCCGCCATTTCTGCGATCAGCCGCGCCACGACCTGATCGGCCAGGATCGACATCAGCCGGCTTTGCGCATCTTCCTCTGCCGCCAGCATCGCCACGGTCGAGCCGGTCGCGTTGAACGCGGTGAAGCTTTGCGCCCGCCCGCTTGCGAGCACGGCGCCGCTGAGCGTATCCGAGATCCGGAAGGTCACGACCCCCGAGATATTGTAGCGCGTGGTGCGGTTGTCTGCGGTGACGCCGACACCATCCGTTTTGGTCGTGATGGCGTAGTCGAGGTCATAGAGATGGCGCTCGGGCCGCCCGAGACGCTCCTCGATTCGCTGCACAAAGGCAAAAGCCTCTTTGGTATCGGGGTCCGCCGCGCGCACCTGGCCCAGCAGGGCCTCGGCCGGTCCGCCCTTCTGATAGGCGGGAGTAAAGCCGCAGGCGGCAAGCGCCAGCGGCATCAGCAGGAAGGTCCGGCGGTCAGTCCCCACGGGTTCAGCCCCTTGATGCCGTCACGCGACGACGTTGATGATGCGCCCCGGCACCACGATGATCTTCTTCACCGCATTGCCACCGAGGAATTTCACCACATCCTCATGGGCCAGCGCCAGCTTTTCAACCTCGGAAGAGGCAAGATCCTTCGGCACGCTGATTTCCGCACGTTTCTTGCCATTGATCTGGATCGGCAGCGTGATCACATCATCGACCAGCAGCGCCGGATCGGCTTTCGGCCAGCCAGCCTGAGCACAAAGCCCTTCGCCGCCCTGCATGGCCCAGATTTCCTCGGCCAGATGCGGCGTCATCGGCTGCATCAGCTGCGCCAGAACCCGCATCCCATCGCGCGCCACCAGCGCCGAAGCATCGGCTTTCGCCAGTGTATTGGTCAGCCCGTAAAGCACGGCAATCGCCTTGTTGAAGGCAAAGCCTTCAATCGACTTCGTGACCTCGACCACCGCCCGCGCCACTGCCTTTTGCAGCTCAAGGTCAGCCGTGCCGGCGTAATCCGATGGCATCGAGGCGACCCGGTCCGACAGCGTCCAGACGCGGGTCAGGTGTTTGCTGGTGGCATCGGCACCAGAGGCCGTCCATTCGATATCCCGCTCGGGCGGGCTGTCCGACATCACGAACCAGCGTGCGGTATCTGCGCCGTAAGACGCGATGATGCTCATCGGATCGACGACGTTCTTCTTTGATTTCGACATCTTGGCCGAAGGGATCACCTCGACCGCAGTGCCATCCGCCAGCGTCACGCCCGCATCGGAACGCAGGACATCCTCCGGCAGATGGTAAACCGGGCGGCCCTTGTCATCGATGGTCTTGTAGATCTCATGCGTGACCATGCCCTGGGTAAACAGCGCGTCAAACGGCTCGCGCGATTTGGCGGGCAGATGGCCGGTCACGTTCATCGCACGGGCAAAGTAGCGCGAATACAGAAGATGCAGGATCGCGTGTTCGATGCCGCCGATATACTGGTCGACATTCATCCAGTATTCCGCATCCTCCATCACCGTCGGCGTGGTCGCGCGCGGCGCGGTGAAGCGGGTGAAATACCAGGACGAATCGACGAACGTATCCATCGTATCCGTCTCGCGCTTTGCCGCCTGGCCGCATTTCGGACAAGGGACATCGCGCCAGGTCGGGTGACGGTCGAGCGGATTGCCCGGCTTGTCGAAGCTTACATCATAGGGCAGCTCGACGGGGAGGTTCTCTTTCTTCTCGGGCACCACGCCGCAGGTCGGGCAATGGACGACCGGGATCGGGCAACCCCAATAGCGCTGGCGCGACAGGCCCCAGTCGCGCAGGCGAAACTTGGTCACGCCCTCGCCGAAGCCCTTTTCCTCGGCCAGAGCGATGGCGTCCAGGATGCCCTGTTCGCCGGTTTTGACCTCGGCCCCCGCGACATTGCGGATATAGGTGACGCGCTCGGATTTCGCCGGGACGAAGGGTTCCGTGAGCGCCGTCTCGGCCTCGCCTTCCGGGACGAAGACCGGGATGATCGGCAGGCTGTATTTGGTCGCGAATTCGAAATCGCGCTGGTCATGGCCCGGGCAGCCGAAGATCGCGCCGGTGCCGTAATCCATCAGGATGAAATTCGCGATCCAAACCGGCAGTTCAATGGAAGGGTCCAGCGGATGACGCACGCGCACGCCGGTATCGAAGCCGATCTTTTCAGCGGTCTCGATCTCTTCGGCGGTGGTGCCGCCCTTGCGGCATTCGGCGGCAAAGGCCGCAATGGCCTCGTTTTTCTCGGCCAGCGCCTTTGCCAGCGGATGATCGGCCGAGATCCCGGCAAAGCTGGCGCCGCCCAGCGTGTCGGGGCGGGTGGTGTAAACTTCCAGCCGGTCAAAGCCTTCCGGCGCATTCACCGTCTCGAACGCGAATTGCAACCCCTGGGATTTGCCGATCCAGTTCGCCTGCATCAGGCGTACCTTTTCAGGCCATTTCTCCAGCCCGTCGAGCGAGCTCAGCAGATCATCCGCCATAGCCGAGATCTTAAAGAACCATTGCGTCAGCTCTTTGCGCTCCACCAGCGCACCCGAACGCCAGCCGCGCCCGTTCTCGACCTGCTCATTGGCGAGCACGGTCATATCGACCGGGTCCCAGTTCACCACGGCGGCCTTGCGGTAAACCAGCCCCGCCTCAAGCATGTCGAGGAACATCGACTGTTGCTGGCCGTAATATTCCGGGTCGCAGGTGGCGAATTCGCGGCTCCAGTCGATCGACAGGCCCAGCGGCTTCATCTGGTCCTTCATCACGGCGATATTGCCATAGGTCCAGTCTTTCGGGTGGCCGCCCCGCTCCATCGCCGCGTTTTCCGCCGGCATCCCGAAAGCATCCCAGCCCATCGGGTGCAGCACCGAGAATCCGCAGGACGACTTATAGCGCGCGACCACATCGCCCATGGTGTAATTGCGCACATGGCCCATATGGATGCGCCCCGACGGATAGGGGAACATCTCAAGCACGTAATATTTCGGCTTTGACGGGTCGGCCTTCGCGGTGAAAACCCCGGCCTCATCCCAGGCGGATTGCCATTTCTTCTCGATCTGACCGGGTTCGTAGCGCGACATGGGTTGAGCCTCTGTATCTGACAGAGAGGGAATTACCCCTCCCGGCGTCAGAGGTAAAGGATCACAGCATCAGCTCCATATCGCGATGGGCAATTCCCGCATCCAGGTATTCCGGCCCGAAGGCCCGAAAGCCGAGCGCCTCGTAAAAGCCTAGCGCATGGATCTGTGCCCCCAGTTTCGCGCGGGTGACACCGGGCTGCGTGCGCAAAACCGCGACCGCCTCGCGCATCAGCGCCTGGCCGATGCCCTGCCCGCGCGCTTGCGCGAGCACGCAGACCCGGCCGATCTTGCCAGTCGCACCCTCGATCAGGATCCGCGCGGTCCCGAGCGGCTGATCGTCTGTGGCCAGCAGATGCAGCGCCTCGCCATCGCGCCCGTCGAGCTCATCGCCCTCGGAAACCGCCTGTTCCTCGATGAAAACGCGGCGCCGCAGTGCCTGGCAGGCGGCCAGATCATCCGTCAATGCAACCCGGATCACGCGAAATAATCCCTGAGAATACGGCTGTAGATCGCTTTCAGCTGGTGGATCTGCGCGATCTCCACCCGTTCATCGACCTGGTGCATGGTCTTGCCGACCAGGCCGAATTCGACCACGGGGCAGTGATCCTTGATGAAGCGCGCATCCGAGGTGCCGCCACTCGTGGAATAATCCGGGCTGACGCCGGTCTCTGCCTGGACCGCCTCGCGGATCATCGCGGAAAATTCGCCCGGCACGGTTAGAAAACTGTCGCCGGAATTGCTGGTCTTCACCGTGATCCGCACCCCGGTTTCCGCCGCAACCACTGCGGCATGGCTTTGCAGCCAGGTCGCAATGCTCTCTCCGGTATGGAGGTCATTATAGCGGATATTGACGATGGCCGTCCCCCTGGCCGGGATCACATTGGTGGCCTTATTGCCGCAATCAATCGTGGTGATCGCGAGGGTCGAGGCGTCGAAATGATCTGATCCCTCGTCCAGCGGCTCCGCCTCCAGCCGCGCCATCAGCTTCACCAGCGCTGACATCGGGTTCTTCGCGCGATGCGGATAGGCGGAATGGCCCTGCACCCCTTCGGCGGTGAACCAGGCGGTCAGGCTGCCACGCCGGCCGATCTTCATCATCTGGCCCATCACATCGGGGCAGGTCGGCTCGCCGACCAGGCAATGCGTCATCCGCTCGCCCTGCTCCGCCATCCAGTCCAGCAGCGCCACGGTGCCATGTTCGGCGACATCTTCCTCATCGCCGGTGATCGCAAGGATCACCGCGCCATCGGGCGGGGTCTCGCGCACGAAATCCACCGCAGCGGCGGCGAAGGCCGCCACCCCGGATTTCATATCGGTGGCGCCGCGCCCATACATCCAGCCATCGACCACGACCGCGCCGAACGGGTCCTGGGTCCAGGCCGCAGCATCTCCCACCGGCACCACATCGGTATGACCGTTAAAGCCGAAGGACCGGTTCGCCCCCCGTATGCCCCAGCGGGCATAGAGATTGGCGATCCCACCACGATCCACCCGGGTACAGGCAAACCCGGCCTCGCTCAGCAACGCCTCCAGCAAGACGAGCGCGCCCCCCTCTGCCGGCGTTACCGAGTTGCAGCGAATCAGCCGAGCGGTCAGCTCAGCCGGATCAACCGGGGTGAAATCGGTCATGGGGGTCTCCTTCAGGCGATTGCAACAGCCATAGTCCCGGCTGCCGCGCGGGGCAACCGGGGCCTCAGTCTGCCAGACCGGTATTCCCCGCCGCAACCGCTTCAACCGGCGAAAGCACAATCGCCGTCGCATTCTTCACCGTCAGCACCACGCCCGGCAACAGCCCGACCCGCGTCCGCGCCTCGGCCCGGAAGGCCGCGTCGATATTGGCGATGCCGCCCAGCACCTGCAACAGGGCCGGCGAGGTTCCGAGGTTGTTATGCCCCGCCCCCTGATTATAGGCGGCGGTGTCGTAATAGGTGACCTCGAGATCAGAGATCGGCCGCAGATCCGTCAGATTGCCCAACCGGTCAGGCGCACCTGCGATGCGCGACGAGATGTTCAGAATAGTGTCGCGGGTGCTGCCAAAGATCAGGAAGGGCTGCGGCAGTTTTCCCATGGCATGGGCCTGGGCGCGGAACAGATCAACATCGAGATCGGGTGAAATCAGGATCACCCCCGCCATGCGGTCCATCACTTTGCGATCCCCACGGATCGAGGCCTGACGCAGCGTCTCCATCGTCAGGGCGCCGCCCATCGAATGGGCCACGATGATGATCCGTTCGGCTCCGGCTCCGGCAATCTCACGGAGCAACGCCTCAAGTCCGTCGCGTCCGAACAAAGCGGAATCGCGGTCATAGACATAGCCAAGCGCCGACCCGCGCGAGGGCCAGGCATAATGCACCGCCACGCCCGGCACTTTCAGATCGTAATGCATCTGCGCGACGCGATAGATGCTTTCGGCCATGGTATTGTTGAAGCCATGCACATAGACGGTCACGTCACGACTGCCACGCTGCCCCAGATTCTTCGCCAGTTCCTTGCGGAAATCGCCCGCCGTCGCGAATTGCTGATCGGCGAGCGTCAGGAAATCCTTGGTCGGATCCGCCCGCTTCACCGATTTCGGCCAGGTGACCTCGCCCACCTTATGCTCACGTGGCATCAGGATGTCATAGCGCATGAAAGTCGCGAAATCCGACCGCGCGAACCCGAATTCACCATTCTCTTCGCGCCGCGACGTGCCGACATAGATCGGCACCCGGATCGACACCTCTTCGGCCAGCGCGATCTTTTCTGGCGTCAGCTCTTCAAGCATCACGAAGTTCCCGCGCGGCGCGCAGGAGGCGAACAGGACAAACGCCAAAAGGGCAACAAAAATTCTCATGCCTCTTTCCTGACCGGCCTGCCGCAACCGGTCAAGCCCCGCCGCTTCACCAGATGTTTCAATCCGGTCAGGAACTGCCCTTCCCCGTCATGAAAATACTCAGGAGCAGGCGGGGTGCGGGGGCCGGCCCCCGCACGGGCCGTCACAACACGTAGCGCGATATATCCGCCGAGCGCGCCAGCCCGCCGACATTCTTTTCGACAAAGGCCTCATCCACCACCACCGCCTCGCCCGGGCGGTCCGGCGCGGTGAAGGAAAGCTCTTCGAACACCCGCTCCATCACCGTGTAAAGCCTGCGCGCCCCGATATTCTCGACCGAGCGGTTCACCTCGGCCGCGAGAGCCGCAATCGTCGCGATCCCGTCTTCGGTGAACCGGACCGCCACCTCTTCGGTCGCCATCAGCCCGGTATATTGCCGGGTCAGTGCATTGTCGGTCTCGGTCAGGATCCGGACGAAATCGCCCTCGGTCAGCGCCTCAAGCTCGACCCGGATCGGCAGACGGCCCTGCAACTCGGGCAAAAGGTCCGAGGGTTTGGCGATATGGAAGGCACCGGAGGCGATGAACAGGATATGATCGGTCTTCACCGGCCCGTATTTGGTCGAAACGGTCGTCCCTTCGATCAGCGGCAGCAGATCACGCTGCACCCCCTCGCGTGAGACATCGGCGCCCCGCGCCTCGGATTTCGCACAGATCTTGTCGATCTCGTCGAGGAAGACGATGCCATCCGCCTGCACCACCTGCAGCGCGCGCGCCTTCACCGCCTCGTCATCCAGCAGCTTGTCGGCCTCCTGGCCCAGCAGCAGATCATAGCTGTCCGCCACCGTGACCCGCTTCTTCGTCGAGCGCTGAAACGCCTTGCCGAACATTTCCTGCAGGCCCTGGAGCTGCATCTCCATCCCCTGGCCACCTGCCATCATCGGCATCGCGGGCAAAGGGTCCTGCACTTCGATCTCGATCATCGTGTCATCAAGCTCGCCCGCGCGCAGTTTCTTGCGAAACATCTCGCGGGTCTGTTCGCGCGCATCCTTGCCGGCAATCGCCTCGATCACCCGCTCCTCGGCAGCACGTTTCGCCTTTTCGCGCACTTCATCGCGCATCATCGCGCGGGTATCGACGATGGCGACATCCATCAGATCACGGATGATGCTTTCGACATCGCGGCCGACATAGCCGACTTCGGTGAATTTGGTCGCCTCGACCTTGAGGAACGGCGCTTTCGCGAGCTTTGCCAGCCGGCGCGAGATCTCGGTCTTGCCGACGCCGGTCGGCCCGATCATCAGGATGTTCTTCGGATAAACCTCGTCAATCAGATCGGCGGGCAGACGGTTCCGGCGCCAGCGATTGCGCAAAGCCACAGCCACGGCGCGCTTGGCCTCTTTCTGACCGATGATGAAACGGTCCAGCTCCGAGACGATCTCGCGGGGGGTCAGGTCGGTCATACTTCAGGCCTCGAATAGGGGGGCAGCCGGTCTTTGCCGGGGAAATCGGGAAGGGCGCGCATCAGCCAGCCGCGCAACTGCACCCACCAGGTGCCGATTGCGGTGATCAGCGCGCCCAGAAGCAGCAGCGCAAAGGCCCAGGAGCCGAAATCGCCTCCCCCCGTCGCCCAGACGATCACGAAAGCCATATAGCCAATCGCAGCCGAGACAAATGAACGCCGGTCGATCACCAGTGCCAGCCCGGTGATGATCAGCAGCGCGATCAGCAAAAGCACCATCCCGCCCGATCCGTAAAGCGTCACCGCCACGGTATTCACCAGTGCGAAAGCCGCCAGCAGATGCAGCCAGAAGGCAGTTGCGGCATTCCTGCCCAGCCGGTGCGGGTCGCGCATGTCGAACCACATCCCCGCAAGGAAAGCCACGATGCCGAAGCCCAGCGTCGCGAAAGCAAAAGCCGGGCTTTCGCGCAGATCAAAGAGCCCGTTCATGCCTCCGGAACGCGTTCCGATGGCCAGCCCGATCAGTGCTTCGGTCGAGGTGGTCAGCGCATAAAGCGTCAAAAGCGCAAAGCCGCCCAGCACGAACATCGAGAATGGCAGCCGGAACCGGCGATACCAGGCCGCCATGCCCAAAGTCGCCACCAGCGGCGGCAACATCAGAATAAAGCGCGACGGCTGGCCTGCGCTTTGTAACACAAGCGTTGTCACCGCGATCAGCAGGCCGCCGCCAAAGACCAGCGCCAGCACCATCGACGGCAGGTTCATCCGCCGCCTGAGCGTGAAATATTCTGCCCACCACCAGGCGATCCCGGCGGCGATCAGCGGCAGGACAATGGCAATGGTCGCGCCACCGGCCCAGGCAATCAGCGAAAGCGAACCCGACAAAAGGATGATCAGGCCGATCGAGATGAAGATCTCGGAAAAGCCTTTGAAGAACTCGAAAGGCTCGTCTTCCGCCGGCATCGCCGCGCGCTGTCCGGCGCGGGCGGTGATCAGCGTCGACAGGGACGCGGCCTGAGCCTCGGTCAGGATACCGGCCTGAACGCCGGCGCGAAGGTCATCAGAGATCATTTGCGGATCGTCTCCACCGTCAGATTTCCATTGGTGTAGACGCAGATCGACGCCGCAATCGCCATGGCTTTGCGCGCCACGTCCTCGGCCGGCAGATCGGTCTCCATCAGCCCGCGTGCGGCGGCGAGCGCGAAATTGCCGCCCGAGCCGATGGCCGCGACATCATGTTCCGGCTCCAGCACATCACCCGCGCCGGTCAGCACGTAAAGCTGGTCCCCATCGGTGACGATCAGCATCGCCTCGAGATTGCGCAGATATTTATCCATCCGCCAGTCTTTCGCGAGATCGACACAGGCCCGTGCGAGCTGTCCGGGTGCCGCTTCGAGCTTTTTCTCAAGCCGCTCAAGCAACGTGAACGCATCCGCCGTCGAACCGGCAAAGCCCACCACCACATCATGTCCACCAGGGGAAAGCCTGCGCACCTTGCGCGCCGTGCCCTTGATCACCGTCTGGCCCAGGCTGACCTGGCCATCCCCCGCCACCACAACCTCGCCCCCCCGCCGCACGGCGAGGATCGTGGTCCCGTGCCAGCCGGGGAATTTGTCGTCAGCCATGGGAATGCCCTTCGCATTGTTCCGTGCCCCTATATGGAGCGCCGGCCGGACTGGCACAAGTCAGCGGCGTAAGGCTGGACTTCCGGGGTACAGGCGGCCATGATCACCTGTCTTTCATGACCCCGACCCAGGCGAGCCCGATGTCCAGCCCGATTTCCAGCCGGAACCTACCGAACATCACGGCCCTGTTCCCGGTGCTGATCGGAACCTGCGCCCGCAATGGCTTCGGGTTGCCGCGCCGCTGAGCCGGCGGGCAACCCCCTCCTTCTGAACCTGCTTGATTTTGACAGACCGCGCCTCGCGCGGCTTCAGCTATGGGACAGCCATGACAGTCTGGAACGATCTGGCCCGCGCCACCAATGCGGCGGGCGATGAAATCCTTTTGCGCCAGCGGGATAGCCTTTATGAGATCCGCTATAACGGCATCGAGCTGATGTCGAACCTCAACCATCAGTCCGAAGCGGTGCTGGCGACGCGCGCGCTGCGTCTGCTTGGCCGTGCGCCGCGCGATGTGCTGATCGCCGGGCTTGGCATGGGCTACACCTTGCGCGCCGCGCTGGATCTGGTGGGACCAGGTGCGCAGGTGACGGTATGCGAACTGGTGCCGGAAATCGTCGCCTGGAATCACGGGCGGCTCTCGCATCTCGCCGGTCATCCGCTGAGCGACCCGCGCGTGAACGTTGAAATCGCCGATGTGACGGCGGTTCTGGCGCGCAATCCTGGCCGGTTCGACGTGATCCTGATGGATACCGATAACGGGCCGGACACGCTGGTGCGGGAAACCAATGGCGCGATCTATACCGAAAGCGGGCTGAGCCGCAGCCGGGATGCGCTGGCCAAGGGCGGCATTGCCGCTTTCTGGTCAGCCGAGATCGCCCCCGGTTTCGAACAGCGTCTGACCCGGCAGGGCTGGCCCTGGCGGCGGGATGATATCGCGCTGGTTCCGGGGCGGGTCGATGCGATGCATCACATCTATTTCGCCGCTGATGATGCGGCGGCTCTGGGTCTGAAAAAGGCCGCCTGAAACGAAAACGGCCCCGGGTTTCCCGGGGCCGTTTGTATCTTTGCGACGATCAGATTGCCGCCTTGATCCAGTTGTCGAGCGCGGCTTTCGGCGCGGCACCTACCTTGTTGGACACGACCTGGCCATCCTTGAACAGGAACAAAGCCGGGATACCCCGCACGCCGAGCGCCGCCGGGCTTTCCGGGTTCTCGTCGACATTGACCTTCACGATCTTGACCTTGCCGGCATATTCGGTCGCCAGCTCTTCCAGAGCCGGGCCGATCATCCGGCACGGGCCGCACCATTCGGCCCAGAAATCCACCACCACCGGCACGTCCGACTGGCGGACTTCGGCGTCGAAAGTGGCATCGGTAACAGCGACAGTTGCAGCGCCCATGGCGGTCTCTCCTGAGAATTGGGTTATATGGAAGCTAGGTTTGCCCCTGGCGAACGTCAAGGACCGGTCCGGCTGATCAGGCCTGCGCGCGCTGCAAGGCGGCCTGGACCCTGGCGGGATCCACCGGCATCAGCCGGGGCACCCTGGTCCAGAGGATCGCAGTCGCAATCTCGCGCCCGGGGTAAATCAGCGCCGCCGCATGGGCATAGGCGCCAAGCTGGCGCAGATAGGGCTCGGGGATGCCGTCCTCCGTGTCGGGCACCACCGCGTTCGATTTGAAATCGACCACAGTGATGCGCTCGGGCGTGATCACCAGCCGGTCGACCGAACCGGCCAGCCAGCCGTCATTCCAGGGCGCCGAAAGCTCGGCCTCGGCAAGGCTTCCCGGCCCGAACATCCAGGCCAGATCCGGCGCGGTCAGAATCGCGCGCGCCTCATCCAGAAGCACTTCGCCCGCGCCCAGCCGGGCCGCGAGCTCGGGCCAGGCCGCAACCGGCGCCTCTGCCAGATGCTGCAGCAAAAGATGCAGCCTGGTGCCGCGTTCCAGCGGGTCATCTTCCTCGAAATCCAGCACGAGATGGAAGCGTCCGCCTTCGACCTTCGCCTCGCCGCCGCCGAGGCCCGAGGGCGACCAGATCCGCGGCGGCGCCACTGCGCCCGGCAGCGGCGCGAGGCTGAGCGCATGCGGCACCTCTGGCGCGGCTGCCGCCGCAGGGGCATCCCCCGGCCAGTCACCAAACCCAAGACGGATGCGCCCGTCCTTGCCCGGCACGGCGCCCAGGACCCCGGCCCCCGTCAGCACCGAATGGTGCCATGACCCCGGCCCTGCCTCGCCCGCCGCCGCAACGATCAGCCAGTGCTTCGCCCGCGTCATCGCCACGTAAAGCAAGCGCAGGTTTTCCGCCTCACGCGCCGCCGCGCGGGCGACTTTGGTTTCGGCCACGAGGCCGGTATCTTCCGCCTTGCGCCCCGACCAGGTCACCATGCCCTCGCCGATCGCGAGGATCATATCCTTATCGGTCAGCCGCCGGTCGCCGGTATCGGGCAGGATCACCACCGGCGCCTCAAGCCCCTTTGATCCATGCACCGTCATGACGCGGATCAGCCGCCCCTCGCCCTCGGCCTGGCGTTTGACCTCGACCTCGCCGGCATCCATCCAGACAAGGAACCCGGTCAGACTGGGCACTTCGCCGCGCTCATAGGCCAGCGCCTGCTGGCTCAGCTCGTCAATCGCATCCGCCGCCTCATCGCCCATCCGGCCCAGGAGCTTTGCGCGCCCCTGGTGCCGCGTCAGCACCCGGTCCAGCAGATCATAGGGCCGCATATATTCGGCAAGCTTGCGCAGATCATCCAGCACGGAGAGCGTCCCGGGCTCGTCCAGATGCCGCAGACGCTCCCAGAGATAACCCTTGCGGCCATGCGCCAGCGCGTAAAGCCGCGCCTCGGACCAGCCGAACAGTGGCGAGCGCAGCACCTGAGCCAGCGCCAGATCATCCTCGGGCGTGTTGAGGAAGGAAAGCAGCGCCAGCAGGTCACGCACCGCCAGCTCGCCGGTCAAAGTCAGCCGGTCCGGCCCGGCAATCGGCAGGCCCGCGGTCTTGCAGGCGCGGATCACCGCATTGAAGATCGGCCCGCGCCGCTGCACGAGGATCAGGAAATCCCCGGCATGAACCGGACGGAACCCGCCAGGCGCGCGGTGATCCGGGATCTGTCGGCCCTGCGCAATCATCTCCCCGATCTCAGCCGCAATCTGGCGGGCCAGCACCTCGGTCGCGTCTTCCTCGCCGACCTGGTCGATGGGGTCGAACCATTCGCCCGGCTCCGGGTCCTCGGGTTTCGGCACGACCGGCCAGATTTCCACCCGCCCGGGGAGCGCCTCATGGAAGGGGCGGTGGCGGAAGGCGCCGCCAAGCGCCGCCTCGGCCTCGCCGGGGAAGGACTGGTCGACAAGATCCAGCAGCGCGCGCGACGAGCGGAAGGAATATTCCAGCGCCTGTTCGGTGACCGGCACACCCGCCGCCGCAAAACCTTGCGCGAAACGGGTTTTCACCGCATCAAACCCCGCCACATCGGCGCCCTGAAAGGAATAGATCGACTGTTTCTTGTCACCGACCACGAAAAGTGACCGCTCGGTGTCGCGCGCACCTTCGCCCGCCATGAACTCTTCGGTCAGCGCCGCGATGATCTTCCATTGCGCGGGGGATGTGTCCTGGGCCTCATCGACCAGCACATGGTCGATGGAACCATCCAGCCGGTAAAGCACCCAGGGCGCAACGCTCGGGTCGGTCAGCAGCGCCGTCGCGCGGGTGATGAAATCATCGAAATCGAGCCAGCCATGCATGGCTTTCGCGCCCTCATAGCGGCGCAGGAAATCGGCGGCGAACCGGTGCAGCGCCAGTGCTTTGCGAAACGCGGAAAGGCCAAGCCGCAGCGCCCGCCCGCCTTCGACCCGGCGCATCAGCGATTGCAGCCCGTCGAGATGCGTGCCCAGCGTCAGACGGCAGTCTTTGGTCGGGAAAGTATCCAGCTTTGCCCCGAACGGTGCTTTCGCCGTGGCGCCGAACAGGAACAGCCCCTCCAGCACCGGCAGTGCCGCGATCCCCAGCGCGGGCAAAGCCGCCAGCACAGCCCCTGCCTTCTGGTCGGTCACCTTTGACGAGGCCATCAGCACCGGCGCCACCGCCGCCAGCATGGCCTGATCGCCTGGCCCGAAGACCTCTTCCTCCAGCGCCGCCTCATCAAGGCCAGGCGGCAGCCCGAAGGCCACCCGCAGCGCGGCCTCTTCCGGCACCTGCATCAGCTCGGCCCGCATCCCCGTGAGTTTTGCGAGGAAAGGATCGATCCGCTCGCCCACTTCGGGCAGGATCGCCTCGAACAGCCCGCGCGCCTCGCCTTCGGCCATTTCCTCAAGGATCTGGTTGCGCAGAAGTTCAGCCGACCGGTCATCAAGCTCGCTGAAAGACGGGCTGACCCCGGCCTCCAGCGGAAAGCGGCGCAAGAGACCGGCGCAGAACGAGTGAATGGTCTGAATGCGAATACCGCCCGGCGTCTCGATGGCGCGGGCAAAAAGCTGGCGGGCGCGTTTCAGCGCGGCTTCCGACAGATCGCGACCTTCGCCCAGATCGCCAAGGTTCCGGCGCAGCCCCGCATCCGGCGCCATTGCCCATTCCCCCAGCCGGCGGAAGAGACGGTTCTGCATCTCGGCGGCGGCGGCCTTGGTATAGGTCAGGCAGAGGATATTCTGCGGGTCGGTCCCGCGCAGCAACAGCCGCGCCACCCGGTCAGTCAGCACCTTGGTCTTGCCCGAGCCCGCGTTGGCCACCAGCCAGACATTGACCGAAGGATCTGCCGCCGCGATCTGCGCCAGCGATGCCGGATGCTGGGTCATGTCCTGTCCTCCGGCATATCTTCTGGCATCGCCTGTTCGGTGATGTCCCATTCGCCAAAGCGCGCGAGGTCGTCATAATCGCTGCGCTCCCGCGCTCCGAGCATGGCCTGGCGCGCGGTATAACCCCGGTCCGGGTCTTCCCAGGCGCGGACCAACTTGCGGAATTCCTCAAGCAGGCGGTGCAGGTCATCGGGGCCAAGGACGGCGGAAATCGTCTTCAGATCGGCGCTCAGGCGGATATAGGCAATCTCGACCTCATCGGGGAAACCTGCCTCGGGAAAGCCTCCCAGGCTTGCCATCACCGCCGCCAGATGCAGCTGTTTCGCGAATGCCGCCTGTTGCTTTTCGGTGGGCGGCGCACCGGTCTTGTAATCGACGATCCTCAGCCTGCCATCCGCCGTCACATCCAGCCGGTCGGGCTTGCCCACGAGCACGAAATCCGGATCCTTCAGCTCGACCCGGTATTTCTGTTCCAGCGAGACCACCTCGCCGCCCTCGGCCAGCAGCCCCTGGACGAAGGGCAGCGCCAGCTCGGCCATCCGCGCCCGCCAGATCGCACGCATCGCGGGCCAGGCCACGTCTTCTTCCAGCACGCGGTCGGTGATCCGCATCAGCGCGGCTGCGGCCTCGGTTGCAGTCGGCGGCAGGCCTTCGCGCAACAGCGCCTCGGGCACCTTGTGCAGGATCTCCCCCCTCAGCCGCGCATCCGCCATCGGGCGCAAGGGCATCAGCGGGCGCAGCCGCAAGAGATGGCGCGCATAGATCGCATAAGGGTCGCGGATCAGCTTTTCGATTTCGGTCAGCGAAAGGGATTTCGGGCGGTCCGAGACTTTCGGGCGCGGCGAGGGCCGGCGCGCGCGCGCAGACAGGATCGGCGCTGCCACAAGTCCCGCATCCGCGATCAGCCGGTTGCCGCGCGCCTTCATCGCGGCCAGCGCCGACCGCCCGCCCTGATCCGGCAGACCGTCGAGCAGGTTCATCAGCCGGTTCAGCCAGCGCGACGGCACGGTTTCGGCCTCGGCATTCCTGTGCGCATGGCTCAGCACCACTTCGGGCGCCGCGACCGCCATCTGGAAATCATGCGCCGACAGGCCGATGCGGCGTTCCGGCAGCAAAAGCCCCAGCTCCATCCGCATCTTGCGGTTCAGCCAGGGGTCGGGGTCGGGCTGCGCCGGCCAGACGCCCTCGGTCAGGCCGGCGAGCACCACAAGATCCGCGCCCTGGACCCGCGCTTCCTGTGCGCCAAGGATCACGATCCGCTCATCCGCCGGGATCAGGCTGCGCACCTGGGCGCGGTTGATCACCCCATCCGCCAGCGCGGCATAATCGCCGAGGCCGAGATGCAGCGCGCCGGGCGCCTCGGCGGCGAGGTCTTCGATCACCCGCAGCGCCGCTTCGCCCGCCGCATCCTGCCAGAGCCGCCCGGTGCCCGCATCGGTGCCGCGCGCGAAAGCCTCGGCCAGCGCCCGGTGGCGGGAGATAAGATCGGGGAGCGGCGCCGGGGCGCAGGCCTCCAGCTCTGCCAGCACCGCCCCAAGCCAATCGGCCCAGGGGGCCGCGAAAGGGTCGCGCTGTTCTGCCGCCCAGGCCTGCAACGCCGCAAGATCGGGATAGGCCGGGCCACGGGCGCGCAGCCGCAGTTCCAGTTCATGCACCAGCCGCAGATGCGGACCGCGCTGTTCGGTCGAGAAACACAGCGGGTGCTTGAGGAGTGTCAGCACCTCGTCCGCCATCAGCCGCCTGCCCATGCCGCGCGCGACCAGCCGCAGCATACGCCCTGCCGGGCTGTGGATCAGAGGCGAACCTGCGGAATCGTCCGGCACCAGCCGCCAGCGGTCCAGCGCCGCCGTCACCCGCCGAGAGAGGTAACGGTCAGGGGTCAGAAGCGCCGCGCGCTTTCCCGCCGCCACCGCCTCGCGCAGACAAAGGGCAATCGCCTGGGCCTCGTCACGCGGGCTCGTGGCCTCGATCAGGGTCATGCGCGCGGTTGCAGCCTGCAAATCACCCAGATCCGGTCCCTGCGCGATCCATTGATCGGTGACCGGCGCCGGGCGAAGCGCCAGCGAAATCAGCCGGTTTCGCCCGGAATCTGTGCTGCCCTGGCTGTCCCAGCGCCGCACGCCATCCGGGCCAAGGCCCAGCAACTGCATCAGCCGGTGATAACGATATTGCGGGTGATCTTCCTGGCCGGTCCCGTCATCAAGGCTGGCCCAGACCGCATCCGGCTGGTCGAAATCATAGCCAGGCACCAGAATCGCGCCCTGCGGCAGCCGCGCCACCGCCTGCATCAGCAAAGCCGAAGTCCCGCGCGACCCGGTCGATCCGGCGACAATCACCGGATCGGGGGTTGGTGCCGCCTCCCAGGCGCTGATCTGCGCCAGAAGTGCCAGCCGCAGCCGCGCCTCGCTGTCGGGCGCGGCGCCTTCGGTGAAGAACTGCGCGATCAGCGAGACGAAACGGCGGGTGCGCGACCAATGCGCGGCATGTCCCTCGATATCGAGGAGGTCGAGCGCGCCCGGATCGACCTCTTCCGCCCGCATCTCATCCATCAGCCCTGCGAGGCTGTCGGCAAGGTCGTAAAGCGCGTGACGCGGCGCGAGGTCGGGCTCTGCCGCCAGAAGCCGGTCGATCAGCACCGCCAGTTCCAGCCGTCGCCCCAAAGGCGAGGCGGCCTCCACCTGGCCGGTCAGAAGCGGGTCACTCCCCGGCTCTGACACAAGTTTCAGCCGTGGCAGAAACCCGGCCCCCTGGGCCAGCAGCGTCTCGCGCAGCCGGCGGCGCATCCGCTGGCTGTTGAGATAGATCGTCACCCGCGCCATGGCTTCGGGCGGCTGGCCCGCAAGCCGCGCGCGCAGACCTGCCGCCAGCCTTGCGGGAAAATCCACGCCCGGGGGCAGGCCAAACAACCGGGGTCCTGGTTCAGGGAACATCATTGTGCCAGCAAAGCCTCAGCCTCGGCGAGGCCCTCGGGGCTGCCGACATCGCACCAGCCGCCCTCCCAGACCAGACCACAGGCGCGGCCATTCCGGATCATTTCATCCCAGGCAAGGTTCAGCGAAAACACCCGCTCCGGATGGCGAGACAGCCAGTCCGTGCCCAGGATCTGCGCGCCGAGATAGACCATGCCATTCGGGTCCAGATCCTCGCCCGTTTCACTGTCGCGGCGCATCCGGGACAGGCAGCCATCCCCGCCCAGCGTGAAATCCGCGCCGCCTTTGCGGCCCGGCAGACCGTCGCGCGGTCTGACCAGCAAGAGCGCATCCATCTTCACCGGATCCCAGGCCTGCGCCAGCGCGCTGAGCGGGTTGCCCCCCGTCCAGACCACATCCGGGTTCAGCGTCATCACCGCGCCATGGCCAAGTGCCGGCAGGGCCGCCTTCAGCCCGCCACCGGTCTCGAGGATCTCGGGCTCATGACTGATGCGGACGGGGCGGCCCCTCAGGTGATCCGCGATCTGCTGCGACAGGTAATGCGTATTGACCACCATCGGGTCACAGCCTGCCCCGGCCCCCAGATCCAGCGCGCGGTCGAGCAGGCTGCGCCCGGCGACCCCGATCAGGGGTTTCGGGCGGTTCAGGGTCAGTTCGCGCATGCGGGTTCCGAAACCCGCGGCAAAGACCATCAGGGGGAAGGTTGGCTGCATGACCTGATCCTCTCGATGATGGCGGGGGTGGGGTCTGGCAGGATGTTCAGAACTTCGCCGCGCAGATCCTTCAGCGCCGGATGGGCGAGATTGCGCATCAGCTGGCCCCAGACCCGGGGCAGAAACGCAAGATAGCGGTCCTTGCCCGCCACCATGGTCAGCCGTGCGAAAATCCCGATGATCCGGAGCGCCCGGAGCGCCCCCAGCACCGCATAGGCCGCCGTGATATCGCCCCGCCCGGTCTCTTGCGCGAAATGCGCAATCATCGCGGCCTCGACCCCGGGCGAGACGTCGCGGCGCGCATCCTGCAACAAAGACACCAGGTCATATTCCGGCTGGCCAAGCTGGCCGAGCTGGAAATCCAGCATCCCGACCCGCGCCGCGCCCTGGCGGTCAGGCAGCCAGAGCAGGTTCTCTGCATGATAATCGCGCAGGATCAGCACGCGAGGCCCGTCGGCATGGGCGCGGATCGCAGCCTCAAGCGCCTTGAGGAACGGCGCCGCGTCAGGGCGGGTGCCGAGGGCGGCAAAGGCGTAAAACTCCGGCGCCAGTGCGGCTGATGCCGCCCAGTCTGCTGCGCTGAGATCCGGCAGGGAGGCGGGGGGCGCGGCACCCTGCAGGCGGATCAGCACATCCACCGCCGCCGTGTAGAGGGGCATTTCCGGCGCGGCACCCGCCTCAAGCAGCCGCGCATAAACGCCGTCGCCCAGATCCTCGATCAGCATGAGGCCGAGCGCCTCATCCATTGCCAGGGTCACCGGAGGCGAGAGGCCAAGCCCCGCCAGATGCGCCCCGATCCGGTGGAAATCACCGATATCATCGCCACAGCCGGGCGGCGCATCCATCAGAACCGCACCGCGATCGCCCATCACCAGTCGCTCATATGACCTGGCCGAGGCATCCCCCGCAAGATGGCTGCGCCGGGCCGCATCCCAGCCCGCCCTGGCCAGGAACTCTGTCTTTTCAGCCTCTCTCATGGCTTACCCGCAAGGCAGGCGAGAAAACCCTCCGGCCCGGTCAGCCCAAGCCGCCGGCCCTCACCCTCATAAGACAGGGTGACGCGGATCGCATCGGCAGGCGCATAGAGCCCCAGCCTGTCGGGCCATTCGATCAGAAGGATATCGCGCCCGATGGCTTCGGCGAGGCCCAGTTCCTCGATCTCGCCAATATGGCTCAGCCGGTAAAGATCGGCATGCCAGACCTCGCCGGCTTCGGTCTCATAGCTTTGCACCAGGGTGAAACTGGGCGAAGGCACGTCGATTTCAGCCCCCGCCATGGCGCGGATCGCCGCCCGGGCGAGATGCGATTTCCCGGCGCCGACCGGGCCCTCAAACAGCACCGTCATCCCGGGCCGCAGGCACAGCCCGAAGCGCGCTCCGAACAGGCGGGCCGCCTCTTCATCGGGCAGGAAAAGATCCAAGGACATCATGGCGCAACTGTCGGCTTTTGCCCGGTCAGGCGCAAGCCTCAGCCGATCTGGCCGCGCCGCCCGGCGGTCTGTCCGCGATCCAGCAGAATGTGATCAAGGATCACGCAGGCCATCATCGCCTCACCAACCGGCACCGCGCGGATACCAACGCATGGGTCATGGCGCCCCTTGGTCACAAGATCGACCTCCTGGCCGAACTGGTTCACGGTGCGGCGCGGCGTCAGGATCGACGAGGTCGGCTTGACCGCGAACCGGCACACAACCGGCTGACCGGTGGAAATGCCGCCAAGGATCCCGCCCGCATGGTTCGACAGGAACTCGACCCCGTCCTGGCCCATCCGCATCTCATCGGCGTTCTCGACCCCGGTCAGCGCGGCCGAGGCCATGCCATCGCCGATCTCGACGCCTTTGACCGCATTGATCGACATCATCGCGCTGGCCAGGTCAGAATCCAGCTTGCCGTAAAGCGGCGCGCCAAGGCCCGGAGGCACGCCCTCGGCCACCACCTCGATCACCGCGCCCACCGAATTATGCGACCTGCGCAGATCATCAAGATAGACCGCCCAGTCCTGCGCCGCGACGATATCGGGGCAGAAGAACGGGTTCTCGCGGATCTGGCCCGCATCAAACCGCAGCCGGTCGATCTTGTGTTCTCCCATCTGCACCATATAGCCAGTAATCGTCACCCCGGGCGCGATCATGTCGAGCACCGCGCGTGCAACCCCCCCCGCCGCGACCCTGGCCGCCGTTTCGCGGGCCGAAGACCGCCCGCCGCCACGATAGTCGCGCAGCCCGTATTTCAGGTGATAGGCGACATCGGCGTGACCGGGGCGGAAAGCTTGAGCAATCTCGCCATAATCCTTGCTGCGCTGGTCGGTATTTTCGATCATCAGCTGGATCGGCGTTCCGGTCGTCACCCCCTCGAACACCCCCGAAAGGATCTTCACCTCATCGGCCTCACGCCGCTGCGTGGTGAATTTCGACGTGCCGGGCTTCCGCAGATCCAGCCAGGGCTGGATATCACCCTCGGTCAGCCGCACGCCCGGAGGACAGCCATCCACCGTGCAGCCAAGCGCCGGGCCGTGGCTCTCGCCCCAGGTGGTGACGCGGAAGAGATGGCCGAAGGTGTTAAGGCTCATGACGGTGCTCCGTGCTGACAGGGCGGGCTGACACAGGCGGCATAGCGCCCGGCCGTCGCAGGTTACAACCTCATTCCACAAAAAAGTGAAGCACGGGGTTGAAATCGCATCGCCTGCCCCCATTTCACGACTGCGGGCCGGGCCCCTCTGGCGCTCAGGGCCAGTTTCTTTCGGGAAACGCCTGGCGTGATGTCGGACCGCATCGGGAAAACGCGCCCGATGGATTGCCCGGCTTTTTCCCGATCCGTTTCCACGGCTCAGATGACGGTCATTCCTTCCGGCGCCTTGTGTAAAGGGCTACAGTCGGATGGAGATCCTGCTGACACTATTTCTGGGCAAGCCGCTCTGGCTCTGGCTCACCTTCCTCGCAATCGTCTTCGTGCTGCTGGTTCTCGACCTTGGCATCCTGAACAAGGGCGACGCGGAAATCGGCGTCGCGAAAAGCCTGAAACTCTCGGCCTTTTACGTCACACTCGGCGTCCTTTTCGCGGGCTTCGTCTGGTGGCAGATCGGGCCCGAGGCCGCAGGCCTCTACCTCACCGCCTTTGTCGTCGAGAAATCGCTGGCGATGGACAATGTTTTCGTCATCGCGATGATCTTCGGCTTCTTCGCGATCCCCCGCAAATACCAGCACCGGGCGCTGTTCTGGGGCATCCTCGGCGTGATCGTGCTGCGCGGGCTGATGATCGGGTTTGGTGCGGCTCTGGTGCAGAACTACCACTGGGTGCTCTATATCTTTGCGGCTTTCCTGATCTTCACCGGCTTCAGAATGCTGCTGGCCAAAGATGACCACGACCCGGATATTGCCAATAACCCGCTGCTGAAATTCCTGCGCCGCCGCCTCAACGTCACCGATCAGCTCCACGGTCATGCCTTTACCGTGCGCCAACCCGACCCGAAAACCGGCAAGCTGAAACTCTTTGCCACGCCGCTCCTGCTGGCGCTGATCATGGTGGAAATCGCCGATGTGGTCTTCGCGGTCGATTCGGTCCCGGCGGTCTTCGCGATCACCTCTGACCCCTATATCGTCTTCACCTCGAATATCTTCGCGATCCTCGGGCTGCGCGCCCTCTACTTCGCCCTCGCCGCCATCCTGCACCGCTTCGCCTATCTGAAATATGCGCTGGCGATCCTTCTGATCTTCATCGGCTCCAAGGTCTTTGTCGCGGATCTCCTCGATCTCGAGAAATTCCCGGCCTCGGTCTCGCTCGGCGTCACCTTCGCGATCCTCGCCACCGGCGTGATCGTCTCGCTGTGGAAGACCCGCGGCCAGCCCGCTCATGTCACCCTCCCGGGCGAGCCGGGCGACGACCACCCTGCCCGCCACTGACCTCTGAAAGGGGCGCTCACCCCGCCCCTTTCATCTGTCCTTAAATATCCCGGGGGGAGAGGCGCTTTTGCGCCTCCGGGGGGCTGGCCCCCCGCCCCCGCCACCCCTTGCGCCGCACCGGCAATCCCCTATGCTCCACCCTACCTCGGGGTGCCCGTCACGGGCTGAGATGCGTCATGCGGACCCGTTGAACCTGAACCGGCTCATACCGGCGGAGGGAAGGTGCATCGGATCCCCCCTTGCGCATCGCCCCCGTCGCAACAGGAGGACCTCCATGCGCCCGATGCGCCCCTTCCTTGCGGCATGTCTCGCTTCCCTGCCCCTGGCAGCAGCGGCCGAGACGCCCGTGCTCACCGTCATGACCTATGACAGTTTCACTACCGAATGGGGCCCCGGCCCGGCGGTGGAAAAAGCGTTTGAAGAAGTCTGCGGCTGCGATCTGCGCTTTATCACCGGCGGCGACGGTGCGGCCCTGCTGGCCCGCCTCCAGCTTGAGGGCGCCGCCACCGAGGCGGATGTGGTCCTTGGTCTTGACAACAACCTGACCGCCCAGGCGCGCGCGACCGGACTTTTCGCCCCGCATGGAGAGACGGCCCCGAGCGGCCTGCCGGTCGCGTTTGAGGATGATCTTTTCCTGCCCTGGGACTGGGGCTGGTTCGCCTTTGTCTATGACCGCACGAAAACCGCGATGCCGCCTGAGGACTTTCGCGCCCTTGGCGACAGCGATCTGAAGATCGTGATCCAGGATCCGCGCTCCTCTACCCCGGGCCTTGGCCTGCTGATGTGGGTCAAGGCAGCATATGGTGACCGCGCTCCCGAGATCTGGGCCGGCCTTTCCGACAATATCCTGACCGTGACACCCGGCTGGTCCGAGGCTTACGGCCTCTTCCTCGAGGGCGAGGCAGATATGGTTCTCTCCTATACCACATCGCCCGCCTATCACCGTCTGGCCGAAAAAGATGACAGCAAGGACTGGGCCGAATTTGCCGAGGGCCATTATCTGCAGATCGAGGTTGCGGGCATTCTCGCCGCATCGAAACAGCCGGAACTTGCAAAGGATTTCATCGCCTTCACCCAGTCGCCGGCCTTCCAGTCGGTGATCCCCGAGACAAACTGGATGTATCCTGCGACCGAGATCGCGCTGCCCGAAGGGTTCGAGACCCATCGTCCGGCGAAATCGCTGCTGCTGACGGCCGATGAGGCGCTGGAGGCGCGGAGCCCCGCGCTGGCGGAATGGCAATCCTCGCTCGGGCAGTAATCCTTACCGCCGCGCTCCTGGTCACCGCGCCTCTGGCGGCGGTGGCCTTCAGGGCGGGCGGCCTGCGGCTCAGCATGCCCGACCTTGCGGCGCTGCGTTTTACCCTGTTGCAGGCCGGGCTTTCAGCGCTGATCTCGGTCGCGCTGGCGGTGCCGGTGGCCCGCGCACTGGCGCGGCGGCGCTTTCCCTTGCGGGGCCTTCTGATCACCCTGATGGGGGCGCCGTTCCTTCTGCCGGTGATCGTCGCGGTGATCGGTCTGATCACGGTTTTTGGCCGCTCGGGCTGGGTCAATAGCGGACTTGCCGCGCTCGGCCTGCCCGGGTTCAGCATTTACGGGTTGCATGGCGTGGTCATCGCGCATGTCTTCCTGAACCTGCCGCTGGCGGTGCGGATGATCCTTCAGTCCTGGCTTTCCGTGCCATCCGAGCGCTTCCGACTGGCGGCCTCGCTGGGCTTTGGCCCGCGCGACATCGCGCGACATATCGAGCGCCCGATGCTGATCTCGGTGCTGCCCGGTGCGCTGGCGACCGTTTTTGCGATCTGCCTGACCTCTTTCGCCGTGGCGCTGACGCTGGGCGGTGGCCCGCGGGCAACCACGCTCGAGCTGGCGATCTACCAGGCGATCCGGTTCGAATTCGATCTTGGCCATGCGGCGGGATTGTCGCTGATCCAGACCGGAATCGGCGCGCTGGCCGCCCTGCTGGCCTGGCGGCTTGCATCCGCGCCAGGTTTCGGCGCGGGCCTTGACCGGGCGCTGCCGCTGCTGGCCCCACCGGGCTGGCGGCGCCTTGCAGATGCGGTCTGGCTTTTGCTGGCGGCGGCTTTCCTCCTTCTGCCACTTCTCGCGCT
This sequence comes from Rhodobacter sp. 24-YEA-8, assembly GCF_900105075.1. Taxonomy (NCBI): domain Bacteria; kingdom Pseudomonadati; phylum Pseudomonadota; class Alphaproteobacteria; order Rhodobacterales; genus Rhodobacter; species Rhodobacter sp. 24-YEA-8. The sequence goes on from NZ_FNSK01000001.1 coordinate 2,801,891, forward strand.
GATCCTTCGCGGGCTGCCGGGGCTGGCGGAACTGCCGCCCAGCCTCTGGGGGGCCTCGCTGCGCTCGGTTCTGGTTGCCCTGATCTCAACCCTGGTGACGGTGGCGGCGGGGCTGGTCCTTGCGCTGGCGGTGGCCCGGAGCGGCGCGCGGGGGATGGAGCTGACCGCCGTGCTGCCGCTGGCGGCCTCGGGGCTGGTGCTCGGGACCGGGCTGTTCCTGATCGCACGGCCCTTTGCCTCGCCCGGGCAGCTGGCGCTGCCGGTGACGGTGCTGGTCAATGCGCTGATGGCGCTGCCCTTCGTCTACCGGCTGCTGATCACCGATGCCCGCGCGCTGGAGGCGGATTACGGCCGCCTTGCCGCCTCGCTGGATCTGAGCGGGCTGGCGCGGCTGCGTTATCTGACTTTGCCCCGGCTGGCGCGCCCGCTGGGCTTTGCTGCCGGGGTGGCGGCGGCTTTGTCGATGGGCGATCTGGGCGTGATCGCGCTTTTCGCCAGTGGCCAGGAGGCGACATTGCCGCTTCTGGTGCAGCAGCTGATGGGCGCCTACCGGACCGAGGCGGCGGCAGCGGCGGCGCTGGTGCTGATCACGCTCAGCTTCGGGCTGTTCTGGATTTTCGATGCGGGAGGGCGGCATGTTCAGGCTCGATAACCTGGTTCTGGAGCAGGACGGTTTCCGGCTGTCTGCGGACTGGCAGGCAGAGCCGGGGGCGAAGATCGCAGTGATCGGGCCTTCGGGGGCAGGGAAAAGCTCGCTTCTGGCGGCGATTGCCGGCTTCTATGCGCCGGCCTCGGGCCGGATCTGGCTCGATGGGCGCGATCTGACCGGACTGCCGCCGGGGGAGCGGCCGCTCTCGATCCTGTTTCAGGATCAGAACCTGTTTCCGCATCTGAGCGTGGCGCAAAATCTCGGACTCGGGATCCGGCCGGATCTGCGTCTGGCTCCACCGGATCACGCACGGGTGGCGGAGGCGCTGGAACGGGTCGGACTGGCGGGGCTTGGCGCGCGCAAACCGGCGCAGCTATCGGGCGGTCAGGCGAGCCGGGCGGCGCTGGCGCGGGTGCTTCTTCGCGCGCGACCGCTTTTGCTGCTGGACGAGCCCTTTGCCGCGCTTGGACCGGCTTTGAAGAGCGAGATGCTGGCTTTGCTGACCGAGGTTGCCGGAGAGACCGGTGCCACCGTGCTGATGGTGACGCATGAGCCCCGCGACGCCTTGGATTTTGCCGGGCAGACGGTGCTGGTGGCAAATGGCACAGCGGCGCCGCCGGTTGCGACGGGGCCCTTGCTGGCCGATCCGCCACCCGCCCTGGCGGCCTATCTTGGGCTGAAGAGCTAAAAGGAAAAGCCCCGCCTGAGGGGCGGGGCTTTAAACCTGTTCTTTTCGGAACCTCCCCTGCCCTCAGGCAGTGAATTCCTTGCCTTTGACGCGCGCCCAGATCTTCTTGTTGGTCAGATAGAGGAGCGCCGAAAGAAGGATCAGGAAGGTCACCGCGACGAAGCCCGCTTTCTTGCGGTCCATCATCTTGGGCTCTGCCGACCACATCAGATAGGCCGAAACATCCATCGACATCGCGTCGATGCTTGCGGGGCTGCCATCTTCAAAAGTGATCTGATCTTCGGTCAGCGGCGGCGGCATGGCGATCCAGCCGCCGGGGAAGGCGTGGTTTTCGTAGAAGGTCGTGCCGGCTTCTTCCTTGGTCTCGCCGGTATAGCCGGTGAGGATCGCATGGATATATTCCGGGCCGCCGATACCGCGCAGGAGCTGGTTGATCCCGGTGCCTTCCGGCCCGTGGAACCCCGCGCGGGCCTTGGCCATCAGCGAGAGATCCGGACCCATACCTTCGCCCGAACGCGCCGGGAAGTTGTCGGTCCATTCGCGCGGACGGGTGGTGCCATCGGGCAGGTCGATCTCTTCGAGGCCCGCGGCATAGGCGCGGACCTGATCAGCCGGGAGATGCGGGCCGCCATCATCTGCAAGGCTGCGGATCGGAACGAATTTCGCCCCGTGGCAGGCCGAGCAGACTTCGGTGAAGACCTGGAGACCGCGCTGCAGCTGCAACTGGTCATAGGTGCCGAACGGGCCTTCAAACGAGAAGTCCACGTCCTCGATATGGCCGGCATCGCCAGCTGCCAGCGCTGCGCCCGTCAGGGCGAGCGAGGTGGCGGCAGAAAGAATGATCTTGCGGAACATTTTGCGTCAGATCCTTTTCTTCACTCAGCCGCGTGCGGGTAGTGGGATTTGAAGTCTTCCTCGATCGTCGCCGGTTGCGGCAGCGGCTTTTCGATGATGCCAAGCAGCGGCAGGATCACGAGGAAATAGGCGAACCAATAGGCCGCACCGATCAGCGAGATCGTGGCATAGGGCTCTTCTGCGGGCATAGCACCGGCCCACATCAGCACCACGAAATCGACAGCAAGCAGCGCGAACCACCATTTGAACATCGGACGATAGCGCCCCGAACGCACCGAAGAGGTGTCGAGCCAGGGAACAATCGCCATGACCGCGATCGCGCCGAACATCGCCAGCACGCCGAAGAACTTGGCGTCGACGATACCGAAGGTCACCCATTCCGCCGCAATCACGATCCAGACATCGGCAGTGAAGGCCCGCAGGATCGCGTAGAAGGGCAGGAAGTACCATTCCGGCACGATATGGGCAGGCGTGGAAAGCGGGTTCGCCTCGACATAGTTGTCGGGGTGGCCAAGGAAGTTCGGCATGAAGCCGACAATCGCGAAGAACACCACCAGGATCACGGCCAGCGCGAAAAGGTCCTTGATGACGTAATAGGGCCAGAAGGGAACCGTGTCTTTCTCGGCATTGGCCTTGCTGTCGCGACGGACCTCAACACCCGTGGGGTTGTTGTTGCCGGTGTGGTGGAAAGCCCAGATGTGAAGGATCACAAGGCCTGCAATCACGAAAGGCAGCAGGTAATGCAGCGAGAAGAAGCGGTTCAGGGTCGGGTTGTCGACCGCCGGGCCGCCAAGAAGCAGCGTCTGGATCGGTTCGCCGATGCCCGGGATCGCGCCGAAGAGGCCGGTGATCACGGTCGCGCCCCAGAAGGACATCTGGCCCCAGGGCAGAACATAGCCCATGAACGCCGTGCCCATCATCATGAGATAGATCAGCATCCCGATGATCCAGGTCACTTCGCGCGGGGCTTTGTAGCTGCCGTAATAGAGGCCGCGGAAGATGTGCAGATAGACGGCGAAGAAGAACAGCGAGGCGCCGTTCGCGTGCAGATAGCGGATCATATGCCCGCCATTCACGTCGCGCATGATGCGCTCGACCGATGAGAAGGCGAGGCTGACATGCGGCGTGTAATGCATCGCAAGGATGATGCCGGTCACGATCTGCAGCGCCAGACAGAATGCGAGGACAATGCCCCAGATCCACATCCAGTTCAGGTTTTTCGGGGTAGGCACCATCAGCGTGTCATAGACCAGGCCAACGATCGGCAGCCGCTTGTGCAGCCACTTCTCGGGGGCGGTCTTCGGTTCGTAATGGTCGTGCGGAATACCGGCCATGTTGCGTTCCTCAGCCCAGCAGGATCGTGGTTTCGTCGGTGAACTGAGCCACCGGCACTTCGAGGTTCCGGGGGGCCGGACCTTTGCGGATACGGCCAGCCGTATCATAGTGAGACCCGTGGCACGGGCAGAACCAGCCGCCGAATTCACCGGCGCCATTGCCCAGAGGCACACAGCCCAGATGGGTGCAGACGCCCATCATCACCAGCCATTCGCCGGCTTCGTCCAGCGAGCGGTTCTGGTCCGAGGCATCGGTACCCGGCTTGTTCTTATTTTCTGAATTGCGGTCAATGAGCGAAGCATCATCGCCGGAAACGGCGCGGGCTGCTTCGATTTCTTCGGCGGTGCGACGACGAATGAAAACCGGCTTACCGCGCCATTTCACCGTCAGCTGCGAGCCAACGGCCACATTCGTCACATCGACATAGATCGAGGCGAGCGCACGCGTATCGGCCGAGGGGTTCATCTGGTTGACGAGCGGCCAAGCGGCGGCTCCGGCCGCAACTGCTCCGGCGCCTGCGGTGGCGTAATACAGGAAGTCGCGGCGGCTGCCTGCGTGATCATCTGCTTGGGACACGAGTTCCTCTCCCTGGCATGGCCGCGCGCGGCCAGATATTTGTGCGGGGGCAGACGGATTCCCGGCTGCCCTGACGGGCGCGGTTGTAAACAAGCCGTGATAGATCGTCCAGCGAACAATCCGACGCAATCGCCATCAAATTCAAGGATAAAGGCGATTGATGCGAACATGCCGCAGGCACTGTGGCCCGCACCTACCCCTTCGGGACGGTTTCCAGCATCGACGGACGCGCCGCAAATCCGGCCTCCCAGGCCGCGAGTCCGGGGCGTCCGGCCCGCCAGTCCCGCGCAGCAAGGCGGAAATCGACATAGCCAAGGGCCACGCCAAGCGCGATCTGTCCCGCCGTCAGCCCGCCCTGCAAATCCGAAAGGCGCGCGGCCTCGACCAGATCCAGCGCCCGGGCGATTTTGAGCCATTGCCCTTCGATCCAGGGGGTAAAACGGCTTTCCTCGGGGCGCAGCCGTGCCTCATAGACCATCAGCAGCGCAGCATCGAGAATGCCATCGGCCAGTGCCTCCAGCGTCAGCACCGGCCAGAGCGCATCACCCTGCGGGTAGAAGCCACTGCCGGCATAAGCATCAAGCCAGCGCGTGATCACCCGGCTGTCAAACAGCGCCTCGCCCGAAGGTGTCACCAGCGCGGGCACCTTGCCCAGCGGGTTGACCGCAGCCACCGCCGGCAAGGCCGATTCCACCGGGGTAGATGACGCCTGAATCATCGCAATCAGCCCCAGCCCGGCCTCGATTGCCATGACCTGCACCTTGCGCACATAGGGCGAGGTCGGTCCGCCATAAAGCAGAAGCCCTTTGCCCGTTTTGCCTTCGGGCCCCGCTTTTCCGCCCGTCACTGCCGTCGCTCCCTGAATCGCAGCCTCGCGATAAGGCCAGCGTCGATTTCCCATTCCCGGCCGCGAAAACCGATGATCCGCTTCAGCCGAAGGCTGGCATTTTGCTGCCGCGCCTCCGGAAAAGCGCCACTCGCCGTCCGGTGCAGAAAAAGCCCTTCGTCAAGATCATCCAGCGCGTCCTCGGCGCGCTGATCGCGCCGCCCTTCCCCGGCCCGCAGACCCGCCCATCTCGCAAAGCCATAGCCTGCCACAGCGGCCAGACCGATTCGCAACGCCAGCGGAACAAAAGGCAGGGGCATGGCAATCTCCACCAGAAGGACAGGTGCCGGGTATCGTCACCGGCCAGACTGGTGCGGGTGATTCGCAGTGTCAACCGCAGCGGCGGTCAGATGCGCCGGAAATGGAAAAGGCCGCTTCGGTTTCCCGAAGCGGCCCTGTATCCGTCAGCTGGAAGCTGCACTCAGCCCTGGCGGGCCTTGTAGCGACGCTGCGTCTTGTTGATCACATAGATCCGGCCCTTGCGGCGCACGACCTGGCAATCGCGGTGACGCGTCTTCAGCGAGCGGAGCGAATTGGCAACCTTCATGGCTGTCTCCTGTCCTTCGCGGCGCATCACGCGCCTGATTAACCCGTGCCCCGGGTATGACCCCAAAAGCGATGAAATGGTGGGCGGTACTGGGATCGAACCAGTGGCCACTACGATGTCAACGTAGTGCTCTACCGCTGAGCTAACCGCCCACTCTGACCTACACTCTGCCCGCGCTCCCTCTGGCAAACCATCAGGGCGCGGCTGACCGCGTCGGCGTGGAGGGGTCTATACTCAACCCATATCCTGGCCGCAAGGGGTTTCGGAACGAAGAATTATGACGTTATATCGCAGGATACCGCCAGGAAGAGGAAATCCCGCCCTGATTTTCAGCCGGGACTTCTGCCGCGCCAGCCTGTCCCTGCTTGTACCGAGGCCATTTTGCAAGGAATCACCTCCTCCGACGCGTATATTCTGCACCGGCCCGGGCAACAGACCTGTCCGGTTGTTTTTTCCTCGCCACATTCGGGGCGCATCTATCCGCCCGATTTTTTGCATGTCAGCGCACTGGACAGCCATGCGATCCGCTCTTCCGAGGATGCGTTCATTGACCAGCTGTTCGGCGCCGCACCGGCGCTTGGCGCGCCCCTGCTTGCCGCCCGGGCACCGCGCGCCTTTGTCGATCTCAACCGGGGCCCGGATGAGCTGGACCCGGCGGTGATCGAAGGGGTGGAGCGGCCGGCACATAATCCGCGCATCTCTTCGGGCCTCGGGGTGATTCCCCGCGTGGTGGCGGGCGGGCGGCATATCTATCGCGGCAAAATGGCCCGCCCCGAGGCCGAGGCGCGGCTGCAGAGCTTCTGGCATCCCTGGCATGATGCGCTGCGCGGGCTGATCGAAGAGACCCGCGAGACCTTTGGCAGGGCGGTGCTGTTTGACTGCCATTCGATGCCGCATGAGGCGGCAGATCTGCAATCGCGGGGCGGCCAGCCCGGGCCACAAATCGTGCTGGGGGATCGCTTCGGCGCCAGTGCAGGCCGGGACGTGGTCGATCAGATCGCCGGCGCCTTCGAGGCCGCTGGCCTGCGCGTCAGCCGCAATATGCCCTTTGCCGGCGCCTATATCACCCAGGCCTATGGCCGGCCCTCGCGCAATGTTCACGCCGTCCAGATCGAGATCGACCGCCAGCTTTACATGGATGAAGCGCGAATCGAGCCGCATGGGGGGTTCGAAGGGTTTCGCCAGCTGATCACCGGGGTCATTGCCGAAGTGACCGGGGCAGATGTCCTCGCCGCCGGGCTGATGACCGGCAGCCGGCCCCCACTCGCGGCGGAATAAACACGAGCGGTGCAGCGGGCAGAGAAGGGCTCAGTCCTCTCCTGCCCGCCATACCTGTCGCGCAGTCAGGCGCTGCCCGTCGCTGAACGGGCAATAGCACCACCGGAAATCCGGCTCAGATCAGCAGGTCAGATTCGGACTTGCCCGAAGCCAGCGCCTCGGCATACCAGCGCGGCTTGCGGCCACGACCGGACCAGGTGTCTGCCGGATTGGCCGGATTGGCATATTTGGCGCCAACCAGCGCCCGCTTGCGCGGAGCCGCCGTCCCGGTCAGTTCCGCCAGCGATGCAAAACCGAGCTCGCGCGCGGTTTCGTCCAGCTTTGCCAGCGCTTCTTTCTTGCGACGATCCTCAAAAGTCGAAATGGCTTTGCCGACTTTCGCCTGCAGCGATTTCAGATCTTTCAGATCAAGGGAATTGAGATCGAGTTCCATTCAGTGCTCCTGATACTCATCATGAGCCTTCCCTATTGCAAATAAATGCGGGCCGCAATTAAAGCCTTCAGCGTGGACTACGTTTTGCAAGAATCCGCTGCAAAGTGCGGCGATGCATGTTCAGCCTGCGTGCCGTTTCGGAAACATTACGGTCACACATTTCATAAACGCGCTGGATATGTTCCCAGCGAACCCGGTCCGCCGACATCGGATTTTCCGGCGGCGGCGGCAAAGCCTCGCCTTTGGCCAGAAGCGCATTTGTGACATCATCCGCATCAGCCGGTTTCGACAGATAGTCCAGCGCGCCGATTTTCACCGCCGCCACCGCCGTTGCAATCGCACCATAGCCGGTCAGCACCACGATCCGGCAATCGGGCCGCTTTTCACGCAGCGTCTCCACCACATCGAGCCCATTGCCATCCTCAAGCCGCAGATCAACCACCGCATAGGCCGGCGGGCGGGTCTGGGCGATCTGGCGGCCCACAGCAACGCTTTCCGCCGTCTCGGGCTGGAAGCCACGCTTTTCCATTGCCCTGGCGAGACGTTTGACGAACAGCTCGTCATCATCGACCAGCAAAAGGGTCCGATCCGGCCCCAGCTCGGCATTCAGATCTCCGGACATTCGCTATCTCTCCTGACGGGTGCCTGACCCGAATGCCAGACCCGGAGAGGCTTCCCCGGTCTGGCAGAATTTACGGTTCTGGACGGCCGGGGTCAATTCAGCCCGTTACATCCAGCATACATCCGACGCCTTTGGCGATCTGTTCTGGTGTCGCATCGCGGCGGTAAAAATCGGCAAAACCGATACCGGGCAACATCAGATAGGTAAAGGCCGAATGGTCAACCATATAGAAATCATCGGTGGCCGGCTGGTGGTTATAATAAACGCGATACGCCTTTGCCGCGGCGTCAATCTGTTCCGGAGTGCCCGTCAGACCAATCGCCGTTTCGCTGAAAGCCTCTGCGTAATCGCCCACAACCTGAGGTGTATCCCGCCCGGGATCGACCGTGACGAAAACCAGCCCGACATCGCGACCCGCATCCTTCAGCAAATCCAGGGCCTCGGCATTACGCGACATATCGAAGGGGCAGACATCGGGGCAGAATGTATAGCCGAAATAAACCAGTGTCGGCCGGGTGATCACCTCTTTATCGGTCACCTCAGTGCCGGTTTTGTCGAGAAGCGTAAACGGCCCGCCAATATCTGCGCCGCCGACATTCCCTTCGCGGCATTGCGCCAGCGGATCGGCGTTGCTTTGGCCGGCAAAGAACAGATAGCCCGCCGTCCCCCCTATCAGGGCGGCCAGCAGCCCCGCCGCTCCGATTGCGTAAATCCTGTTCATCGCCTTCTCCGCTTTTGTCACCAGGAGGGCCCCGCCCGGAGCCTCCTGCGCTATCCAGTTGCCCCATTGATCCCCTGAAGCGCGGGCCGTAACAAGGCATAACGATACGAGTAAAGGCGCATTCACAATGCGACAAATCGCGGGCTTTGGCTTTGTCGCCGGAACAGGTGCGGCAGACCGCGTCTGGCTCAGGACGCTGATCCTCATCCGCTGGCTGGCGATCTGCGGCCAGCTTGCGGCCATCTCGCTTGCCGATCTGTGGTTCGGGATCGCGCTGCCGCTGGGGCTTTGCCTGCTCGCCATCGGGGCCTCGGTCATCGTCAATCTGATCGTGACCTTCATCTTCCCAGGCAACCGAAGGCTGAGCGAAACCGGCGCGCTCCTGTCACTGCTGTTTGACCTCTGCCAGCTGGGGTTTCTGGTCTTTGTCACCGGCGGGCTGACCAATCCTTTCGCCCTTTTGTTCATAGCACCTGTCACCATTTCGGCCTCGGTTCTCGGGATCGGCCCGACGCTGATCCTCGGCACCGCCTCGATTGCGATGGTCTCGGGCCTCGCGGTGGTGAATATGCCGATCACGCTTGCCGGTGGCATCACGCTGACCATCCCGCGGCTTTTCACCTTTGGTTTCTGGGCGGCCATTGTGGTCGGCATCGTCTTTCTCGGCGTCTATGCCCGCCGCGTCGCACGCGAAAGCCGGGCGCTCTCAGATGCGCTGTTGGCCACCCAGATGGCGCTCGCGCGCGAACAGAAGCTGACCGATCTTGGCGGCGTGGTCGCAGCGGCGGCACATGAGCTCGGGACGCCGCTGGCGACGATCAAACTGGTCTCAGCCGAGATGATGGATGAACTCTCGGGCCAGCCCGAGCTGCTGGCGGATGCAAAGCTGATCCGCGAACAGGCCGACCGCTGCCGCGACATCCTGCATGGCATGGGGCGGGCCGGCAAAGATGATCTCCAGCTGCGTCAGGCGCCCCTTTCGACCCTGCTGCGCGAGGCCGCAGAGCCGCATATCAACCGCGGCAAAGAGCTGGTATTCGAACCCGGCCCCGCCAGCGGCGCCCTGCGGGAACCCATGGTGCGCCGCAGCCCGGAAACCATCCACGGGTTGCGCAACCTGATCCAGAATGCGGTTGATTTCGCGGCAGGTCATGTCTGGATCCAGTATGACTGGAGCGGCGACCATATCACATTGCGCATCGTCGATGACGGTCCGGGCTATCCCCCCAATGTGATCAACCGGATCGGCGATCCCTTTGTGCGTTCGCGCCGTAACGAGCAGGATCTGAGCCGGCGCCCGGAATATGAGGGGATGGGTCTTGGCCTGTTCATCGCCAAAACGCTGCTGGAGCGCACCGGCGCAAGCCTGACCTTCGCAAATGCCCATGATCCTTTCCTGCCCGATGCCGACCGCCAGGAACGGTCAGGCGCGCTGGTCGGGGTCCGCTGGCGCAAGGCCGATCTTCTCGCTTCAGACATCGCGCCAGGCGCCGCCAATGCGCAGATCGAAATCTGACGGCGGCACGATTCAGCATTAACCCGCAATTAACGCATCGCAAATTAACCTCTTCACCGGAACGTGAAGCTGTGGGCTGATTGCATGCCGGGTATGGAAGCGGACTGGATATTCGCAAGCGGGCTGGTGATCACTGCAGCCCTGATCGCACTCGCCTGCCTTCTCGTGATGGCGGCAGTGCAGTCGCGCAGCCCGGCCGCAGCCTCGGTCTTTGCATCTGTCCTGCCTGAAACCGTGTTCATTTTTGATGGTGAGGCGCTGGTCGATGCCACCCCGCCGGCCCGCGCCCTGATGGCGACCGGGATCGAATCCGGCGGCCCCTGGTTCCGGGCGCTCTCACGGCTGGAGCCGATGTTCCCCGGGCTCTGGACGCGGCTGGAAGGATTGCAGCGTGAGGGGCGTTTCGTGCTCTGCTCGCGCGAGGATGTCAGCCCGCCGCTGGTGCTGCGCGCCGAATATCTGGGCGGTCTGACACGGCTGACCCTTGTCGATGGCGAGGGCGAGGCCGCCCGACCGGGTTCTGATGGCCTGGCGGAACTTGCGCTGCGCGATGAGCTGGCCGGACTGCATGACACGCTTTCGCGCGCGCCGCTGCCGATCTGGCGCGAAACGGCGGATGGCGAGGTGATCTGGGCCAATGGCCCCTATCTTGCAGCGGCGGCCGAACGGCTGGAACCCGGCAAAGAACTCGCCTGGCCGCTCCCCGCGATCTTTCCGCGCAAACCGGATGACCCTGAAGCCGTATCTGCCAAAGCCAGCACCCTTGCCACGAAGTCACGGGGCTTGCCCGACGCGACCCGGGCCTCGCTGACGCTGGGCGAAACGGTCCGGTGGTATGATGTCCTGTCACGCCCCCTGCCCGGGCGGGGCAGCAATGCGGGGCGTCTGTGCTATGCCCTGCCTGCCGACGGGCTGGTCGCGGCGGAAAACAGCCTGCGTGACTTTACTCAGACCCTCGCCAAGACCTTCGCGCAGCTGCCGATTGGCCTCGCGATTTTCGACAAATCGCGGGTTTTGCAGATGTTCAACCCCGCGATGCTGGATCTGACCGGCCTACCGGTGGAATTCCTGATCGCGCGCCCCAGCCTGCCGGCGCTGCTCGACGCATTGCGCGAACGCTCGATGCTGCCGGAGCCGAAGGATTACCGTTCCTGGCGGCGCCAGATGGCCGAGATGGAGAAAGCCGCCGCTGAAGGTCTGTTCGAGGAAACCTGGGCCCTGCCATCGGGCCGCACCTGGCGGGTCACCGGGCGCCCGCATCCCAATGGCGCGCTGGCCTTCATGCTGGAAGATATCTCGACCGAAATGACCCGCACCCGCCGCTACCGTGCAGATCTGGAACTCGGCCAGGCGGTGATCGACGGGTTGCCGGATGCGGTCGTGGTCTTCGCCCAGGATGGCTCTGTCGCAATGGCCAATTTGGCTGCGGCCCGCCTCTGGGGGCAAAGCCCGCTGGACGGTCCGGATAACAGCAGCGGCGGCAAGGCAATCCATTTCTGGCGCGAAAAAACCGCCCCGACACTCTTGTGGAATGATCTTGAAGAGTTCATCGGCCTGTTCGGCACCCGCGAGCCCTGGGACGGCGATCTGCGCATGACTGACGGCCGCGCCTTTTCCTGCCGCGTCGCACCAATGCCGCATGGCGCAACGCTTGTCACATTCCGCCAGTCAGAACCCGCCGCCACGGGGGAAACCGGTGGCTCCCGCGCCATGCTGATTGCCTGAGCTATCCCTGTGCCGCCCCGGGCAGGACTGGCGGGCGTCACTGATTGCGGAAAGATGCCCCGTCCTTGCCTGAATACTCCCCATCAGGATGGCCGCAATCGCCACGAAGCCTCGATCCGGCCAATCCGACCAGGACCCGACCAGCAGGTGGGGGTGAGCCCATCGTCTCGCCGGAACGTGGACTGACGGCGCCTCCTTCGCGCGGTTCGGTCCGTTTACGAGGGTATCAGGCGACGATTCGCGGTCTGCCCCGACAAAACTCCACCCTGCCTGGACAGCAGAAGCGCCAGGAACCCAAAGCCATCAGTCATATGATGAGTTTTGCGATCCCCGGGGCCAAGGGCGGAGGTGTATGGAAACAGCCTGTCGGTGGAGCAACACCCACGCATTGCTGCAGCCGGGCCGCGCCGCCCTGACGTGCGACGCACAGACAGGATGCCCGCGCTCCCACTGCGAGGCCCGGCGCTCATGTCCCCTTGGCGGCGAGTCTACGCGAGCCCGGGCACAGATGCGCGACAGCGATACCGCCGTGTAAATAAGGCAGCGGCGGCCTTGTTACAGGCCGCCGCCCGGGAGGGGATCGCCCCTCCCATTCCCGTCAAAGGGCTCAGAAACCGAAGACCAGCGACAGGCCGAGTTTGTTATCCGTGCGGATTGCGCGGCTGTCATTGTATTCGGTCAGGTAGCTGACCCGGGTCGAGATCGCGTCAGTTACCTTGAAGTTGATGCCGAGATCGTTGTTCGCCCGCAGTGCGGTGTCCGAATTCAGCACGTCGGTGTCATTGGTGAAGAACACGTTGTCGTTGATCTTGTAGTAGAAGCGCGACGACGCGATGTAGCCGGTCTCGGTGGTCGACTCCCCCAGACCATTCTTCAGATAGCTGACACCGATACCAGCCTGAACGCGCCAGGCCATGTCGGTTTCGTTGATGATCCGGTAACCAGGACCCACGCCAAGGAAAGCGTCCCGTTGGGTCTGGCCACGCAGCTGTTCGGTATCGCTGATCGCGTCTGCGCGCTGTTCATCCGTCAGGCGGTCGGCGAGACCGTCCGACACAACCCGACCCAGCACGAAGCCGTAGAAACGGTCATCGAAGGAATAGGTCGCGTCATAGATACCGAAGACATCACGCTTGGTCGATTTGTTGTCGGCCTCGGAATAGTCGATCACCGCGCCGATGGTCTGGCTGAAGGCACCGGCGCCGTGGCGAAGACGCAGACCGACGGTCAGGTCCTGCGATTCATTGTTACCGGTCTTGCCGGAGTAGCCGATCGAGGCCGAGCCCGAAAAGCCCTGACGGAAATCCGGGCTGCCGAAACGGGCATTATCCTCGGCGCGGGCCATGTCGCGGGCAACATCGCGCTCAACATCCTCGATCTGGTCATCAAGCGATGAAATTCCGACGATGTCAGTCTGAGCGAAGGCAGGCGCCGTCAGTCCGAGCGCCAGGATGGCTGAAGTCAGATAGAGCGATTTCATGGCAATTCCTTTCACGGGTTACGTCCGTCCCAGGTCAGGGGCGGTTGGTAAGAAGGAATTGGCTGTTTTGCCGGGAATCGGAACATTCAGGAAACTTGAGCCATCCCCGAGAATTACTCGTGGAACCAGATCCTTTCTGACGAAACGGCGATGCCCGGGGGGTAAGAGCGATTTTTTGTCCTTTTATCTCAGTCAGATACAATGAACACTGTTCACATCTGGCGCAGCGCGAGCACTTCGGCATTGGTGTCTGACGCCCGGCTGGCGGATTCCAGCAGTGTTTCCTTTGCAACAGCGAGCAGCTTCTCGCCGAGGTCATCGCGCCACAACGACCAGACCGGAAGCTGGAAGACCGGCGCATTTGCCACCACATGCAGCTGCGCGAGGTCAAGAAAACGCTTGGCATGCCGGGCGGGAAGATAGGCCGCAAAGGGCCGTGTCTGGATAAAGAGGGCGGCCAGCGAGCCGAAGGCCAGTTGCAGACGTGTGCCATGCAGCGACGGAAGCGCCTCTTCGTGAAAGCGCATGAACTCGGGCCCCCAATCCACCAGCGCATAGTCTTCGTCCAGATCCGCAACCGTCAGCCCCTGGCGCGAAGAGACCAGCACCAGCTGGTCCTCAAGCAGTTGCTCGGCATGGATCCCGGGCCGGTTTGCGACCGAATAGGACAGGGCGACATCAATCCCCCCCTGCAACAGGTTCTGAGTCAGCGTCTCTGCCCGCGCCATCTCTGCCCGCAAAGCAATTTCGGGCAGGCGGGCGCGCAGCAGATCCAGCCAGCCAAATCCGAGGCGCGGCCAGAGCGAGGGTTCCGAGCCAATCACCAGACGCAGTCCTTCTTCACCAGAGGCCGAGACCCGCAGCCGGGCCTGTTCCCAGTTGCGCAGGATTGCGATGGCAAACCCCCGAAACTCACGACCGGCCGCCGTCAGCGCCACGCCGTCTTTGGACCGGGAGAAAAGCGGGCGGCCCAACTGCTCTTCGAGCCGCTGGATCCGCAGACTGACCGCCGATTGCGTGACAAAAAGACGCTCCGAGGCGGCGGCGAAAGATCCGGTTTCCGCCGTTTCCATAAAGGTTCGGACAAGTTGCAGTTCGATGGCCTGATCCTCCGCGCTGACACGAGACCCACTCGCCCCGCGAGAATTCAGATGTCAACGGACAGGCCGCCAGCACAGGTGCCACCATGCGGGATCTCGCCCGAAAGGCAAGTCGATCATATCCTGACATATCCCCGGGGCGGCGCGATTTCCCCCGCCGGACGGGTGGCGGGCCAGAAGGCCTGGAAGAACGCGGGGTGCTGATCGCCGCCGATAGCGGCAACCCCGGCATGGCGCTCGCGTGTCGATCATGATACCCGTGCCGCTCAACAAGAAGGCGAGCAGTATAGTGCCTCAGGACGAGCAGAGCTTTATCCGGCTGGACGATGATGACATCCGTTACCTCAGCATTCAGCTGCGGGGCGTTAAGCAGGCGCGCGTGCGCTTTCTGACTGCCACGCCCGAGTTTCAGCTTGAGGTGATCGAGGTGCTTCTGGCGCTTGGCGTCTCGGCAACGGCCGAGAGGCTCTCCCAGATCGCGCCCTATCCGAAACGAAGATTCGGGATCCGCTATAAGGGCGATACCGCTATCATCACCGTGGCTCAGGACGCGCTGCTTCTGGGGTGATGCCTTTGGGGCCTGTCGGGGCAGGTCCCGCCGCCACAAGCGGGTCAACACCAGCGCAGGAGAATCAGATGCGCAATACTATCTCACTGATTGCGGCCGCTGTGCTTTTCCCGATCACCCTCATGTCACCGGTGCAGGCCGGTGTTGCCGGAGAGTATGAGGTTGTCGGGGTTGAAGCCGAAGATATGCTGAAAATGCGCACCGGACCTGGGATTGGCTACAACATCATCCTCGGCTTGCCGAATGGCACACTGGTCAGGGTTCACAGCTGCGAGCAGAGCGGCAGCACACGCTGGTGCAAGGTCTCACTCAAGCAAGCCCGCGCGCTGAAGGGCTACGTCTCCGCATCCTACCTGCGGAAACTGTGATCTCGCGCCGTTCTGAGGCCATCGGTTATGTTCTGGCCCCTGAGAACTTAATTGTTTGAAGCTGGATTTTCCTGGCAGGGAGTAGAGCTGAAGCCGATTAAGGTATCGAAGTTCGCTGCGGCGCCAAAGGCGTTCCTCCTGAACTAAGGCTTGCGATCCATCTTCACGGCGCCTTGGCGAGCCTGTTGCGGCTGGCCTGCGCATGAGGTTGTGGACGCGGCAGCTCAAATTCAAAAGGCCCCGCGGAAAGCGGGGCGTGGGGTGTCAAACAGTTCCCATTCAGCGGACGCCAATTTGCAAACCACTGATATCTATCATTATTTTTGGTTGCGGGGACAGGATTTGAACCTGTGACCTTCAGGTTATGAGCCTGACGAGCTACCTGGCTGCTCCACCCCGCGTCTGTTGCCTTTTTGGCGCCCCATCCGGGTTATTTGGAGGGGTTTATTTTCATCGTATTGGAGAGAGAAGTCTCTGATCAGGTTTGGCGGTTACCTACTCTCCCACGTCTTGAGACGCAGTACCATTGGCGTAGAGGCCCTTAACGGCCGAGTTCGGGATGGGATCGGGTGTTTAGCCACCACTATGACCACCAAACCGGAACAGAGACTTGCCAGTATTGACTGGCGAACATCGATGTATTGTTCAGGTCTGTGCGACTTTTGGTGCTTGTATATGGCTGTCTGTCGGTGAGCTAAGGTTTTTGCCTTGCTTTTACCGGATCAAATCAAGCCAATCGGGCAATTAGTACCAGTCAGCTGAATGCGTTACCGCACTTACACCTCTGGCCTATCGACGTGGTGGTCTACCACGGCCCTCAAGGGAGGCCTAGTTTTGAAGGGGGCTTCACGCTTAGATGCCTTCAGCGTTTATCCTGTCCGAACATAGCTACCCTGCACTACCGTTGGCACGATAACAGGTCCACCAGTGGTTCGTTCAACCCGGTCCTCTCGTACTAGGGTCAACTCTTCTCAAGCCTCCTGCACCCACGGCAGATAGGGACCGAACTGTCTCACGACGTTCTAAACCCAGCTCACGTACCTCTTTAAACGGCGAACAGCCGTACCCTTGGGACCTGCTCCGGCCCCAGGATGAGATGAGCCGACATCGAGGTGCCAAACGATGCCGTCGATATGGACTCTTGGGCATCATCAGCCTGTTATCCCCAGAGTACCTTTTATCCGTTGAGCGATGGCCCTCCCACTTGGGACCACCGGATCACTATGGCCGACTTTCGTCTCTGCTCGACTTGTCAGTCTCGCAGTCAGGCTGGCTTCTGCCATTGCACTCAACGACCGATTTCCGACCGGTCTGAGCCAACCTTCGCGCGCCTCCGTTACGATTTGGGAGGCGACCGCCCCAGTCAAACTCCCCACCATGCAGGGTCCCGGACCCGGATAACGGGCCGCGGTTAGACATCAAGAAGGCGAAGGGTGGTATCTCAAGGATGGCTCCACTCAGACTGGCGTCCAAGTTTCAATGCCTACCACCTATCCTGCACATCACATTCCTGATGCCAATGCAAAGCTAGAGTAAAGGTTCATGGGGTCTTTCCGTCTAACCGCGGGTAGTGTGCATCTTGACACACAGTTCAATTTCGCTGAGTCCACGTTTGAGACAGCGGGGAGATCGTTACGCCATTCGTGCAGGTCGGAACTTACCCGACAAGGAATTTCGCTACCTTAGGACCGTTATAGTTACGGCCGCCGTTTACCGGGGCTTCAATTCAGAGCTTGCACCCCTCCTTTTAACCTTCCGGCACCGGGCAGGCGTCAGACCCTATACGTCGTCTTACGACTTCGCAGAGCCCTGTGTTTTAAGTAAACAGTCGCCACCCCCTGGATTGTGCCCCCCGCCCATACTTGCGTACAGACGGGGCTCCCTTCTCGCGAACTTACGGGAGCATTTTGCCGAGTTCCTTAAACGTGGTTCTCTCAAGCGCCTTGGTATACTCTACCTGTCCACCTGTGTCGGTTTAGGGTACGGTCTGATGGAGGGCTATTTCCAGGAACCTCTGAACGGCCTTCCCAATCCGATAAGGGAAGACAATCTTCGAGATCCGTCACATCCTCCTGGCCACGGAATATTAACCGTGTTCCCATCGACTACGCCTTTCGGCCTCGCCTTAGGGGCCGGCTTACCCTGCTCAGATTAGCTTTAAGCAGGAACCCTTGGACTTTCGGCGAGAGGGTCTCTCACCCTCTTTGTCGCTACTCATGTCAACATTCTCACTTCTGATCTCTCCACCGGATGCCTTACAGCCCGGCTTCACAGAAAGAACAGTGTCTCTGCGTTGGTCCCATAAGGATCAACAAGAGACAGCGTTCTATATCACAGAACGCTCCGCTACCACGCACATCGCTGTGCATCCCGAGCTTCGGCTCATGGCTTGAGCCCCGATACATCTTCGCCGCAAGACAGCTTATCTAGACCAGTGAGCTGTTACGC
This sequence comes from Rhodobacter sp. 24-YEA-8, assembly GCF_900105075.1. Taxonomy (NCBI): domain Bacteria; kingdom Pseudomonadati; phylum Pseudomonadota; class Alphaproteobacteria; order Rhodobacterales; genus Rhodobacter; species Rhodobacter sp. 24-YEA-8. The sequence continues at coordinate 2,819,686 of NZ_FNSK01000001.1, forward strand.
TATCTTTAAAGGATGGCTGCTTCTAAGCCAACCTCCTGGTTGTTTTGGCCGTCTCACATGCTTTCCCACTTAGCCATGAATTAGGGGCCTTAGCTGCAGGTCAGGGTTGTTTCCCTCTTCACGACGGACGTTAGCACCCGCCGTGTGTCTCCCGGATATTACTCATCGGTATTCGGAGTTTGGTTAGGCTCAGTAAGTCTGTGGGACCCCATTGCCCATCCAGTGCTCTACCCCCGATGGTATTCGTCCGAGGCGCTACCTAAATAGCTTTCGCGGAGAACCAGCTATCTCCAGGTTTGATTAGCCTTTCACCCC